>NZ_JAPEOR010000002.1:2182500-2840000 GCF_026341125.1 Streptomyces sp. NBC_01142
GCGCCGGTGAGATGGCGCCCCCTGCGCAGGAGGTAGTCCAGGCGGTCCCACTCGGCGCGGTGGGCGGTCACGAAGACATCGAGGTCCATGGTCGGCTGCTGCTCCAGGCACTGGTGCGTACGGGTCCGTACTACTGCGGCGCGCTGCGGGCCAGCTTGGCAGACTGAGGAATCAAGGGGCAGGGAAGTTCGACGGCAAAGGGGCTGCAGTGAGTGCGCTTGTGACGGGGGACGCGGTCGTATTGGGCCTGCAGCCGGCGAGACTGCCCAGCCGGGCGCTCGCTGTGGTGATTGATCTTGCGGTGGTATGGGCGGCGTATCTCCTGGTGTCGATCGGGCTTGCGGTGGCGACGGCCTCGCTGGACGAGGCGGCGGTCATGGCGGTGTCGATAGCGACGTTTCTGCTGGTCCTGGTGGGGGCGCCGATAGCCGTGGAGACCCTCAGCCACGGGCGGTCCCTCGGAAAACTCGCCTGTGGGCTGCGGGTGGTGCGGGACGACGGGGGGCCGATCCGGTTCCGGCATGCGCTGGTGCGGGGGGCGCTGAGCGTGGTGGAGATCCTCATGTCGTTCGGGGTCATCGCCTGCATCGCCTCGCTGGTGTCGGCGCGGGGGCGGCGGATCGGGGATGTGTTCGCGGGGACGCTCGTGGTGCGGGAGCGGGTGCCGTCGGGGCGGGGGATGGTGGTGCCGCCGCCTCCGCCGTGGCTCGTGGGGCGGTTCGCCGAGCTGGATCTGTCGGGGGTGCCGGATGATCTGTGGCTCGCGATACGTCAGTACCTGACGCGGATGAGGCAGCTGGACCCGGCCGTGGGCCGGTCGATGGCGGGGCGACTGGCCGCTGATCTGGCGGCGTGCACGGGGGCGCCCGCGCCGGAGGGGGTGCCGTCGGCCTCGTATCTGGCCGCCGTGGTGAATGAGCGGCAGGCACGTGATGCCCGGCGGGCCTTCGGGGCGGCGGCGGGAGGACGGTCGGCCGGGGTGGTTCCGGGGCCGGTGGTCCACGGCGCGGTACCGGCGAGTGGTGGGGCCCCGGGGGCCGCAGGGGTGGTGGCGGCGGGTGATGCCGCTGGTGGCGGTTGGGCTCCGGCGGGGGGTGCGGCGGCAGATGCCGGGGAGGCCGGCTTGCCGCTCGGGGCGGCCGCGAAGACCGAGCCGGCGCCGGGTGCGGAGCGGCGGGGGATGCCCGGTGCGGTGCCGGGTGCGGAGCGGCGGGGGATGCCCGGTGCGGTGCCGGGTGCGGAGCGGCGGGGGACGCCGGACGGCGGGACGTCTTCGGCCACGGGGTTTGCGCCGCCCGCGTAGGCCGAGCGGAAGGCCCAGCGGTCAGGGGAAGACCGAGGGCGGGGTCTCCAGGTCTTCGAGTTCGATGCCGGGGGCTGTCAGGACCACGTCCCCGGCGACGTGGACGACGTGCTGTTCGCCCGTGTCCAGGGCGCTGACCTGGTATGCGTCCACCATCAGGGGGCCATTGTCAGTGGCATGCGCTTCACTCTTCATCAGGGCCCAGGACTGGTCGACGGTGCGGGGGGCGAGGACCGGGTCTGTGAAGGCGACGAGGCGGACGCGGGTCGCGGGGGAACCGGGGGTGAGGCGGAGGAGACGTGCGGTGGCGACAAGGAAGGCGGGGGATGTGCCGGTGAAGGCGTGGGCGCGGACGTTGCCTTCGGTGGCGTAAGTGCCGGTGGGGTCGGTACGGACCCAGGTGACACCGTCGAGGGCGGCGCCGCGGACCTGCCAGCTCGCGGCGTGGAGTTCGAGACGGATGGGGCGGCCGAGCTCGTCGAGGGCGAGGTCGACAGAGCCGGCGTGGTCGCCGGAGGGGGTGGTGATCTGGGAGACGTAGCGCCAGCCGGAGGGGCCTGGCGCGCACTGGAAGTGTTCTTCGCCGAGGGGGGTGTGATCGTGCGGATCGTGGAGCGAATAGCGGCCGCGGGGCATGGGCGCTTGGGTGTCCTTGTGCGGTGAGGCTCTTGCCGGGGAGCCGTTCGAGGCCGGTATGGGGCAGGCCCCCGACACGGGGGTGCGGGGGCCTGCCTGGTACCGCTGGTACCTGCTGCTGAGGGTGTGTCAGTAGCCGATCAGTAGCGGTAGTGGTCGGGCTTGTACGGGCCGTCGACCTCGACGCCGATGTAGGCGGCCTGCTCGGGACGGAGCGTGGTCAGCTTCACGCCGAGCGCGTCCAGGTGCAGACGGGCGACCTTCTCGTCCAGGTGCTTGGGCAGCACATACACGTCGGTCGGGTACTCCTGCGGCTTGGTGAACAGCTCGATCTGGGCCAGCGTCTGGTCCGCGAAGCTGTTCGACATCACGAAGGAGGGGTGACCGGTCGCGTTGCCCAGGTTCAGCAGACGGCCCTCGGACAGCACGATCAGCACCTTGCCGTCCGGGAACGTCCAGGTGTGCACCTGCGGCTTGACCTCGTCCTTGACGATCCCCGGAGTCCGGGCCAGACCGGCCATGTCGATCTCGTTGTCGAAGTGACCGATGTTCCCGACGATCGCCTGGTGCTTCATCCTGGCCATGTCCGCGGCCATGATGATGTCCTTGTTGCCCGTCGTGGTCACGAAAATGTCCGCGACACCCACCACGTCGTCCAGCGTGGCCACCTGGTAGCCGTCCATCGCCGCCTGCAGCGCACAGATCGGGTCGATCTCAGTGATGATCACCCGGGCACCCTGACCACGCAGCGACTCCGCACAGCCCTTGCCCACATCGCCGTAACCGAACACGACCGCGACCTTGCCACCGATCAGCACATCGGTAGCACGGTTGATCCCGTCGATCAGCGAATGCCGGCAGCCGTACTTGTTGTCGAACTTCGACTTCGTCACCGCGTCGTTCACATTGATCGCCGGGAACAGCAGACTCCCGTCCCGGTGCATCTCGTACAGACGATGCACACCCGTCGTCGTCTCCTCCGTGACACCACGGATCTCGGACGCCAGCTGCGTCCACTTCTGCGGTGCCTCGCCGAGGGTGCGGTTCAGCAGGCGCAGGATGTAGCCGTACTCCTCGCTGTCCGCGGTCGAGGGGTCCGGGGCCGCGCCGGCCTTCTCGAACTCCACACCCTTGTGGACCAGGAGGGTGGCGTCACCACCGTCGTCCAGGATCATGTTCGGGCCACCGGTGGGGGTGTTCGGCCAGGTCAGCGCCTGCTCCGTGCACCACCAGTACTCCTCCAGCGTCTCGCCCTTCCAGGCGAAGACGGGGACACCCTGGGGGGCTTCCGGGGTGCCGTTCGGGCCGACCGCGATGGCGGCGGCCGCGTGGTCCTGGGTGGAGAAGATGTTGCAGGACGCCCAGCGGACCTCGGCGCCCAGTGCGACCAGGGTCTCGATCAGGACGGCAGTCTGCACCGTCATGTGCAGTGAACCGGTGATCCGGGCACCGGCCAGCGGCTGCGAAGCCGCGTACTCCTTACGGATCGACATCAGACCGGGCATCTCGTGCTCGGCGAGAGTGATCTCCTTGCGGCCGAAAACGGCGAGGGAAAGGTCGGCGACCTTGAAGTCCTGGCCAGTGGCGACAGTCGACATGCGAGCTGCTCCTCGTGGTGTGGGTCGAGGGTGGGTACGGCTGGCTCTGCGGCGGCCGTGGGCATACGAATGCCCGGGCCCTCGCAGTGCAGTCCGTCGGAGGCCCTCTCTCCCTCGGTCGGTCTGCAGAAACAGGACCGCCCGACCGCCATCAGCAGCGACGTCTGACTCTGGTCACGAATCTACACCGATCGGCCCAGTGGACCCCAGCCCACCCGCGCCGGGATCCAGCCGATTCCGAGGTTTGGCGGGCCTGACGCGTGGGCTGACGGCACTTTACGGTCGCGCGCAGCTGTTGCACGTTGCTGCTGCGGCTGCCGATCGCCGTCCCGCACGCACGGTGCCGGAGGCTGCCGCCGGCGATGAACATCTGCGGATTCTGACGCTGCTGTCCCGCAAGCTGGTGGCGCGCAAGCTCATGGACACCGGCTTCCGGGAGCGGCTGACGGCGGCGCCCGACGAGGCGGCGGCCCTCGGGTGCTGGGCGGGATCCAGTAGTCCGTTTGTGCGTCATACGCCGTGGACGCAGTGGACGCCGTGGACGCCGTGGACGCAGCCACGTACGCAGTGAACGCAACCGGGTCCCGCACGCTCGGCCGTGCGAGGTCCGGCTGTACTCTCCGCGCGCACAGTCACACGGTTTGCAGGAGGGTCGGATATGCGGCAGGGGCGGGGGCTGAGGATCGCCGGGTGGGTTCTGGTGCCCCTCGGGGTGGTGCTGGGGGTGGTGTCCTTCCTGCTCGTCAAGGCCGGGTACATCACCGCCTTTGCCGCGGGCGCCAGCATGGAGCCGACCTACAGCCGAGGTGATCGGCTCCTTGCCGAAAAGGTCGACAGCGGGAAGCTCCGCCGGGGCGATGTCGTTCTCGTCAGCTCGCCCGACCGGTACGAGGGATACGCGCTCATGCGCATCGTGGGGCTGGGCGGAGACCAGGTGGCGTGCTGTACGGACGAGCAGCAGGTGACCGTGGACGGCATGCCCCTCTCGGAGCCGTATCTGAAGGGTGTCTCCGCCGACAACGGGTACGGGCGCTACAGCGTCACGGTGCCGCAGGGGCGGGTGTTCCTGCTCGGGGACAACCGCGGGAACTCGAACGACTCGCGTTTCTTCCTCTCCGAGCACTCCGGCACGTTCGCGGGGGCGCAGGTGCACGGCCGGCTGACCGACGACGTGGCCGTGCCGATGCTGCTGATGGCCGGTGTCCCGCTCGGGGGCGTACTGGCCCTGGTCGGTATGGGCTGCGGGCTGGCCGGGTGGCTGGTGGGGCGGAAGCCGTACCGGTCGGCTGCCGCGCCGCCTCCGTTCTCGTACGCGTAGAACTCGTACTCGGAAGCGCGTGAACGCGTGAACGCGCAACGCATGAACTCGTAGGCGTAGCGCATGAATACGCGTAGGCGCATGGAGAAGGCCCCCCGCCCAGTGGCGGGGGGCCTTCTCCATGCTTCATGAGGTCAGTGGGCGGTGTCCGGGGTCGAGCCGCCCGGGGACTTGGCCGGGTTGGTGCCCGACGCCGCCGCCGACTCGCTGTAGATGTCCGGCTCCAGGTAGATCACACGGGCGATCGGAACCGCCGTACGGATCCGGTCCTCGGCCGCGTTGATCGCATCCGCGACCTCACTGGCCGTGCCGTCGTGCGCAACCCCGATCTTGGCGGCGACCAGCAGCTCCTCCGGGCCGAGGTGCAGCGTACGCATGTGGATGATGCCGGTGACCACTTCACCGTCCACCATGGCCGCCTTGATCTTCTCGACGTCTTCCGTGCCGGCCGCCTCGCCCAGCAGCAAGGACTTGGTCTCGGCCGCCAGGACGATCGCGATCACGATCAGCAGCACACCGATGCAGAGCGTGCCGATGCCGTCCCAGACGCCGTCGCCCGTGGCCAGCGCCAGGCTCACGCCGCCCAGCGCCAGCACCAGACCGACCAGCGCGCCCAGGTCCTCCAGGAGGACCACCGGAAGCTCGGGGGCCTTGGCGCGGCGGACGAACTGGGTCCAGGTCAGCTTGCCGCGGATCGTGTTGGACTCCTTGATGGCCGTCCGGAAGGAGAACGTCTCCGCGATGATGGCGAAGACGAGGACGCCGACCGGCCAGTACCAGGCCTCGATCGCGTGCGGTTCCTTGATCTTCTCGTAGCCCTCGTAGATCGCGAACATGCCGCCGACCGAGAAGAGGACGATGGAGACGAGGAAGGCGTAGATGTAGCGCTCACGCCCGTAGCCGAAGGGGTGCTGCGGGGTGGCCTCGCGCTGGGCCTTCTTGCCGCCGAGGAGCAGCAGCCCCTGGTTGCCGGAGTCCGCGAGCGAGTGGACGCTCTCCGCCAGCATCGACGACGAGCCGCTGAACAGGAACGCAACGAACTTCGCTACCGCGATCGCGAGGTTGGCGGCGAGTGCCGCCACGATCGCCTTGGTTCCGCCTGACGCGCTCATGTGTGCCGGATGTCCCTTCGTGCGTACGTCGGTCGCCGCCCGGGCTTTGCCCGGTCTTTGCGGTGCGCCATTGTTGCAGCACCCGAAGACGGCGTCGCCTCAGGCCACCACAGTCGCGCGGAAGACCGTGCCGGAACCCGGTCCGGTGCCCGAGATCTCCGCTTTGCCCCCCGCCGGGACGAACGCCGACTCCCCCGGGGCGAGGGTGAGATCCCCGGCCGTGACGCTGCCCGCCGTGCAGAGCAGGATCTGGGGGGTGGGAGCGGTCAGGTCGCGGGGCGCTGCGCCCGCGGCCAGGACGTAGCGGGAGAGGCGGAATTCGTCGATCGGGGTGTCGTAGACCTCTTCACCGGAGGGTGAGGCCTCGGGGCGCAGGACGGCCGCGTCGCGCGCCTCGAAGCGGACGATACGCAGCAGTTCGGGGACATCCACATGCTTGGGGGTCAGTCCGCAGCGCAGCACGTTGTCGGAGTTGGCCATGATCTCCACGCCGAGGCCGTTGAGATACGCATGCGGGACGCCGGCGCCCAGGAACAGGGCCTCGCCGGGCTGCAGTTGAACGTAGTTGAGCAGCATGGCGGCGATGACGCCCGGGTCGCCGGGGAAGTGGTGCGCGAGCGAGGCGTACGGGGCGTAGGCGCCGCCCAGCCGTTCCGCCGCGGCCGCCGCTTCGGCGACTGTCGTCGCCATCTCGGCGGGGTCGGCGCTCAGGACGGCGGTCAGGACCTCGCGGAGCGCGGCCTCTTCCGGGTGGGCACGGAGGAGGTCGACGTACGGCTTGAGCGAGTTCACCTCGAGCGCCGCGATGGCGTCGGCGGACTCGGTCGGCTCGCGGAATCCGCACAGGCCGTCGAACGGCGTGAGCGCGCAGATCAGTTCGGGCTTGTGGTTGGCGTCCTTGTAGTTGCGGTGGGAGGCGTCGATCGGGATGCCCGCGCTCTCCTCGGCGGCGTACCCCTCCTTCGCCTGTGCGAGGTCCGGGTGCACCTGGAGGGAGAGGGGGGCGCCGGCGGCGAGAACCTTGAGGAGGAAGGGAAGGCGCGGGCCGAACTTCGCGACCGCCGCGGCGCCCAGTTCCCGCTCGGGGTCGGCGGCGATGAGGCCGGAAAGGGGTTCCTCGCTGCCCGCGTTGCGGGTGATGCGGGAGGGGGCGCCGGGGTGGGCGCCCATCCACATCTCGGCCTGCGGCTCGCCGGTCGGCGAGATGCCGAGCAGTTCCGGAAGGGCGGTCCTGGAACCCCAGGCGTATGGGCGCACGGTGTTGGAGAGGCGATCCATCGTCTTCCTTGATCTTCCTTGGTCTTCCTTGCCGAGTGTGGCCGTTACGTCGGGACGCCCGGCGCGGCCAGGGCCAGATAGACGGCGGCGAAGTCGGTGACGGCGAGGAGTTCGGCGATCGACTCCAGCTCGCTGCCCTCCGCCGGTTCGAGCTCGCTGATCGCGGTGTCGTGACTCAGTGCCAGCTCACGGGCGGCGGGGGCGGCGGTGAGTCCGCCGGCAGGGCGGTCGCGGAGCAGTACGACACGAGCCCGCAGGGCCTGCGGCTCATCGACGCGGTCACGGAAGAAGTCTTCCGGGTCGGCACCGGCCGCGAAGTCGCCCACCAGGAGCACGCCGTGCGCGGGGAGCGCCTCCGGCAGCTCGGCGGCGAGGGCGGGACAGCCGGCCAGCTCGGCCAGTACGGCGGCGAAGCGGCGGCCCACGGGGCCGGCGCCACCGCCTTCCGTCCAGATGAGCGGCAGGCTGTCGGCGAGTTCGGCAGCAAGCGTCTTGGCCGGATTGCTGTACGTGGCGATGGCCGGGCCGCACCGTTCGGCGGTGCTGTCGAGGCGGTCGGCCACCTTGGCGAGAGTCTCCGGGGTCGCTTCGAGCAGGTCGAGGCGGTCGAGGAGGGCGAGCAGTGGAGTGAACAGCGCCCAGAGGGCGCCGGGGCTCGCGGCCTGCGTCTCCTCGTACAGCTCGTGCGGGGCGGTGGCCATCGGAACGACCATGCCGTGCGTGCCGTCGACCGCCTCGGAGAGCGGGGACCGCTGCGGGGCTACGGCGACGACGGTGCAGCCGCGGCGGTACGCCTGCTCGGCGAGGAGAGCGAGGCCGGGTTCGCTGCCGTCGGTCGTCGCGATGAGCAGGAGGTCCACGGAGCCCGCCCAGCCGGGGAGCGCCCAGCGCAGGGCGCCGGCGGCCGGGGCGACGCCGGTGGGGTGCAGCCGGGTGACGGGGGCGGCGGCGCCGGCGAGGGCGCCAATCAGGTCGGCGACGCCGGTGGCGGCATGGCCGGGGCCCGCGACGAGGACGGCGCGGGGGCGGCCCTCGGGCGTCAGCTCGGCGATGCCGGCCTCGGCGGCGTGCCGGGCGGCGGTGCGCACACGCGCCCCGGCCTCGGCAGCGCCACGGAGGAGGCCTCGTCGATCTGCGCGGGCCAGGGCGTCCGGGGCATCGAGGAGCGACTCGTCGAGCATGTGGGTGGGCCTCCGATCGCCGTGCACGTGCGAGGGGGGTGGTGCGCTTTCGCTTGTCCGTGCGGTTGCTCTGAGTGATGACTCGGTGAGCTGGTGCGGTGCGGTGGTGCGGTGAATCTGTGGCGTGCGGTGCTGCGGTAAGTCTGTGCGTGCCGTGGTGCCGAGCTTGGGCCGTGCCGGGGTGCTCGGCGCCGGTGCGTGCTTACGCGGGCCTGCGTGCCTCGTCGACGAGCAGAACCGGGATGCCGTCCCGTACCGGATAGGCCAGGCCGCAGTCCTTGCCGGTGCAGATCAGCTCGGGCGTGTCGGCTGCCGTGCGGTCGTCCAGCGGGGCGTGGCAGGCCGGGCAGGCGAGGATCTCCAGGAGGCCGGCTTCGAGCGGCATATGAGGGTTGTCCCTTCGGGCATGTCGCATGTCGACGGTGGTCGAGCACGCTGTCGCGGTCATGCGGTTTGAGCCACGTCAGCCTACCGCCGGGGGGCGGGGTGCGGCGCGTTCTGGGGGGTGCCGGGTCCTTGCTGTGCGCGGCAGGGGGTACGGGGCGGGGGTACGTGTTTCCTACCCGTACCCCCGCCCCGCCTCCCTCAGGACGCGCGTACCAGCGCCAGGACCTCGTCGCGGACCTTCGCCATCGTCACCTCGTCCCGCGCCTCCACGTTCAGGCGCAGCAGCGGCTCCGTGTTGGACGCGCGGAGGTTGAACCACCAGTCCGCCGCCGTCACCGTCAGTCCGTCGAGCTCGTCGAGCGTGACGCCCTCACGGGATACGTACGCCGCCTTCACCGCCGCCGCACGGCCCGCCTGGTCGTCGACCGTGGAGTTGATCTCGCCGGAGCTGCTGTAGCGGTCGTACTGGGCGACCAGCTCGGAGAGCGGGCCGTCCTGGCCGCCCAGGGCGGCGAGGACGTGCAGCGCCGCGAGCATGCCCGTGTCGGCGTTCCAGAAGTCACGGAAGTAGTAGTGCGCCGAGTGCTCGCCACCGAAGATCGCTCCGGTGCGGGCCATCTCCTCCTTGATGAAGGAGTGGCCGACCCGGGTACGGACCGCCTCGCCGCCGTTCTCCCGTACGACCTCCGGCACCGACCAGGAGGTGATCAGGTTGTGGATCACCGTGCCGCCGGGGTGTTTGGCCAGCTCGCGGGCCGCGACCAGCGCCGTGATCGCCGACGGGGAGATGCCCTCGCCCCGCTCGTCCACGACGAAGCACCGGTCCGCGTCGCCGTCGAAGGCGATGCCCAGGTCGGCGCCCTCGGACAGCACACGAGCCTGCAGGTCGACGATGTTCGCCGGGTCCAGCGGGTTCGCCTCGTGGTTGGGGAAGGTGCCGTCCAGCTCGAAGTACATCGGTACGAGAGTGAGCGGGAGGGACTCGAAAACGGTCGGGACCGTGTGCCCGCCCATGCCGTTGCCCGCGTCCACGACCACCTTCAGCGGACGCATCGCCGACAGGTCCACCAGCGACAGCAGATGCGCCGCGTAGTCCGTCAGCGTGTCCCGCTCGCTCACCGTGCCCGGCACGTCGGCCGGGGCCGGGGCACCCGACTCCGACCACTGCTCGACCAGTGCGCGGATGTCGGCCAGACCGGTGTCCTGGCCCACCGGCGCCGCACCCGCCCGGCACATCTTGATGCCGTTGTACTGCGCCGGGTTGTGCGAGGCGGTGAACATCGCGCCCGGCAGGCCGAACTTCCCCGAAGCGAAGTACAGCTGGTCCGTCGAGCACAGGCCGATCAGCGTGACATCCGCTCCCCGGGCGGCGGCGCCGCGCGCGAAGGCCCCCGAAAGTCCCGGCGACGACGGCCGCATGTCATGGCCGATGACGATCGCCGAAGCGTCCGTCACCTGGACGAACGCCGCGCCGAACAGCTCCGCCAGCGCCTCGTCCCACTGATCCGGCACCACCCCGCGCACGTCGTACGCCTTCACGATCTGCGACAGATCAGCAGTCACGGGCCATCCCTCCTGAAGTCTCTGCGGTCACCCCAAACTACCCGGACAAGCTGAGTCAGCATCCAGCCCAGTGCCGCCGCGCTCCGTGCCGTGACGATCATGCGCATGGCCGGCAGCGGTCGCCGGGCTCCAGGGAAGCATCTTGCGCAGCAGATCGACCTCGTTCCCCACGAGCCCGATGTGCCGCGCACGCGATCGTCCTGACCCGGCGGCAGACAAGCGAGCTCCACCCCCGCCGCCGCGACGAAGTAGCCGATGGCACCGGTTCCTCTGGCCGGCTCGCGTGCGCGGGCACAGCCATCAGGGCCGTCGCGCCGAACAACACAGCGCTGATGCAGGCGAGTTGGACCGAGACACGGTCGGCTGCCGCGAACTGGGCTGCGGCGAAAGCGAATCCGCAGGCGAACGCGGGCGCGGGCGCCCAGGTTTCACGCAGACCGCTCGCCGGCCGTCCACCAGAGCGACCAGCACGAGCAGTACGACGAGGGCGAGAAGCGGCGCCTGTCGGCCGACCATCGAGGCAACCGAATCCCGTGGCAGGTCGGTGACTTGAGCGAGTGTCACCAAGAGGATGTCCATCCCGCCGAAGGCGACGGACGCGGTGTTTGCAACGAGGGCGACGACCGCGGCCTTGACCGGGTCGACGCAGCCATACCGGGTCGACGCCGAGCGCGACGAGCACCACCGCGCAGATGGCGACCGGCGCGCCGAAACCGGCGAGGGCTTCGAGCAGGTACGCGGCAGAAGGCAATGCCGAGCACCCGGCTACGGGGGGGCGTCGGGGAGCCGGCCGAAAGAACGCCGCGGGATGTCGCAGTGCGATCCCCAGCAAGCGAGGGAATGGGCGTGTCCGCGGCAAGTGGAGGTCGATGGCCCGGACGGAATTCCGTGCAGGGTTCAATGAATGAGAGTGAGCGGCGGGATGCGGAGCCTGCCGCGAGGCGAGGGCACGGGAGGCGAGGGCGGCAGAGAGGCGGGGGCTCAGGAGCGGGGAGCGCGGGACCGAGGAGCCCGGGCATCAGGAATCCCGCGGGCGAGGAGCCCAGGGCAGGAATCCGGGGCAGGAATCCGGGGGCCAGGCAGCCCGGACTCAAGGATCCCGCGGGCCAGGTGGCCCAAGACCCAAGGAATCCGCGGGCCACGTAGCCCGGGGCTCAGGAACCCCGCGGGCCAGGTGGGTCAGGGATCCGGGGAACGCAGCACCCGCAGGTGGCCGCGGCGCGCGACCTCCCTCGGGTCTGCCGTCCGGCGACCGCCCGGGGAGCCGGCCTCCGCCGTCCGTCCCTGGGGACGCGCCGCCTCACGTACGGCATTGGCAAGCGCTTCGAGATCGTCGCCGCTGGGGCGGGCCGGGGCGGAACCATCGGTGAGCCGCACGACCTCCCAGCCGCGCGGGGCGGTCAGCCGCTCACTGTGCTCGGCGCACAGGTCGTAGCAGTGGGGCTCGGCGTAGGTGGCGAGCGGGCCGAGGACCGCAGTCGAGTCGGCATAGACGTACGTCAGTGTCGCGACGGCAGGGCGGCCGCACGCGGTGCGCGAACAGCGACGTACAGGGCTCACGACGTTGGACGGTACCGCACTCTTGAGCGGGCTGCGACGACTCTCCACCAGGTCACTCCCCCGTGTCGTGCCGCGAAGCCCGGCCTGGCCGCTCCCCGAGCAACTGGCCTGACCTGCACGGGAAGAGAAGTGCGCGGGCGGCGACCGCCCGTGATGCGATCATGACTTGGGGTAAATAAGGACAATCACGATGTGATCTCCGATCGCCGGGTGTTGCACAATCGGGCCCAACCTTGGCCGAAATGCTCAATTGGCGACATGCAGCGGACCTGAGGCGCAGACTCGATCGCCGTACGCCGTGGAGAGCTACCCTGCGTCAGTGATGGACAGTCCTGTACCGCCCCGCCCGACCGAACCACGGCCGCGCCGCCGCGACCGCCACGGCCGCGGCATGCGCGGGCCCGTCGCCCCGCCCCAGGTCCCCCTCGCGACCAGCCGGTCCGAGTCGTTCCGGGACCTGGTGCAGGACTCGGTGGAACGGCTGGAGCGGCGCTGGCCACAGCTGGCGGACGTCGATTTCCTCGTACTGGACGTGCCGGGCGCGCCGGAGGAGTCGGTGCCGCTGGGCAGCTCTGTTCCCGCGGACAAGGAACGGCCGGCCACCGTCGTGATCTACCGACGGCCCGTCGAGATCCGGACGAAGAATCGCGACGAGCGCGCCATGCTGGTGCACGAGGTGGTCGTGGAGCAGGTGGCGGAGCTGCTGGGGCTGGCCCCTGAGTCGGTCGACCCGCGGTACGGGCAGGACTGACCGGCGGCCGACGAACGGCGACCGCCGAGCGAGGACCCTGGGCCGACGGACGACGACCCTGGGCGGCCGCACGAGGACCCTCGAAAGCCGAACGGGGCCCGGGGCCGACGGACGAGGGTCGTCGGCCCACGACCGCGACGCCGGCCGGCGTCTCAGTCTTCGGGTACGGCTCAGTCGTCGAGTACGGACAGGTCCTGCTCCGCCTCGGGCACCGCCACCGTCCCCCGGTCGTCCGGCAGCGTCTGCACCGTGAACATCGGGATGCCGTCCTCCGGCAGCGTGAGCGTGCGCGACGCGTGCACCGGGCCGCCCGACTCCGTCTCCACGGTCAGCGCGTACGAGCCCTTCAGTCCGGACGGCACCGGCGGGGTGACCGCCAGCGTGGTCCCGGCCTTGAGCGTGTACGTCTTGACGACCTGGGCGCCCGCCTCCGTGCCCGCCGATGCGGTGACCTTGACCCGGGCGGCGGCGCCCGGCGCGGTCAGGGAGAGGATCGCCCCCTTGGCCCGGTTGTCGGCCGCGGTCGCCCGCGCACCCACCGGAGCCGTCGCCGGAATGAAGGCCATCTCCTGCTCGTCGCCCTTGCCGCGCACGACGCGCAGCGCCGCCACCACCGGGGTCGCGCGGCCGCTCTGGGCCGGGCTGAGGATCAGGGACCCGGCCTCGCCCTTGGTGACGTCCGCCAGGTCGACGCTCGCGGTCATGCCCGACTTGACGTGCAGCGTCTCGTGTCCGGCCGGCGTGATCCGGCCGCCCGGGCCGGCGAGTTGGATCTTCAGGTCGGCGTCGGCCTCGCCGGGCGCGAAGGCGACCAGCTGCACCGAGGTGGCGTCCGCCGGGATGCCGGGCAGTACCGCGGTGCCCGACGGGTCGGCCGAGCGGGTCAGCCAGTCGCTGCCCCGCTCGTCGTCGGCGGCCCGCACCACCGCGCCCACGCGGCCCGTCAGGGTCGTGACATGGACGGTCAAGTCCGCGGCGGGCTCGGCGGAGGTCAGCGTGGAGAGCAGGACGGGGACGCTGGATCCGGCGGGGACCGTGACGCCGTCGACCAGCGTGGTCTTGAGGGTGCCGTCCTTGCCGTACAGCTCGATGTCGGCGACGGCCGCGGTGTCGTCCGGGTTGGTGAGGTGGACGTAGTCCTGGCGCTCCTTGGCGGTGGAGGCACCGGGGAACCAGAAGTCGGTGTCGGGCGCGGTACAGCTGACGCCGAGCAGTCCGGCGCCGCCGCCCGCCGTGACCGTGGTGGTCTGCTGGGCGGCCCAGCCGGGGGCGAGACGACCGGTGGCGGTGCCGACGAGGGCGGGGGCGTCGCCGCCGCTCGCCGTGGCCGCGACGGGCTTGCCCGGCTCCTTCAGCGCGAGCAGCGCCTTGTCCCGGCCCGGCTTCTTCGCGCCCTTCGCCTCGTCGTCCTTCTTCGTGCCGTTCTTCGTGTCGTCCTTCGGATCGTCCTTCTTCAGCTCGGTGTCCGGGTCGGCCAACGTGACGGAGGACGACGGCTTCAGTTCGGCCGTGCCGTTCTTCGCGTCGTCCTTCGCTTCACCGGCGTCCCCCACCGGGGTGAACGAGGTGTACTCGGTCTCGGCGAGCTCGGAGCTGCTGGGCGCCGGGCAGAGCAGGCTGGAACGTTCGACGGGCAGGCGCGCCGGGGCCTTCGCCTCCGCCGTGGCACCGCCCTCCGGCGCGGTGAGCGTGGCGACGGCGGTGACCGCGGCGAGGGCGGTGGTGACCGCGATCAGGGAGATGGTTGTGCGCTTCACTCTGACTCGCCTCGCGATGGGTTGCCGGTCGGCCACTGCCCCTGGCCCGGGGCCTGGTTGCCGTTCGGGTCGGGGTGCTGCTCGGGCTCGCTGCCGTCGGCGTAGGGCCGGTCGGTCTGCTGTCCGTAGGCGTAGGGGTCGTACTGCCCCTGCTGGTACTGGCCCTCCTGGTACTGGCCGTCCCCGTAGGGCGCTGCCTGGTACGGATCGGCCTGGTAGGGCTGCTGTTGCTGGTACTGATCGGCGCCGTACTGCTGCTCACCGCCGTACTGAGCGCCCTGGTCCGGGCCCTGGTACTGCTGCTCGTTGCCGTACGGGGCAGGAGCGGCGTATCCGGCGTCCGGGTAGCCCTGGGCGTCCCATTCGCCGTACTGCTGCTGCCGGGGCACCGCCGCGTACGGCGACGGCTGCTGCTCGCCCTGCTGCTGGGCGAAAGGGCCCTGTTCCGCCGGGAGTTGGGCGTACGGGTCCGGGAAGGCCTGCGCCGCCCCGGCCGGATCGGCAGCGGATTCCGCCCCGGCCACCGCTTCCGCGTCCGCTTCCGCCTGCGCGCGGAGCCTGCGGGCCCTGCGCCCCTCGCCCTCCATCGCTTGCGCGGGGACGGCGATCTCCTCCTCCGGCAGGTCGTCGTCGATCTCCCGCCTGCGGCCCGGCAGGGCGAGCACCAGCAGTACCAGCGCGAGCACGCCCTGGCCCCAGATCCAGGCCGTGTGGGTGGCCGGGTCGTTGTACGTGAGGTCCAGTCGGCCGCCCTCGGCGGGGAGTTCGAAGCCCTGCGCCCAGCCGTCGACGACGGTCTTCGTCAGTGCGCGGCCGTCGAGTGTGGCCTGCCAGCCTTCCTCCGCCCGGTCCGCGATGCGCAGTACGCGCCCGGATTCCCCGGCGGGGATCTTCGCGTGGGCTTCGACCGCGTCGGACGCGACCGGAAGCGGGTCGTTCTTGCCGGTGACGATGGTCGCCCGGGCGACCTGCCGGTCGACGCTCCACAGGGAGCTGCCGTCGAGCTGGCTCATCCGGTTCAGGCCGGGGGTGGCGTCGAGGACGCGGCTGGTCTGGCGGGGTGCTCCGTCGCGTACGAGTACGTAGCGGATGGCGAAGCCGCTGAGCTGGCTGGTCTGGTCGGCGCCGGAGCCCGCGACCAGATTGGCGACGATCTTGTCGAGGCGGGTGTCGCTGCCGGCCGCCTCGGTCAGTTCGGCGTCGCCCAGACGGCTGCCGGAGCCGCGAACGAGGGTGTAGGAGACCTTGGCGGCAGAAGCGCCCCCGAGGACGAGGGTGCGGGGCTGGTCGCGGGTGTCGCTCTCTTCCGCGACAAAGGCGGGCACCTGTACGGGGTCGCGTCGCTCGAGCGGGCCGGCGGCACCGCTGAGCATCCAGTTGCCGGCGGCGAGCAGCGGGGCGAGGCCGGCGGCAAGGGCGATGAGTACGGCGACGGGCTGGCGCCAGCCGAAGTTCTGGGCGGCGACGCGGGTGCGGCCGCCTTCGGCGCCGAGGACGGCGGCGGCGAGCAGCGCGATGCCGTAGACGAGGGTGGCGGGGCCTGCCCATCCGGAGCCGTTGGCGAGTGCCGCGAAGATCAGTGCGATGAGGGCGACGGCCCAGGCGGCACGGATCGCGAACTGCCGCTCGTCACGCAGCAGGGCGGCGAGTGCCGCCAGCACGATGCCGATGAGCAGGATTCCGCCGGCGGTCTTGGGGCCGCCGGGGCTCATGCCGAGGAGGTCGAGCGCGGACGCCGATCCGGTGCCGAAGGCGAGTCCCGCTTCGCGGAGGAATCCGGACGGACCGGTGAGCAGCGTCAGCGACCAGGGCGCGAGCACCAGGAGCGGGGTGCCGACGGCGGCGAGGAAGCGCAGCGCGTAGGCGGTGATGTCCTGGCGGCGCAGGACGAGGACGCCGAGGCCGAGGACGAGCGCGATCGGCCACACGATGGGCGTGAAGGCCATGCAGAGGGTGAGCAGCAGGGCGTACGCCCAGGTGGCTCGCCAGCTGCCGCGCGCGCTGCCGCTGCCGGAGCCGCCGCGGAGTCCGTGTGCGGCGACGCCCGCGCGGGCGATGAGCGGCAGCAGGATCGCCAGTACGGCGGTGCCGATCCGCCCGGTGGCCAGTGCGCCGGTCGCGGCGGGCAGGAATGCGTACGCGATGCTCGCCCAGGCCCGCAGCAGCCGGGATTCGACGATGGGGCGGGAGGCGAAGTACGCGGTGAGTCCGGCGAGCGGCACCGAACAGACGAGCAGCACGGTGAGCGCGAAACCGGTGGAGCCGAGGAACAGTGCGGACAGGGCTGCCAGGACGGCGAGGTAGGGAGGCGCGGTCTGGGTGCCGCCGGTGCCGACGGGGTGCCAGCTGTCGGCGTAGCGCGCCCAGAGGTCGGAGACATCGGCGGGTGCGGGCAGCAGGGCGCCGCCGGCCAGCGATCCGCCGCCGAACAGTGAGCGGCAGGCGACGAGGGAGACGATCAGCAGCACGGCGAACAGCACGGGGCCGGGCTTGCGGGCGATCTTTTTCAGCCGCGCGAACTGCTCGATCTCGAGGAAGTCCGCGTCGTCGCCGCCGGGTCCTGTTTCCACGGCGCCGTGCCGCGAGCCTCCGGTGTCGGCGTCGGAGCGGCTGCCGAGGCTGCCTGCGAGCTGTTCGACGGTGGCTCTGACGGTCGCGCCGGGCGGCGGGAAGAGCGGGCGCAGTTCGCTCGCTTCGACGGCGCCGCCTTGTCTGGCTCGTCTGCGGCGGCCGGCGATGATCCGCTCGGGGCGCAGCAGGGTGCCGAAGAGTCCCATGACCTCGTCGACGGCCTGGCTGGGTGCTTTGCCGACGAGATAGGCGAGGGTGCGCATCAGGGTGCCGAGGACGATGCGCAGGAGTACGTACGGGAGGGCCGCGCCGCGCGCGTTGGTGAGGAGGGTGTAGACGGCGCCGGCTTTGTCGACGCGGTGCGGGTTGGCGATGGAGCGTCCCGCGCAGTCGACGGTGCGGCGTTCGCGTGCGGCGGCTTCGGCGTGCCGCATGACGGCGTCGGGGGCGACGAGGACGCGGTGACCGGCGGCGTGGGCACGCCAGCACAGGTCGACGTCGTCGCGCATGAGGGGCAGCCGCCGGTCGAAGCCGCCGAGCTGCTCGAAGACGTCGCGGCGGAGGAGCATGCCGGCGGAGGAGACGGACAGGACGGAGCGGATCTGGTCGTGCTGTCCCTGGTCCTGTTCGCGCCGGTCGAGTCCGGTCCAGCGGCGTCCGCTGTTGGCGATGGAGACGCCTGCTTCGAGGAGCTGCTTGCGGTCGTACCAGCCGCGGAGTTTGGGTCCGACGACGGCGGCGTACTCGTCGGAGTCGGCGACGCGCAGCAGCTCGGCGAGGGCGCCGGGTTCGGGTGCGCTGTCGTCGTGGAGGAGCCACAGCCACTGCACGGGCTCGCCGTGGGGCAGCTCGGGCATGTCGTAGGCGTCGTCGCGCCAGCTCCTGCTGACCGGGTCCCAGCCGCTGGGCCGCTTCAGGTAGGGCAGGTCGTCGGGGGTGAGGACGCCGGCGGTGCGGACGGCCTCGTCGACGGCGGTGCCGAAGCCGGTGCGGCGGGCGAGATGCAGTACGCGTTCGGCGCCGAGCGCCTCGGTGACCAGCCGCGCGGAGTCGTCGGCGCTGCCGGTGTCGGCGGCGACGACGTTCTGTACGGGGCGTTCCTGGCCGAGCAGCCCGGCGAGGACGTCGGGGAGCCAGCGTGCACCGTCGTGGGAGACGAGCACGGCGGTGACGACATGCCGCGGGAACTCTGGCGGGTGTGCGGGAACAAACGCGGCTGTGGTGGCGGACATTGAGGTACGGGCCCTCCGGCCGGGGGGTCGCCCCGTAGGGGCGTTGGAGCGTCTCGGACGGGGCCCCACACTAACGGTAGGAAAAAGCGCTGTGGCGCGAAGCGTCTCGGTGGGGGGCGGCGGTCCGGCGGTGGGGCGACGGGCGGGAACAAGAACGGTCCGCCGGCTGCGGACAGGATGCAGGCGACGGACCGTGCTTTACGTACAGGCTTGTGGCGTTTGGCCGGGCTTCGGCCATGCGGTCCCGCACGGACTCGCACAGAGGCTCGCGCGGCAGTTCGGATGTCGGTTCGGTTATCGCGTCGGTTTTCAGACGGCGGCCTTCTTCAGCCGGCGGCGTTCGCGTTCGGACAGGCCGCCCCAGATGCCGAATCGCTCGTCGTTGGCGAGGGCGTACTCGAGGCATTCGGAGCGGACTTCGCAGGCGAGGCAGACCTTCTTGGCCTCGCGGGTGGAACCGCCCTTCTCGGGGAAGAAGGACTCGGGATCGGTCTGGGCGCACAACGCGCGCTCCTGCCAGCCGAGTTCCTCGTCCGCGTCCTCGACCAGCAGTTGTTCGAACAGCTCGGTCATGTGCGCCCCTCGTCTGTCTTATGCGTCCCCGTGATGTCGCCGTTATCCGTTCCGGCCGAACGACACGAGTGAAATTACAAGTGTGTGGATACAGGCCAGTCAAGCTGAGATCTGCTATTGGGCCCGGTATTCACTCTGCGGAACCAAGGCTATGCGGAAAGTGTTCAAATCACCAAAAACCTGACACATGCCAGTGGCCTGCTCCGCACTCCGCTCTCCACTTCCCCTACAGGGAAGACGTCGCAGAGTTCGACCTTGTTGCGATCGAGCCAATGAAGCGATCCGGATCACAGTCCGATCACGGGGCCGTAACGGCGTTTGCGAGCACGGTTGCTGCGCCATGTCTCCGCGGTCAGGCCTGCACAAACCTTTCTCCGCCCGCATTAACCGGATGAGGTGAAACATTACCGCCAAATCGGTCATTGGGTTGACAGTGGGACGTCCCACCGGTCAC
The DNA here is from genome assembly GCF_026341125.1 of Streptomyces sp. NBC_01142. Taxonomy (NCBI): domain Bacteria; kingdom Bacillati; phylum Actinomycetota; class Actinomycetes; order Kitasatosporales; family Streptomycetaceae; genus Streptomyces; species Streptomyces sp. NBC_01142. Next base: position 2,201,775 of record NZ_JAPEOR010000002.1, read on the forward strand.
CTTTGGTTCCATGCCAGTGACCTCAGCGCTCATCGCGACCCACATCCGTGGGTTCCGCAGCGCTGTCCAGGCGCGCTGTTGCTGTTCCAGCTGTTGATGCCCTAGCGCTCCGGCTTCCCCACCGCATGCAGCTCATCCGCGCATGCACCGCATGTCCTGCGACACCCTCCCCCAGCACTGCACCGTCTCTGCCGAGGAACCACCGCACCCATGAACAGCGACAGCGACCTCCAGATCGCCGGCGACATCCTCGCCGTACAGCACCTTCTCCAGCCCGCCCCCGAGCACCCGGCCACCGTCGCCGACTTCGCCGGCCTCGCCCGCTCCCTCGCCGACGACCGTGCGCAGTGGGCCCATCTCGTCCAGTACGACACCACCACCCGCTGGTACCACCGGCTGCGCACCGGCCCCGGCTACGAGGTGTGGCTGCTGTCCTGGATCCCGGGGCAGGGCAGCGGGCTGCACGACCACGGCCTGTCCTCGGGTGTGCTGACCGTCCTCGAGGGAGAGTTGACCGAGCGCACCGACCGGTCGTCGCGCTCCCTGGCCGCCGGCGCGCAGCGGGTGTTCGCGCCCGGCTATGTGCACGAGGTTGTCAACGATTCGTTCGAACCTGCCGTCAGCCTGCACATCTACTACCCGGGTCTGACCGAGATGCCGATGCACAGCGCACAGTGCTCCCCGGCCGACCGGGATGTCGTACACGCCTGACAGACTGCTGTTCATGCGCATTGTGGTTCTGGCCGGCGGCATCGGCGGCGCCCGTTTCCTCCGCGGCCTCAAGCAGGCCGCGCCCGACGCGGACGTCACGGTGATCGGCAACACCGGTGACGACATCCATCTGTTCGGCCTCAAGGTCTGCCCCGACCTCGACACGGTGATGTACACCCTCGGCGGTGGCATCAACGAGGAGCAGGGCTGGGGGCGTACGGACGAAACCTTCCAGGTCAAGAGCGAGCTCGCGGCGTACGGCGTCGGTCCCGAGTGGTTCGGGCTCGGCGACCGCGACTTCGCCACCCACATCGTCCGTACGCAGATGCTCGCCGCGGGCTACCCGCTCAGCGCCGTCACCGAGGCGCTCTGCGCGCGCTGGAACCCCGGCGTGCGGCTGCTGCCGATGTCCGACGACCGCGTCGAGACACACGTCGCCGTCGAGGTGGACGGCGAGCGCAAGGTGATCCACTTCCAGGAGTACTGGGTGAAGCTGCGGGCGTCGGTGGCCGCCGAGGCCGTCGTCCCCGTCGGCGCGGACCAGGCCAAGCCCGCGCCCGGAGTGCTGGAGGCCATCGCCTCCGCGGACGTCATCCTCTTCCCGCCGTCCAATCCCGTCGTCAGCGTCGGCACGATCCTCGCGGTGCCCGGCATCCGCGAAGCCATCGCCGACGCGGGCGTCCCGGTCGTGGGCCTGTCCCCCATCGTCGGGGACGCGCCCGTGCGCGGCATGGCCGACAAGGTCCTGGCGGCGGTGGGTGTGGAGGCGACCGCCGCGGCCGTCGCCCGGCACTACGGCTCGGGGCTGCTCGACGGCTGGCTGGTCGACACGGTCGACGCGGGCGCGGTGGCGGACGTCGAGGGGGCGGGGATCCGCTGCCGTGCCGTACCACTGCTGATGAGCGACGTGGACGCGACCGCCGAGATGGTGCGTCAGGCGCTGGAACTGGCCGAGGAGGTACGGGCGTGACCTCGCCGTCGTACCGGGTCTGGGCGCTGCCCGGCCTCGGCGAGGTCCGGCCGGGCGACGACCTGGCCAAGCTGATCGCCGCCGCATCGCCCGGACTGGTGGACGGCGATGTCCTGCTCGTCACCTCGAAGATCGTGAGCAAGGCCGAGGGACGGATCGTGGAGGCAACCGACCGCGAGACGGCCATCGACGCGGAGACGGTACGGGTGGTGGCGCGCCGCGGCACCCTTCGCATCGTCGAGAACCGGCAGGGCCTGGTGATGGCCGCTGCCGGGGTGGACGCCTCCAACACCCCTGCCGGGACAGTGCTGTTGCTGCCTTCCGATCCCGATGCTTCGGCGCGGGCGATCCGCGACGGGCTGCGGGACACCCTCGGCGTCGATGTCGGCGTGATCGTCACCGACACCTCCGGGCGGCCCTGGCGCAACGGGCTGACCGATGTCGCCATCGGCGCGGCCGGGGTACGGGTGCTGGACGATCTGCGCGGCGGAACGGACGCGCACGGCAATCCGCTGAGTGCGACCGTCGTGGCCACCGCGGACGAACTGGCTGCCGCCGGTGACCTGGTAAAGGGCAAAACGGAGGGGCTGCCGGTCGCGGTGGTCCGTGGCCTGTCCCATGTGGTGGCCGATTCCGCCGAGGGCGCGCGGGCGATGGTGCGGAGCGCGGCCGACGACATGTTCCGGCTGGGAACCTCCGAGGCGGTACGGGAAGCGGTGACTCTGCGCCGCACAGTGCGCGAGTTCACCGACGAGCCGGTGGACGGCGGTGCGGTACGGCGCGCGGTCGCGGCCGCGGTGACGGCTCCGGCGCCGCATCACACGACGCCGTGGCGCTTTGTGCTGCTGGAGTCCGCCGAGGCGCGCACCGGACTGCTCGACGCGATGCGGGACGCGTGGATCGCGGATCTGCGGGCCGACGGCAAGTCGGAGGAGTCCATCGCCAAGCGGGTGCGGCGCGGGGACGTGCTGCGCAGGGCGCCGTACCTGGTCGTGCCGTGCCTGGTGATGGACGGCTCGCACCACTACGGGGACCCTCGGCGCGATACCGCCGAGCGCGAGATGTTCGTGGTGGCGGCGGGCGCGGGGGTGCAGAACTTCCTGGTGGCGCTGGCGGGCGAGCGGCTCGGCTCGGCGTGGGTGTCGTCGACGATGTTCTGCCGCGAGGTCGTACGGGACGTACTGGGGCTGCCGGGCGGGTGGGACCCCATGGGCGCGGTGGCCGTGGGGCACGCGGCCGGGACGCCGAAGGAACGGCCGGTGCGGTCGGCTTCCGCCTTCGTCGAGGTGCGCTGACGGCTGACCGCGGCGCCGCCTGCCTGCGGGCCGGCCGGTGCGGTCGGCCTCCGGTCCGCTCGTCCGGTGCGGTCGTCCGCCGGTCCGCTCGTCCGGTGCGGTCGTCCGCCGGTCCGCTGTGCGGCTCCGCCGGCCGACTCGTCCGTCAGAGCGTGCCGATGTCGACGCGTGGCATCTTCGGCTCGCGGCGCGGTGGGGTGCGGCCGCTGAGGAGGATGAGGCGGGCGGCGCGGTGGCGCTGGCCCGCGTAGGGGGCGAGGAGTTCCAGCATCGCCGCGTCGTCGGCGTTGCGGTCGCCCGCCAGGGCGTAGCCGACGATGCGCGGCAGATGGATATCGCCGACGGTGACGGCGTCGGGGGCGCCGTTGCTGCGCTGGACCGTCTCGGCCGAGGTCCAGGGGCCGATGCCGGGGATCAACTCCAGCCGGGCGGCAGCCTGTTCGGGCTGCATGGCCGCGGCTTCCTCGAGCCGGCGGGCAACCCGGACCGCGCGCAGGATTGTCGAGGACCGCTTCGAGTCCACGCCGGCGCGGTGCCACTCCCATGACGGGATCAGCGCCCAGGTGCGGGCGTCGGGCATCACATGCAGGCGCATGTCGGGCCCGGGGGCGGGCTCGCCGTACTTCCGTACGAGCAGCCGCCAGGCGCGGTACGCCTCGTCCGTGGTGACCTTCTGCTCCAGGATCGAGGGGATCAGGGACTCGAGGACCAGGCCGGTGCGGGTCAGGCGGAGCCCCGGGCTGCGGTGCTGGGAGGCGGCGAGCAGGCGGTGGCGGGGGGTGAAGGCGGCGGGGTCGTCCGCCTCGCCGAGCAGGGCGGGGAGGTGCTCCAGGAGCCAGTCGGCGCCGGGGCCCCACGCCTCGGCATCGGCGGTGCCGGTGCGCAGCGCCACGCGGAGCGTGCCGGGTCCGTCGGGAGTACGGCTGGCGCGCCAGACGGACCCGTCCGGGCTCGTGCGGAAGGTGGGATCGGCAGGTCCGCGGCGGAGCGGGCCGAGTACGAGTCCGAGATCGAGGGGGCCGGGTGGTGCCCAGCGCCGGTGCAGTGAGCCGGGGCGGGCCTGCGCCTGCGCCTGTGCCGGGACGCCTGTGGGTACGGCGGTGTGACCGCCACGCACGGTGGTGCGGGTGGGGCGGGGGCTGAAACGTCCTGCCACGGGGGTCCTCGGGATCGGGGTCGCCCTACGAGGGTAGGCGGTGTGTCGGTTCCCGCACCCCGCCCCTTCCCGAAATCGCTACGGGTCCGAGGAGACCGCTACTGGTCCGAGGAGAAGCGGACCGACGCCGGGGGGAGGGTCGCGTCGCACCATACGCGGGCGCCCTCGCACAGTTCGTTGTCCGCGCCCACCGACGCGCCGTCGCCGATCACCACGCCCGACAGGGTCGTACGCGCTCCGATGCGCGCTCCCGCGCCGATCAGGGAGGCGGAGATCACCGCTCCCGCTTCCACGGTCGCGCCCTCCAGGATCGCGCTTCCGTCGATGCGGGCGCCCGCGCCGATCACCGCGCCGCGGCCGATGACCGTGCCTCCGGTCAGTTTTGCGTCGGACGCCACCGACGCCGAGGGCAGGACCAGGCGGTCGCCGCAGCGGCCCGGGACCGCCGGGGACGGGGCACGGCCCATGACCAGGTCGGCCGAGCCGCGGACGAAGGCCTGCGGGGTGCCGAGGTCCAGCCAGTAGGTGGAGTCGACCATGCCCTGGAGGTGGGCTCCGGATGCCAGCAGGTCGGGAAAGGTTTCGCGTTCCACCGAGACCGGGCGGTCCGCCGGGATCGTGTCGATGACCGAGCGGCGGAAGACATACGCCCCCGCGTTGATCTGGTCGGTGACGATCTCCTCGGGGCTCTGGGGCTTTTCGAGGAAGGCCTGCACGCGCCCGTCGGCATCCGTCGGGACGAGGCCGAAGGCCCTGGGGTCCTCGACCCGGGTCAGATGCAGCGAGACGTCCGCGCCCGACGACCGGTGGGTGGCGACGAGCGCCTCGATGTCCAGGCCGGTCAGGATGTCCCCGTTGAAGATCAGGACCGGGTCGTCGGGGCCCGAGCGCAGCCGGGAGGCGACATTGCGTATCGCCCCGCCCGTGCCGAGCGGCTCCTCCTCGGTGACGTACTCGAGATGGAGACCGAGCGCAGACCCGTCGCCGAAGTACGGCTCGAAGACCTCCGCCAGGTACGACGTCGCGAGCACGATGTGCTCGACACCCGCCGCCCGTGCCCGCGCCAGCTGATGCGTGAGGAAGGGAACACCCGCCGCAGGGACCATCGGCTTCGGCGTATTGACCGTGAGTGGACGCAGCCGGGTGCCCTTGCCTCCGACCAGAAGGATCGCTTCTGTCACCTTGTCGTCTCTGCTTCCTGCCGGGGCCGGGGTGCTCACTCGTTCGAGACCGGCCAGTGTATGCAGTGGGGTTCGCTCCGTTGCCGGTCAGCGGCCCTGGTACGCGGCCGAGGCTTTGCGGGCGGTGCCGAGCTTGCGGTAGAGGCGGCCTCCCGGGCATTCCGTGGAGAATCCGTCCCGGTGCCCCGAGATGACGTTGAGCTTGACCTTCCTGCCCTTCGCGTACTTACCGCTTCCTCCCGATGTCAGCACCACCTTGCCGCGCGGGTTGGCGCCGAACAGTCCGAGCTTCCAGGCGGTCAGGCGGGCAATCGCGGTCACGGCCGCCGCGGGCGGCTTGGAGTAACTGAAGGTGCCGAGCACGGCAATGCCCATGCTGTTGGTGTTGAAACCCAGGGTGTGCGCGCCGAGCACCGCTCTGGCCACGCCTCCCGCGCGCCCTTCGTAGATGTTCCCGCACTTGTCGACGGCGAAGTTGTAGCCGATATCGCGCCAGCCCAGGCTCTTGACGTGGTAGCGGTAGATACCGCGAAGGACTGAGGGCACCTGCTCACAGGAGTAGTTGTTGCCGGTGGCGGTGTGGTGCACAAATGCGGCTTTCACCTTCTTCGTGTAGACGAAGCCCTTCTCTCGCAGCGACTCGCTGGCGCCCCACCCCTTGCGGGTGGTGATGCCCGGGCGCGGTCCGATGTACGGCTTCGCGGCGGGTGCCGGTGCCGGTGCCGCATCAACCTCCGCCTCTGTCTCGGCCCCCTCCGCCTCCCCTCTCTCGTCCAGTGCCTGCACCTCCGTCTCGGCCTCCTTCACCTCCCCTCTCCCGTCCAGTGCCTGCGCCTCCGTCTCCGCAGCGGTCAGGGCCGGGAGTTCCTTGCCCGACTCCGCCCCCGTCGCCGGCACCTCCCCGGCACCCTGCGTGCCCGCCCGCGGTTCCCCGGCCTCCTCGGCCTCCCCGGCCTCCTCGGCCTCCTCGCCGGGGTCGACGAGTTCGAGCCGCATCCCTTCGGGCAGCGGCGTATCCTCACCCGCTTCCGGTCGTACGCGAACCTCCACGCCGTCCGATTCGCCGACCCAGAGCGGCGCGGTGGCACCGCGTACCGTCCCCGACTCGCTCTCCGAGGTGCCTTGTTCGGGGGCATGATCCTGGTTGTGGGTCTCCACGTCCTGCCACCCGGACCAGTCGTGGGTGCCGGCTGCCCGGGTGCGGATCTGGACGGTGCCGTGCAGTTCGGCGCTCGCGTCGTCCCAGACGACGCCCACCAGTGAGAACGGCCTGACGTCCCGCTCGGCCAGCCCCTTTTCCGCGGCCGGACCGAGGGACCGGTTCGATGCCGCCCCTCCGGCGGCCTCCAATGGCAGAGATTGGGTGGAGCCGGGCACAACGGGCGGCCGAGAGGGCATGGCGACCGCGCCTGAGGTCAGCGAGAGCGGGAGTACGAGCGCGGCGGAACACGCGACGCCGATCGAAGAAGCTAGGAATCCACGCATGGCCCCGATCCTGAGCCGGGCCCGGCGACTTCGCTTGCCGGGAAAGCGGCGGCCCATCGGTCCGACCGGTGGACCGCGTCACTGGTACGGCGGCCTGTCCGACGCCCTGCCGCGTACGCTTGTGCGGGTGAACGCCAGCGACCGTACCCCTGCCGACCTGCTGCAATCCGCACTCGCCGCGGACCCGGCGCGCCCCTTGGTCACCTTCTACGACGACGCCACCGGTGAGCGTGTCGAATTGTCCGTCGCCACCTTCGCCAATTGGGTGGCCAAGACGGCGAATCTGCTCCAGGGCGATCTTGCCGCCGCGCCCGGGGACCGGCTCGCTCTGCTGCTTCCCGCCCACTGGCAGAGTGCGGTCTGGCTGCTCGCCTGCTCCTCGGTCGGTGTGACCGTCGAGGTGGATGGCGACCCGGCGGATGCCGATCTCGTCGTCAGCGGCCCGGACACGCTGGAAGCCGCGCGCGCCTGTTCAGGGGAGAGGGTGGCTCTCGCGCTGCGTCCCCTGGGCGGCCGCTTCCCGCAGCCGCCCGCCGGTTTCGCGGACTACGCGGTGGAGGTACCGGGCCAGGGCGACCGTTTCGCGCCGTACGCACCGGTGGACCCGGACGCTCCCGCGCTGACCGTGGGCGGTACGGAGCTCACGGGCGCCCAGCTGGTCGAGCGTGCCCGCGCGGATGCGGCCGGGCTGGGCCTTGCTCCGGGGTCGCGGCTCCTGTCGGGTCGTGCCTACGATTCCTGGGAAGGGCTGTCCGCTGGGCTCTTCGCACCGCTCGCGGCCGGCGGGTCCGTGGTGCTGTGCCGAAATCTCGGGGAGCTGTCCCAGGAAGGCCTCGACAAGCGGGTCGAGGCCGAGCGCGTCACCAACACCTCGGTATGACCAGGGTCTGACAGTCCACCCATGTGGCGCACACTCGGGCCGAGCCCGCGGGCCCGAGTCCCAACTCCGGTACATGATCGGCGATACCCGTGCTTCCACGCACAACCATGCGCGAGGTTCAGCCGTCTAGTCCTGCGATCGGCGACCCAGCGCGCCGCCGACGCCATGAAGGATGGACGCACACGTGACGGACAGTGCTGGCACGCCCGCCGAACCGGCCAGCCCGGCCGACGACGAGCCGCAGGCCAAAACGTCCGGGCCCGGGCCGGACGAGACCGCCGCCTCGGAGCGTGCCGGGAGCACCGACGCCGACGACAGGGCCGAAGGCGGGGCCGGTGAGGGGAACGGGGACGCCCCCCGGGCCGGGGCAGCGGTTCCCCAACCGAAGCGTCACGTGCTGCGTTGGGCCGCCCTGGGAACCTCTGTCGTCGTCCTCGCCGCCGCCGGTGCCGGATGGTGGTTCTACCGCAAGCTCGACTCCAACATCACCACGGACATCACCGCCGCCGCCGAGCTCGAGACATACGAGAAGGAGCGCCCCGTCCCCGTCGTCACCGATGCGCAGAACATCCTGCTCCTCGGCTCCGACACCCGCTCCGGCAAGGGCAACAGCAAGTACGGCCGGGACAAGCCCGGCAGTCAGCGGTCCGACACCACGATCCTGCTGCATATCGCCGCCGACCGGCAGAGCGCGACGGCGATGTCCATCCCGCGCGACCTGATGGTCACCGTCCCGAGCTGCGGCACGTCCGACGGCACCCGCACCCGGGAACAGTTCGCGCAGTTCAACTCGGCCTATGAGCTCGGCGGCACCGCCTGCACGGTCCGTACCGTCGAGCGGTTCACCAGCATCCGTATCGACCACCACATGGTGATGGACTTCAGCGGCTTCAAGGACATGGTCAACGCGGTGGACGGGGTCGAGGTCTGCCTGAAGGAGCCGATCAATGACAAGGCCGCGCATCTGAACCTCGCCGCGGGCAAGCAGACGCTCGGCGGCGAGGAGGCTCTCGGTTACGTACGGGCCCGCAAGTCACTCGGCAACGGCAGCGACACCGACCGCATGGACCGGCAGCAGCAATTCCTCGGCGCGCTGGTGAAGAAGGTGCAGAGCAACGGCGTACTGCTCAATCCGGCCCGGCTCTTTCCGGTACTGGACGCGGCGACCAAGTCGATCACCACGGACCCGGGGCTGAACTCGCTGAAGGATCTGTACGAGCTGACCCGCGCGGTCCGTAACGTACCAACTGAAAAGGTTCAATTCCTGACGGTTCCGCGCCAGCCATACCGCGTCGATGCGAACCGGGACGAACTCATCGAGCCGGAGGCGAGCCTGCTCTTCAAGGCTCTGCGAGAGGATGCGCCCCTCGCGATCGTCCCGGCGGACGAGAAGGAAGACGAGAAGGAAGTGGGCGGGAGCGCGGCCCCGGAGCCGTCGACGAATCCGGGCTCGAGGGACGGGAAGCCGGACGACTCCGGCCCCGCGAGCCCGACTCCGACGCCGACGTTCTCCGGCACGAATGCCGCTGAAGGCATGTGCGAGTAAAGCAATGGCCAAGCCGGAGTCGGCAGTCCAAGAAGATTGGGCGGATTGCCCGGTGTAAGGGCCGTGGAATTTGTCACGGACGTCGCTCGACGCTGAACAGGGCAGATAGTGTGACGCGATCCGTGCGTACGAACCATGGGTCACGCACTGCTGTACCGATAGACCGAGCGCCCTTCGGGGGGAGGCGCCTCGCGTGGCACCGACGGAGGACTCAAGAAACCGTGGATGCGCAAAGCCGTGGGCGGGCGGACGAGATCGACCCCGCCGACCAGTGGGTACTCAACCCGCAGACCGGCAATTACGAACTGCGACTGGAACAATCCGCACCGCAGTCATCCTCCTCGAGAGCCACCCCCTCCAGGTCCACCACGCGCCGGAGCAAGAACGCCCCCGGGAGCCAGGCCCCGGGTGGCAAGGAGCCGGCCCGCGGCCGCGAAGTCCCGAGCCAGCGTTCGCGCCGCTCGGACAACGCCTCGGGCGGTGCGTCGGGCAGCGGCCCGGGGGGTACGACGCCCCCCACGGCAGGCCGCCGCAAGCGCAAGCCGGCCAAGTCGGGCAAGAAGAAAGCGCTCATGTGGACGGGCGGCGTGATGTCCTTCATCCTCGTCGCCGGTGCCGTCGCCGTGTACGCGATCTATCAGCACTTCGACTCGAACCTGAACACGGTCGACGTCGGGGGCGCGGGCAGCGGTGGCTTCAAGAAGGACCAGGCGGTGAACATCCTGGTCATCGGTACGGACAAGCGCAGCGGCGCGGGCAACGAGGGCTACGGCGACTCCGGCAGCGCCGGCCATGCCGACACCACGTTCCTCTTCCATGTCTCCAAGGACCGGACGAACGCGACCGCGGTGTCCATCCCGCGCGACCTGATCACCGACATCCCGGACTGCGAGACCAAGACCGAGGACGGCACAAAGGTCATCGGCGGCACGCAGAGGACCCGGTTCAACGAGAGCCTCGGCCAGGAGGGCCGCGACCCCGGCTGCACCATGCGTACGGTCAAGCAGCTGACCGGCGTGACCGTCGACCACTTCATGATGGCCGACTTCAACGCGGTCAAGACGATGACCTCCGCGGTCGGCGGGGTCGAGGTGTGCCTCGCCAAGGACATCAACGACAAGGACTCCAAGCTCAACCTTCCGGCGGGCAAGCACAATCTCGAGGGCGAGGATGCGCTGGCGTTCGTCCGGACCCGTCACTCGGTGGGCTTCGGCGGCGACCTGAGCCGGATCGAGATCCAGCAGCAGTTCCTCAGCTCTCTGATCCGCAAGATGAAGTCCAGCGACACCCTCTCCGACCCGGGGAAGATGTGGGACCTCGCGGAGGCCGCCACCAAGGCGCTCACAGTCGACAGCGGCATAGGCAAGATCTCCAGGCTGCGTGATCTCGGCATGGAGCTGGCCAAGGTGAACCCGAAGAACATCACCTTCACCACGGTTCCGGTGGTCGACAACACCGACAAGGCGACCGTGCTGCTCAACGAGGCCAAGGCCAAGCCGCTGTTCGCGATGATTCAGAACGACACCTCGCTCACCGAGGTGAAGCAGAAGGAACAGGACGCGAAGAACGCGCAGGCCGCGCTGCTGAAGGGGCCACGCGCCGATGCCTCGGCCGTACGCGTGGACGTGTACAACGGCAGCGACACCCGGGGCGCCGCGCAGTCCACCATCAGCTGGCTGCAGAACGAGATGGGCGTCTTCAAGTCCAGCAACAAGAGCAACGCCCCGCAGCAGATCGCCAAGACCACACTGGAGTACGCGCCGAACCAGGCCGATCAGGCCCGCAAACTCGCGGACATGATGGGTCTGCCGGCCGCGGCTCTCAAGCGGGGCACCAAGGACGCCGAGGGACTTCAGGCGATGACGCTGACCCTCGGTGCCGACTTCGAGGACGCGGGGGTGCCCATCACCGGTCCGGCGAAGGCGCCGGAGGGTGTCCAGAAGGTCGGAGCCGACAAACAGGTGTGCGCCAAGTGACGTGGAGACACGCGGCCGGGCGCGCCTGAATCGACAGGGGGGGACCTGGCGTGGGACAGAGCAGCGTGCGTGGGGAGGGGACGCGGTCACGCGTACCGCATGCCCGTGAACTCGGCGTGGACGACAGTCCGTCCGAGCCGGACACGGACGGGGCTGCGGCAGAGGCCGAAGCTCCTGGTGGAGGCCACCGGCGTGGCGGGCCACGGCGAAGCACCCAGCAGGGCAGAGGCGGCAAACGGCGCATATTGCGCTGGGTCGCCTCCGTGCTGTCCCTGCTGATACTGGGGACGGCCGGCGCCGGCTACCTCTATATCCAGCACCTCAACAACAACATCCGCAGCGGTGGACGCAGCGGCGGCGAAAGCGGAGTGAAGAAGCCCGAGCCCAACGCGGCCGGGAACACCCCGCTCAACATCCTTCTCATCGGCTCCGACAGCCGGAACTCCGAGGCGAACGTGGACCTCGGCGGCAGCCGGGACTCCGTGGGCACCAAGCCACGGGCCGATGTTCAGATGCTGGTGCACATCTCCGCCGACCGCAAGAACGCCTCGGTGATCAGCATTCCGCGCGACACCCGGGTCGACATCCCGGAGTGCAAGGACTCGGAGACCGGCGAGACGTTCCGCGCCGGCAACGCCATCATCAACGAGACCCTGACGCGCGGCGGCCCCGGCTGCACCCTCACCACCTGGGAGAAGCTGACCGGCATCTACATCGACCACTGGATGATGGTCGACTTCGCCGGTGTGGTGAGCATGGCCGACGCGGTCGGCGGTGTCCCGGTGTGTGTGGAGCACAACGTCCACGACCGGCCGACCAGGTTGGTCAAGGGCGGTTCGGGTCTGCGGCTCGAGGCCGGCGAGACCAATATCAAGGGCAAGCAGGCGCTCCAGTGGCTGCGCACCCGGCACGCCTTCTTCAACGACCAGGGCCGGGCCAAGGCTCAGCACATGTACATGAACTCGATGCTCCGGGAACTCAAGGCGCAGAACGCCTTCACCGACACCGGCCGGATCATGGACCTGGCCGAGACCGGCACCAAGGCGCTCCAGGTCTCCGACGGGCTCGACTCGGTCAAGAAGCTCTTCGATCTGGCCATGGAGCTCAAGAGCGTGCCCACCAACCGCATCACCATGACGACGCTGCCCACGGTCGAGTACTCCAGGAACAAGGACCAGTTGGTGGCCGTCGACAAGGACGCCGACAGACTGTGGCAGATGCTCCGCAAGGACATCGCGTTCGACGCCAACGGCAAGCCGGGGGACGCCGCCGAGAAGCCCGCCCCGAAGAAGACCGGTCCGCCGGCCGCCGCGCCGGGCACCCTCACGGTCAGCGTCGTCAACGGCACGGCGGGCGACGGCCAGATCTCCGCCCAGGGCCGGGCCGGGGCTGTCGCCGACACCCTGCGCGGCAAGGGCTTCACCCTGGCCGAGGCTGCGCGGACCGCCAACCCGCTCAAGGAGACCGTGCTCTCCTACCCCAGGGACAGCGGGGCGCAGGGCACGTCGGACGCGCTCTCCGTGGCCAAGGCGCTCGGCCTGCCGGACAGCTCGCTCCGGGCCTCCGGTGAGGTCGAAAAGATGACGCTCACCGTCGGTGCCGACTGGCGCGAGGGCACCACCTATCCGAAGAAGGAAGCACCCAAGGCGGGCGACCTGCCCGACAACGCCGACGTCATCAACGGCTCGGACGATGAAGCCTGCATGCCCGTGTACGAGCCGTACCGCTGGTAGTGCCCGGCTTCCCCCCGCCCGACAGGGTGTGGTGACGGCTCGAAACCGTCCGACGGGGCTCCGCACCGCGACCGAGCGGTACGGAGCCCCTTCCCGTCGGTTCGTCAGACCTCCTCGGACGAGGGTCAGACAGTCGCCTTCACGGCCGGGCGGCGGCTCGCGATGACCTTGTTCGCCAGCGAGCGGGGGCTGGTGAGGAATCCGTACCCCCACGACATGTGCATCGTGGCCAGCGCGACGGGGATCTGCAGCCGCGCCTTGAGCGACAGGCCCTTGCCCGCGGGAACGGATCCGGCGGTGATCGCGGCCAGATAGCCGGCCGGGACGACAAAGCCCCACGGGGTGAGCGTCGCGCCCACCACGATGCCCGCCGCGATCGCGCAGACCGCGGTCGGCGGGGCGAGGTAGCGCAGGTTGATGGAGCCCTGGTGGTAGCGGGCGACGACATGGCGCCAGCGCCCGTAGTCCTTGTACTGCTTGGCGAGTGCGCGTACGGAAGGCCGCGGCCGGTACTGGACCTTGAGCTCCGGCGAGAACCAGATCAGGCCACCCGCCTCGCGGATACGGAAGTTCAGCTCCCAGTCCTGGGCGCGGATGAACTCCTCGTTGTAGCCGCCCTGCTGCTCCAGCGCCTCGCGCCGGAAGACACCCAGATACACGGTTTCCGCCGGGGCCGCGTCACCACCGGTGTGGAAGGCCGCGTTGCCGACACCGACCTTCGAGGTCATCGCGGCGGCGACCGCGTCCTCCCAGGCGTTCTCGCCCTCGGCGTGCATGATGCCGCCGACGTTCTGCGCGCCCGTCTCCTCGAGCAGCCGGACCGCGGTGGCGATGTAGTTGGCCGACAGCATGCCGTGGCCGTCGACGCGCACAACGATCGGGTGACGCGATGCCTTGATGGCGGCGTTCAGCGCGGCCGGGGTACGGCCCGTCGGGTTCGGGACGGTGTGGACGCGCGAGTCCTCCCGTACGAGCTCGGCGGCGATCTCGTCGGTGCGGTCCGTGGACGGCCCGAGCGCGATCACCACCTCCATCTCGCCGTCGTACTCCTGCTCCAGGATGTGACGGACGGAGTTGCGCAGGTGCCGCTCCTCATTGAGGACCGGCATGATCACGGAGACAGCGGGCGTGGCGTTCATCGGGCGCCACGTTACCGCGAACGGGGGATACGGACGCGCGGCGGCCGGTCACTGCACGGTGTCGCAGATCGTATGGGCCTACTGTGCTCACGATCCCCCCTCACCCGCGGAGGTGTCCTCCCGTGCCCACGCCGCCCCGCTCCCGCCACCCCCGCCCCGCCACCTCCGCCGCCACCTCCTCCGCCGCCGCCCGGCGCAGGACCCGACGGCCTCCGGTCCGGCGGCCCCGGTGGGGAATGCGGATGGTGACGACGCTCTCCTGCCTGGTGCTGGCGGCAGGCGGTATCGGGCACGCGGTGGTGACCAGCCTGGACACCAAGATCGGCCGGGTCGACCCGTTCAAGGACATGAAGAACCGGCCCGAGGCGGGCCACGGCATGAATCTGCTGGTCGTCGGCACGGACAGCCGCGAAAAGATCACGTCGGCGGAGCGGCAGAAGTACCGCCTCGGCGGTGCGCCGTGCCGCTGCACGGACACGATCATGATCGTGCACATCTCGGAGGACCTGGAGCGCGCCAGCGTGGTGAGCCTGCCGCGGGACAGCTACGCCGAGATCCCCGCGCACACCGACGCCACCACCGGCCGGCACCACGGACCCCACCCGATGAAGATCAATGCGGCATACGCGGAGGGCGGGCCGGGCCTGACGGTCCGCACCGTCGAGCACATGACCAAGGTGAAGATCGACCACTATCTGGAGATCGACTTCACCAGCTTCATGAAGACGGTGGACGCGCTGGGCGGGGTGGAGATCTGCACGGCCCGGACGATGAAGGACACCCACACCGGCCTGGACCTGCCCGCCGGCACGCACCGGCTGGACGGCGGGCAGGCGCTGCAGTATGTGCGCTCGCGCCATATCGACGGAGCGGCCGACCTCGGCCGGATGCAGCGCCAGCAGCGGTTCCTGGCGGGGCTCATCCAGCAGGCGGCCGGCAGCGGCGTCCTGCTCAACCCGGTGAAGCTCCGGCAGGTCACCTCGACGATGCTGAACTCCGTACGGGCCGACGAGGGCTTCGGCACCGAGCAGATGCTCGCCCTCGGCAAGGCGATGCAGGACTTCACCCCCGCCTCGTCGGAGTTCACCTCGGTGCCGGTCGGCGACCTCAGCTATCCGGTGAAGGGCGTCGGCTCCACGGTGAAGTGGGACACGGTCAAGTCGCAGAAGCTCTTCCAGATGCTGCGTGAGGACAAACCGCTGGCCCTGCACCGGCCGGACCGGCCTCAGCGGCCGCACGCGTCGCTGGTCGAGGTGTCGCCGCAGCAGATCCGGGTGCAGGTCTACAACGGCACGCACACCGACGGGCTGGGCAGGAGCGTCGACACGGCGCTGCGCGCCACCGGCTTCAACACCACGCGTGCCCCGCTGACCGGCGACAGCCGCGAGGTACGGCGCACCTATGTGACATACGACCCACGCTGGGACCGCTCGGCGAAGTCGCTCGCCGCCGCGCTGCCCGGGTGCGAGCTGCGGGTGGCGAAGGGGCAGGGATCGACGCTGCGGGTGACGGCGGGGGCGGACTTCAAGAAGGTGACGCCGGTACGCGCGGAGGACCCGTATCGGGGCGAGTTCGGCGCGGTCACCGGCGACCAGGTGGTCTGCCCCTGATCCCCTGGCCCGGGCCGAGGGGCTCGGCCGGGGCCGGGCCGAGGGGCTCGGGCCCCCGGCCCCTGATCCCTGATCCCCCGGCCCCTGCCCCCTGGGGCCGTGGGCTCCCCGCCCCCGCGGTGGGTCAGGCCTCCATGCCCTCGGCGGCGCGCTTCTCCCGCAGCTCCTTGATCGCACGCCGGCGGGCGAGCCGGTGGGTGCGCCGGATCTGCGCTTCCTGGTGACGGCGCTGGTCGCGCTCGGTCTCCACGATCACGGGCGGTACGGCACGGGGCTTGCCGTCCCCGTCGACGGCTGCGAACACGAGGTAGGCGCTGCCGACCTGCTGCGCGGGGGTCGACTCGTTCCAGCGTTCGGCCAGGACCCGTACGCCGACCTCCATCGAGGACCGGCCGGTCCAGTTGACCTGCGCCTTCACGTGAACCAGATCACCCACCCGTACCGGCTCCAGGAAGACCATCTCGTCCATGGAGGCGGTGACCGCGGGCCCGCCGGAGTGCCGGCCCGCAACGGCACCGGCCGCGTCGTCCACCAGTTTCATGATCACGCCGCCGTGCACCGTGCCGAGGAGATTGGTGTCACTGCCGGTCATGATGTGGCTGAGGGTGGTACGGGACGCCGCGGTGGGCTTGCCCGGAATCTCTGGCTCCGGGCGCTGGGCCTGATCTGTCATGCCCTCCACCATATGCCGGGCCGCATTGCATCAGCTTCGCAACAGCCCTGGTCCGATTTCCCACCCTCCCTGTAAGACACGGGCACCCGGACTGCACACTGGTCGGCATGAATGACTGGCCCGATGGATGGTCCGACGACCGCGGCAACGGCAACGGACGGCGCGGTTACGGCCGCGGCAGCGCCGGTGCGCAGCCCGAGGGCGCGCAGGTGATGCGCCATGTGCAGCGTCCGGCTGCACCGCAGCACGGTGGAGTCCCTCCGCAGCAGTCGCGGGGGTACGACGAAGGCTATGACCAGCAGGCCTACGACAGCGACTACAACACGGGCCAGGTCTACGGCTCCCCGGGCGGCGGCCAGGGCGGCCCCCCGCCGGGCCGCCCGCCCCGCACCGGCCCTGCTCCGGACTGGCGCCGCCGCCTCAAGATCGGCTCGCTGACCCTGGTCGTGGTGCTGCTCGCGGTCTCCATCGGCACGTACTTCTGGGCCGACGGCAAGCTCAAGCGCGAGGTCGACCTCGCCAAGGTCATCGAGCGCCCGGGCGAGGGCGAGGGCACGAACTATCTGATCGTGGGCTCGGACAGCCGTGAGGGCATGTCGGCCGACGAGAAGAGCAAGCTCCACACGGGCTCGGCCGACGGCAAGCGGACCGACTCGATGATGATCCTGCACGACGGCTCGAACGGCCCGACCCTGATCTCGCTGCCGCGCGACTCGGACGTGGAGATACCGTCCTTCAAGGGCTCGCAGTCCGGCAAGCTCTTCCCGGCCGAGGGCCGGCGGGTGAAGCTGAACGCGGCGTACTCGGAGGACGGTCCCGAGCTCCTGGTCCGCACGGTCGAGCACAACACCGGCCTGCGTATCAACCACTACGTCGAGATCGGCTTCGCCGGCTTCGCCAACATCGTGGACGCCATCGGCGGCGTGGAGATGGACATCCCGAAGGCCTTCAAGGACAAGAAGTCGGGCGCGGACTTCGAGGCGGGCAAGCAGACGCTGGACGGCGAGCAGTCCCTGGCCTTCGTACGGACGCGGTACGCCTTCGCGGGCAGCGACCTGGACCGTACGAAGAACCAGCAGAAGTTCCTCGCGGCGCTGGCCAGTCAGACGGCGACGCCGGGCACGGTCCTCAACCCGTTCAAGCTCTACCCGACGATGGGCGCGGGCCTGGACACGCTGATCGTCGACAAGGACATGTCCCTGTGGTCCCTGGGCAACATGTTCTTCGCGATGAAGGGCGTCACGGGTGGTGACGGCAAGTCGATGAACATGCCGATCTCGGGCAGCCGCGCCGGCAATCTGGTCTGGGACAAGACCAAGGTGAAGCAGCTGGTGGAGCAGCTGAAGAACGACGAGAAGGTCACGGTCACGTCGGACCGCTGACGCACCCGGGCAGCGTGCCCGGCCGAAGGCTCCGGACCTCACGGGTCCGGAGCCTTTGCCGTGCCTCATCCGGCCGGCGGCGCTGCGACAGCACCGTGCCCCGAACCCGGATCAACCGGGCTCGGGGAGCGACTGCTCGGCGGTCAGCTCCTGGACGCGTACATAACGAAGTCTGCCCACGCGGTGGGCGTGAAGCCGAGCCGCGGGCCCGGCACGTTCTTGGAGTCGCGGACGTGGACCGTGCTGACGGCCGCCGCGACCTCGACGCACTCGGGGCCGTCGGCTGTGCTGTAGCTGCTCTTGAACCACGTCAGCCCGGAAGGGTCTCCGGCCGAGGGCTTGACACTCATGTCTCTCCCGCCAGTTTCTCGATGAAGGTCCGCGACAACCGAGGTGTGAGCGCCTGCGACCTGATCAGGCCGTACCGCATCTCAAGGATCTGGACCTCCTTGGGGTCGCTGATCAGACGGCTGGTGAGCTGGACCTCGTTGTGCCCCACAGCCGTGCCGTCGCTCAGCTTAAGCACCTGGTGCGAGCCGTCCAGACCCGCGTGCTCCTCGGTCTCCGTCGGCATGACCTGGATCTCGACGTGCCTCAACGCACTGATTTCCAGCAGGTGTTCGAGCTGTCGACGCAACACCATTCTGCCCCCGGTCGGCCGCCTCAGCGTCGCCTCTTCCTGGACGAACGTCAGAAGCGGCGCGGGCTGCCGCTCGAAAACCGACTGCCGGGCCATCCGCGCGGTCACCAGGTGTTCGACCTGGTCCTCGGAGAAGGCGGGCCGCCGCCCCCCGTACAGCGAGCGCGAGTACTCCTCGGTCTGGAGCAACCCGTGCACCACGGCACTGGCATACGCGCCGAGCTCGACCGCGTCCGCCTCCAGCTTCGCCAAGTCCCGCACCTTCTTCGGGTACCTGGCCTCCGCCACGTCCTTCTTCATCGCGGCCAACTTCCCGCCCGCGCCCAGGACCTCGTCCGCCCTGTCCAAGAACTCCGGCTTCGGGATGCGCTTGCCGGTCTCCACCTTGTAGACCTGGTTCTCGCCGTACCCGATCGCCGCGCCCAGCTCCGCCGCACGCATCCCCGCCGCCTCGCGCCAGAGCCGGACCTGCCGGCCGACCGCAGCGATCACCGCTCCCGAGTCGTCCTCCAGGTCCACGTCCCGGTCCGGCTCGTCCGCGCCGTCCGTCGTACCGTCCCTGCCGACCCCGTCCGCCATACGACACCCGCCTTCACCGTGTCCGCACCATGCCCGCGCTCGACGCCGTACCGGATGGACAGGCCCGGACATCAGCTGGACAGTCACTGTCCGTACACGCATCGCTCTGTTCAGCGTAAGCACGTACCGGCCACGCTGAGTCACGTGAATCTGGAAATCACCCGAACCGAACCTTCCGCTCCTGCCCGGCAGTTCGCCGTGCTGCTCTCCCCCACCCGCCGGGGTGCCCGGCTCGCCCGTCTGCTGGCCTCGGCCCAACTGGCCTCCTGGGGGCTTCCCTCGGAGGCGGCCGCGCAGATCGTCGCCGAGCTGGCCACCAACGCCACGGTCCACGGCCGCGTACAGGGCAGGGACTTCCGGCTGGATCTCGCCGTCCAGGACGACGGCAAGCGGCTCCGGATCGAGGTCACCGACACCTGTGGCGACCGCCTTCCGCCCGGTCCCGGCACCCCCGCCGCCCCGGCCGCCGACTCCGAGTCCGGCCGCGGTCTGCTGATCGTCGAAGCGCTCGCCGACCGCTGGGGTGTCGCGTCAGGCCCCGTACCCCGTAAGACCGTTTGGGCCGAGCTCGACCTCGTACCGTGACTGGTCGCACCGGGTCGCGGATACCTGCGACCCGGCTGTCAGCGACCCGATGCCACACGATGCAAAATGCTTTCAAGAACCTTTGAAAGAACCGGGGAAAGTACCCACCCAACCCCACCCCACCCCCGTCACCCTCACGGGTGACGTTGGCCAATCGGGCTGGATTTTGGGCGGGTTGGCGGGCATATGCTCGCCGCGACAACCGCAGACATGCGACGGCCCCCGGCCGGGACTGCAATCCCGATCGAGGGCCTGACCACCGAGGAAGTAAGGGCTTCCCGATGGATACCCAGCAGGTTAGCGCGCCCTCGCGCGCCTCGTCCCGTGTACCCGGACGCGTCACCGCTTTCGGTGTGATCCACGTGGACTCGGCCCACACCAGCCGCTTCACGATCGTCGGCAACCACCTCGCCCAGCACGGCGAGTTGTCGCTCACCGCGATCGGGCTCGCCGTGCACATCCAGTCGCTGCCCGACGGGGCGAAGGTCGGCATCAAGGTGCTCGTCGACCGCTTCCCGGAGAGCGAGGCGCGTATCGCCGCCGCGCTGCGCGAACTGGAGGAGCACAGCTACCTGGAGCGCACGCTGGTGCGCCTGCCCGGCGGCAAGCTCGTCACGCGCACGATCTCGTACAACCAGCCCGGTGCCGCCCCGGCCCCCGCCGCAGCGCCCCAGCCGCAGACCGAGCCCAGCCTCCCGGCCAGGCCCCCACATCCCGCACCGGCACCGGAACGCGCAGAGCCCCCGGCCCCGGAACCCGCCCCGCCGGCAGCCCCTGCCGCGGAGGCCACCCCCGCACCCGCATCGCCGCCGCCAGCGCGCCCGCGCCCGCCGCTCCCCCAGCCGCAGGCCCCCGACCTGGAGCGCCACCGCGCGGCCACCGATCTCCTCGCCGGCCTGCGCCGCGACGAGCCCCGGCTGCTCCTGGGCGAGCACGACGTCCGCCGGCTGGCCCCCGCCGTCGCCGCCTGGCTCGAACGCGACGCCCACCCCGACGCCGTACGCCAAGCCCTCACCACCGACCTGCCCGACCACCTGAAACAGCCCGCGGGACTCCTCGCCCACCGGCTCACCGCGCTCCTGCCGCCCCCACTGCCCGCCGCACCCACGCCTGCGAGACCCCGCGGCCCGCTCCAGAACTGCGACAGGTGCGACCGCGCGTTCCGCGCCCCGGAACCAGGCCGGTGCCGCGACTGCAGAACCGACCTCGCCGAGGCCGCCTAGCATGAAGGGGACGACCCCTGCCGCCGGGTACGGACGACGAGGAGCGAGCACCATGACCATCGCCCCGGACGACGCGCAGCACGACGCCCGCCAGTACCTGGTCATGCGCGAGTTCGTGTCGTCGATGGACGACACCCTTCCCGGCAAATTCGAGATCACCAAGGAAGGGATCGTCCACGACATGATGTCGCCCGCCAGACCGCACGAACTCACCGTGCTGCGGGTACGCAAGCGCCTCGAAAAGGTCCTGCCGGAGGATCTGGTGGCCCACACGGGCACCCCGGACGTGGAGCACGCGCCCGAGGGCATCATGCGGCACCCCGACGTGATGGTGATCGCCGAGGCCGACATGGAGGGCGAAGGTTCCTTCGATCCCCGCACGCTCCTCGCCGCGATCGAGGTCGTCTCGTGGTCGAACCCGGACAACGACTGGGTGAGCAAGATGCGGGACTACCCCCTCCTCGGCGTCCCGGTCTACGCGGTCTTCGATCCGCGCACCGGCTCGGGAGCGGTGCTCTGCGACATCCACTCCACCCCGGCGGGTCCTCGCTACGCCACGCGCAAGGAGTTCGTGTACGGCGAGGACGTCACCATCGGCGACTGGACCATCCCGACCGGGGACCTCCCCCGGTACACATAGCCCGTGCCCGTCGCCCGTCGCCCGGACCGTCGGCGTACGGACCGCACTGGCCCGCAGGGCGGTGCAACGGGAACCGGAACTGAGGCTGTCCTTGATTTCCGCTGCGAGGCTTCGCTCAGCCAACCCGCGGAGACCCATCCGGAAGATCCTCGGCGCCTGTGCATTTCATAATGTCCTGAGCCGTGACTCGCGATACCTCCGGCGCCAACTTCGCAAACTTCGCAAACTTCGCGCGAGTGTCCGCGTTACCCCCATGGGGAGATCGCAAGTATTCGACATCGACGAGCAGAATGGCTGCCTTATCTGATGGCGCCGGGAAGTCGACGATCAGCCCTGCACCTTGCGGTCCCGCGTACCCACTTGCTGCGCCGAGACGGATGGGAGAGAAGCCGGATTGGCTGGCTGTTTGCTCATTCTTGGCCCTCCACTCCTTTGCGATGCCAAGGCCGCTGTCGCTGAGGTGGTTATAGCGAATACTGACCCCTTGGCCGCCGGCGTAGAGTCGACATTCTGGAATGGTGCCGCACTCGGGTGTCTCAAAATCGGCACCCACTGAGGTTTTCTCAACGAAATGATCTCGTGAGGTGACTCGGCCCAGGGGATCCCGCGAGCCGCGATGAGTCCTGCGGCGTCCGGCGGTCATACTGTCGAACCCGTTCCCGAGGAGGACTTCTGATGCGCAGCGTGACCTATTCGATGAACGTCTCACTCGACGGCTACATCGTCGGACCGGACGGCGACTTCAACTGGACGGCCCCCGACGAGGAGGTCTTTCGCTTCTGGATCGACGAGATTCGACAGGTCGGCGTCCACCTGTTGGGACGACGGCTGTACGAGACGATGCTGTACTGGGAGACCGCCGACCAGAATCCAACGCTCGACGACTCAGATCGCGAGTGGACCGCGCTCTGGAAGCCGCTCCCAAAGGTGGTGTTCTCCACCACGCTGTCGGCGGTGCAGGGCAATGCCCGCCTGGCCTCCGGCGGCCTGGCGGAGGAGATCGAGCGGTTGCGAGCCGAGCCGGGTGAGGGCGACATCGCAATCGGCGGCGCGACTCTCGCCGCCGAGGCGGCCGCGTTGGGTCTGATCGACGAGTACCAGGCCATGGTCTACCCGGTGCTGGTTGGCGGTGGCATTCCGTTCTTTCCCCAACGTGAGCGCCGGGTGGATCTCGAACTCGTCGAGACCCGCACCTTCAGCTCGGGAGTCGTCCACCTCCGCCACCGCGTGGCGCGTTAACCGGCTCGTCCGCCGAGTCCTAGGAAGAACGGGCCAGTCAACTGACTCTTTGAAGGCGGCACCCTTCTTGGGTACTAGGCCCGCAACGACGGGGCCGGGGAGCTTCTCCTTGCATACGCGCTCCGGAATGGGGACTGAGGGTTCCGTCGAGGGCCAGAACTTCCAGAGAGCCAATCCTCCGAATGCAAGAATTGCCAGAGTGGCGAAGATTCCCCAAGTCTTCAACCTTCGCGCGTTTGGCGACTTACTCGCTGCCATCAGCCGTTGCACTCGCTGAGCTCGCTCGTTGCTGTTCCAGGAACTCATCTCTCTCCACGGTTGCCGCAGAGCTGGAGTCGCGGGTGTAATGCTCGACGACCGATTCCTGAATGCCTTCGACAACTCAGCCGACCGCGTCGCCGGCGATGGGGATTTCCCCCAGTCCCATGCCGATGGCGCGGCCCGCCCACTTGTCTGCGGTTGCGACGCCCTCCGGCAAAGTTCCGTCTCAACTAGGCATGGCGGCAATCGTTCCGTCGTTCAGCAGGAAGACCCGGTTGCCGGCTGCGGCCATCAGCCGGACATGACGATCCGCTGGACCTGGTTCGTGCCCTCGTAGATCTGGGTGCTTTACGGCATCCAAAGCTCTGACCTGCACCTACGGCCCTTCAGAGGAGGGCTCACCCAGCATTTCCCCATGGTCAACCAGAGCTGTCCCAGGTCAGACCACGCGGACCGCCGTGCGGCGATGCTGGGACGGAACCGTCACGCTTCCGCACGCTGCACCCGCCCCCTTGACGGGGCTGATACCGGAGGGTGAGCGTCGTGCACGCTGGTGCAACCCACTCGACACCGGGAGTGACTGTGACCCTAAAGTTCCTCGGGATCATCCCTAACACGCCGACCGACGAGTCTCCGACGATCTGGCTCCACGAGGAGACGGGAGACCTTCTGATCCAGTCGTACAAGGCGACTGAAGAGGAAGTGAAGGAGTGCCAGGAGGTTGGTTCGATCCCCGGCCACTCCACGGATGTCCCGGACCACGAGACGATCATCAGGCTTCCAGCGGTCATGCTGAAGTACATCCCCCGCCCGAACGACGACAACGGAGAGACGGCAAGTGCAGCCACCAGCGCGTAACGCCCTGGCTATGGCGCAACGCTCAGCGGTTCACCTTGAGTTGCGCGATAGCTACATGCTGGATGACCCCGAGTTCATCGCATGGAAGCAGGGCAAGCGGCTTGACCCCGCCGACCGGTCCTTGTGGTGGGGCGGCTGGCATGACGCGGTGCGCGATGCGGTCGCCCGTGGCGTCGTGGTCCGGCGTGCGCGCATCGTCTCGGAGCCGATCAGCGACTACGTGCGGTACGAATTCGACTGCACATTCACCAACATTGCAGCGGGTGAGTTGGTTCGTTGGTTGCCGAGGCGGAAGGCAACCGATCTTGCCTTGCCCGGTACGGACTTCTGGGTGTTCGACGGCGCACAAGCGCTCTTTCACCACTTCACCGGAAATGGTCAGTTGGACGAGGACGGCCGGGAGTACACGGACGATCCAGCGCGGGTGAAGCTGTGCGCCGACGCCTTCGAGGCTGTGTGGCAACGCGCGATTCCGCACGAGGAGTACCGGCCCCGCTGACCCATCGCAATCATGGCTCTCTCTCCGTCTTCGAGTGCCCAGCAGGCCCGGCAGGCGCTAGCAGATCGACTCGCTGAGCTCTGCCGGGATGCTGGGCTGACCGGGCGCGATATCGCCGATCGTTGCGACTGGCATCCGTCCAAGTCGTCTCGGATCATGAACGCCCGGACGCCGCCGTCCGCCGACGACATTCGAGCCTGGTGCCGGGCGTGCGGAGCCGAGGACCAGACCGCCGATCTGACTGCCTCGCTTCGGACAGCCGAGGGTATGTGGGTTGGCTGGCGGCGCATGGAGCGTGCCGGGCTCAAGCAGGCGCAGGAAGCCCGCTTGCCGCTGTTCGAGCGCACACACCGTTTCCGCTCGTACTCGTCCTGGTTCGTGCCGGGTCTGATCCAGACGCACGGCTACACCGAGGCCGTGTTGCGCGCAGTTCAGCGCCGCAGGGTAGAGGTGGACGATGTGGCCGAAGCCGTGGCCGTCCGCATGGAACGCCAGCGCGTGTTGTACGAGGGAAATCGGCGGTTTGCCTTCCTCGTTGAGGAGTCGGTCTTGCGGAACGGCATCGGCGGAACAGACGTGCTGATCGGACAGCTTGGCCACCTGCTTACGGTCGGATCACTGCCCAACGTCAGCTTGGGTGTGGTGCCAATGCGGGCGGACCGTTCCAGGATGCCAGTAGAGGGGTTCTGGATCTTCGACACGGCACAGGTCAATGTCGAGTTGGTCTCTGGCTATCTCACGATCACGCAGCCCAGCGAGGTAGCCATGTACGCCGACACCTTCGCCGAGCTGACCGACTTGGCCGTCTACGGAGCGAGCGCACGCGCGCTGATTACGGCTGCGATGGACTCGCTCGGGTGATTGCCATGCAATCTCGTGCAACCTCATGGAACGGCAACTTCGCCACTCCGTACGGTCGTTGCATCGCGAGCCGAATAGCCGGGGAGGCCACGCATGGTGACGCAGAAACCGCAGGGATACATCCTGACTGAGCCACCGGCCGAGCCCTCCGCCAAGCCGGGTTGTTCCGCTTGCCTGTCCATCGTGGTTGCCAGGGAGAACGCGCGTTCCAGGGGCGACTACAGCGGGGCATCTGACTGCAATGTGGAGCTCCGCCAGCACCAGGCAGATGCGCACCCGTCATGAGCGACGGCAGAGGTCCCACTCTTGACCGACCGGCCGCTGATGACGCTGCGGGTGTCTCGGGACGACGGGGAAACGTGGGGGCCCACGCGGACCGTACGCAGCACCGAGAACCTTGCCCCCATGGTGACCTCGGAATGGCCGCCGTGTGAGTGCTGGCGGTGCAAGGGTCGTTGATCTCCCGCCCTTCCCGTGATCGCGGCGGCGCAAGGCGGTAGGGGCGGGTGCGGACGAGCCCCGGTTCGATGCTTCCCCCGTGCATTGGGCCGGGGCTCCGTCGTGCACGGCATTCATCTACACAAGGAGAGTTCATGCGATGGGGCACAGTGGCACGACTCGCAGCGATACCCGTGATCATCTCGGCGTTATTGGGAGCAGAGCAGGGTGGTTGTAACTCGACCACGGGGAGCGTGAACGGCGGTCAGGGCGGACAGGCTGAGCAGCCCCAGGGCAAGACGTACGGCCAGGTGATCGGAGGCCGTTGCACGCAGCGCGTCGCGGAGGCGTACGCGAGCGGGGGCAGGGTCTGGGGCTACGCGGACGCCACATGCCGGGAAGCGGTGCTGAATCACTCCCTCACGGTCATCCTGGACAAGAGGGGGCCGGGGGGCGGCTGGGACGAGGTGAGCCGCAATTCGAACCATCTTTCTCCCGGAAAGGGTGCCCTCAAGAAGGTGGAGACCTCGGTAAGCTGCCAGCCCGGTTTCTACCGGGTCCGTATGAAGGCGACCGTTGAGGCACTGAAGGACCCGGACGGACCGGACTCCGGCGGTGCGGAGACTCCCGGAGCAGTCGTCAGCAAGGAGCAGTGTTGATGATCAGGCAGGCGAAGGACCACCCGGAAATCGTGGCCTCACTGGACCTTGGCACCGTCTCTGACGTGGCGCTGAACCGTCGCCAGCGCTTCCGGCTGTGGCGCTGGGAGCACGGTGGCAGACACCTGCACAATGCTGGCGTTCTCGTACGGAGCCGAGTCGGATTGCGGCGTGGCCGCTGAGTCCCAACGTCCGGAACAAACAAAGAAGCCCCGGCCAGTGGCCGGGGCTGTCTCTTTGGTTGGTTAGAGGAGTGCGCGGAAGGGGTTGGAAGGGGCGAGCGGTTCGGGCCGCTTCGCTGGTTCGGGGGCAGGTGCCTGCTCAGGTGTAGGGCGGTAGGCGTCCAGACGGACGACCTTGGTCCCGTTACTTTCCATTACGGTCCGCTTCGCCGGCCCTGACTCTTCGCGCTGGGAACTGTCCTCGCGAAGTGTGAAAACTGTTGCTGGTCGGCCGGTCTTCCCCGACCGTTCCACGGTGACGACGATTCCGGGCAGTTCCTTGACCTCACTGGCGGTTGCCGGTATGCGTCTGAGTGAATGAGCCAAGATCGTGAGGAAACACCCAGCCAGGTCTCTGGCCTTCGGGCCTTGATCTGGAAGGTTTTCGATCATGGCAGGAGTTACTCCCCGGAAGCCGCGTAAGCGGCTGGCCCCGTCGGAGAAGTACGAGATGTTCGTGGCGGTGCTCACCGGTCAGCACACGCAGCGCGAGGCCGCGGAACGCTGGGGCGTGGACCGCTCCACCGTGATCGCAGTGCTGCGGTGTGCGAAGCAGAGCGTGCTCGACGGGTTCGCCGCCGCGGTGCCGGGCCGGCCCGGCATGACCGTCGAGCAAGCCGCGCTGGCCGAGGCCCGCGCGGAGGTGGAACGGCTGCGGGCCACCATCACGGAGCAGGCAGTCGCGCTCCATCTGCAGCAGGGAAAAGCACGATGGGCCTGAGCGCCGGCCCCGTCGCGCCACGCGTGCACGCGGAGATCAAGGCCGGGCTTCTGGAGCTGGTCGACCATGCAGGGCGGGCCGGCTGGTCGGTGCGCCATGCCGCCGACACACTGGGCGTCGACCATATGCGGGTGCTGCGCTGGCAGCAGCGCCGCGTGGCGGGACGGCTCGAGGACAGCCCGGCCGGCCCGAACGTTGCGGTGCACGCGCTGCTGGACTTCGAGCGCGAGGCAATCGTCAAACTCGCCGAGGAGTGGGGCGGCACGGACCGCTCGCACCGCAAACTCGCCCACCGCGGCTCCCGCCTGGGCTGGGTCCACGTCTCGGAATCCACCGTGCTGCGGGTCCTGGACGACCAGGGCATCCGCCTGCCCGGCGGCCCGGTACGCGAACACCGCGAGAAGAAACCGTTTCCCGACTGGGCGCTCTGGCGCCCGAGATCAATCTGGATCTACGACTTCACGCACTTCACGGCAGCACGCAGGTGCGCTCTCGCAATCATGGACCTGGTGAGCCGCAAGTGGATCACCACGTTGGTCTCCGCCCAGGAGTCCTCCCTCCAGGTCGAGACCGCGTTCCTGTCCGCGCTGCATTCCGAGGACCTCGGGCACCTCGCCGAGCGCCGGATGCGTGCCGAACTCACCGCCCCCGGGCCACCGCCCGACGAACAGCCCGTCCTGCTGGCGGTCTCGGACAACGGCCCCCAGATGCGCTCCGCGGATACCCGCACCTTCATGGCCGCCTGCCTGATCGGCCAGCACTTCGGACGCCCTCACACCCCCAACGACCAGGCCTGGATCGAATCACTGTTCAGCCACGTCAAGGGCGAGTGGCCACACCTGACCAAGATCCGCGACCCCTTCGAACTCGAGGCCGAACTCGACGCGGTCCACACCGAGTACAACACCGTGCGCCTGCACGCCGGGCTCGGCTACGTCACCCCCGACGACGAGCACACCGGACGCGCCGACGCCATCCGAACGGCCCGCGCCCACGGTCTCCAGCAGGCACGCGAACACCGCATCGCCTACCGTCGGAAACAGAACTGAGAATCCTCAATATCCGTCACGTCCTGGTTGGGTATTTAACCCTGACCTTGGCTCAAAGACTCAGACACACCTCGGTTGCTCCCACGTACGGGAGAACCTGAGACGACGTGGCCCGACCCCCGTGCATCTCGATGCGTGCCCGAACCTTGTCGGCAATGCTGAGTGGCTGCCGTTTCAGCTTCGGGGAGTCGGCGCTTCTCGTTCTTCTCCGGGATGATGGATTGGGCCGTGGTCAACGAGATCATCGGCCGCAACCCGTGCAAGAAGATCAGGCACGCTGGCAGCCGTGCCAAGGAGATACGCGAGCACAAGAGCACGGCCCGGCGGCTGACGACTCGGGAAGTCCTGGCGATGCTCGACGGGGCTCCGCCCCGGTACAGGGCCATGCTCTGGCTGATGGCGGGCTGCGGCCTCCGCCTTGGGGAGGCCATGGCCGTCTCACGCGATCAGATCGACTCCAAGGCAGAGGTACTACGCGTCGATTTCCAGATCGCGGAGGATGGCGAATCTGAATCCGGCAAGAACAGCGCACTACAGCGACGCCACATCAAGGCACGCGACGCAGAGGAGCCGGGGCGTGTCGTGCCACTGCCGCCCAACGTGGCCTTCGAACTGCGGAGGCACATCAAGAACCAGGGTGTGTGGGGACCGGAACGCTTGCTTTTCCCGTGGATGGTGGCCCTGTCCAAGGGAGGAGTGGCGTACTGCAAGCCACACTCCATGCGGCACTACTACGGGTCGCGTCTGCTGTACGCGGGCGTCCCTGAGAACGACGTAGCGGACTGGATGGGGCACAGCAGCACTGACGTGCTCCGGGAGCACTACCACTACATCTTTGAGGGGGCCGAGCAGCGCGGGCGGGCAGCCATCGCCACGATGCTGACCCCAGGTACGGACGACCCCACAGAGCGAACAGAGGTGGCCTGAGCTAGGCCATAGCAACGGCCCCCGGCGTGATGCCGGGGGCCGCAGTGTTTGTGCAGCTCAAAGGCGGTTTCAGTACCAGCGTCAGCCCAGGATTTCCCCAGCATGACGCCCAGGATCACCCCGGAACGGGCTCGAACAGACGGGAACCCGAGCCAGCTTCCCTGACCGGGCCACAGGGCCACTGACCTGCAAAAACCCTGCTACGGCAGGTTCCTTGCCATGACGATCCGCTGCACCTGATTCGTGCCTTCATAAATCTGGGTGATCTTGGCGTCGCGCATCATGCGCTCGACGGGGTAGTCACGGGTGTAGCCGTAGCCGCCGAGCAGCTGGACCGCGTCCGTGGTGACCTCCATTGCGACGTCGGAGGCGAAGCACTTCGCCGCCGCACCGAAGAAGGTCAGGTCGCCGTCGACGCGCTCGGACTTGGCGGCCGCCGAGTAGGTGAGCTGGCGGGCGGCCTCCAGCTTCATCGCCATGTCGGCGAGCATGAACTGCACGCCCTGGAAGTCGGCGATCGGCTTGCCGAACTGCTTGCGCTCCTGGACGTAGCCCTTGGCGTAGTCGAGGGCGCCCTGGGCGATACCGAGAGCCTGGGCCGCGATCGTGATGCGGGTGTGGTCCAGGGTCTTCATCGCCGTGGCGAAGCCGGTGCCCTCCTCGCCGATCATGCGGTCGGCGGGGATACGGACGTTGTCGAGGTAGACCTCGCGGGTCGGGGAGCCCTTGATGCCGAGCTTCTTCTCCGGTGCGCCGAAGGAGACACCCTCGTCCGACTTCTCCACGACGAAGGCGCTGATGCCCTTGGAGCGCTTGGTCGGGTCGGTGACGGCCATCACCGTGTAGTACTCGGAGACGCCGGCGTTGGTGATCCAGCGCTTCACGCCGTTGAGGACCCAGAAGTCGCCCTCGCGGACGGCCTTGGTCTTCATGCCGGCGGCGTCCGAGCCCGCGTCCGGCTCGGAGAGGCAGTACGAGAACATCCCGTCGCCCGCGGCCAGCGGACCCAGGTACTTCTTCTTCAGCTCCTCGGAGCCGGAGAGGATCACCGGGAGCGAGCCCAGCTTGTTCACGGCCGGGATCAGGGAGGAGGACGCGCAGACGCGGGCCACTTCCTCGATGACGATCACGGTCGCGAGCGCGTCGGCGCCGGCGCCGCCGTACTCCTCGGGGACGTGGACTGCCTGAAGTTCGGAGGCGACCAGCGCGTCGAGGGCCTCCTGCGGGAAGCGGGCCTCTTCGTCCACCTGTGCGGCGAACGGCGCGATCTTCGCCTCGGCGAGCGAGCGGACGGTTTCCCGGAGCATGTCGTGCTCTTCGGCCGGCCGGTACAGGTCGAAGTCTTGCGATCCCGCCAAGGTCTCTCACTCCCCAAGGTGCTAACTACCGTTAAGTAACCCAATTTTAGACGGTCGTCCGCTCATAGGCATACGTGAGCTTGGCGACAGCGGAAATCCTCCCCGTCGAACGCCCGACTATGCTCGGGCTCGCATTCCGAGCCCCGCATCTTTTTTGGAGCACCGCATGGCCCTCAAGATCACCGTGATCGGCACCGGATATCTCGGCGCCACGCACGCCGCGGCCATGGCGGAGCTGGGCTTCGAGGTGCTCGGCCTCGATGTCGTACCCGAGAAGATCGAGATGCTGGCGGCCGGCAGGGTCCCGATGTACGAACCGGGCCTCGAGGATCTGCTGCGGCGGCACGTGGCCGGGTTCGAGGGTTCGAGCGGGCGGCTGCGGTTCACGACCTCCTGGGAGGAGATCGGGGAGTTCGGCGATGTGCACTTCGTCTGCGTGAACACGCCGCAGAAGCACGGCGAGTACGCCTGCGACATGTCGTACGTCGACTCCGCCTTCGAGTCCCTGGCGCCGCAGCTGAAGCGGGCCGCGCTCGTCGTCGGCAAGTCCACCGTGCCGGTGGGCTCCGCCGCCCGGCTCGCGGCGCGCCTCGCGGAGCTGGCTCCGGCCGGGGCCGACGCCGAGCTGGCGTGGAACCCGGAGTTCCTGCGGGAGGGCTTCGCCGTACAGGACACACTGCACCCCGACCGGATCGTGGTGGGTGTCGAGAGCGAGCGCGCGGAGAGGCTGCTGCGCGAGGTGTACGCGACGCCGGTCGGCGAAGGGTCGCCGTTCGTGGTGACCGATTTCCCGACCGCCGAGCTGGTGAAAACCTCCGCGAATTCCTTTCTCGCGACCAAGATTTCGTTCATCAACGCGATGGCCGAGGTGTGCGAGGCGGCCGGCGGCGATGTGGTGAAGCTGGCGGAGGCGATCGGCTACGACGAGCGGATCGGGAAGAAGTTCCTGCGGGCCGGGATCGGTTTCGGCGGCGGCTGTCTGCCGAAGGACATCCGGGCGTTCATGGCGCGGGCCGGCGAGCTGGGCGCGGATCAGGCGCTGACCTTCCTGCGCGAGGTCGACTCGATCAACATGCGCCGCCGCGGACACATGGTGGAGCTGGCCCGCGAGGCGCTCGGGGGCGGTGGCTTCCTGGGGAAGCGGGTGGCCGTGCTCGGCGCGACGTTCAAGCCGGACTCGGACGATGTGCGGGACTCGCCCGCGCTGAATGTGGCCGGTCAGATCCATCTGCAGGGCGGCCAGGTCACGGTCTACGACCCGAAGGGCATGGCGAACGCGCGCCGGCTCTTCCCGACGCTGGCGTACGCGGACTCGGCGCTGGCCGCGGTGCGCGGCGCGGATGTGGTGCTGCACCTGACGGAGTGGCGCGAGTTCCGCGAGCTGGATCCGGCGACGCTGGGTGAGGTCGCGTCGGCCCGCATCATCCTGGACGGCCGGAACGCGCTGGACAGCGCGCTGTGGCGCAAGGCGGGCTGGACCTACCGGGCGATGGGACGCCCGCGGGCCTAGAAGTGTCCTGAAGATCTTGAAATCGCGCCTGACTTGCCCAAGTTCATGGCGATTGACATTTACCGGCAATCCGGGGTGAGTCGGGCGGTCAGAGTAAGATCTTCATCGGTCTTCTAGGGCGCGTCCGGAGGGCCCGGGCAGAACGGCTCCGCGTCGACGACGAGAAGACGGCCATCCGCTACGCGGAGTCGGCACGCATGCCTCTGGCTGAGGCTGCCGAGCGGCCGGCGCAGTGAAACCCGCTCGACCTGGATACCTCCCTGAAGAGATCCTGTGGCATGGAGTTCCTCTGCTACCACCGCGACCGGCCCGACTCCGTAGCGCTGCGCGACGAGCTGCTGGAAGAGCATTGGTCCTATATGGACCAGTACGCGAAGGAGATGATCGCCCGGGGCCCGACCCTCGCCGACGACACACCCACCGGCAGCGTGCACTTCGTCGACCTGCCCGATCCCGTCGCCGCCCGCGCGTTCGCCTTCGACGAGCCGAACTACCAGGCCGGCGTGTACCGGGACGTGCTGCTGCGACGGTGGCGCAACATGCTGGGACGCACCATGTGGGACTTCCCCGGCGGCCCGACCGGTGGCACCCGATACCTGGTGCTCGGCCTCGGCACGGGGCATGCCGCCGACCTCGCGGTGCCGCCCGACCGGGACGAGCTGATCGCCTACGGGCCGCTGCTGTCCGATAACGGCGCCACCTGGCTGGGCACGGCGGCGTTGGTCCGGGCGCCGGACCCGGACACGGCACGCGCCATCCTGACCCCGGACCGGTACGCCGAGATCGAGGTGCACAACTGGCAGTTCGGCGGGCGGCCGTCATGACCGCCGGCACCGTGCCACGCGCTCTCGCCCTGGCCGGCGTCGATCAGGCCGACTTGGTGAACCGCGTACGGCAGACACTCAGCGACGAGGACGAGTGACCACCGGAGACGGCTGACACCGTCTGTTTCCCGAAGCCCGGCCCTGGCCGCTCGCCCGCGCCGCGCTGTGAGGCAAGTCCTTCACACACGATGAATCGCGCACTGCGCTGTGCCCCGAACGCCTGGCGAGTGCCGGTGGGCCGATGAATCTCGGCGTGAAGAGGGGGCCGTGCGGCCGTGCACGGCTCACCCAACCGACAAGGAGAGATTCACATGCACCAACGTGCCACTCACACGGACCGCGGCCGGCCGGGCGCCGCGGCGGCGGCGGCCGAGGCTGCGGGTGCCGTGTCTGCGGGTGCCGTGTCTGCGCCCGCGCCGACCTCAGTGGTCGACGGCCACGCGGCGATCCAGCGCGTACTCGACCAGGCCGTGGCCCAAGGCGGCCTTCCCGGAATCCTTGCGGAGATCCGCGACGGCGAGCAGCGGTGGTTCGGCACGGCAGGGGTGGCCGACACCGCGACCGGCCGCATGCGCTTAGCGCAGGACCGGTTCCGCATCGGCAGCATCAGCAAGACGTTCGTGGCCACCGTGATGCTGCAACTGGCGGCTGAAGGCACGCTGAGCCTGGACGACACCGCGGATCAGTGGCTGCCCGGCATGGTCCGCGGCCATGACCACGATGGCGGCAGGGTGACCGTCAGGATGCTGCTCAATCACACCAGCGGGATCTTCAACTGCACCGACGACCAAGAGGCACAGAGCGGTCACGAGACCTACACCCCCGAGTTGCTCGTGCAGATTGCCATGTCCCATCCGGCCGCCTTCGCACCGGGCACGGGTTGGGGGTACTCCAACACCAACTACGTCCTCGCGGGCATGATCATCGAACGCGCCACCGGCCGGGCGCTCGCCCACGAGATCGCCGAGCGGATCACCCGCCCGCTCGGCCTGACGGCAACGTACCTGCCCATCGGCAGCGATCCGGCGATCGACGGACCGCACTCCCGTCACTACACGAAGTTGTTCCGAACCGACCCCGGCGCCCCGGTTCACGACGCGACCGAGCTCGACTCGTCCACGTTCTGGGCGGCCGGCGGCATGATCTCCACCGCCGAGGACCTCAACCGGTTCTTCAGCGCTCTGCTGGGCGGCCGAATACTGCCACCGGACCAGCAGCGCGACATGTTCACCAGCATCCCCACCCGCGACTGGATTCCCCACGCCACCTACGGTCTCGGCGTGTCCTCGGTGATGCTGCCCTGCGGGGAAACGGTCTGGGGCATGGGTGGTGCCCTCTTCGGCTCGTGGTCCTACACCTACGGCACCCGCGACGGCGAACACATGGTCACGGCCAACGTCAACGGCGACTGGGCCGACGGTGGCTGGGACGACCCCATCGGCATCTTCACCGATCTGCTCCGGACGACGTTCTGCCCGAGCGATACCTGAACACCGCAGTCACGAGGCCGATCGTGCGGTCCGCGCCGCTTCGTCCGCGGCCGGAGAAGTGCGTCCGCGGCCGGTGGGAGTCCGGGCCGGTCGGGAGTGCGGGGCCGGAGAAGTGCGTTCGGGGGTACGGGCCCCGCACCCCCGAACGCCCCTCAGCCGTCGAGCCGGTCAGCCCCGGTCGGTCCTGTCGAGCTGGTCGATCGTCGCGTTGGACGGGCCCCGGACCGCCCGGAGGTCGCGCGCGACGTCCTCGGCCGACCGCAGCACGCGCACCGCGTTCTGCCACGTCAGCTTCGCCAGGTCGGACTCCGACCAGCCGCGGCGCAGCAGCTCCGCGATCAGGTTCGGGTAGCCCGCCACGTCCTCCAGGCCGGCCGGTGTGAACGCCGTGCCGTCGAAGTCGCCGCCGATGCCGATGTGCTCGATCCCGGCGACCTCGCGCATATGGTCGAGGTGGTCGGCGACCGTCGCGGCGGTGGCTATCGGGCGCGGGTGAGCGGCTTCGAAGGCGTGCTGGACCTTCATCGCCTCCGGGACGGCGTCCAGGGCGTGGAAGCCGTGTGCGCGCATGTTCTCGTCCGCCGCCAGGGTCCAGTCGACCGCGGCCTGCAGGATGAACTTCGGTACGAAGGTGACCATCGCGACGCCCCCGTTGGCGGGCAGCAGCGCCAGCACGTCGTCGGGGATGTTGCGCGGGTGGTCGCAGACCGCCCGGGACGAGGAGTGCGAGAAGACCACCGGCGCGACCGTCGTGGCAAGCGCGTGGCGCATCGTCGACGTGGCGACGTGCGAGAGGTCGACCAGCATGCCGGTGCGGTTCATCTCCCGTACGACCTCGTGGCCGAAGGCCGACAGACCGCCGACTCCCGGCTCGTCGGTCGCCGAGTCCGCCCACGCGATGTTGTCGTTGTGGGTGAGCGTCATATAGCGGACGCCCAGGGCATGGAGTGCCCGCAGGGTGGCGAGGGAGTTGTTGATGGAGTGGCCGCCCTCGGCGCCCATGAGGGAAGCGATACGGCCCTCGCCGCGCGCCTTCTCCATATCGTCGGCCGTCAGGGCGCGGGCCAGGTCCGCCGGGTGGCGCTCCAGCAGCTGCGTGACCACGTCGATCTGCTCGAGGGTCGCGCTGACCGCCTCGTCGCCCGCCATCTCGCTGCGTACGTACACGGACCAGAACTGCGCGCCGACCCCGCCGGCGCGCAGTCGCGGTATGTCGGTGTGCAGCCGGCCGGCCTGGTCACCGGCGATGTCCATCCGGTCCAGGTCGTAGCGGACGTGTTGGCGCAGCGCCCAGGGAAGGTCGTTGTGGCCGTCGACAACGGGGTGGGCGGCGAGCAGTTCGCGTGCCCGGGTCAGGTAGTCCGTGGCTGAGTCCATTCGCTCTTACTTCCCGAAACCGAAGCCTGCCGCACCCTCGACCTTCGCACGCAGCCGCTTGCCCTTCTCGGTCGCCTGGTCGTTCAGCTCCTGCTGGAACTCCCGCATACGCGCGAGGAGTTCGGCGTCCTGCGTGGCCAGGATGCGGGCCGCGAGCAGGCCCGCGTTGCGGGCACCGGCGACGGAGACGGTGGCGACGGGCACACCGGCGGGCATCTGCACGATGGACAGGAGCGAGTCCATGCCGTCGAGGTACTTCAGGGGCACCGGCACACCGATCACCGGGAGCGGGGTGACGGAGGCGAGCATGCCCGGGAGGTGGGCCGCTCCTCCGGCGCCCGCGATGATCGCCTTGAGGCCGCGGGCGTCGGCCTGCTCGCCGTACGCGATCATCTCGCGCGGCATGCGGTGCGCGGAGACGACATCGACCTCGTAGGGGATCTCGAACTCGTCGAGGGCCTGCGCGGCGGCCTCCATGACGGGCCAGTCGGAGTCCGAGCCCATCACGATGCCGACGAGGGGGGACGGCGACGAGGGAGAGGTGGTCATGGGACCCGTTTCACTCATGAGAGCAGTGTTCCTCTGAGATAGCCGGCTGCGTGACGGGCGCGCTCCAGCACGTCGTCCAGGTCGTCGCCGTAGGTGTTGACGTGCCCCACCTTGCGGCCGGGTTTGACGTCCTTGCCATACATATGGATCTTCAGCTGCGGGTCGCGGGCCATGCAGTGCAGGTACGCCGCATACATGTCGGGGTAGTCGCCGCCCAGCACATTGCACATGACCGTCCACTTTCCGCGCGGGCGCGGGTCGCCGAGCGGGAGGTCGAGTACGGCGCGGACATGGTTGGCGAACTGCGAGGTGATCGCACCGTCCTGCGTCCAGTGGCCGGAGTTGTGCGGGCGCATGGCCAGCTCGTTGACCAGGATCCGGCCATCGGTCGTCTCGAACAGCTCGACCGCGAGATGGCCGACGACGCCGAGATCCTTCGCGATCCGCAGGGCAAGCTGCTGGGCCTGCCCCGCGAGCTCCTCCGACAGATTCGGCGCGGGCGCGATCACCGTGTCGCAGACGCCGTCGACCTGCTGCGACTCGACGACGGGGTAGGCGACGGCCTGGCCGTGCGGCGAGCGGACGATATTCGCCGCCAGCTCGCGGGTGAAAGCGACCTTCTCCTCGGCAAGGACCGGGACGCCGGCCCGGAAGGGAGCCTCGGCGTCCTGTGCCGTATGCACGAACCAGACGCCCTTGCCGTCGTAGCCGCCGCGCACCGTCTTGAGGATGACGGGGAAGCCGCCCACCTCCTCGGCGAACGCCGCGACATCGGCGGGGTCCGCCACGATGCGGTGGCGCGGGCAGGGCGCGCCGATCTCCATGAGCTTCGCGCGCATCACACCCTTGTCCTGGGCGTGCACCAATGCGTCGGGCCCCGGGCGGACGGGAATGCCGTCCGCCTCCAGGGCCCTCATGTGCTCGATCGGGACATGCTCATGATCGAAAGTGATCACATCGCAGCCGCGTGCGAAGTCACGCAGCGTGTCCAGGTCGCGATAGTCGCCGATGACGACATCGCTCACCACCTGGGCTGCGGAGTCCTGTGGAGTATCACTGAGGAGCTTGAATCTGAGGCCGAGGGGGATGCCCGCCTCGTGGGTCATACGGGCGAGCTGACCGCCGCCGACCATGCCGACTACCGGGAACGTCACCCTCTTAGAGTATCCGCCGCCAGGGAACCTCCTGTCGCCCGTGGTTCCCGGCCCCTGGCTCTCGGCGCGCCCGGCTCCCGCGCCTCCGCCGCCGTTGTCACAGCCCCGCCACACGACAAG
Organism: Streptomyces sp. NBC_01142; assembly: GCF_026341125.1. Lineage (NCBI taxonomy): Bacteria > Bacillati > Actinomycetota > Actinomycetes > Kitasatosporales > Streptomycetaceae > Streptomyces > Streptomyces sp. NBC_01142. The sequence continues at coordinate 2,239,294 of NZ_JAPEOR010000002.1, forward strand.
GTGCACCCGCGGGCGGAAACGAGGGGTGCTGGTTAGCATTGCCGGGTTGGCACACCGACCCGAACGGGGCTGAGCAATCACCATGAGTGAACGAAGCGCGCTGCGCGTGCGGCTTGAGCAGCTCACGCGTGAGTTCGCGAAGTTCGGCGCGGTCGGTGGTGTGGGGCTCCTGGTGGACCTCGGGGTCTTCAATCTCGTACGGCACCTCACCGACATCCCCGTGGTGCGGGCGAGCATCGTTGCCACGGTCGTCGCGATCGGCTGCAACTATCTGGGCTTCCGCTACTTCACCTACCGGGACCGCGACAAGAGCCGCCGGACCAAGGAGCTGACGCTCTTCCTGCTGTTCAGCGTCGTCGGGCTGGTGATCCAGAGCGGCGTGCTGTACGTCGCGACGTACGGCTTCGGCTGGGACAGCCCGCTGCAGAGCAACATCTTCAAGTTCCTCGGCATCGGCATCGCGACGCTGTTCCGCTTCTGGTCGTACCGGACCTGGGTGTTCCGGGCGCTGCCGGCGCGCGAGGCCGTGCAGACGGCGGAATCCTTCCTGGGGCAGGAGCCGTCCGGGGCCCGTCCGGGGCCGGGATCCGAGCCGCGGCCCCGGCCCGAACCCGACCGGGTAGCCCGCTGAGCCAGGGGGTGTCCTAGCGGACCGTCGGCCCGAGGTCTTCCTTACGGCTGCGCGCCACCCGGCTGAGGAAGAGCGCGAAGACCGGCGGCTGCTGCTGGAGCAGTTCCAGTCGGCCGCCGTCCGCCTCCGCCAGATCGCGGGCCACGGCCAGCCCGATGCCGGTGGAGTTGCGGCCGCTGATGGTCCGCTCGAAGATCCGCGCACCGAGGTCGGCCGGTACGCCCGGGCCCTCGTCCGTCACCTCGATGACCGCCTGGTTGCCGGTGACGCGGGTGCGTACGGCGACGGTGCCGCCGCCGTGCATCAGGGAGTTCTCGATCAGGGCCGCGAGCACCTGGGCGACCGCGCCCGGGGTGCCGACGGCCCGCATGCCCTGCCGGCCCGAGCAGACGATCGCCCGGCCCGTGCTGCGGTAGACAGGCTTCCACTCCTCCAGCTGCTGCTTGACGACCTCGTCCAGATCGAAGGCGACGGCCGAGCCGATGCGGGGATCGCGGGAGTTGGTGAGCAGCCGCTGCACCACGTCGGTGAGCCGCTCCACCTGGGTGAGCGCGATGCTCGCCTCCTCCTTCACCGTCGCGAGGTCATCGGTGACCGTGATCTCCTCCAGCCGCATGGAGAGCGCGGTCAGCGGCGTACGGAGCTGGTGCGAGGCGTCCGCGGCGAGCCGGCGCTCGGCGGTGAGCATCCGCGCGATCCGCTCGGCGCTGGCGTCGAGAACGTCCGCGACCCGGTCGAGCTCGGGCACGCCGTACCGCTTGTGCCGGGGGCGCGGGTCGCCCGAGCCGAGGCGTTCGGCGGTCTCGGCGAGGTCGGTGAGGGGCGAGGCGAGGCGGTTGGCCTGGCGTACGGCGAGCAGGACGGCCGCGATGACCGCGAGCAGGGCGACGCCGCCGATGATCAGCAGGGTGCGGCCGACCTCGCGGGTGACGGAGGAGCGGGACTCCTCGACGGTGACGGTCTCGTCGCGCTCGCCCTTCGCAACGCCGCGGATGACGCTGCCGGAGGGGCGTTCGCCGATCTCGATGGGCGGGCGGCCGGGGATCTCGATCAGGGCGTACCGCTTGGCGCCGCTCTGCTCGGAGAGGATGTCGGGGTTGACCGGTTCCCCGCCGATGAGCCGGCTGTCGACGATGCTGACGAGGCGGAGGGCCTCGGAGTCCACGCTTTCCTGGGCGCTGCTGCTGATCGTGCGGGTCTCGACGATGACGAGGGAGACGCCGAAGACGGCGATGACGACGAGCACGACGGCGAGCGTGGAGTTGATCAGTCGGCGACGCAAGGTGCCCTCCGGGCGGGACGCGGTGTACGGGATGGCCCACCCGTGAGCGTATGCGCCTCGGAGGGGGGCGCGGGCGCGGGTGGCTCGGGCCTGTGGCGCGGGGGGCCTGTCCGGTGCGGGTGCGGGTGGCCGTGGCACCTCCGGTGCGGGGTCCTGTTTGGCGCGGGTGGCTCGGGCCTGTGGTGCGGGGGGCCTGCGGGTGCGGGTGCGGGTGGCTCGGGCCTGTGGTGCGGGGTCCTGTTTGGTGCGGGCGGGTGTGGCTCGGGCCCGTGGTGCGGGGTCCTGCCTGGTGCGGGCGCGGGTGGCTCGGGCCCGTGGTGCGGGGTCCTGTCCGGTGCGGGTTCCGGGGCCCCTCCGGGCTCGACTCCTCGGGGTCAGCGGCATACAGGGCCCCGATTTCGCGGGCCCGGTCCTGCCGCCAATCCCCTGCGGGGACGACCCTGCACGGCCCCTCCCCAGCGCAACGCCACACAGGGGCAGGCCGCCGGTGGGGTGCGGGCGCGGGTGGCTCGGGCCCGTGGCGCGGGGTCCTGTCCGGTGCGGGTTCCGGGGCCCCTCCGGGCTCGACTCCTCGGGCTCGGCGGCATACAGGGCCCCGTTCTCGTGGGCCGGGTCCTGCCGCCAATCCCCTGCGGGGACGACCCTGCACGGCCCCTCCCCAGCGCAACGTGAAATGGGTGTGGGCCAGCCCGTGGGGTGCGGGCATCGGAGGTCCTCGCCGAGCCGGATCCGGCGGCGCGAAGCCGCAGCGTGGTGGGGGTGCGGGGGCGTCAGCCCTCACGCAGCCCCTCGGGGGCTGGGGGCACCGCCCCCAGTTCGGGAAGGGGACAACCCCGCGCGCGCCTGGGCGGTGCGAAGTTGGCGCACGGCACCGGTGGTCGGCCCGTTCCTCGGGCTTCCCGGCGGAGCCGGCGGCGCGGGGTGTGGGGGCGTCAGTCCCCGCGGGCCTCAAGGGCCCCCCGGGTCAGCTCTTCTCGAAGCGGAAGCCCACACCCCGCACCGTCGCGATGTACCGCGGATTCGCCGCATCGTCGCCCAGTTTCTTGCGGAGCCAAGAGATGTGCATGTCCAGTGTCTTGGTGGACGACCACCACGTCGTGTCCCAGACCTCCCGCATCAACTGGTCGCGGGTGACGACCCGGCCCGCGTCCCGGACCAGGACCCGCAGCAGGTCGAACTCCTTCGCCGTGAGCTGGAGCTCCTCGTCGCCCATCCAGGCGCGGTGCGACTCGACATCGATCCGTACGCCGTGGGTCGACGGCGCCGGGACCGGCTCGGTGGCGCCGCGCCGGAGCAGGGCCCGTACCCGGGCGAGCAGTTCGGCGAGGCGGAACGGCTTGGTGACGTAGTCGTCGGCGCCGGCGTCCAGGCCGACCACCGTGTCCACCTCGTCGGCGCGCGCGGTCAGCACCAGGATGGGGATCGTGTGGCCTTCGGCACGCAGTCGCCGGGCGACCTCCAGGCCGTCCATTCCGGGCAGCCCCAGGTCGAGCACCACCAGGTCGACTCCCCCGGCCAGTCCGGCTTCGAGCGCGCTCGGGCCGTCCTCGCGCACCTCGACCTCGTAACCCTCCCGACGCAGGGCGCGGGCCAGCGGCTCCGAGATGGAAGCGTCGTCCTCGGCGAGCAGTACACGCGTCATGGGGTGATGGTAGTCCGCATGACGTACCCGTCGGTGCGTGATCGACAAGCCCTGCGAATTTGGGATGCGATCCTGGTTACGACCTTCGATTCAGGGCAGACGGTTCCCCGTACACCTGTGATCCATCTCTCAAGTCCTTCCATATCCCACTGTGTCGTGTCGTATGGTGGCGAGACGCCTGTTGCGGTAAACGGGGACCTTTGGCTCGCTGAACCAGCCAAGGGTCTCTTTTCTGCGTGAGGTTGGCCTGCCGGCCTCGAAGACAGTGAACGACCTCTGGGCCGGACCCCGAGCGCGATGTCGCGCGCGGGGCGTGGATCCCGGTGCGGTCCGTCCCTCGCTCCAACACCCGCGGAGCGAGCCCTTGGGCGTGGGTCGGGGCGGACCCCTGCCGGTGCCGGCTACCCCCCACCGGGCGCGTACCGCTCACGAAGCACCGCGTCCCGAGCAAGCAAGGATCGACCATGGCGTCCAGCCTGACGAAGGACACCTCCGGAGCACCCTCCGGCGAGAAGACCTTCTTCGGCCACCCCCGCGGTATGGCCACCCTCTTCATGACGGAGATGTGGGAGCGCTTTTCCTGGTACGGGATGCGCGGCATTCTCACGCTTTACCTGGTGGCCGCCGTCCTCGACGGTCCCCTCGAGGGCCGCGAGGCACTCGCCGCCTCGATCTACGGCGTCTACAACGCTGTGGTCTACATGGCCGCCATGCCCGGCGGCTGGGTCGCGGACCGCCTCTGGGGCGCGCGCAAGGCCGTTCTCGTCGGCGGCATCGTCATCGCGCTGGGGCACTTCACCCTCGCGATCCCGTCCGACATCGCCTTCTTCTGCGGTCTCGCGCTGATCGCGGTCGGCACCGGTCTACTGAAGCCGAACATCTCCGCGATGGTCGGCGGCCTCTACGAGGGCCAGTCCAGCGCTCGCCGCGACGCCGGCTTCACGCTCTTCTACATGGCGATCAACATCGGCGGTATGGCCGCCCCGCTGGTCGTCGGCTACCTCGGTGAGAACGTCAACTGGCACCTCGGCTTCGCCGTCGCCGGTGTCGGCATGGCTCTTGCCGTCGTCCAGTACGTGCTGGGCGGCCGTCACCTCGGTGACATCGGCAAGGAGCCGGCCAAGCCGGCTTCGCCGGAGGAGCGGCGGACGGTCCTGCGCAAGGTTGCGCTGTGGGCCGGCATCGCTGCCGCCGCGCTGGCGACCGACCTCGTCGTGGGCACGTACGACATAGAGCACATCGTCAACGTCCTTGCCGTCCTCGGCATCGTCGTCCCGATCGTGTACTTCGTCACGATCTTCCGGAACCCGGCGCTCACGAGCGAGGACCGCCCGAAGATCAAGGCGTACGTATGGTTCTTCGTGACCGCCGTGCTGTTCTGGATGATCTACGACCAGTCCGGCTCGCTGCTGACGATCTTCGCCGACAACAAGACGGACCGCATGATCGGCGGCTGGGAGTTCCCGGCCTCCTGGTACCAGTCGGTCAACCCGATGATGGTCATCATCCTGGCCCCCCTCTTCGCCGCCCTGTGGGTCAAACTGGCCACGCGCAACCGCGAGCCCAGCACTCCGATGAAGTTCGCCCTGGCGATGCTCCTCATCGGCGGCTCCTTCGGCATCATGGGCCTGGCGGGCGCCGCCGCGGCGAACAGCGAGACCGGCAAGGTCACCATCTTCTGGCTGCTGAGCGTCTACCTGGTCCAGACCCTCGGTGAGATGTGCCTGTCGCCGGTCGGCCTGTCCCTGTCGACCAAGCTGGCCCCGAAGCTGTTCGTCGGCCAGATCATGGGTCTGTGGTTCCTCGCCACCTCGACGGGCAACGCCCTGAACGGCTGGACCACCAAGCTCAACGCCCCGCTGGGCGACGCCGTCTACTACACCTTGTGGGCGATCATCGCTGTCGCAGCGGGCCTCGCCTTCATGACGGCGGGCAAGAAGATCCGCGCGCTCATGGGCGACGTGAAGTAACTCCCCCGCGCCAACGGGCGCCATGGCAGAGGGCCGGCACGAAGAGTTCTTCGTGCCGGCCCTCTGCCATGCACCGGACCGTTGCCCGGCAAGGTCAGCGTGTGCCGCGCAAACGCCGCCACGGGGTGAACGTGAACACCGCGCCGCCCAGCAGGATCACCGTGCCGGCGACGAGGGCGAGGGCGCGCAGGGCACCGTTGTCCTCGGCTCCGGTCTGGGCGAGGCCGCCACTCGTGCTCGTACCGCCGCTGCTCGTACCGCCGCCTGCGGCGCCGCCGTTCGCGGTGCCGCCGGACGCGCCGCCCGGCTGGGCCGAGGTGTCGAGCTCGAGGGAGGCCTCCGCCGTGCCCTTGACCGTGCACGGAATATGGATCTTCTGGCCGCCCAGGGTGACGTCGATCGCCAGGGTGCCCGGGCTGAGTGTGGACTTGCCGCTGGCGCCCGGCTTGTACGTACCGGTCATGTCAGCCAGGTCCACCGGCTTTCCTGCCTCCAGCGGATCCTTGTTGGCGGGGCCTGTGACGGGAACGGTGCCCTTGTCGACGCCACCGAGAAGGACCGCCATCGACGGCTTGAGGGCGCCCGCGGGGAGTGCGGCCGGGCTGTTCATGACGCCCTTGGCCGTCTTGACGACGAGGTCGTAACTGCCGCCGTTCTTCTTGGCGTTGATCGTCACCTTGGAGTTGATGCTCGCCGGTCCGGGCGACGTGCAGGCGAACGTGACGCTGACCTCCTTGCCGGGGAAGTCGGTTTGGCCGCCGCCGCCCCCGCCGGAGGTGGTGCCGCCACCGGTGGTCGTACCTCCGGAGGCTGTGCCCCCGGAGGTCGTGCCGCCGCTCGTGGTGCCACCCGAGGTGGTCGTGCCTCCGGAGGTCGTACCGCCGCTCGTCGTACCGCCGCTCGTCGTGCCTCCGGACGTGGTCCCTCCGCCGTCCGACACCTTGATCGTCGCCGCGGCCCTGACCGTCTCCTTCGGCGCGCACTTGGTGTCGGTGGACATCGGCTTGGAGACATTGATGTTGTACGCGTCGGGCGTCAGCGTGACCTCACCCGCCTTGGTCAGCTTGATCTTGCCCTTCATGTCGGACAGCACCATCGGGCTGTTCTTGGGGATCGGCGGGTTCGTCCGCGTCCCCTCCATGGCGATGTCCGCAGTCTGTGCGCCGGCCGCCTTGAGCGTGCCGGCCGGCTTCACCGTGTCCTTCTCCAGGTCGAGGATGTCGGGATTCTTGGAAGCCGCCTCCACGAACTTCCACACCACCTCGACCTCGTCGCCGACCTTGGCCTCGGCGGGTGCGGTGATCTGCACCTTGGTGGTGCCCTGTACGGGTGGCAGGCCCGAGATGGGTGGCGGTATGCACTCCGTCCTGTACGACACCTCGGCTGCCTGGGCGGGGCTTGCGGTCAGCAGGATCCCCGCACCGCCGAGCATCAGCGCGACGCCGGCCGCGCTCATCCTCCGTTGCGTACTCACGAATGTCCCTTCGTCGTGGATCGGTTCTCTGACGGTGCGGAGTCAGCTGTGAACCACGGCAGAGCCGTGGTGTCCGTGGCGCTTTCCGGCGCCACGGACGGTTCGGTACGTGGCCGGGAGCCGGGGCGGCGGAACGTGGGCAGCCGGACCGTGCGGTGGCGGCCGTTGCCGTGGGGGCCGGAGCGCGGGCGGGAGTGGGGGCGGACGCGGTCGACGATCGCCATGCCGATGCGGAACACGGCGGCGGGTACGACGACGGCCAGCAGGATCCAGAAGAGCGTGACGCCCCAGGGCCGGCCGACGCCCCACGGCTGTTCGGCCAGCACCTTCGTGCCGTACTTCACGGAGATCTGATAGTCGCCGTGTGCGCCTGCGGTGAGCTGGACGGGCAGCTTGACCTGCACTTTCCGGCCGGGCGCGATGGTGCCGCGCCACTGCTGCTCCTCCCACTGCGGGGCGAAGACGCCGTGCGCGGTGCCGATGTGGAAGACGGGATCCTTCACCGGGGCGGAGCCGAGGTTGCCGACGGTGAACTCCAGCCGACGGGAGGGCGGGGCCCCGAAGAAGACGAGGATGCCGGAGTCGCCCTCGAGTCGGGTGGCGGCGAGTACGGCGAGCTTTCCGCCGTCGGTCTGCTGCGGGAGCGGCGCGGTGGGGTGCCCGGCGACGGTGAACTCGGCGTCGACGGTGGCCTGTTCACCGGTGACAGTGGCCACGTGCACGACGCAGGGGCAGGGCTTGGGCGGCTCGGCGACCGGCATCTTCTTGCTGAAGGCGCCCTTGGAGTCGGTGGTGACGGCGCGGCCGTCGGAGTTGGCGCAGGCGTTCGTGCCGCCGATCACGCCTCTGCCGGGCACGGCCTGTCCGCAGATGAGCATCATGAGGAGGGTGCCCGGCCGCCATCCCGAGCCACTGACGGTGATGTCGCCGCCCTTGCCGGCCTGGGCCTGGGAAAGCTCGACGGCGGGGGTGGCGTCGGCGGACCCGGCGGCGGATGCGGGGGCGGTGGGGAGGAGCAGAAGGAGGACGGGGAGAAGGGCGAGAAGGACGAGGACGCGCGATGCGTCACCCGGGCCGGTCCGTGCCTCGTCCTCGCCGCGCGGAGGGGGCGTGTCGACCTGCATCGTCATGCTCCTGACCTCGCCAAGTGCCGTTCGTTCGCGGTCTCTTCGGGGGGCTCGGTCCGGTCCGGAGGGTGGCGGCGGCTGTGGAGCAGCCATGCCGTGAGGGTGGCCGCCGCCAGCAGCAACCCGCCCGTGGCCGCCGCCTCCGGCCAGGGGACGAAGGTCGCCGACGCCGTCGACTCGCCGGACGCGTTGCCCGGTGCCGTGGCCCGGAGGTGGATGCCGACCGCGTCCAGGGACGGGGGGTCGGGCCAGTCCTCGGTGAGGGTGACGCGTTGGCCGGGGAGCAGTTCCAGGGGGAGTCTGCGGGGCTTGCGGTGGAGGACCTCACCGAAGAGGCCGTCCGCGCGGACCGTCAGGCTGGGGGTCAGGGCCGTGTTGCCCCGGTTCACCAGGGCGTAGTGGATCTTTCCGCCGGAGAAGGAGACGTCCTCGACCGTGAGCGCCGCCAGCGTCGGGCCGCTGACCCGCAGGTGGATCCGTACACCCACCTCACGTCCGCCGGACGCCGCCATGATCGCGCCCGGGTGGTCGCCCGGGACCGCACCGGGTGGGACGGTGGCCGAGAAGGGGACCTCCGCCCGGGTGCGGGGCGGGACCGTGACACGGTCTGCCGCGAGCGTGATCCAGGTGCCGGTGTCCTTGGACCCGCGGGCGTCGCGCACCGCGAAGGCGCCGCCCTCGGTGTTGTACGCGTCGGCCGGCCGGAGGCGTACGGTGAGCGGTTTCGCGCCGGGGTTCGTCACCGACAGTGTGTCCTCCAGTACGGTGCCGGGCGGTCCCTCCAGATAGACGTACGGCCTGTCTCCCCCCGTCGCCGTCCATGCCGGGGTGTCCGCCGCCCACGCCGTGGGGGCGCACAGCGCACACAGCAGCGCGGCAAGGATGCCGGCGGCGCGCGACAGCACGGACGGCGCGAACGGAACGAACGGCACCGACAGCACGGCCTGCACGGTCAGCTCGCGGTCCGGCCGCCGCCGCGCCGGGTCAGCCACAGCACCCCGGCCGCCCCGGCCAGCAGCACTGTGCCACCGAGCGTGCCGAGCGCCGTCGCCGAGTCGAGCGGGCCGGTCTTCGGCAGTTCGCCGCCACCGGACGGTGTGGGCAGGCTGCTGCCGCCGCCCGCCCCCGTGACGTCGAGTTCCAGCGACGGCTTGGGGTTGTTCTTGGGCGTGCAGGTGGTCGTCGTACCGAGCGCCTTGATCGTCAGCACCCCGGCCGTGAACGTGACCTTGCCGCTCTTCTTCGGGGTGTACGTCCCCGACAAGTCACTGATCTTGATAGGCGTGTTGGCCGGGACCGCCTCAGCGTTCGGTGGCCCGGAGACGGGGACCGTACCCTCGCCCGCGCCGCCCAGCACCATGAGCGCGCTCGGCTTCATGGCTCCCTTGCCGAGCTCGACCGGGCTGGAGGAGACGCCCTTCTGGAAGGACATCGTGAGCTTGTAGCCGCTGCCGCTCTTCACAGCCTTGATGTCGATCGGGGAGACCGCGCCTTTGGGCCCGATCGGGGTCTGACACTGGTAGTCGACGTCCACCACACTGGCATGGGCGGCGGGGGCGGCCATCAGCACCACCGAGCCCGCCACCGCTGCTGCCAGCGCGTGGGCTGTCCGCTTCGGGTACAACACCTCGAGTTCCCCTCATGCCGGAAGTCGCCAACAGCGAAAGTTACTGACGACACATCAGATCGGGCGCTCAAGGTACGCCTGGGACCTTGGGGAGGGAAGACAAAGAGCACGCCGTATTGACGTGCTCTACAAGAGATTCAAAACCTGCCGTACACCGCCACGAACGCGCTGCGAACGCACGGTGGGGGAGCTACGAGGGGGCGGCGAGATCCGCCCAGACCGTCTTGCCCGCGGCACCCGGGGACCGTACAACTCCCCAGTCGAGACAGAGCCGCTGGACGATGAACATGCCGTGCCCGCCGGGCCGTCCGGCCCGGTGGGGGGTGCGCGGAGCGGGCTGGCCCGTGCCCCGGTCCGTGACCTCCAGGCGCAGCACCTTCCCGTCGCAGCCGACCCGCAGCTCCTCCGGCCCTTCGGCGTGCAGGCAGGCGTTCGTGACCAGCTCGGAGACGACCAGCAGTACGTCCTCGGCCGCCGCCCGGCGGTCGGCCGAGGCGGCGGGGAGCCAGCCCCAGTCGTACAGCGCCTGGCGGGTGAAGTCGCGGGCGAGCGGAACGATGCCGCTGGCGCTGCGCAGGGCAAGGCGACGCACCGCACCGCCGGGTACCCCCGAGGCAGGGGTGGCGCCGGCGCCTTCCGGCTCAGGGCCGAGGTCGCCCGGCGGCTGCTGCCGGGTGGTGCTCATCAGCGCTTCACCTCACCGATTCACCAATTTGCCAATTACATCGATACACAGAGTGCAGGGCCTTCAACGGTCTGCGGGGTTCTCCTGCCCGGCCTCATCGTGACAACACCCACTACGTCACGCGATACGCGTGACGCGGGCAACAGGGGGTGGGTCGCTCAGTCGGGCAGGGCCGCCCCGAGGGAGTCGTGCACGGTGAAGACCGCCTCCGCTCCGGTGATCTCGAAGACCCTGGCCACCACGGGCAGCATGCCGGCCAAATGCACCCCTCCCCCGGCGGCCTCGGCCTTCAGCCGGGCTCCGAGCAGCACATTGAGTCCGGTGGAGTCGCAGAACTCGAGCTCCGAGCAGTCGATGACCAGTCGTACGCGGCCCTGCTCGAGCGCCTCGTCCAGTGGCGCACGCAACAAATCGGCGGTGTGGTGATCCAACTCACCCGCCGGTTTTACAACCTCGCTGAGGCCTTCGGTCCGAACCTCTACCTGAAGTCGGCCCCGGTTCGCGCTGCCGACCGTCCCGCGGTCCATGCCCGTCCCTTTTCGCCGTGTCATTTGCCGCGCATTGCGCCGCGCCGTCCGTCGTGTCGCACCCAGCGTCACACACCGTCGCAGGACGGCCGTGACGTCCGACGAACATTACGCCTTCCATGCGTCGACCGGTAGCCGAACTCCCCATCAAAACCGACAAATAGGACATTTGACACTTGCAACTGTCCATGGGGACCGGGTAGGCCTAGTACAGACACAACCGACCACGGCCGGCTTTGGAGGCGCCGCTCACCGCAGCAGCATGTATTGGCATCGGCGGCCATATGCCGAGAACGATGGAGGAGACCATGTCACCCCGGCTCGACGAATCGCGCACCGCGCCGTCGACACTGCCCATCCCCGCCACCGAACCGGCCGAGGGCCCCGTCCAGGACGGCCTGGAGAACCTGGAGAGCGTGGAGAACCTGGAGAGCCTCGACGGCCTCCCGGAGATCCCGCCCTTCGACCAGGTGGGACCGCTGGACGCGCGAGCGCTGTCGAAGACCCTCTTCGGGCGTCTCGAATCCCTCGAAGAGGGCACGCACGAGTACGCGTACGTCCGCAACACCCTGGTCGAACTCAACCTGGCACTGGTGAAGTTCGCCGCCTCCCGGTTCCGCTCCCGCAGCGAGCCGATGGAGGACATCATCCAGGTCGGCACGATCGGTCTGATCAAGGCGATCGACCGCTTCGAGCTCAGCCGGGGCGTCGAGTTCCCGACCTTCGCGATGCCGACCATCGTCGGCGAGATCAAGCGCTTCTTCCGCGACACCAGCTGGTCGGTGCGGGTGCCGCGCCGCCTCCAGGAGCTGCGGCTCGACCTGGCGAAGGCGGGCGACGAGCTCTCCCAGCAGTACGACCGCGCGCCCACCGTCGGTGAACTCGCCGAGCGGCTCGCCATCAGCAAGGACGAGGTCGTCGAGGGCATGGCGGCGAGCAACGCGTACACCGCGAGCTCGCTGGACGCCCAGCCCGAGGAGGACGAGACCGAGGGCGCCCTCGCGGACCGCATCGGCTACGAGGACCACGGACTCGAAGGAATCGAGTACGTCGAGTCGCTGAAGCCGCTGATCGCAAGCCTTCCGCCACGGGACCGTAAAATTCTCTCCCTGCGATTCGTCGCCAATATGACGCAGTCGGAGATCGGCGAGGAGCTCGGGATCTCGCAGATGCATGTGTCGCGACTGCTGTCGCGCACCCTGGTCAGGCTCAGAAAGGGCCTCACGCTCGAGGAGTGACCGAGCAGTAGCAACCGGGGACGCAGCGCACCGGCGCCGTTGGAAGGGCCCATTCCTCAAGGAATGGGCCCTTCCCCGTTATTGACGGGGCAGTCCGGATTGGTCCACATTGAGCCCGGGGTAAGTGGGGGGACCAACATGGCTCTTGGGGAGGGCTGCCCGGCGGCATACGCACGTCTGGAAGAGCTGATGCACCGCCGCCTCGGCAGAGAATGCCTGTACGTGCCGTCATGCCGTCTCGGGCTCTATGTGGCGTTGCGCCACTGGTGCCCTCCCGGCGGCCGGGTGCTGATGTCACCGGTCAACGACGACGTGATCTTCTTTGTGGTGCTCGCCGCGGGACTGCGTCCCGTACAGGCGCCGCTGAAGGCCGAGGACGGCTCGATCGACGCGGCCGCCGTCCCGGCCGCCGAGTGGCACGGACTGTCCGCCGTGCTCACCACCAATCTGTACGGAAATCCCGATCCGGTTCCCGAACTGCGGGCGCACTGCGACCAGTTGGGGATCCCGCTGCTGGAGGACGCCGCGCACGCGATCGGCAGCGAGGTGTCGGGCCGGCCGGTCGGCAGCTTCGGCGACGCGTCCGTCTTCAGCCTCTCCAAGCACACCGGGGCCAAGACGGGCGGATTCCTGGCCATCGACGACCCGTCGCTGCGGGCGGGACTGGAGCGGGCACGGGACGAGCTCCTCGAACCGGCACGGCTGTCGGCGGAGATCGCGTACGGCCTGCGACCGTATGCCGAGGCGGGGGTACGGGGACTGCGGCTGGCCGGCGCGGCCCGCGCCACCCTGCGGCAGCTCGGCCTCCAGGAGCGCGAGGACATCCGGATGGAGCTGCGGCCCGGCGAGCTGAAACAGGCGGTGGCGGCGGCGCCCGGGCTCGCGGAGTTCCACTCCTGGGTGCGGGTGGACATGCACGACTACCGGCTCAGACCCGGCGGGCTGCGGCTGCGGCGCACGCAACGGCTGCTGGCCCGCCTCGATCGCCGGCTCGCCGCACATCGAGCGGGTACACAGCGGCTGCTGGACACCCGGTGGGCCGTGCCGCGGCCCGGTCCCGTACAGCCGCTGTTCCGGGTGCCGCTGCTGGTCGCCGACCGCGACGCCGCCGTCGCCGCGCTCGCCCGCCACCGGATGACCGTGGGCTATCTCTACGACCCGCCGCTCGACGCGTACGCGGGCGAGGTCTTCACGGACCCGTCGCCGGCTCCCGAGCGGGCGGCCTGGTTCGCACGCCATGTGCTGCCGGTGGATCCGCTGCACGCGGACCGGGCCATCGCGGTGCTGAGAGCATCCGGCGCGCGCCGGGCGGAGATACCCCCGGAGCTCGGCTCGCACCCCACAGCCGCCGGACGGGGCGTCGCCGCCGTCGCGAGCCGGGGCTCCGCCCGCGCCGGCGAGCCGCCGGGACGCGCCGGTCCCGGCCCCGCCGTCGGCGGCGGCGCAGAGAACTCCGGCCCTATCGGCGCACCGCCACAAGGCGGCGGTCCCGGCCCCGCCGCACAACCGGCCGCGCACCCGACCACATGCCCGGCCGCACGACCCGCCGCACGACCCGCCGCACACCGGTCGGCACGCCCGGCCGCCGACGACGGCGCAGGTCGACCGCCGGAACCGGCCGCCGACGGCGGCGCAGGTCGACCGCCGGAACCGGCCGCCGACGGCGCGGGGCGGTCTCCGGGGCCGGGCGGGACCGGTGTCTGATACCGCACGGCTGCACAAGCCGGATGCCTCCGCCGCCCCGCCGCCCGCGGCGGACGGTGCGGTGACCTCCACCGCCGCCAGCGGCGACTCGATGTTCCGCAACGCCTACGCCCTGATGCTCTCCACCGGCGTCTCCGCCGCGCTCGGCCTCGGCTTCTGGCTGGTTGCCGCCCGCTACTACACCGAGCAGGCCGTGGGCGAGGGCTCCGCCGCCATCGCCGCCATGCGGCTGCTCGCCTCCCTCACCGCCACCACCATGATCGGCGCGGTCGTGCGGTACGTGCCCCGGGCCGGCCGCGCCACCGGGCCCCTGGTGTGGCGCGCCTACGCGCTCAGCTCGCTGGTGGTGTGCCTCGCGTCCGTGGCGTTCCTGTTCACGCTCGACCTCTGGGGGCCTTCGTACGCACCCCTCGGCGGGCTCGGCGCCGGTCTGATCTTCACCGCCTCCTGCGTCGGCTGGGCGCTGCTGACCCTCCAGGACGGGGTGCTGACAGGGCTGCGCAAAGCCGTCTGGGTACCGGTCGGCAACGCCGCCTTCTCCATCGGCAAGCTGCTGCTGCTCGCCGTCTTCGCCACCGCCCTGCCCGTACTGGGCATCTTCGTCTCCTGGGCCGCGGCCATCGCCGTGTCCGTACTGCCCCTCGGCTGGCTGATCTTCCGCAGGCTCATCCCCCGCCAGGCCGCGGCCGACCACGACCGCGAACCGCTGCGCATCCGCGAGATCGGGCGCTTCCTCGCCGGGGACTCGGTCGGCTCGCTCTTCTCACTGGCAATGATCAATCTGCTGCCGGTGATGGTCGCGGTCCGCTTCGACGCCGCGCACAACGGCTTCTTCTACATCGCGTACACCGTCGGCGGAACGATGGAGTTCATGGCCATCAACATGGCCTCCTCGCTGACCGCGCACGCCTCGCACAGCCCGGAGACCCTGGCCGCCGGGGTGCGCGGCGCGCTGCGCAGGATGAGCGTGCTGCTGGTGCCCGTCGTGCTGTTCCTCGTCGTCTTCGCCCCGCAGATCCTCGCCCCGTTCGGCGACGACTACGCCGCGCACGGCACCACCGTGCTGCGGCTGCTCGCCGCCGCAGCGCTGCCTCGGGTCGTCGTCGAGCTCTACATCGGGGTCCTGCGGGTCCAGGGACGTACGGGCATGCTCGCCGCCCTCCAGGGCACGATGTGCGCCCTGGTACTGGGCAGCGCGGCCCTGCTGCTCGGCCCCACCGGGATCTCCGGGGCGGGCCTGGCGATGCTGCTCTCGATGTCGCTGACGGCCCTGGTGGCCGCGCCGGGGCTGCGCGCCGCGCTGTCGGGCCGCGAGCCCCGGCAGGCCTGGTTCACCAGGCTGGTGCGGCACCGGGGCGCCGAGGTGGAGGAGGAGTACGGCACGACCTGGGCGCGCCGGGCCGCCGAGCGGCGGGCGGAGGCAGCGGCGGAGTACGCGCGGGAGTACGGGACGGACTGGGCGCGGCAGACCGCGTATCTGCGCGGGGTGCACGAGGACACCGCGACACCCGCCTTCGGCTTCCCCGTCTACGTACAGGAGCGGACGGGGCAGGAGGGACCCGGACCGAAGGGGACGGGGCAGGAGGGGCCTGGACCGGAGGGGTCCGGAGACGACCGGTCGGGAAGGGAGCGGACCGCGGACGGGGAGGCCGGCCGGCCGTCCGTCGACCCGGGCGAGGGGAGGCTGGCCACCGCGCTGTGGCTGCTGCTCGGACTCGCCGCCGGGCTGTTCTGGATTCCGCTCTTCCAGGCCCCGGACATCGCCCCGGGCCCCACCATGGAGCAGCTCTCCGGCTCGCAGCTGCTGCGGGCCCTGCCGCCGGTCACCCTCACCGCCGGTGTCCTGCTGATCGTCGTCCACAGCGCCGCCGTCTCGCTGCTGCGCCCGCGCCCGGTGCTGCTCGGCGCGGGGCTGCTGGTCACCTTCGCCGCGCTGCACACCGCGCCCGCGGTGCTCGGCTGGGAACCGGAGCCCGTTCGGGGCGCGTGGTACGAGTCACTGGCGAGCTTCCTCGCCGTGGCCGCCGGTCTCGACAGCCCGGACCCACTGCTGCGCTGGCTGCCGACCGTGTTCCAGCTGCTCTGCCTTGTCGCGCTGTTGCCGATTCTCGGGGCAACCCGGCTGCCGGTGGCGGCGCAGTGGGGTGCGCTGTGGCTGCTCGCGGTGTGCGGCTGGGCCCTGCAGAAGCACCTCGCGCCCGCTGCACTCCCGCTTCAACTGGGCCTTTCCTGCGCGGCGTTGACGCTCGTACTCATCCGACATCGCAGCCACACCCGCAGCCACAAACACAGCCGCAGCCGCAGCCGCAGCCGCGAATGACGGCGGCGTGCGGCCCGTTCCACATCGGCACAGATCTGATCCACCAGGGGGAAGCGTGCAACAGCCAGCCACCTCAGCAGCCGGGAGACCTGTGGCCGCCCCCGACCAGCAGCCCGCCAACGATCCCGCCATGGATCTCGCCGACCTGCCCGGCCCGGACCGCGGCCGCTGGGCCGGGCCGCTGCGACTGGCCGCACCGCTCGCCGCGGCGCTCGCCCTGTGGACGTACGCCATGGTGCGGACCGACACCACCGCACTCGGCGCGTTCGGTCTCGTCGGGGCGCTGCCCGTCGTGTTCTGGATCGCGCTCGCGCTGCTGACGGCGGGCTTCTGGATCTGTGTACGCGACCCGCTGCGCAGCAACGGATGGCCGCTGGCGTACACGGTGGGACTGATCGTGCTGGAGCGCGCCACCCAGGCCGTCGTCTATCCCACCCCGCTCTACTCCTGGGCGTGGAAACACGACGCGGTCATCGAGCATCTGCTCACCGCGGGCGGGCTCCAGCGGGGAGATCAGCTCGGCGACATGGCCGTGTACGACCAGTGGCCCGGGTTCTTCGCCGCCCAGGCCGCACTGGTCCGGCTCACCGGGGTGGAGAACGCGGCGATGTTCATGGCGTGGTGGCCGCTGATCTCCAGCCTGATGCTGCTGGCGCCGCTGCTGCTGATCTACCGCACCTTCACCCAGGACCGCCGCCTGATCTGGACCGCGGTCTGGCTCTTCTACGTCGCCAACTGGGTGGGACAGGACTACTTCTCGCCGCAGTCCCTCGCCCTCGCCCTCTATCTCGGCGTGATCGCGATCGTGCTGCGCCGGGGCGAGCGTCCCGTACGCGGCAGAAGGCCGCGGCAGGCGCTGTGGACCGTACTGCTCATCCCCCTGATCACCGCCATCGTCATCTCCCACCAGCTCACGCCGGTGATGCTGATCGCGAGCCTGGCCGCGCTGTGTCTGACCCGGCGCTACCGCGACTGGACCCTGCTGGTCACTCTGCTGCTGGTGTTCCTGGCATGGAACCTCACCGCCTCGCTTCCGTTCCTGCGGGAGGCCGTGCCCGAGATGGTGCGTTCGTTCGGCGATGTGAGCGGCAATCTGGAGACGGGGTACGGGTCGACGCCGACCGGCACCGGACCGGTGATCGTCTCCTGGGTGGCCCGGCTGTTGTCGGCGTCCGTACTGCTGCTCGCCGCGATCGGTGTACTGCGCCGGCGTGTGCTGCGCCACCGGGCCCGGCCACTGCTGTTGCTCGCCGCCGTGCCGCTGCTGATGCTGGTGGCCAATGACTACGGCAGCGAAATGATCTTCCGCGTACTGCTGTTCATGCTGCCCGGGGCCTGCTTCTTCGCGGCCGCCGCGCTGCTGCCCGACGTACGGCCGCTGGCGGCGGATCCGGACGGCGCCGGGGCCCCGCGGCCCGCGGTCGGCCTGCGCTTCGCCGTGCTGCCAGGTGTGGTGCTGCTCGCGCTGACCCCGGCGTTCGTGCCCAGCTACTCGGGCAAGGACCGGCTCAGTTACTTCCCGCCGCAGGAGGTCGCGCTGGTCCGGCAGGTCTTCGACCGGGCGCCCGAGGGCTCTCTCGTCGTTGCCGCACATCGCAACTACCCGCTCGCATACGCTTCGTACTGGAATGTGCAGCATTACTGGTTCCTCGACGACGCGAAGAGCCATGTCGAGGAGATCCTGAACGACCCGGCCGGCACGCTCGCCCGGGACATGGCGGCGGTGGAGCCGCCCGCCCGGGCGTATCTCCTGCTCACCCAGGGCCAGATCGCCAACTCCGAGATGAACGGCATGCTCACCGCAGACCAGTTGCGGAGCGTCGAGAGATCCGTCGCCGCCTCGCCGCTCTTCGAACAGGTGGGCCGCAACGACGCAGGTGTCATCTACGAACTGAAGCGCACCGGCAGTTCCACCAGTTCCACGGGGAGGACCCCATGAGACCCCAGACCCTCGCGATCCGGCTGCTGCCACCCTTCGCGGGCTGGGTCGCCATCGGTGCGACCGTACTGCCCGCGGGCTCGGCGCTGCGGGCCGCGCCCGTCGCCGTCTTTTTGCTCGCCGGCCCCGGCGCCGCCGTCCTGCGTGTCTGCGCACCCGCCCTGGGAGCCCATCAGGCCGTCGGGCCCGCGGAGAGCTGGGACCACGGCTTCGCACGGGACTCCGACCGCATCGAGCGGCTCCTTCTGATGATCTTCCTGAGTGTGAGCGCGACGCTCGTCTGCGCCACCGCGCTGATGGCCGTGCATGCCTTCAGCGGGCAGCGGGTCCTGGTGCTGCTCACTCTGCTGACGATGCTCGCCGCCTGCTGTCCGCCGCTGCCCGGCCGGGCACGGACAGCACGCGCGCCCTCGCCGCCTCAGCCACAGCAGCCACAGCAGCCACAGCAGCCACAGCAGCCACAGCAGCCACAGCAGCCACAGAAAGGCTCACCTCTGTGACGTTAACCCGACGCCCCGGTGACGGGGCGCCAGGCATCCATCGCAGGCCGCGCGACCGCCGCCGGCTGCTGGCCGTGTCCACAGCCGCTGTCACAGTGCTGCTCGCCGGCGTACTCGCCCTGCAGAAGTCGTCGGGGTCCGACCCCTCGGCGCACAGCGCGGAATGCCGGCCCACCGAACTGCTCGTACCGAAGTGCGGCGCCTGGTTCGGTGCCTATGTACGGCACAGCAAGCCCGACC
Organism: Streptomyces sp. NBC_01142; assembly: GCF_026341125.1. NCBI lineage: Bacteria > Bacillati > Actinomycetota > Actinomycetes > Kitasatosporales > Streptomycetaceae > Streptomyces > Streptomyces sp. NBC_01142. The sequence goes on from NZ_JAPEOR010000002.1 coordinate 2,258,200, forward strand.
TCGAGGAGAAGGTCCTCGCCTACGAGAAGCGCATCGGCCGCACGCTGGACATCGTCTACGCGTACCACGACATGTCCGTGGACGACGGTCTGGAGGGAACACTGCTGACGGAGCAGGAGCAGCGCGTCGGAAAGGAGCGGATGCTGCTGCTGTCCTGGGAGAGCAAGTGGTGGAACGGCACCCCGGCCCAGCAGCCCAGCTGGAAGCAGATCGCCTCGGGGGCACTCGACGAGACCGTCATCGACGTCCAGGCCGAGCGGATCAAGAAGTACGGAAAGCCGCTCTTCCTCTCCTTCGACCTGGAGATGGACACCCGTACGCCGGACAACGGCACACCGGCCGAGTACGTCGCCGCCTACCGCCACATCCATGAGCGGTTCCGCGAGCTGGGTGTCACCAATGTGGTGTGGGCTTGGGTCATCACCGGCTACACCGGTCACAGCGAGCTCTTCCGCAAGCTCTATCCGGGAGACGCGTACGTCGACTGGATCGGCTACAACCAGTACAACTACTACCGCTGCCACAAGGCGAAGTGGCAGAGCTTCGAGCAGACGCAGACGGCGTCGCACGACTGGATCCGCAAGAACCTCTCCGACGACAAGCCGCTGATGCTCTCGGAGTTCGGCACGGCGGACGATCCCTCGAAGCCGAAGGCACAGGCCGAGTGGTACGAGGAAGTGCCGCGTGTGGTCAAGGAGCTGGACGGCGTACGGGCCGCGCTCCAGTGGAACTACCGCGACCCCGGGCCGGGGTGTGATCTTGCGCTGGCCAGGGACGAGTCCTGGAAGAGCCTGCGCAAGGTCGCGGCCGATCCGTACTTCAACCAGCCGCGGCCCCGAGGAACCTGAGGAAGATGCCCGGTGTGCGCGGGCGGCCCCCGACGGCGCCTGGCCCGGGTCCGTACGGCCTAAGGTGCCTGGCCCGGGTCCGTACGGCTCATGGTGCCTAGCCCGCGAACACCGGGCCCTTCACGGCCGCGCGGGCACGCCGGTACAGCCGCCAGCCGATCGTCGGCAGCGAGTCGGGGAACGGTGCGACGGGGGCGCCCCCGCCCTCCATCCATGTCTCGATGTCCGCCACCGTGTGGCTGCGGCGCAGGATGAGGCGGGCGATGCGGTACGCCTGGTCCGCCTCCGAGCTCAGGGCGTGCCGCACGGCGGCCGCGGACGCATAGCCGGCGCGGGCTGCGGCCCTGCGCACACCACGGCTGTTGTAGCCGTGCGGATAGGCGAGGTGGGTCACCGCGTGGCCGAGGACGTCCTCGAGCACCGCCTTGGGTTCGGCCAGTTCACGGCGGAGTGCCTTGGGCGGAAGGGTGTCCAGCTGGGGGTGGGTGACGGTGTGCGCGCCCACCTCCATGCCGTACTGCTCCAGCAGCGGCGTCTGGGAGAGGGTCATCATCGGCGCGGGCGGCAGCAGGCTGCGCCGGCCCGGGGTGATGGCCCCGGTGGTGAGGTAGACGGTGGCGGGCAGTGCGCGGGAGGCGAGCGCCTCGGCGGTGGGGCCCGGGAGATCGGCGAAGCCGTCGTCGAAGGTGAGGACGACGGGGTGGGGCGGGAGCGGGCCGCGGCCCGCGAGATGGTCCACGAGCGCACTGATGGTGACCGGGGTGCGGCCGCTCGCCACGATCGCGTCGAGCTGGGCCCCGAACTCCTTCGGGGCGACGGCGAATTCGGCGATCCAGTCGGGGGGATCGTCCATCACCGCGTGGTAGAGCAGCACGGGTATCCGGGGCACCGTCGTAGCGTTGCCTCTCATCTTTCCTCCCACCTCTCCCGGCTTTCCCGCTTCTCCTGCTGCTCTTCCTGTCGCCATTCCTCCCGCTGCGGGCTCTGTTCCCAGGGAGGCCGTACGCCGCGTACCCGTCGACGCGCCTTCGCATAGCCGAGCGGCCCGGCCAGCATCCCGCGCCGCTCCAGCCGGGAGAGCTGGCGCGGCCACGGATATCCCTGCGCCCCGTGTGCGCCGGGCACCGACGCCCCGCCCGTCTCGCGGTGGGCGGTGATGGTGCGGGCGTGGGCCAGGCCCTGCGGAAGTTTCTTCAGGAGCGCGGGCAACAGGGCGGGCCGGCGCACCAGGATGGCGGTGAGGTAGGCGGTGAGGCCCGCTCCGTATCCGTACGCCTGGTTCTTCAGGTCCTGCCAGGTCTCGCGGTGGTGGTGCCAGACCAGCGCGTCGGGCGTGTAGCGCAGCCGGTGGCCGGCGGCGAGGACACTGACGAAGGCGTACAGGTCGTCACCGCCCCTGGCCGGGGTTCCGGTGCCGGTGGCGGGGTCGAAGCCGCCCATCTCGCGTAGCACCGTGGCCCGGAAGGCCATGTTGGCGCCGGAGCCGAAGCTGCCTGCGGTGAACGGGAAGAGCGGCTCGTCGGCGGGCGGGTGCGCGGGGTCGTAGCTGCGCGGCACGAAGCCCTTGGCGAAGCCGCCGTGGCTCTCCAGGAGGATCTGGGCCGGGGTGCGCAGCCGGGCCGGAAGGATCAGTCCGGTGGCACAGCCGAGGCCCGGGTCCTGCGCGAACGGCGTGGTCAGCGCGGTGAGCCAGTGCGGGTCGGCGACGACGTCGTCGTCGGTGAAGGCGATGAGCGCGCCGTCGGCGACGGCGATGCCGCGGTTGTGGGCGACGGCGAGGCCGGGCACGGGCTCGCGGACGTACCGGACGCGCTTGCCGTAGCCGCCGTACTCGCCGTCTCCGCCATGCTCTCCGTACCCGCCGCACTCTCCGTACCCGCCGCACTCTCCGTACCCGCCGTACTTGTTCTCGACGAGGTCCTGCGTCGCGCCGGTGACGGGCGCGTTGTCGACGACGACGATCTCGAAGTCCGGGTGGTCCTGGGCGAGCAGCGAGTCGAGCGCGCGGGCCAGCTGGTCGGCGCGCTCGCGGGTGGCGACGACGACGCTGGTACGGGGCAGATCGCCCGGCGGGGCCAGTACGGAGTCCTGTGGCCGCCGTGGGCCGGGGGCGTTGGCGGCTGCTGCCCGGTGGGCGGCTCTCCCGACGGCAGCCGAGGGTGCGGGCGGCTCGTAGTGCGCGAGCTCGCTCCGGGCTGCCGCGGCGACGGCGGCCGCGGGGTCCTCGCCCGGCGGGACACGGCAGACGACGGTGGCGACGGGCCGGCCGCGCAGACGGACGAGGGCGTAGACGTCACCGCCGGGGACGGCGGGGCTGCCGCCGTCCAGGGCGGGGCCGAATTTCAGGACGGCGCCGCCGGGCCCGTCCAGGTCCAGCTCGGCGACATGAATCTCGGACCGCATCCCGGACAACTGCGGAATGTGCGGCGTTCCCTGCGGTGTGCTGGGCATGCGACTCCCCCACTGACGTGGATGTTCCGGGTGCTCCGGTTTGCTGGGCTGTTCACTGGCCCCGCAATCTGCCCACCTGGTTCAGGGTCTTCTGCGCGTATCCGGCCAGCCGCGGCCGGCTGCGTACGAAGCTGTGCGCGCGGCGCGCGGGCTCGCGGCTCAGCCAGTACAGGGCGGCTCGCGCCCCCGGCCGTACCGAGGAGCCCTCGTGGACCCGCAGCTCGCCGGTCTTCAGCGCGTCCTTGTACTCCGCCGCCCCGCGCCCCAGGTCGAGCATGCCGATGCCCTCGCCGGCGGCGGCCTCGGCCATCCGCAGATGCAGGATCAGACCTGGTGAGTACGTGGCGAACTCGGGGTCGTACGCGGGAAACCAGCAGGACAGCACGGTGCGCGAGCGCAGACCGAAGTGTGCGGCGACGGGCTTGTCCGCGGCGTACAGGACGGACAGCACTCCGGAGCAGCCGGAGGTGCGTGTCACGTGCAGCCGGCGCACCAGGGTGCTGATCCACTCCTTGGCGAAGCGGTCCCGGCGGCCGGTGCGGCGGTACTGCGCGGACTTCCACTCCATGAGCGTGCGCAGGGCGGCCGGGTCGCGCTCGTCGAAGACGAACCGCACCTGGCCGGCCTGCCGCCCCAGCTTGCGCTCCTTGGCCAGCGTGGTCCTGAGGAACTTGGGCGACTGCGTGCGCAGTACGGCCTCGTACGCCGCGTATCCCGCGCCGATGTCGATGACGGGAGAGCCGAACTCCTCGGCGGAGTCAGGCCGGAACACCGCCTGGCCCGCTTCGAGATTGTCGAACTCCCAGGTGGACAGCGCGCAGGCGCGGAGCAGTTCGTGGGGCGTGATCGTCAGCCCGGCCCGCAGGACGGCGCCCTGGCAGTCCGACACCCCCATGCCGATGGCGCGGCCGTGGCCCAGCGGCCCTCGTTCGTACGGGAAGAAGCCGGCCGGTTCCCCGTCCTCCCACAGCACGGCCACTCTCGCGGCGGGCCGCACGCGGCCGACGGTGAGAGTGAACTCCGGCTCCATGAAGGGATTGGCGGGCGCACCGGTTTTGGCGCGCAGCTCCCGCCAGGCTTCGATCTCTCCCTCGCCCAGCTCATCCGGTTTCACCACACGAATGCGTACACCGCTCAACTCGACCCCCCGGTCATGCCCCGTGAGCTGTTGCTCGAGCCGCTGCTCGAGCCGCTCCCTGAGCTGTTCCCTGAGCTTCCCCCGGACAGGACGCTACCGGTCGATATCCCGACAGGGTAGGGAGCGCCGCCCTTCTTGTGACCGATCCGTGAAGGAGCCGGAAAGGGGCGAGATGGGTGGTGTGCGAGTGACGGCTGAGGCAGGAGGCGGTGGAGTGACAGGGGTCTCGATCGCCGCGGTGCACCTGAGAGTTGCCACGCTGTTCGATGGTGCCCCCACTTGTGATCTCGGTGCGGGGCGAGGAGATCCTTCAGATCTCGGTTACGGCCTGACCTTCGCTTTCGTAGCTTTCGAACCAGTGGGTGTCGAAGTATCGGGCCGTCGAGAACGGGTGCTGCCGGTCGGTGAGCATGCGGTAGACGAACTCGGCAGTCGTCTCGTCGAACCGCTGCCACGAGTCGGGGATGTCCTCCTTCACGAGGATGGGCCACCTGTCGGGGTCCGGGTCCTCGGTGAGCCAGTAGAACTGGTCGGCCTGCTCGGAGCCAGCCCACTCCAGCAGCCCGCCGGGGACCGGGTACACCTCGTACGGCTCCCACAGGCCGCTGCGGTGCGTTGTGGCCCACTCGCCCAGCCACTCGGTGTGCAGGACGATGTCATCGCTCTTGAAATCGGCGTTGGGTACGTGGAATTGGAGGTAGCCGTCGAACGCGCCGTGCCCGAACACCTCGACGAGCCGCTTGTAGTCACCGGGCAGCGCGGTCCCGATCCGGGTCTCGACCGCCGCCCAGTCGACCGTACGCACACGCGTTGTGTCCCATCCCGTGACGGCGACGACCCCGTCCACCCAGGACGTCACCTCCGCCAGGTCCGCCGCCGGATCCTCCCGCTCCGCGACCAGCGCCACTATGCGTACGCCGTCGTCGTAGCGGGCTGTTCCGCAGCCGATCCATCGGCCCGCGTGCGCCCACGCGCGCATCTCCACGATCCGATCGCCGAACGGGGCCAGGAGCGGAAGCCCGGTCCGGTCGTTCACGGTCGGATCGGCGAACCCGCCCATGGCCAGGGTGCGCGGCCGCCCGTACCGTCCGCTGAGCGCCTCCTGGAGCACGGAGAGATTGTTCTCGTCCGAAGGCGCCAGGCATACGTGTCCTGCGGAATGTCCTGCCTCGTCACACGCCAGATCGCCCGTGCCCGGCCAGGCCAGGTGGTGGACGGCCGAGAGAAGCTCTTCCTGTTCATCCATGGCGCACATTGAAACGGACGCGACCGACATCGACGTGATGTGGCGGGCAGGCCGCTGGGGGAGTTGCGGGCGATACGGCTTCCGAAGGGGCCGACGGGGGTGCTGCTGGTCGAGACGGTCCGCAAGACGGGACACCCCGGCCGCTCAGGCGGGGACGGGCTCCAGGTCAGCATCCTCAAAGGGCGGATAGCTCTCGTTGCCCATTCGCTCGGCCGCATCGATGTAGTCGGCGAGAGCGTCGCGGGATTGAGCGAGCCTGTCCATCTGATCGTCCAGTCGCTGCAGCCGTGACCGCATCGCGGTCAGCAACTCGAGACACCCGGGCAGCTCCGGGGCCTCGCCGACCGCACAGGGCAGCAGGTACGCGATGTCCTCGGAGGACAAACCGGCACCGAGCAGGTGCCGGATCTGCTTCACCCGCAGCACGGCGTTCTCGTCGAACTCGCGGTAACCGTTCGCGCCGCGGTCTGCCTCCAGCAGGCCCTGGGCCTCGTAGTAGCGCAACTGATGGGCGTTGACGCCCGTCCGACGACCCAGTTCCCCGATGCGCATCGAAACCTCACTTGACCTTCAGACCGGTATCAACGTTGACGATGCTGCCATGAACAACACACCCGAAACACCCGTGACAGTCATCGGACTCGGACTGATGGGCCAGGCACTCGCCGGCGCGTTCCTGAAGGCCGGGCACCCCACAACCGTGTGGAACCGTACGGCCTCCAAGGCCGACCAGCTGGTGGCCGAGGGTGCACAGCTGGCACCAACGGTTGGCGACGCGCTCACGGCAGGTTCCCTGACGATCATCTGCGTCACCGACTACCAGGCCATGCACGAGCTGCTCGGTGCGAGCGATACCGAGCTGGACGGCACGATGTTGATCAACCTGACCTCGGGCGACTCGGCCCAGGCCCGGGAAGCCGCCCAATGGGCCGAGCAGCGCGGCGCCCGTTACCTGGACGGCGCCATCATGGCCATCCCGTCGGCGATCGGGACCGCCGAGGCGGTGATTTTGAACAGCGGGCCGCAGTCCGACTTCGAGGCACACAAGTCAGCACTCGACGCGCTCGGCACCGTCACCCACCTCGGTGCGGACCATGGGCTGGCGTCGCTGTACGACGTCGCGGGCCTGGCCATGATGTGGAGCGTCCTGAACGCCTGGCTCCAGGGCACCGCCCTGCTCAGGACGGCCGGTGTTGACGCCACCACGTATGCGCCGTTTGCGCAGCAGATCGCTGTCGGTGTGGCCGCATGGCTGCCCGGGTATGCCGAGCAGATCGACAACGGATCTTTCCCGGCCGAGGTGTCGGCCCTGGAGAACGACGCGCGGGCGATGGCACACCTCATCGAGGAGAGCGAGGCGGTGGGTGTCAACGCCGAACTGCCGAAGCTGATCAAGGCGATGGCCGACCGCTCGATCGCCGCCGGACACGGTGGGGAGCAGTATCCCGTGCTGATCGAAGAGTTCGGCAAACCCCGCAACGACTGACCGATCCCGACACCGGGCTCTGGCTTCGGGGTTTCGCGCGGCGGGCTGCCCGGATCGTGATCACGAACGAGGAATGCCTCTGCCCAGCGAGAATTGAGGATTGCCGAGGTCCTTGTTCGCGCGTGGTCCGGAGGCACTTTCCAGGTGAAGCAGCGTTTCGGCTCCTACCCGGCGCAGCACTGGCCCTGGACCGATGTCATCACCGCCGCGAGAAGCCGGCGCCCACCCGTCGCGACAGCCGGGCCCCCCGCCTGCCCGCACCTCTATCGACACGGGGGAACGGGCCACCAGCAGAGCTGATGACCCGTCACGAAACATCGAGGCTAGGGGTGATAGAGCGCTCGGGAACGGGCAGTGTCGACCGGCCCGTCCTCATGAACAGGCAGGAAATACTTCACCTGCCACGCCTGCGTACTGCCGGCTTGGCGGCTGGTCGTCGTCACCCACGGTGGATAGACGCGGAATGCCCGTTTCCCGCCGGAACCATTCCGCGACATGATGCCCCGCTCGCAGAGCACGTCCCGCGGAAACACGAACTGTCCGAAGTGGTGGCCGTCACGCGTGCTGACGACGACGATGTCGACGGGATCCTCAGCGTCGAAGGGCTGAATCGGCCCACCCGCGGACCGCTTCCACACCGTCACGAACTGGCCGACCTTTGTCGGGGTTGTCTTGGCTGCACGGAACCTGACGCAGAGGCCGTCGAGAGTGAATTCGTACGCCCCGTACTCGGCGCTCTCCACCTCGGGTACCGGCCGTGAACACGTGAACCCGCTCGGGTCGTACACCAGCGCCTTCGCCGCGAGAAGGTCACCATGGACCGGCTCCCCGCGCGACCAGTGCCCGGGATCAGCAGCACAGACCTCGGAGGCATCCCCATCTTTCGCAGTCATTGCTTCATCCTGTCATCACCGGGGCTGTCGCTGTGTCGCGCACTCAACGCGGCATGCAACGCGGCATTCACGGCGGCCTCGGCGTGCAGCCGGGTCGTCGGGAAGACCGGCACCGGGCTGTCCTTCTCCCCGATCAGCAGCTCGATCTCGGTACAGCCGAGCACGACGCCTTCCGCCCCGGCGGCCACGAGCCGGCCGATGACGTCCTGGTAGGCCGCGCGGGACTCCTCCCGTACGACACCAAGGCACAGCTCCTCGTAGATCACCCGGTGCACCAGGGCACGCCCCTCGTCGTCGGGAGTGAGCACCTCGAGGCCGTGTCCGGCCAGCCGGTCCCGGTAGAAGGCCTGCTCCATGGTGAAGGCGGTCCCCAGCAGCCCGACGCTGGTGAGCCCCCGCGCCCGTACGGCATCGGCGGTGGCGTCCGCGAGATGCAGCAGCGGCACGGAGACGGCCGCCTCGACCTGACCCGCGACCTTGTGCATGGTGTTGGTGCAGATCAGCAACAGGTCCGCGCCCGCGGTCTGGAGACCCCTGGCGGCCTCGGCGAGGATCTCGCCGGCACGCTCCCACTCGCCGGCGACCTGGAGCTCCTCGATCTCGGCGAAGTCGACGGAGTGCAGGATGCACTTGGCGGAGTGCAGCCCGCCGAGCCGTTCGCGTACGAGCTCGTTGAGAAGCCGGTAGTACTCCGCGCTGGATTCCCAGCTCATGCCGCCGATCAGCCCGATGGTTCTCATCGCCCCACGTTAGCCTCAACCTGGATCTGGATCTGGATCCCAGGCTTCCCAGGCATCGAGGAGAGCGCTCATGGTCAGTGTCAGCGTCGAGACGGCCCAGCAGACCGAGGAGCGCCTGCAACGCGTGATCGCCGAAGCAGACTTCATGATCCATGAGGGCGTCTGGTCCTTCGAGGAATTCCCGGCGGACCGGCCGCCGGCGCTGACCGCCGACACGCTGGCGGTGGTCCGCGACGAGATCAGCTGGAGCCGACTGGCCCCCGCGGCAACGGACGGGGGCGATGCCGAAAAGTTCGGGATCTTCTCCTTCCACTTCCCCGACGGCGCGGACAACAGCGGCTTCGTCGGCTGGCTGGCCACCCATCTGAAGGCACGCCTGGGCACGGGTGTCTTCGTGGTCTGCGGCAGCAACCGCGGCCGCGGTGGGATCTACGACTACTGGGGGTGCCCGGCCGACCTGGCCGCCGAGGCGATCAAGGCGATCGCGGAGCTGCGGGCGGCCTGAGATCGGCGAGGGGCTCGGGTTCGGGGAAGCGATGAAGTCGTCGGACAGCTGGATGGCACGCTGCTGGTGCGCGCCGAACTGCGCGCGGGCTGAGGGCGCTTGCGCCGGGGGTGTGGATTCCGGGGGGCGGTGGGCCGTCAACCGGCCCTGCTGGAGGTCCCTTTAAAGAATCAGGGAAAGAACTTTCCTCAACCCAACCGGCCTTCTCACTCGTTCAGGTGACGAAGTGGCAGATGTTCGGGGAGGGGCGGTACGGTCGCGCCATACCAACCGCATATGACGACGGCCCCCGCCGGGACTGGCATCCCAACGAGGGCCTGTTCATCCAGGAAGTAGGGCTTCCCGATGACTGCGACGCAGTTTAGCGCGCCCGTGTCCGCGCGCGCCGAGACCGACCCTCATGCCGGCGTGATCCACGTCCGGCACCGCCACGACTCCGGCTTCACCGTCGTCGGCAACCACCTCGCCCAGCACCGTGAGCTCTCCGCCGTCGCGATCGGCATCGGTGTCCACATCCAGTCCCTCCCGGACGGCTCCCGCGTCGGCATCGCGCAGCTCGTCGAGCGCTTCCCGGAGGGCGAGGTCCGTATCGGCCGCGCGCTGCGGGAGTTGGAGGCCGCCGGATACCTGGAGCGGCGGCGCGAGCGGGTAGCCGGTGGGCGGGTCGTGACCCGTACGACCTGGTACGAGAAGCCGGGCGCCCCGCCCGTCGCCGCGCAGGTCCCGGCCGAGCCGGGGCCCGTACCCGCGCCCGTACGCACAGAGGCACCGCGGCCGGAGCCCGGTGATCCGCTCGCCGCCGGACTTCTCGCGGGGCTCCGCCGCCAGGACCCCCGGCTGCTGCTCTCCGAGCGGGATGTCCGCCGCCTCGCCCCCGCCGTCCGCATCTGGCTCGACCGCGGCGTCGGTCCCGCACAGGTCGCCCGCACACTCACCGGGGACCTCCCGGCGGGGATCATCCGGCGCCCGGCGGGACTCCTGGCCCACCGGCTCACCCAGTGGCTGCCACCCGTGCTGCCCGCGGCTCCGGCATCGGCCGCCCCGCCCGACCCATTCCAGACCTGCGACGGCTGCGAGCGAGCCTTCCGGGCCCCGGAGCCGGGCCGCTGCAGCGACTGTCCTCCGGCGACCCGCGCCGCGTGAGCGTCCGCAGGGTGAGCCCGCATTCAACGAGGCCACTGACCAACAAGGCCACTTGCTCCGTGAAGGTTTCTCCCGGAGCCTTCCGACCGGCCTGCTGGAATCGGCCATGGCCCGCCTGACCCGCCAGGTCGAGCCGGAGATCCCCGCGATGTGAGGAGGGGTCGCCGACACTGGGTCGTGAACCGGAGGCTCAGCACGACGAAGCGTCAGCACGAGAGGACACTCCCATGGCTCCAGTCATCGCAGTCACCGGAGCGAGCGGCCGCGTCGGCGTGCGGGTCGCGCGGCGGCTGGCCGAGCGGGAGGTGAGCACCCGTCTGCTGGGCCGTGATCCCGCGCGGCTGGCCCAGCTGACCGGTTCCGTCAAAGCGCCGCCCGCCGACTACGGGGACAGCGCGGCCATGCAGCGCGCACTGGAGGGTGCGGACACGCTCTTCCTGGTCTCCGCGCACGAGGCGGCCGACCGGGTGCGGGAGCATGTCAGTGCCGTGGACGCCGCCGTCGCCGCAGGAGTCGGGCGGATCGTGTACATCTCCTTCATGGGCGCCACGCCCGACGCCACCTTCACCTTCGCCCGCGACCACTTCCACACCGAGGAGCACATCCGCGCCTCGGGGGTGCGCCACACCTTCCTGCGGGACAACTTCTATCTCGCCGCGATCCCGGCGCTGGCCGGGGCCGACGGGGTGATCCGCGGGCCGGCGGGCGAAGGGCGGGTCGCCGCCGTCGCGCACGAGGACATCGCGGACGTCGCCGCGGCCGTGCTGCTGGGCGAGGGGCACGACGGGGCCACGTACGACATCACCGGGCCCGAGGCGTTCTCCCTTGCCGAGGCCGCCGCCGAACTGAGCCGCGCTGCCGGGCGCACGGTGCGCTACGTGGCCGAGACACGCGAGGACGCCTACGCCTCGCGGGCCGAGTACGGCGCAGAGCAGTGGGAGGTGGCCGGCTGGGTGTCGTCGTACGAGGCGATGGCCACCGGCGAGATGGCCACCGTCTCCGATGTCGTACCGCGGCTGACCGGCCATCCGGCCAGGACCCTCGCCCAGTTCCTGAAGGAGAACCCGGACAGCTACCGGCATCTCCTCCCCTAGCTCCTTCGGCCAGGCCATGTCCGGACGATCATCCGATGCGTCGGGGCCGGATCATCGCGGTGATCAACGGGTGCCGTGGCGGTCGTGGACGGGAGCACCGGATGCGACGTGGCTAGCATGACGGGATGAGCGACGACACGTCCGATGACGCCACCTACAGCCCATCGCCGACCTCGCGGTCCGGGAAGCCCATATCGCTGCGTACGCTCAGGCGTGCGACCCGCTGGGAGATGTTCGGCCTTCTCCTTGTGCTGCTCATCCTCGTCTTCGTCTTCGCCTAGCCCGCTTCCTTCGGCCGCTTCAGCTCCTTCAGCGACGCGTCGGCGCGGCGGCCGGCAGCGGGGGCAGGTCCGCGTGGCGGACGGTGAAGCCGCCCGTCCGGACCGGGGCGAAGGGCGCCGGCGCCATGCAGGTGCCGACCTTGGCCTGGACGGCCTCGCCCTTGTCGTCGGTGTCCAGGTTGCTCACGCCCCAGTGGAAGCCGAAGCGGTCGCGGTCACCGCCCTTGCCCGTGCCGTCGTAGACGCTGAAGCCCCGCCGCTTGCCGACCCAGTCGGCGACCTCGGGGTCGGCCCGGGTGATGACGGCCGTGAACGACGCGGTCCTGCCGCCGGTGACCAGGCAGTCGACCGTGCCCTCCGCCCGTACGGTCTTGTTCTCGGCGGCGAACCAGTGGGAGATCTTGACCGTTCCGCGGGCATCGGTGGGCAGGCCCGTGGGCAGGCCGGGCAGCGGCTTGGAGAACGGGACGGCCCGGGCGTCGAAGCTGAAGCGGATGTCGTCGTTCGGCGAGTAGGCGTAGTCGATGCGTGCCGAGCCGCTGATGCTTGCCGTCTTTTCCGGGGCGGGGGTGGTGGCGGAGGCCGAGGAGGAGATTCCGGCGAGGGCGGCCAGTGCCGCGGTGGCAGCGAGGGCGGTCGTGACGGTCCTGCGGTTCATGATGAACTCCCTTGATCCGACTGGTTCGACGCCGTGTTGTCCGAGTGATTCGACCTGGTTCGACGCCGTGTTGCGATGCCTCAAATCTGCTCCAGGGGACCGACCCGCGGCCATCTGCCGATCAGCGGATCGTGGTGGCGGGCGGGGGCCCGGCCTCTGCCGTTCGGCAGAGGGTGCCGACGCGCCGCCCTCCCTAAGATCAACTGCGTGAATGTCATAGGCATCGGATCCGTGGCCGCGGCCGTCGCGCTGCTGCCGTGGGTGGCAGCCCGCCGCTCACGCATCCGCAACCGGCTCGCCCTCCCCGTCGCCCTGGCCGGTGTCCTCTCGCTGGCGACCACCGTCGCCGCCACTACGCCGAAGACAGAAGGGGCCTCGCTGTGGCGGCTCGTCGAGATGACCGCCCTGTCCGCGCTGCTGACCGCGGTGTTCCGCTGGGCTCCCGTACGGCAGGCGGTTCCGGCCGTTGTGATCGTCTGGCTCGCCGTCGCGGTGTGGACCCTGCCGCTGATGCCCTCCGGCTCGTTCCTGGAGCGGGTCGGCGCCCTCGCCTTCTGGTCTCTGCCCACGGCGGGCGCGGCCGTAGCGGGCGGCTACCCGCGCCTGATGGAGGAACGCCGGCGGCAGGCGGTCCTCGCGGCACGGCGGACCCAGCAGCTCCACATCGCCCGCGATCTCCATGACTTCGTCGCCCATGACATCGGCGGCATCGTGGTGCAGGCGCAGGCGGCGCAGTATGTCGCCGCCTCCGACCCGCACCAGGCGGGCCCCGCCCTGGAACGTATCGAGAAGGCCGGGCTGAACGCGCTCGCCTCCCTGGACCGCATGGTGGGAATGCTCCACGGCGGAAGCGTGGAGCCGCTGCCGGGACTGGATCAACTCCCTTCCCTCGTCGAGCGGTTCACGGCTGCCGGGACCACCGCCGCCCACCTCCTGCTCGCGCCCGGGGCGGCGGACACGATGACGCGCGATGCCGGGGCGACGGCCTACCGCGTGGTCGTCGAAGGCCTGACCAATGTCCGCCGGCACGCACCGGCCGCCACGCGGGTGGACGTCACCCTCACCGCCATACGCCTGCCGGACGGCTCCCCCGCCGTCGAGGTCCGGGTGACCAACGACCGCGGGACGGCCCGGCCACGCCCACGGCTCGGGAGGGGCGGGCACGGACTGACCGGGCTGCGCGAGCGGGTGCAGGCGGCAGGGGGCACGCTGTCGGCCGGTCCGCACGACGGCGGGTGGCGGCTGACGGCCGTACTCCCGGCGGGTGGATCATGAACGACATGACCACCCGCATACTGCTGGCCGACGACCAGGACGACGTACGCAGCGGCTTCCGCCTCGTCCTCGACTCCCAGCCGGACATGACCGTCGTCGGCGAGGCCGCGGACGGCGCCGCCGCACTGGACCTGGCGCGCCGCCTGCGGCCGGACGTCGTCCTGGCGGACATCCGCATGCCGCGCCTCGACGGCCTGGAGCTGACCCGGCTGCTCGCCGGACCGGAGGCCGCGGAGCCGACCCGGGTCGTCGTGGTCACCACCTTCGACCTCGACGACTATGTGCATACGGCGCTGAGCAACGGCGCCTGCGGCTTTCTGCTGAAACGGTCGGGCCCCGCGCTGCTGATCGAGGGGGTCCGAGCGGCGATGGCGGGGGACGCGCTGATCAGTCCGCAGATCACCGTACGGCTGCTGCGGCAGCTGACCGCTCCCCCGGCGTCGGCGTCACCGGCGCCCGCGCGCCCCAACCCGCTCACCGAGCGCGAACAGGACATCGTCCGCCTGATCGCGCGCGGCTGCACCAACGCCGAGATCGGGGCCGAGCTCTTCATCTCGGCGGGCACGGCGAAGACCCATGTCGCCAACATCCAGGCGAAGCTGGACGTACGGAACAGGGTCGCCATCGCCGCCTGGGCATGGGCGACGGGCCTGGTGGAGCCGGGCGCCTGAAGCTCAGACCTCGCGTACCCCGCGTCGCCAGACCACCGAGACCAGCGGAACGCCCGGCCGGTAGGCGAGGTGGACATGGCTCGGGGCGTCCAGGAGCGCGAGGTCGGCGCGCGCGCCGGGGGTGATGCGTCCGACATCCTCCCGGCGAAGGGCCTGGGCGCCGCCCGCCGTGGCGGACCAGATCGCCTCGTCCGGGGTCATCTTCATGTCGCGTACGGCGAGAGCGATGCAGAACGGCATCGAGGACGTGAACGACGAGCCGGGGTTGCAGTCCGTGGAGAGCGCGACGGTCGCACCCGCGTCGAGGAGCCGGCGCGCGTCGGGCCACTCGGCGCGGGTGGAGAACTCCGCGCCCGGGAGCAGCGTCGCGACGGTCGCGCCGTGGGCGAGGGCGTCGACGTCCGCGTCGGTGAGGTGGGTGCAGTGGTCGGCGGAGGCGGCGTCGAGTTCGACGGCAAGCTGCACGCCGGGGCCGTACGAGAGCTGGTTGGCGTGGACGCGGGGGTGCAGGCCCCTGGCCTTGCCCGCGGTGAGGATCGCGCGGGCCTGGTCGCCGTCGAAGGCGCCCTTCTCGCAGAAGACGTCGACCCAACGGGCGTACGGAGCACAGGCGTCGAGCATCTCGCCGGTGACGAGGGCGACGTAGCCGGCGGGGTCGTCGGCGTAGTCGGGGGAGACGATGTGTGCGCCGAGGTAGGTGACTTCGTCGGTGTGTTCCTGCGCGATCCGCAGGGCGCGGGCCTCGTCCTGGACCGTCAGGCCGTAGCCGGACTTGGTCTCGAAGGTGGTGGTGCCCTGGCGCAGCGCCTCGGCCATGTAGGTCGCGACGTTGGCGCTGAGCTCGGCGTCGGTGGCGGCGCGGGTCGCGGCGACGGTGGTACGGATGCCGCCGGCGGAGTAGGCGCGCCCGGACATGCGGGCGTTGAACTCCTTGGTGCGGTCGCCGGCGAAGACGAGGTGGGAGTGGGAGTCCACGAACCCGGGGATGAGGGCGCGGCCGGTGGCGTCGTACGCGGTGTCGGCGGCGGGGGCGTCCTGGGTTCGGCCGACCCAGGCGATGCGGTCGCCGTCGATGACGACGGCCGCGTCTTCGAGCAGCCCGAGAGGGCCTTCGCCGAGGGCGGGGTCGTTGGTGACGAGGCTGCCGATGTTGGTGATCAGTGTGGTGCGCATGGGTTCCTCTCGGTGGGGGGTTGCAGCGTCACGAACGCAGGGCGGCGATCGCCTCCGACAGCGCCGACGCCACGTCCGGCACCAGCACATGGGATCCGTCCCGGACCACCTGACGGCCCGCCACCACCGTGTGGCGCACATCCGCCGCCGTCGCCGCGAACACCGCCGTCTCCGCGCCCAGGCGCGGCAGCGGTCCCGCCGTGCGGACCGAGTCCAGTGCCACCGTCGCGAAGTCCGCGAGCGCACCCGCCTCGATGCTGCCCGCGCCGTCCCAGCCCAGGGCCGCGTGGCCGTCGGCCGTGGCGGCGCGGAGCAGGGCCGCTGCGGTCCAGTGGCCGCGGGTGCGGGTGCGCAGGCGTTCGTCGAGTTCCATCGCGCGCGCCTCCTCGAGGAGGTCGATCACCGCGTGGCTGTCGCTGCCGAGCGAGAGCGGGGAGCCCGCCCGCTGCAGTGCGGCGGCCGGGCCGATGCCGTCGGCCAGGTCGCGTTCCGTCGTCGGGCACATACAGGTGCCGGTGTTCGTACCGCCGAGGAGCGCGATGTCCATGTCGGTGAGGTGCGTGTTGTGGACGCCGGTCGTGCGCGGGCCCAGGACCCCGTGGTCGGCGAGCAGCCGGGTGGGGGTGCAGCCGTGGGCCGCCCGGCAGGCGTCGTTCTCCGCGGTCTGTTCGGAGAGGTGGACATGGAGCGGGGCGTTCCGGGACGCCGCCCACTCGGCGACGGTGCTCAACTGCCCTGCGGGCACTGCCCGTACGGAGTGGATCGCCGCGCCGATACGGGCGTGGTCGCTGTCCTTGAGCGCCGACGCCCGCTCCGCCCACGCCTCCGCCGTGCCGTCGGAGAAGCGGAGCTGGTGCTGGTTGGGGGCCTGGCCGCTGTGTTTGTTCTTGATGGCCGACGACAGATACGCCGTGTCCAGCAGCGTGATCCGGATTCCCGCGTCCGCCGCCGCCGCGATCAGCGCCTCGCCCATCGCGTTCGGGTCGGCGTAGGCGCCACCCCCGGGCGCGTGGTGCACATAGTGGAACTCGCCCACCGCCGTGATCCCGGCCAGCGCCATCTCCGCGTACACCGCACGGGCGAGCGAGAAGTACGTTTCCGGGGTCAGCCGGGACGCGACCTGGTACATCACCTCGCGCCAGGTCCAGAACGTCCCCGACCCCACCTGCACCGTGGACCGCAGCGCCCGGTGGAACGCGTGCGAGTGCGCGTTGGCCAGGCCCGGGATCGTCAGGCCGCGCAGGGGTACGGCCCCCTGCGGCGGGGCCTCGGCCCCCGTGCGTACCTCGGTGATCCGTCCGTCGGTCACGGACACCGCCACACCCGGCTCGACATGTGTGTCGAGCCAGGCGTGCTCCAGCCAGTACGTCGTCACCTGCACGCGAGCCCTTCCAGTACGTCGGCGAGTGCGAGCACCCCGGCCACGCAGTCGTCCTCCGCCGCGAACTCGGCCGGGGAGTGCGAGACACCCGTGGGGTTCCGTACGAACAGCATGGCGGTCGGAATGGAACCGGACAGAATACCCGCGTCGTGTCCGGCGCCCGTGCCGAGCACGGGGATCCGGCCGCCCAGGATCTTGTTCAGCTCGTCGCGCAGCGCATGCTCGAACTCGATCACGGGGGTGAAGGACTCGCGGACGATGTTCAGGTCGACGCCGTCGCGCTCGGCCCGCTCCTTGGCGGCCTGCTCGATCGCTGCGACGACCGTGTCGAGCGAGGCCTGGTCGGGGGCGCGGGAGTCCAGCCAGCCGCGGACGAGCGACGGGATGGCGTTGACGCCGTTCGGCTCGACGGAGATCTTGCCGAACGTGGCGACCGCGCCCGCGAGTTCGGCCTCGCGGCGGGCGGCGAGGACCGTCTCGGCATACGTCAGCATCGGGTCGCGGCGGTCGACGAGCCGTGTGGTGCCCGCGTGATTGGCCTCGCCGTGGAAGTCGAACCGCCAGCGGCCGTGCGGCCAGATCGCGGAGGCGATGCCGACGGGGTCGTTCGACAGGTCGAGCGCCCGGCCCTGCTCGACATGGAGCTCGACGAACGCGCCGATGCGGGCGAGCCGCTCGGGGTCGGGGCCGATCGCGGACGGGTCGTATCCGGCCGCCTCCATGGCCCGGGGCAGGCTGATCCCGTCGCCGTCCTTCAGTGCGTACGCCTTCTCCGCGGTGAGCTGTCCGGAGGCGAGGCGCGAGCCGACGCAGGCGAGGCCGAAGCGCGCGCCCTCCTCGTCGCCGAAGTTGCCGATGGCGAGCGGCCTGGTGAGCTCGGCTCCCCTGCGGCGGAGTTCGTCGAGCGCGGCAAAGGAGGAAACGACACCGAGGGGGCCGTCGAAGGCGCCTCCGTCGGGGACGGAGTCGAGGTGGGAGCCGGTGACGACGGCGTCACCGGCGAGGGGGTCGCCGAGCCAGGCCCACTGGTTGCCGTTGCGGTCGAGCTCGTAGGTCAGGCCGCGGGATTCGGCCTGGGCCTTGAACCAGGCGCGGCAGTCGGCGTCGGCGGCGGTCCAGGCGTAGCGGCGGTAGCCGCGGGTGGAGGTGTCGCGCCCGATGGGGGCGAGGTCCTGCCACATCCGGTGGAAGGAGTCCCCGGCCCCGCCCCTTCCCGCAGCATCGATATGCGGCTGCGCCGCGTGGGCGGGGCGGGGGAACGTCTCCTCGGTCACGCCGTCCCGCCCTCGCGCATCGGGACCCGCACGCCCTTCTCGTCCGCGACCGACTCCGCGATGTCGTAACCGGCATCGACATGGCGGATGACGCCCATGCCCGGGTCGTTCGTCAGCACGCGGCGGATCTTCTCGCCCGCGAGCTTGGTGCCGTCGGCCACCGAGACCTGACCCGCGTGGATGGAGCGGCCCATACCCACGCCACCGCCGTGGTGGATCGAGACCCAGGACGCGCCCGAGGCGACGTTGACCATGGCGTTGAGCAGCGGCCAGTCCGCGATCGCGTCGGAGCCGTCGAGCATGGCCTCCGTCTCGCGGTACGGCGATGCGACCGAGCCGCAGTCCAGGTGGTCGCGGCCGATGGCCAGGGGAGCGGCCAGCTCGCCGCTCGCCACCATGTCGTTGAAGCGCTCGCCGGCCTTGTCGCGCTCGCCGTAGCCGAGCCAGCAGATACGGGCGGGCAGGCCCTGGAAGTGGACCCTCTCCCCCGCCATCTTGATCCAGCGGTGCAGGGACTCGTTCTCCGGGAAGAGTTCGAGCATCGCCTTGTCGGTCTTGTGGATGTCCGAGGCCTCGCCGGACAGGGCTGCCCAGCGGAAGGGGCCCTTGCCCTCGCAGAAGAGCGGCCGGATGTAGGCGGGGACGAAGCCGGGGAAGGCGAACGCCCGGTCGTATCCGGCCAGCTGGGCCTCGCCGCGGATGGAGTTGCCGTAGTCGAAGACCTCGGCGCCGGCGTCCATGAAGCCGACCATCGCCTCCACGTGCTTGGCCATGGACTCGCGGGCGCGCTGCGTGAAGTCGGCGGGCTTCTCGGCGGCGTACGAGGCCATGTCGTCGAAGTCGACGCCGAGCGGGAGGTAGGCGAGCGGGTCGTGGGCCGAGGTCTGGTCGGTCACGATGTCGATCGGGGCGCCCTCCGCGAGCATGCGCGGGAGCAGCTCGGCGGCGTTGCCGAGCAGGCCGATGGAGAGCGGGCGGCGGGCGTCGCGGGCCTCGACGGCGAGCTGGAGCGCGTGCTCCACGGAGTCCGCGCGGACGTCCAGGTAGCGGTGCTCGATACGGCGCTCGATGGCGCGCGGGTCGACATCGATACAGATCGCGACGCCGTCGTTCATCGTCACGGCGAGCGGCTGGGCGCCGCCCATCCCGCCGAGACCGGCCGTCAGCGTGATCGTCCCGGCCAGCGTGCCGTTGAACTTCTTGGCGGCGACGGCGGCGAACGTCTCGTACGTGCCCTGCAGAATGCCCTGCGTGCCGATGTAGATCCACGACCCGGCGGTCATCTGGCCGTACATGGTGAGCCCGAGAGCCTCCAGCCGCCGGAACTCCTCCCAGTTCGCCCAGTCGCCGACGAGGTTGGAGTTGGCGATCAGGACCCGCGGCGCCCATTCGTGCGTCTGCATGACGCCGACCGGCCGGCCGGACTGGACGAGCATCGTCTCGTCCTGCTTCAGCGTCCGCAGCGTGCGCACCATCGCGTCGAAGGAGCGCCAGTCGCGGGCCGCCTTGCCGGTGCCGCCGTAGACGACGAGCTTGTCGGGGTGCTCGGCGACCTCGGGGTCGAGGTTGTTCTGGAGCATGCGGAGGGCGGCTTCCTGCTGCCATCCCAGGGCGCTCAGTTCCGTACCGCGCGGTGCCCGTACGGGGCGGGGTCCTGACATGGCAATGCCTCCTCGCGACTGCGACCATGACTGTTGGTCTATCTATTCACATCCTGACGCGCTGAATAGTTGTAGTCAACAGCTGCGACGCCTCCTGCTGGATGATTGGCTGGCACACATGGCTTCAGACCGTCGGGATCAGGCCGTACGCGCGGCAGTGGAACAGGGGCTCCTGAGCGAGGAGCAGCCGGTCGCCGCCCTCCTGGACGTGGCCGGGATCCGCGCCTCCGCCGCCTGTCTGCGGGCCGCCTTCGCCGCCGTCACCGACGCCCCCGTACTGCACGCCTTCGCCGTGAAGGCGGCTCCCCTCGTCCCCGTACTCGCACTGCTGGACGCCGAGGGCATCGGCGCGGAGGTCGCGAGTCCGGGCGAGCTGGCCCTGGCCCGCGCGGCCGGGGTGCGCCCGGACCGCATGGTCCTCGACTCCCCCGCCAAGACGCCCGCCGAGCTGCGTGAGGCTCTCGATCTGGGCATCGCCGTCAACGCCGACAACCCGCAGGAGCTGGCGCGGATCGACGCCCTGGTCGGCACGGCGGACCCCGCCCCGCCGCTCGGCCTGCGCGTCAACCCGCAGGTCGGCGGCGGCTCCATCACCGCCCTGTCCACCGCCACCCCGACCTCCAAGTTCGGTGTCGCGCTGCGCGACGAGGGCGCCCGCGACTGGGTCGTCCGGGCATATCTCGACCGCCCCTGGCTGACCCGGCTGCACACCCACTCCGGCTCCCAGGGCATACCGCTGACTCTCCTGGCACACGGCATCCGGGCGGTGTACGAGCTGGCCGAGGAGATCAACACGGCGGCCGGCCGCCAGCAGATCGACACCCTCGACATCGGCGGCGGCCTCCCGGTCAACTTCGCCTCCGACGAGCAGACCCCGACCTTCGCCGAGTACGCCGGCCTGCTGAAGGAGGAGGTGCCCGGGCTTTTCGACGGCCGCTACGGCCTGGTCACCGAGTTCGGCCGGTCCCTGCTCGCCAAGCACGGCCTGATCCTCGCCCGGGTCGAGTACTCCAAGAGCGCCGGCTCCCGCCCCATCGCGGTCACCCACGCCGGCGTCCAGGTCGCCACCCGCACGGTGTACGACCCCGCCTCCTGGCCGCTGCGCATCGCCGCGTACGACGCCGAGGGCCGCCCCAAAGCCGGGCCCGACGTCGTGCAGGATGTCGCCGGACCTGCCTGCTTCGCGGGCGATCTGCTCGCCGAGAGCCGCTCGCTGCCACTGCTCCGGCCGGGCGATGTGATCGCGGCGCTCGACACCGGCGCGTACTACTTCTCGAGCCACTACGGCTACAACAGCCTCCCCCGCCCCGGCGTCCACGGCTTTGTCACCGACGAAGGCCGTGCGGACGGCACTGCGGACGACGCGGAGGGGGCAGCCGTTCGGTTCATGACGGTACGGGCCCCGCAGCGCCTGGAGGAGATCGTCGCCGAGTCGGGGGGCGATTACCGGACCCGGCTGCTTCCATGAAGGCATGGCCAACGAGAGCGTTGTCGTCGAGCGCCGCATCGAAGCCCCCGCGGAGGAGGTCTGGCGCGCCATGACCGACCTGGAGGGCATCCCGCGCATGCTCAGCGGCGTGGACAAGGTGGAGGTCCTGTCCGAGGGCCCCTTCGGCGTCGGCACCCGCTGGCGCGAGACCCGCCGGATGCTGGGCAAGCAGGCCACCGAGGAAATGTATGTGACGGCCAGCAAGCCACCGCTGACGTACGTGGTGGAGGCCGACTCGCACGGAACCCACTATGTGTCGGAGTTCGTCCTGCAGGCCGACGGGCCCGGGGCGACCGTCGCACAGATGACCTTCTCCGCCACCCCGCCGCCCGGAGGCGCGGCCGGGCTGCTGGCCAGGATATTCGGGGGCCTCGGCGCGCGGGCGGTGAGCAAGGCGATCGCGAAGGACCTCGCTGACGTCGCGGCCGCGGTGGAGCGAAAGACCATGTGATCGGTACGGGCTGATCCGGGCTGATCCGTACGCAGTGCCGCAGGGGCCGGCTCACAGGCCGTCGAGGGCCGGCGAGAGCCGGCGAGGAACGGCGGCGGGGGGCATGCGCGGCCGGTCGCGTACACCGACCGCCGCACGCGCGGGCGCACGCGATCTCGCACGTATTCACCCGCGCCCCACCGGGCAGAAGTTTCCCCACACAGAACACCGGCGGAGGTCCCATGACCACCACATCCGAAGCACCAGAGGCCTCTGGCGACACCCCGCTCAAGCGGGCCATCGGGCCGAAGCTGCTGATCCTCTTCGTCATCGGCGACATCCTGGGCACCGGCATCTACGCCACCACCGGCAAGGTGGCGGGGAAGGTCGGCGGCGCGCTCTGGCTGCCGTTCGTGATCGGCTTCGCCGTCGCACTCCTGACGGCCGCGTCGTACGTCGAGCTCGTCGGCAAGTACCCCAAGGCCGCCGGTGCCGCGCTCTACACCCAGAAGGCCTTCAAGGTCCCCTTCCTGACGTTCATCATCGCCTTCATGGTGATGTGCTCCGGGCTGTCGTCCGCGAGCGCGGCGGCCCGTGCCTTCAGCGGTGACTATCTGACCGAGTTCACCGATGCCGTGCCGCCGACGCTGATCGCGATCCTTTTCATCCTCGCCCTCGCCGCGCTCAATCTGCGCGGCGTCTCGGAGTCGGTGAAGACCAATGTCGTTCTGACGATCGTCGAGCTCTCGGGGCTGCTGGTCATCCTCGTCATCGGCGCGTACTCCGTGCTCGCGGGCGACGGGCAGGCGTCCCGGCTGGGCGAGTTCGAGGCGAGCGGCACCGGATTCGCACTGATGACCAGCATCCTCGGGGCCACCGCGCTGGGCTTCTTCGCCTTCGTCGGATTCGAGGACTCGGTGAACATGGCCGAGGAGACCAAGGACCCGGCCCGCTCCTTCCCCAAGGCGATCTTCCTCGGTGTCGCCGTCACCGGCACCGTCTACGTCCTGGTCGCACTGGTCTCGTCGCTGCTCGTCGACTACCGGACGCTGGAGAAATCCAGCGGCCCGCTGCTGGAGGTCGTCAAGGCGGGCGGGCTGGACTTCCCGCCCAAACTCTTCTCGCTGATCGCGCTGTTCGCGGTGACCAACTCCGCGCTGATCAACATCATGATGGCCTCACGGCTCTGTTACGGCATGGCCAACGAGCGCATCCTGCCGCGCGCCATGGGCAAAGTGCTCCCCCGCCGGCGTACGCCCGTCACCGGGATCATCTTCGTCTCGGTCATCGCGATCGGGCTGGTGTCGACGGGCGAGATCGAAGGGCTCGGCGACACCACGGCGTTCCTGCTGCTGTGTGTCTTCGCGGTGGTCAACATCGCGGTACTGGTCCTGCGCAAGGACCCGGTCGAGCACGCCCACTTCCGTACGCCGACGGCCCTGCCCGTGCTCGGCGCGATCGCCGCACTGATCCTGGCGAGCCCGCTCGCCGACCGGGACGCGGAGGTGTACATCCGCGCGGGCATCCTCGTGCTGATCGGCATCGGGCTGTGGGCGGTCAACAAGCTGGTGCTGAAGGCGCGCCACGAGGAACTGCCCTGATCCCGAATTCCTGCGACGGTCCGCGGGCATGCCCGACTCCCGCGGGCATGCCCGACTCCCGCGGGCATGCCTGACTCCCCGCGAGCACGCCGGACCAATCGCGGGCATGCCGAACGACCCGGTCCTGATGCGCCAGGAACAGGTCATCCGGCAGCGGACTTTATCGAGTGCGGGCATGTTCAGCTGGAAAATGCCAGAACTCCTCCCAACGCTGCACACGTTGCGTAATCTCCTCGTCACTGCCGCACACCAGTGCGCGGCACACCGAGGCGGGGAGGGGAGTCCGCGTGCCCGGAATCGACGAGTGTCTGCTGCAAGCCATGGTGGTGCCGGGGGCCCGGGGAGCCTCCATCGTGGACTGGACCAGCGGGCTCGCGCTCGGCACCGTCGGGGAGACGCCCGGCGGTGACCACGAGGCGACTGCGGCGGAGACGGCCGAACTGGCCAGGATGGCCGCGGAGTACGCCTCGTTCGCGCCCGACGACCCGGCCGGCCGGAACGACGGCAACAGCGGTGGCAGCGGTGGCAGTGCGAGCTCGGGCGCGGGCAAAGGACTGCCCGTCGAGGACCTCATCATCACCACACGCACCGGCTATCACGTGGTGCGCTTCGTGGAGACGACCTTCGACAGCAGTGTGTTCCTTCATCTGTGGCTCGACCGGGACACGGGCAATCTCGCCCTGGCCCGGATGCGCCTCCAGGACCTCGCCGAGCGGCTGGTGCTGGGATGACCCCGGCGAGAGCGGCCGTCTCCCCGATGCTCGTCAGACTCGCGGACGAGCGGGCCACCGGTGTACTCGTCCGTGACCACGGTGCGCTCTATCTGGCCGACGGCCAGATCGTGCACGCCGAGAGTCCGGCGGCCCCCGGACTGGACATCCTGCTGACCGCGAACGGACGGCTGGCGCGCGAGGGCTGGGACGAGGCGGTCCAGCAGGCCGGCGCACGCCGCGAGGTGGCGCGCTTCCTGGTCGACAGCGGCCAAGTGGGCGACGGCGAACTGGAGATCTGCCATCTGGGCGCCCTCTTCGACGCCGCGTTCTTCGCCCTGGCACCGGGCAGCGGGCCGACCCGCTTCCGCTACGGGGTCGCCCACTGGATCGGCCGGGTGCGTTCGGTGCCCGCCGATGTCGTCGAACGCGAAGCCATACGGCGCCGCCAACTGCTCGACTCCGTATGGCCCTACCCCGAGGTCGACACGGCACCGGTCGAGCGCCGTCCCACCACCCCCGGCCCGGCGGCCACCCGTCGCCAGCGGGCCCTGCTGGAGCTCGCCGACGGAGTACGCACCCCGGCTGACATCGCCAGGACGCTGGGCCGTCCCGCCTTCAACACCCTCATCGACGTACGGCGGTTGGCGGCGGCCGGGCTCGTCGGGACACCGGCCGAGCCTGCGGCGGCTGCCCCCCATCCGCTCCCGTCCTGGGTCTCGGAGTTCCCGGCCGACCCGGACATCGCCCTGTTACGCCGGCTCCGCGACGCTTTGGAGGCAAGCCTGTGACACCCCGCTGGACCCACCGGGCCTTGCGCACACCGTCATGAGGCGCGCTCTGAGGCTGCGCGCCGAGAGGAGACAGCTCATGACGGCCGAGGCCGATGTGCTCGGTGAACTGAAGCGCCTGCGCGCCCGCGTGCCGCAGCTGACCGGCGCGCTCGCGGCCAGCGCCGACGGTCTGGTGCTGGCGACGGACACGACGGAGGCGGAGGGCGTCGCCGCGCTCACCGCCGCCGCCCTCGGTGTCGCCCTGCGGCTCACGGAGGCCACCGGCCAGGGCGGGTTCCGGGAGCTGCTGGTGAGGGGCGACCGGGGTTATGTCGCGACCTATGCGGCAGGTTCCTCCGCCGTCCTCACCCTTCTGGCCGAGCCACGCATCAACGTGGGCCGGCTCCACCTCGAGGCCCGTCGCTCCAGCGCCCGTATCGGCGAGCTGGTCGACTCCGCCCTCGAACGACCGGAGAGCCCCTGACCATGGCTGCCAACCCCTCGACCACACCCGCACGAACACCCAACAGACGGAAAGGAAGTGCGCCTCTCATGGCCAACACCGAAACAGCCCTCAAGGAAGCCACCACTGTCATTGAGGGCGCCCTCGGCGCCGCACTCGTCGACTACACCAGTGGCATGGCCCTCGGCACCATCGGCGGCGGCAAGGACCTCGACCTGACGGTGGCCGCGGCGGGAAACACCGATGTGGTCCGCGCCAAGGTCCGCACGATGGAACACCTCGGCCTCAAGGAAGACATCGAGGACATCTTGATCACGCTCGACTCCCAGTACCACCTGATCCGGCTCCTCAAGGGCCGTGGCACCAGCGGCCTGTTCCTCTACCTTGCGCTGGACAAACAACGCGCGAATCTCGCGATGGCCCGGCACCAGCTCAGGAAGATCGAGGCAGATCTGGAGGTCTGACGGTGGGTCAGCGGCGGCGCCGCGCCCCACCGGGCGCGGCGTCGCCGGCCGCGATGCCCGTGCTGCGGTAGCCCTTGACCGGCTTGCCCACCGGGCCCTTCGTGGTCCAGTCGGTACGGATCCACAGCAGAGTCTGTGCGGCGAGCTCCCGGCGGCCGAGCCACCCGGCCTTGGCCCAGAGTCCCGCCCCGGCTCCGGCGAGCAGCGCACCGCCGGCACCGGGCAGTACGAAGGAACTGCCCACGGCGGCAAGGAAGGCACACAACAGCCACCATCGGCGGGCGCGCCGCCGGGCCCGCAAGGTCACCCGGCGGTCCTGGAGGAAGTCGGTGCGTGCGGCACGGGTGGCGCCGTCCGCCAGCGCCGCGTACCGGCCGCGGCGGGCCAGTGCGACCACGGCCGCCGTCACCAGGAAGAGCGCGGCCCCGGCCAGCAGCCCGATCCGGCGTCCGGTGAGCCCGGGGAGCAGCGCCCCGACGCCGGTGGCGAGAAGCCCCGACCACCACAGGGGCGCTGCCCCGGCCCGTACCACCACTGCCACTCTCGCCAGCGACTGCGCCCCGCGCCCCACGTCCGTACCCCCTCCGCAGATCCTTTTGGGCGCGGAGATTAGCGGCTGTTTCTGAGGCCCGCGTGAGAAAGCGCGAAATCATCGGGGAATCAGGAGAATCACCGGTGGCCCGGACATCGAGCAGCCGGGCGCGATGCGGCCGGTCATCGGGCCCGGCTACTCGGCGAACAGGCCCCGTGCCGCCGCCCGGGCGTCGAACTCCTCCAGCCGCGCCTGCGCGTCCGGCAGGTCGTCGCACATCGCCTCCAGCAGCACCCGGCCCAGGAGCATCGGCGCACACGCCGTGTCGAAGGCCAGGCCCGTACCGACCGCCGCCGGGATCAGCAGGTCGCTGTGCCCGGCCACCGGCGCGAAGGCGGAGTCCGCGACCGTCACCACTTTCAGACCGGCCGACCGCGCATACGCCAGCGCCTCCACGACCTCCTTGGGATGGCGCGGCAGCGCGAAGCACAGCAGCGCGCTCGCGCCCGCCCGCCGGGCCGCGTCGATACGGTCGGCGAGCATCGTGCCGCCCTCGTCGAGCAGGCGTACGTCGGGGTGGACCTTGGCCGCGAAGTACGCGAAGCCGCGGGCCTGCGAGGACGCGGCCCGCAGGCCGAGCACCGGGAGCGGGCGGGACGCGGCCAGCAGCCGGCCCGCGCGCTCGACCGGGGAGGGGTCGGCGAGCAGTTCGGACAGGTGGCGCAGGTTCTCGATCTCGGCCTGAACCGCCTGCTGGTACTCGTTGTACGCGTCCTGGCCCGCCTCGATCTCCGCGGGTGCGACCTCCCGCAGATGCTTGCGCAGCGCCGGGTAGCCGTCGAAGCCGAGCGCGACGGCGAAGCGGGTGACGGACGGCTGGCTGACCCCGGCGAGCTCGGCGAGTTCCACGCTGGACAGGAACGGCACGTCACCGGCCCGGCGCACCATGCTGTGCGCGATGCGCCGCTGGGTGGGGGTGAGCCGGTGGCCCTCGAAGAGCTGCTGCAGCCGTGCGGCAGGGCTGTCGCTCATGCCATCCCCCTCATCAGATCGGTGAACCGGTCGAGCAGCGCTGCCGCCCCCGTCACATCATCGGTCAGCGACCGGTCGGCGAGCTCGTCTTCGAGGACACTCCCGGCCGGTTCGGAGGCCCGGCCCACCGGGAGCCCGGGGTCGGGCCGCAGCCGGGTGAGGGAGGGCTCGTCGAGGGCGAGGACCACGACGCCGGTGGGCGAGTCCAGCATCTGGGACGACATCATGCGCAAACCCCTCCTTCTCCGGACGGTCCGTCTTGCCTTCCGAGCATCCGTAACCAGCGATTCAGCCCGGGGCATTGACAACTTATTCAGACACCAAGAACTCTGCATGACCATATGCAGCCGGGCAAGGGACAACTGATGACCAAATCCGAGGCAGTGAACAAGCGCTTCCCCAGCGGCACCACGGCAGTCCACGGCCTCACCCCGGCGAGAGAACGGGGAGATATCACCGGCCTGGCCGGATCCTCCGGATGCGGCAGGACCACCACCCTCCGCACGGCCGACCGGACGATCGAGCCGACCGCCGGCGCTCTCCACACCGGCGCCCTCCACACCGGCGCCTTCCATGCCGGCGGCAGGTACGTCCTGACGCAGGACGCCGCGGAGCTGCGCCGCTCCGTCGGACACGTCATCGAACCCCTGGAGACGGTCGGTCTACTCTTCGGCGCGCTGCCCGTAGTGGTCGACCCGGTCGTGCGTACCCGGCTCCAGGACGAACTGCTCCGTCCTCAGCAGGAGTTGAGCAGCACCACCGCGCAGCACCGCCACACCCGGACCAAGAAGGGAAGCTGACCCATGGCAGGCCTGGTCGAACAACGCTCCATCGACGTCGTACCGGACAGCGAACGGCACGGCACCGCCTTCTCCCAGTTCACGCTCTGGCTCGGCGCGAACCTCCAGATCACCGCCGTCGTCACCGGCGCGCTCGCGGTCGTCTTCGGCGGCGGCGCCTTCTGGTCGATCGCCGGACTGGCGCTCGGCAATCTGCTCGGCGGAGCCGTGATGGCCCTGCACTCCGCGCAGGGCCCGCGCCTCGGTCTGCCCCAAATGATCCAGTCCCGCGCCCAGTTCGGGGTGAAGGGCGCGGTCATCCCGCTCGCCCTCGTGATCGTGATGTACGTCGGCTTCTTCGCCAGCGGCAGTGTGCTGGCCGGCCAGGCGGTCGGCGAGCTCACCCACCTCGGCGAGACACCCGGCATCGTCATCTTCGCGCTGGTCACCGCCCTGATGGCGACGATCGGCTACCGCGTCATCCATGTGCTCGGCCGGATCGCCAGCGTGATCTGCGCGCTCGCCTTCGTCTATCTCGGCATCCGTCTGCTGGACCGTATCGACCTGTCGGCCGTTCTCGCCGACCGCGCCTTCGATCTGCCGATGTTCCTGCTCGCGGTCTCTCTGTCGGCGTCCTGGCAGCTGGCGTTCGGCCCGTACGTCGCCGACTACTCCCGCTATCTGCCGCGTACGACCAGTGGCCGCGCCACCTTCTGGTGGACGCTCTCCGGCTCGGCGCTGGGCTCCCAGTGGTCGATGGTCTTCGGCGTCCTGGTCGCCGCCACCGCCGGGGAGGCGTTCCTGGCGGGCCAGGTGAACTATGTCGTCGCCCTCGGCGGCACCGGACTGATCGCCTCGCTCCTCTACTTCGTGATCGCGCTCGGCAAGCTCACCATCAATGTGCTCAACACCTACGGCGGCTTCATGTCGATGGTGACCAGCATCAGCGGCTTCCGTGGCCAGAGGTCCCTCTCACCGCGCGGCCGGGCCCTCTACATCGCGGGCATCATGGTGGCCGGCACGGTCGTCGCGCTGCTCGGCAAGGACAGCTTCCTCGCCTCCTTCAAGGACTTCCTGCTCTTCCTGCTGACCTTCTTCACCCCGTGGTCGGCGATCAATCTGGTCGACTACTACCTGATATCCCGGGAGCGGTACGACATCCCGGCCCTCGCCGACCCGCGCGGCCGTTACGGCGCCTGGCGCTGGGACGCCCTGACCGTGTACGCGACAGGGCTGCTCGCCCAGCTGCCGTTCCTGGTGACGCACTTCTACACCGGCCCGCTGGTCGAGCCGCTGGGCGGCGCCGACATCTCCTGGGTGATCGGCCTGGTCGTACCGGCCCTGCTGTACTGGCTGCTGGCCCGCCGCAACACCGCGCACATCCCGGACCGTACGATCCTCGCCCCCCAGCTACCCCCAGGGGAAAACAGTGGGGCTACCCCCACTGACGCGGCGGCCACCCGCACGTAGCGTGAACGGTTATGGAAGCCCGCGACCCTGAGCTCAAGAAGGAGCTCGACGCCACCCTGCACGCCCGCCGTGAGCTGGGGGAAGAGTACGACTCCGCGCTCGTCGAATCGTTCCTGGAGAAGGTGGAACAACGCCTCGACGGCACGGTGGACCGCCGTGTCCGCCGCCAGCTGGCCGAGCAGCAGATGGTCGTCGCCCGAGGCAGCCGCCCCCCGCGCTCCGCAGAGTCCAACTTCGGGGAGCGCTTCGGCTTCGGCATCATCTCGCTGATCCTGGCCGTCCCGCTGTCGGCGATCGCGGGGGCCAACGCCGACCTGCCGGGCCTGATCGTCGCCTGGGCCGGCATCGTCGGCGTGAACACGGTCCACGCGACGCGCGGGTGGCCGTGGGTGCGCCCGCGGCGCGAGGAGAAGTCCGACTGGGAGGACTGAGCCCAGGCATGGGCTTGGGCGCGGGCATGGGCCCAGTCCCATGCCCATGCCCGTGCCCAGGCCCAGGCCCAAGCGCAGGCCCAAGCGCAGGCGCAGGCGCAGGCGCCCACGGGCGAACATGCACCGCCTCAGGGCTGACGCGTGGGCAGTACGACCATCTGACGCAGATTGATGTGCCGCGCGCGGCTGACGGTGTACGCCACGAGGTCGGCGATCTCGTCCGACGTCAGCGTCTCGATCGATTCGACGAAGGCGTCCAGCTGCCCGGTGAGTTCGGGGTTGTCGATGTGGTCGCGCAGTTCGGAGTCGGTGAGCCCCGGCTCGATGTTGGTGACACGCACATCGCGCGGCCCGAGCTCGGTGCGCAGTGACTGGGAGAGGAACGTGAGTGCCGCCTTGGTCGCGCCGTACACCGCGTAGTTGGGAAACACGGCGTGCGCGGCGACCGAGGAGATGTTGACGAGGTCGGCGGTCCGGCCGTCGGCGGCCGCGGCCGTCAGATCCGCGGTGAACGCCCGGATCACCCGCAGCACGCCCGTCACATTGGTGTCGAGCATCCGCTGCCACTCGTCGATCCGGCCGGCCTCTGCCGGATTCGGCAGCATCACACCGGCGGAGTTGACCACCAGGTCGACGGGCCCGAAGACGGCGTGGACGCGTTCGGCCGCGGCCGCCACGGAGGTGTCATCGGTGACATCGGCGGTGACCGCGAGGGCCTGGCCGCCGTCAGCGGTGATCTTCGCGGCCAGTTCGTCGAGCCGCTCGGCCCGGCGGGCCAGCAGGGCCACCCGGGCGCCGTGGGCGGCGAGCAGCCGCGCGATGGCGGCACCCATGCCGCTGGCGGCCCCGGTGATCACCGCGGTGCGTCCGGCGAGACTGTCGTCACGCATGCCGGGGCTCGAGTCGTGACTCATGCCGGGGCTCAGGTCGTGAGTCATGCCGTAGCTCATGTCGGGTTCTCCTGTACGGGTTCGGTGCTTGACGTCCACCACTGTCAGCGCCGCGGCCGCCCGCACCCAGGGCTGCGGTTTTCCTGGGTCTGCCAGTACCAGGCTCGATAACGGGCTCTCGCCTACGCTCGGCATCATGGACGGCGAACTCGGAGACTTCCTGCGCTCGCGGCGCGCCCGTATCCAGCCCGGGGAGGTGGGACTGACGTCGTACGGCCGGCGCCGGGTGCCCGGCCTGCGCCGTGAGGAGGTCGCGCAGCTCGCGGGCGTCAGCGTCGACTACTACATCCGGCTCGAACAGGGCCGCGGACCCGGTGGCCCCTCCCGGACGAAGCCCGGGGGAGTCTCGGACGCCGTACTCGACTCGATCGCACGGGTACTGCGCCTGGACGAGACCGAGCGGGAGCATCTGCGGTCCCTGGCCCGCCCGGCGCAGAAGCGCCCCGTGACCACCCCCGCCGGGCGGGTGCGCCCCGGCGTGCAACTGCTGCTCGACACCATCGAGAAGGCTCCCGCCTTCGTCTTCGGCCGGCGCATGGACGTCCTCGCCTGGAACGCCCTGGGCGACGCTGTCTCCGGCTACTCGGCCGTGCCGCCCGAGGCGCGGAACATCCCCCGCCATGTCTTCCTCGACCCGGCCGCGCACGAGCTGTACCCGGAGTGGGCGGCGGTGGCCGCCGAGGTCGTGGCGTATCTGCGCCTGAACGCGGGTCGCCACCCGAACGACCGTCAGCTGTCGGCGCTGGTGGGCGAGTTGTCGGTGAAGAGCGAGGACTTCCGGCGACTGTGGGCCGACCACCAGGTCAAGGACAAGACGTACGGCGTGAAGCGCGTCGCCCATCCGGTGGTGGGCGAGCTGACACTCCCGTACGAGACACTCACCCTGCCCGGCGACCCGGACCAGCTGCTGGTGATCTACACTCCCGAGCCGCGCTCGGCAACGGCGGACCGCCTCGCGCTCCTGGCGAGCTGGGCGGCTTCGCCCGCGCGCTGACGGGCAGGTTCGCCCCGGCCGACCGGGCAACCCGGTAAACGGGCAAGCGGGCGGACGCCCCGGAGGCGCACCGATCGCCGAAATGGAGATGGGCGGGGACCGCCGCACCCCCGGCGAACCGGAGGGCGGGACGACGGCGGTCCCCGCATGGGACACGGTGCCGGGTCAGGCCGGTCCGCGTCCTGGGCGTCGTGAGAGTCCGGGAGCCGCTCCGGAAGTCCTAGACGCCGCTTGTGTCGCCGACCGGGGTCCCTGCCTGGTCTCCCTGTCGACATCCACCACTGTGCCGGACGCGTGTTAAGCGGGTGCTGCGCAGACGTGTCGTGCTCGTACCGTTTGCGCGAAGCTCCGCCCTGTGCCGGTTACTTGCCGCCCTTGGCGAGGAACGCCAGCAGGTCCTGACGGCTCACCACGCCCGTCGGCTTCCCCTCGACCAGCACGATCGCCGCGTCCGCCTCGCCGAGCACCGTCATCAGGTCGGCGACCGGCTCACCCGAGCCGACCTGCGGCAACGGCGTGGACATGTGCTTCTCCAGCGGGTCGGTCAGCGAGGCGCGCTGCGTGAACAGTGCGTCCAGCAGTTCGCGTTCGACGACCGAACCGATGACCTCGGCGGCCATCACGTCCGGGTGTCCGGCGCCCGGCTTGACGATGGGCATCTGGGAGACGCCGTACTCCCGCAGCACCTCGATCGCCTCGCCGACGGTCTCCTCCGGGTGCATGTGCACCAGGCTGGGGATGCGGCCGCCCTCCTTGTGCGCCAGCACGTCGCCGACGTTCGCGGACGGGCCCTCGCCCTCCAGGAAGCCGTAGTCCGCCATCCACTCGTCGTTGAAGATCTTGCTGAGGTAGCCGCGGCCGCTGTCCGGCAGCAGAACGACCACGATGTCGTCGGGGCCGAGCCCCTCGGCCACGCGCAGCGCCGCGACCACGGCCATGCCGCAGGAGCCGCCGACGAGGAGGCCCTCCTCCTTGGCGAGGCGGCGCGTCATCTGGAAGGAGTCCTTGTCGGACACGGCGACGATCTCGTCGGTCACGGTCGCGTCGTACGCCGTCGGCCAGAAGTCCTCGCCCACGCCCTCGACGAGGTAGGGGCGGCCGGAGCCGCCGGAGTACACGGAGCCCTCCGGGTCCGCGCCGATGATCTTGACCTTGCCGTCGCTGATCTCCTTGAGATAGCGGCCGGTTCCGGAGATCGTGCCGCCGGTGCCGACGCCCGCGACGAAGTGGGTGATCCGCCCGTCCGTCTGGTCCCACAGCTCGGGACCGGTGGTCTCGTAGTGCGAACGGGGGTTGTTCGGGTTCGAGTACTGGTCGGGCTTCCAGGCGCCCGGCGTCTCACGCACCAGCCGGTCCGAGACGTTGTAGTACGAGTCGGGGTGCTCGGGGTCGACCGCCGTCGGGCAGACGACGACCTCGGCGCCGTACGCACGCAGCACATTGATCTTGTCCGTGGACACCTTGTCCGGGCAGACGAAGATGCACTTGTAGCCCTTCTGCTGGGCCACGATGGCGAGTCCGACGCCGGTGTTGCCGCTGGTCGGCTCGACGATCGTGCCGCCGGGCTGGAGCGCTCCGCTCTGCTCGGCCGCCTCGATCATGCGCAGGGCGATGCGGTCCTTGACCGACCCGCCGGGATTGAAGTACTCGACCTTGGCCAGGACGGTCGCCTGAATTCCTGCGGTCACGGTGTTCAGCTTCACCAGCGGGGTATTGCCGACGAGGCTGATCATCGAGTGGTGAATACGCACAATGTTCTCCGGGGTCTCCGTAATGGTGCGGCCAGCGTATGCGGACGAGCGCGAGATTGGGCGACGGTTGCTACGGGGCAGTTAGCTGATGACCGAAGTACGGCGGTCGGCTACGAGGAGGTGGCTGGGACTGTGTCGAGGGCGAGGGTGGCACGACGCATCGCCGCGGGTGCGGCGTACGGCGGTGGCGGCATCGGCCTGCTCGGAGCGGCGGCCGTCGGTCTGGTGCTCGCCGAGGTGCAGCTGGCGAAACGCTCGGTGGGCGGGGGCACGGCGCCCGTCCCGCCACGCGGTGACGGGCTGTACGGCTTGGCCTTCGGGCACACCGACCCGCTGTACCTGGCCGTACTCGGCGACTCGACGGCGGCGGGACAGGGGGTGCGCCGCGCGGGCCAGACGCCGGGGGCGCTGCTCGCGTCCGGGCTGGCGGCGGTGGCGGAGCGGCCGGTGGAAGTACGCAACATCGCCCTTCCGGGTGCGATGTCGGACGATCTGGAGCGCCAGGTCACGCTGCTGCTCGCGGACCGGACCCGGACGCCGGACGTGTGCGTGATCATGATTGGCGCGAATGACGTCACTCACCGGGTGCCACCCACGCAGTCCGTCCGCCATATGTCCGCCGCGGTGCGGAGACTGCGTACGGCGGGTGCGGAGGTGGTCGTCGGCACGTGCCCGGATCTGGGCACGATCGAGCCGGTGTACCAGCCGCTGCGCTGGATGGCCCGCAGAGTCTCGCGCCAGCTTGCGGCGGCTCAGACGATCGTGGTCGTGGAGCAGGGGGGCCGTACGGTCTCGCTGGGCGACCTGCTGGGTCCGGAGTTCGCGGCGAACCCGCGCGAGATGTTCGGCGCGGACAACTACCACCCGTCGGCGGAGGGGTACGCGACGGCGGCGATGGCGGTGCTGCCGACGCTGTGCGCGGTGCTGGGCCTGTGGCCGGAGTCGGACCGCCCGGAGCCGGACCGCCACGAGAGAGTGCTCCCGGTGGCTACGGCGGCGGCGACAGCGGCGGCGGAGGCGGGTACGGAGGTGACGGGGGCGCGGGCGCCCTGGGCACTGCTGAAGCACCGCCGCAGGCGCCGCCTCCCCACGCCGACAGCGTCCCCGGAACCGGCCCCTTCCCCCTCTTCCTCCTCGGAACCTCACCGCGCCTGACGTGTGCGGGGTCCTGCGGGTGCGGGTGCGGGTGGCTCGGGCCTGTGGTGCGGGGTCCTGTCCGGTGCGGGCCCGGGTGGCCCGGGCCCGTGGTGCGGGGTCCTGCACGGTGCGGGTTCCGGGGCCCCTCCGGGCTCGACTCCTCGGGGTCGGCGGCATACAGGGTCCGGTTTTCGTGGGCCGGGTTTTGCCGCCAATCCCCTGCGGGGACGACCCTGCACGGCCCCTCCCCAGCGGAACGCCACACAGGGGCAGGCCGGCCCGTGAGGTGCGGGTGCGGCAGCCCTCACACCTCGAAGGTCCTCACGGCGGACCCCGCGGCGCGAAGCCGCAGCATGGTGGGGGTGCGGGGGCGTCAGCCCCCACGTAACCACTTCCTCTCAGGGGGCCTGGGGGTGCCGTCCCCCGTTATGGGAAGGGGCGGGGCAGGGGAACAACCCCCGGGTGCACGCGCCCGCACCCCGCGGGCTGAGCGGGCGCTTAGAAAAGAGGCCCTCGTCACACAGCCCGCCGGGTGACCTATGCGATACGTACGGGTAACTTCCCTGACAGTCCTGCCTACTCGCCCTCATGGAGCCGTGATGCCCGAAGCCGTGATCGTCTCTGCTGCCCGCTCCCCCATCGGCCGGGCCTTCAAGGGCTCCCTGAAGGAGCTGCGTCCCGACGACCTGACCGCCACGATCATTCAGGCCGCCCTCGCCAAGGTCCCCGAGCTCGACCCGCGCGACATCGACGACCTGATGCTCGGCTGTGGCCTCCCCGGCGGCGAGCAGGGCCACAACCTGGGCCGTATCGTCGCCGTGCAGATGGGGATGGACCATCTCCCCGGCTGCACCATCACCCGGTACTGCTCGTCCTCCCTCCAGACCTCCCGCATGGCGCTGCACGCCATCAAGGCCGGCGAGGGTGATGTCTTCATCTCCGCCGGTGTCGAGATGGTTTCCCGGAGCGTGAAGGGCTCCAGCGACGGGCTACCCGACACCCACAACCCGCTCTTCGCCGACGCCGAGGCCCGCACCGCCGCCGTCGCGCAGAGCGAGGGCGCCGGCTGGCACGACCCGCGCGAGGACGGCCTGGTCCCGGACGCGTACATCGCGATGGGCCAGACCGCCGAGAACCTGGCCCGCCTCAAGGGCGTGACCCGCCAGGACATGGACGAGTTCGGCGTCCGTTCGCAGAACCTCGCCGAGGAAGCCATCAAGAACGGCTTCTGGGAGCGCGAGATCACCCCCGTGACGCTCCCCGACGGCACCGTCGTCTCCAAGGACGACGGCCCGCGCGCCGGCGTCACCGTGGAGGGCGTGGCGGGCCTCAAGCCGGTCTTCCGCCCCGACGGCCTGGTGACGGCCGCGAACTGCTGCCCGTTGAACGACGGCGCCGCCGCCCTCGTGATCATGTCGGACACGAAGGCGCGCGAGCTCGGCCTGACCCCGCTCGCCCGCATCGTCTCCACCGGCGTCTCCGGCCTGTCGCCCGAGATCATGGGGTACGGCCCCGTGGAGGCGTCCAAGCAGGCGCTGCAGCGCGCCGGCCTGACCATCGACGACATCGACCTGGCCGAGATCAACGAGGCGTTCGCCGCCCAGGTGATCCCCTCGTACCGCGACCTGGGCATCCCGCTCGACAAGCTGAACGTCAACGGTGGCGCCATCGCCGTCGGCCACCCCTTCGGCATGACCGGCGCCCGCATCACCGGCACGCTGATCAACGGCCTCCAGTTCCACGACAAGCAGTTCGGCCTGGAGACCATGTGCGTGGGCGGCGGCCAGGGCATGGCGATGGTCATCGAGCGGCTGAGCTGAGCGGGAGCGGAGGGTAGGGGTCGCCTGAGGCACGAAGGCGGCACCTGCCCCCAGCACAGGCGAAGCGGAACGCGACCAACAAAACGCGCGGCTGAGCTGAGCGGGAGCGGAGGGTAGGGGTCGCCTGAGGCACGAAGGCGGCACCTGCCCCCAGCACAGGCGAAGCGGAACGCGACCAACAAAACGCGCGGCTGAGCTGAGCGGGAGCGGAGGGTAGGGGTCGCCTGAGGCACGAAGGCGGCACCTGCCCCCAGCACAGGCGAAGCGGAACGCGACCAACAGCTGACGGCGGCGGAATGCCTGAGCTGATGCGCTTTTCGGGTCCCTCGGAGCTCAAGTCGTGACTGAATCTCCCCCAGGATGTGACCTATCTCCTGGGGGAGAGCCATTCCCCCAGGTCAGGACCGTTCCGGGGCTAAACCCCGGGCCAAAAGACCTGTCCAATTCGTGACGTAATGCACTGACAGGGGGCGCGGGCTCCCCGCAAGCTGATGTAGGAAGTCGGGGGGATCGATTGAAACCAGGAGTAAGTCAGTGAGCGCCATGTTTCTTGCCCTGCTGCTGACCACCGCCGCAGCCACGGCCGTGGGCGCCGCTGCCCTGCACGCCGCACACGGTCTGCGTAAGCAGGTTGCCGCCCTGCGCAGCGAGCTGGCGGTGGTGCACAGCACCGGCCGCACCCCTTTCGTGCCGCATGCCCGTACCAGCCCCGCCGCCGAGATACGCGCCGCCGTCGCCGAGGCGCTCGCCGAGGAACGCGAGCGTGAGCTGGCCGAGGCGCGCGCGTTCTGGGCCGCGCAGGAGACCCGCGACGCCGCGGACGCTCCCTCGCTGCTCGGTGGCCTGGCCGCGCCCGGCGAGGAGCTTCCCTTCTACGTTCCGCGCCAGGCCGACCTCGTGGGTCTTGAGGCGATGGACTTCGAGGCCGTCGAGGCGCTCGACGACCTGGCGGACCTGCCCGAGGTGACGGAGTTCGCCGAGGACTCCCCCGAACTGGCCGCTGCCCGCCGCCGCCACCCCTCGCACCCGGACTTCGTCCCGGTCCAGACTCCCGTGGTCACCGACCACGAGCGCACGGTGGCCCGTCTCGAGGAGCTCGCCCAGACGCGTACGGAGCTCGCCGACGTACGGCCGGGCCCGCTCGGCACACTCGATGTGTATGTCTTCGCCGACGGCACGACGCTCTGCATGACGCCGGGCCACCGGGAGACCGCCGAGCGGCTCGCCGAGGCGCTGCGCGTGGGCGAGACCCCCGTCCTGCTGGGCGGCTCCGGCGTCTCGGGCGCGTACGCCCTGACGTTCGCCTGCGGCGAGGAGAGCGTCTACATCCTCGCGGACCGCGTGATCGCGTCGCTCTGACCCCTCCCGCGCGGCCACCCGAGGCCGCGCCACAGGTCCACCCGAAGGGCCGCGCCACAGGCTCGCGCAAGGGCCCGCGCCGGAGCCAGGACCCGCTCTAGAGGCCCGCCCGCCCCGCAGCCGCCCGCACCAGACCCACGGCCTCGTCAACCTCCGCCACGGAACCGGACGGGGCCGTTCGCAACGCCTCGGCCAAATCCTGGCCCGCCACCATCAGTTGGTCCGCCACCGCGAACACACCCGCGTCGGGCATGATCCGCGGCTGCGTCCCCGGCTCCTCGATCCGCTGGGCCCGTACCGACAATTCCCTGGCCAGCGCCAGTCCCTCGGCTGCCGCACCGCGCGTCAGCCGGCTCTGCGGAGCGGCCCGCAGCCGGTCGGCGAAGCGGTCCACGGCGGCCGTCAGCTCAGTCGTTTCAAGCACTCCGCGAGCCTATGCGCCACCACGGGCCTGTTGCCAATACGCGAACGCTCAGGCACGGTGGCGTGAAGGAGCACACGCGCAACGCGTCCGGAGGCGCCGATGTCCCAAGTCTTCTCCGAAGAGACCCATCGAAATCTGCTCTCCCGAATCCCTCATTGCACCGGTCGTGAAATCTCCGACTGGCTCCGCGCCGTCGATGAAGGCCCCTCCCTCTTCCGCTTCGAGGAGAAGGTCAGCTGGCTCCGGAGCGAACACGACCTCGCATACGGACATGCCAAAGCGATCATCCATGAGTACGACCTGAGGCGCGCAGCGCGCAAGCTGCTTTAGGCGTGCGAACACGCCGAAGGGCCCGCAGCAAATGCTGCGGGCCCTTCGTACGACTGGGGTACTGCGTCAGTCGTTGCCCTGCAGGATCGAGATCAGCCGCAGGAACTCCATGTAGATCCACACCAGGGTCATGGTGAGGCCGAAGGCCGCCAGCCAGGACTCCTCGCGCGGAGCGCCGTACGCGATGCCGTCCTCGACCTGCTTGAAGTCGAGGGCGAGGAAGCACGCGCCGAGGATGATGCCGATGACACCGAAGAGAATGCCAAGGCCGCCGCTGCGGAAGCCGAGGCCGTCACCGCCGCCGAAGACGGAGAACAGCAGGTTCACCATCATGAGCAGCACGAAGCCCATGGCCGCGGCCATCACGAAGCCGTAGAAACGGCGGGTGACGCGGATCCAGCGCATCTTGTACGCGAACAGCACACCGGCGAAGACCGACATGGTGCCGAGCACCGCCTGCGGGACCGCACCGGCCGAGACATAGGTGGAGACGGCGCTGGAGATGACTCCGAGGAAGACACCCTCGAAGGCCGCGTACGCCAGGATCAGCGCGGGCGACGCCTTGCGCTTGAAGGCCTGGATGATCGCGAAGACGAAGGCCACCAGGGCGGCGCCGATCGCGATGCCGTACGACGTGCCGAGATTGGCCTCGTCGACCGGCAGCAGGAACCACGCGAGAGTGGCGGTGACGAAGACCGTGCCGAGCGTCATGGCGGTGCGCGCCACGACGTCGTCGATGGTCATCACATTGCCGCGCGGGGGAGCCTGCGGGGCGCCGAGCTGTGTGTCCGACGGTGCGTACGGGTTGGTGGCGTACGGGTTGCCCGCGCCTTGCACGTAAGGGTTGGTTCCTACGGCGGGGCCCCCGGCCTGCGGCTGCTGCGCGTTGAACCCCGCATGGCCGTTGTCGCGGCTGAACCCCCGTCGCGAGAAGACCGGGTTGCTGCTCCTCATCTCACTCCTCCATGGCCACCCTGCGCGGCCTAGGAGTCAAGAGTAATGCGGGAGCAAAAGGAACACCCTAGTGCCCGGGGAGGATCTTTCCGGGATCGTGACCGGGCCGGCCCCCGGAACCTGGTCAGGGCCCGGGGCCGGACCGCCCCTCGGAGCCGTGCCCCCCTAACGTCACAGGCGCACAGTGTGCCCGGAGCCGGACTCGAACCGGCACGGCCCGAAGGCCAGCGAGGTTTAAGCTCGCCGTGTCTGCGTTCCACCATCCGGGCGTGGCGCGCGGCTCCGCGTTGGCTCACGAGCCTATCCGGGTAGATCGCTCGGACAGCCGTGCGATGGCCCGATGTTGTCTTATTTTATTGGCGCCTGAGAGTCCGTCAGTGCAGGTAAAGGGGCATTCGTACCCACCCGGCACGGCCTTCTGCCGCCGCCTCGCGCTCAACGGATTGACGGAAAGTCGCCGCCCCGTCCCCTCCCCCCGTTCTCAGGGACACCGTCATACCAAAGGAGGAGGAGCCGGCCGTGCGGTCCGACCCAAGAGGGCCCCGGGAACGGGCACCGGGACGGCGGACACGATGGGATGGTCCCGCACAACACCGTGAACAAGGAGTGCCCCCTCGTGACCACCACCCCCCTCGCTCACCGCGCCACCGCAGTGGCAGCCCGCGCCACGGAACTGTCCAAGGTGTACGGACAGGGCGAGACCCAGGTGGTCGCCCTGGACCAGGTCACCGTGAACTTCCATCAGGCCGAGTTCACCGCGATCATGGGTCCGTCGGGCTCCGGCAAGTCCACGCTGATGCACTGCGTCGCCGGACTGGACAGCTTCAGCTCCGGCTCCGTACGGATCGGTGAGACCGAGCTCGGGTCGCTGAAGGACAAGCAGCTGACCCAGCTGCGCCGGGACAAGATCGGCTTCATCTTCCAGGCGTTCAACCTGCTGCCGACGCTGACGGCACAGGAGAACATCACCCTCCCCATGGACATCGCCGGCCGCAAACCCAACAAGGAGTGGCTGCAGCGGGTCATCGACATGGTGGGGCTGAGGGACCGCCTCAGCCACCGCCCCACCGAACTCTCCGGCGGCCAGCAGCAGCGCGTCGCCGTCGCCCGCGCCCTGGCCTCGCAGCCGGAGATCATCTTCGGTGACGAGCCGACCGGAAACCTGGACTCGCGCTCGGGCGCCGAGGTGCTGGGCTTCCTGCGCAACTCCGTACGCGAGCTGGGCCAGACCGTCGTCATGGTCACGCACGACCCGGTGGCCGCCTCCTACGCCGACCGGGTGATCTTCCTGGCGGACGGCCGGATCGTCGACGAGATGCTCCGGCCCACCGCCGACGGCGTCCTCGACCGGATGAAGGCCTTCGACGCCAAGGGCCGGACCAGCTGAACGACCGCCGTTCCGTAGACCTCCGGCTCTCACCACAGGACTGACACAGACATGTTCCGTACCGCCCTGCGCAATGTGCTCGCGCACAAGGCCAGGCTGCTGATGACCGTACTCGCCGTAATGCTCGGCGTGGCGTTCGTCTCCGGCACCCTGGTCTTCACCGACACCCTCGGCAACGCCTACCGCAAGCAGTCGGCCAAGAGCTACGACAATGTCGCGGTCGCCGTCACCACGTACGCCGGCCAGACCGACGGCAAGAAGGACGCCGGCATCAGCACGAAGACCCTGGAGAAGATCCGGGGTCTGGACGGGGTCGCCCACGCCACCGGACGGGTCTCCGGCTTCGCCGGGGTCGCCGACCAGGACGGCAAGCTGATCGGCAACGGCTGGTCCAACACCGGCGCGAACTTCTCGCCCGGCAAGGACGGCAAGGACGCCCAGTACGACTTCACCGACGGCTCGGGCCCGGTGAAGGACGGTCAGATAGCCCTCGACCAGGACTCCGCGGACAAGGGCAAGTACCGGGTCGGGGACACCGTGCGGGTCGCGACCAACGGCCCGGTGAAGGAGTACACCCTCTCCGGTGTCTTCACCACCGAGGACGGCGCGGTCAACGCGGGCGGCAGCCTGGTCCTGTTCGACACCCCCGCCGCGCAGAAGCTGTATCTGCAGCCCGGCTACTTCAAGGACGTCACGATCGCCGCCGCGGCCGGCGCCTCCGACCAGAAGATCCTGGACGCCGTCGAGCCGCTGCTGCCCAAGGACGCCGGCGCGCAGACCGGCAAGCAGCTCGCCGCCGACGAGGCGAAGATGACCGAGCAGGGCCTGAGTACCCTCAACACGGTTCTGCTTGTCTTCGCGGGCATCTCCCTCTTCGTCGGCATCTTCCTGATCGCCAACACCTTCACCATGCTGGTGGCCCAGCGCACCAGGGAGCTGGCGCTGATGCGCGCCGTCGGCGCCTCGCGCCGGCAGGTCAAGCGCTCGGTGATGCTCGAGGCGCTGGTGGTCGGCGCGATCGCCTCCGTGATCGGCTTCGTCCTCGGTATCGGGCTCGCGAC
The DNA here is from genome assembly GCF_026341125.1 of Streptomyces sp. NBC_01142. Taxonomy (NCBI): domain Bacteria; kingdom Bacillati; phylum Actinomycetota; class Actinomycetes; order Kitasatosporales; family Streptomycetaceae; genus Streptomyces; species Streptomyces sp. NBC_01142. The sequence continues at coordinate 2,300,459 of NZ_JAPEOR010000002.1, forward strand.
CGGTCTGCGTTCCGCGATGACCTCCTTCGGTGCGAAGGTGCCGGCGGGGCCGCTGATCATCTCGCCCACCGCGATCATCGCCGCCGTCGTCGTCGGCGTACTGGTCACCGTGCTCGCCTCGTGGCTGCCCGCCCGCCGGGCCGCGAAGATCCCGCCGGTGGCGGCGATGAGCAGCGTGCACGCGGTGGCGACCACCAAGTCCCTTGTCGTACGGAACTCCATCGGCGGCGCGATCACGCTGCTCGGCGCGGTGGGCATCGCCGCCGGGGCCGCGCTCGGCAAGGACGGCCGGGTGATCATCGGGACCGGTGCCTTCTTCGCCCTGATCGGCGTCATCATCCTGATCCCGCTGCTGTCGCGGCCGGTGATCGCGCTGGCGGGCCCGCTGCTGCGCCGCGTCTTCGGGGTCTCCGGCAAGCTGGCCGGGCAGAACGCGGTGCGCAACCCGCGCCGTACCGGTGCCACCGCCTCCGCGCTGGCCATCGGCCTCACCCTGGTCACCGGGCTCTCGGTGCTCGGCGTCACGCTGGGCCGTGCCGTGGACAAGGCGACCACGGACAACATCAAGGCCGACTACCTGGTGACGATGGCCGGCGGCGGCGGGCTGGACAAGTCGGCGCTCGACGCGCTGGAGAAGGCGAAGGGAGCCGGCGCGGTCTCCCCGAAGCAGACCTCCTCGCTGGAGATCAAGGGCTCGTGGCACTCCGTGTCCGCGGTCACTCCCGGGGCCGTGGAGAAGGTCTTCCACCTCGAGACGGTCTCCGGCTCGCTGGCCACGCTCAGCAAGGGCCAGATCGCGATCGACGAGGAGATGGCAAAGTCGAACGGCTGGAAGGCCGGTGACACGCTGCCGGCGAAGTTCGGCGGCGACAGCGACGGCGGCAAGGCGGAAACGAAGAACCTGACGGTCGGCGCGGTCTACAAGGCGAACGAGCTCCTCGACCCCATGCTCCTGTCGACGGACGTCCTCGCGCCGTTCGAGCCGAAGCCGTACATCCCCGAGGTCTGGGTGAAGATGGACGGCGGCGCGACCGCGGCGAACGAGAAGGCGCTGGTGGACGCGCTGGGTGACAGCCCGGCGATGAGCATCATGGACCAGCAGGACATCCGGAACATGTTCGGCGGCATGATCAACACCTTGCTGAACATCATGTACGGCCTGCTGGCGATGGCCCTGATCATCGCGGTGCTCGGCGTCATCAACACCCTCGCGATGTCGGTCTTCGAGCGGCAGCAGGAGATCGGCATGCTGCGGGCGATCGGCCTGGACCGCCGCAAGGTCAAGCGCATGATCCGCCTGGAGGCGGTGGTGATCTCGCTCTTCGGCGCTCTGATCGGCATCGGCCTCGGTTCCTTCGTGGCCTGGGCGATCGGCGAGTCGATCAGGTCCGATATCCCCGGGTACGTGCTGGTCATGCCGTGGGACCGGATCGGGATCTTCCTGCTGCTGGCCGGGGTGGTCGGAGTGCTGGCGGCGCTGTGGCCGGCGCGCAGTGCGGCGAAGCTGAACATGCTGACGGCGATCAAGACCGAGTAGTCGGTCTCGTACGACAGGTGAAGGGCCCGCGCGACCGTCAGTGGTCGCGGGGCCCTTCACCTGTGCCGTGGTGCCGTCGTACGTCGTGCCGGGGTGCCGTGGTGCCGTGGTGCCGTCGTACGGCGGGGCGTCGTGGTGCCGTGGTGCCGTGGTGCCGTGGTGCCTTCGTACGTCGTGCCTCGGATCTAGCGCCAGTCGCGGGCGCGAAGGGGCAGCCCGGAAGCGCCGCCCTCCGGCGTCTTCACCGCCAGGATCTGGTTGACGCCGATCCTGTTGCGCTCGAAGGCGAGCGCGCAGGCGGCCATATAGAGCCGCCAGACGCGGGCGCGGCCGGGAGTGGTGAGCCGTATGGCCTGCGGCCAGTCGGCCTCCAGGTTGGCGACCCAGTGGCGCAGGGTGAGGGCGTAGTGCTCGCGGATCACCTCGACGTCACGCACTTCGAACCCGGCGCCTTCGATGGTGGCGGTGGTGCCGCCCAGGGGGGCGAGTTCGCCGTCCGGGAACACGTACCGGTCGATGAAGTCGTCCACGCGGTAGGCGGATTCGTCGTGCTCGGGGCGGCGGGCGATCTGGTGGTTGAGGAGGCGGCCGCCGGGCTTGAGGAGGGCGAAGAGCTGGTCGGCGTACTCGCGGTAGCGCACGGCGCCGACGTGTTCTGCCATGCCGATGGAGGAAATCGCGTCGTACGGCCCGTCCCTGACGTCCCGGTAGTCCTGGACGCGGATCTCGATCCGGTCGGTGAGGCCTTCTTCCGCGATGCGCTTGCGCGCGTAGGCGGCCTGCTCACGGGAGAGGGTGACGCCGGTGACCTGGACGCCGTACTCGCGGGCGGCGTGGATGGCCATCGAGCCCCAGCCGCATCCGACGTCGAGAAGCCGGTCGTCCTCCTTCAGGGCGAGCTTGCGGCAGATGAGGTCGAGCTTGTCGCGCTGGGCGTCTTCGAGGCTTCCCCCGTCCTCCCAGTAGGCGCAGGAATAGACCATGGAGGGCCCGAGGACGAGCTCGTAGAAGTCGTTGCCCACATCGTAGTGGTGGCTGATGGCCCGCTTGTCGCGGCGCTTGGTGTGCAACGGCCCCAAGCGGCGGCGTACTTCTTCGGCGGGCGGGGGCGGCGGGGGCAGTACGCCACCGGCTTTCAGCAGCCCGAGGGCGGCGGCGCGCAGCCGCGGGTCGAACACGGGATGAACGGCGCCCCGGTCGTCGTCGCGCTCCCAGATCAGCCCGGCGAGCAGACCGAGGGCGGTGTACAGATCGCCGTCGATGTCGATCTCCCCGGCGACCCAGGCCCGGGCGAGCCCGAGCTCACCCGGCCTCCAGAGCAGCCGGCGCAGCGCGCGCCGGTGCCGGATGACGAGGGTGGGAGCGCCTGGGGGCCCGGACTCGCTGCCGTCCCAGGCCCGGATACGGACCGGGAGCGGGGCCCCCAGCAACTCCTCGGCAAGAGTGGTCAGCCGCAGCGCGGCGTCGGCCATGGCACACACCTCCGTGACGGTGGATCCCAGAAATGCTCCACACCACGCGGCGTGGCTGCGCGGTGCACTTCAGTGAACAATGCGACCACCCTGCGTGCTTCCCGACATCACGCAATGCCGTGACAAAGGCATGTTGTGGCGTGTGGAGTACCTCACATACCCCTTACGGCGGCTACGTGCCCCAAAAAGGGCAGGATGCCCCGAGAGGTGTGCGGGTGGGGAGTTGCTGCCCGCGCATGACGAAGGGGCCGCCCGCACCACGGATGGCGGGCGGCCCCTTCGGGGCAGTGCTCGGGACTAGGAGGCCTTCGCCTTTTCGGCTTCCGCCTTGGCGGGGGTGACCGCCGGGGCCGGCTTGGCCGCCTCGTAGAACTCCTCACGCGGCGTCTCCATCGCGCCGAGGGAGACCACCTCACGCTTGAGGAACATCGCCAGGGTCCAGTCGGCGAAGACGCGGATCTTGCGGTTCCAGGTCGGCATCGCCATGCCGTGGTAGCCACGGTGCATGTACCAGGCGAGCCGGCCCTTGAGCGTGATCTTCACCTTGCCCATGACGATCATCGCGACGCCCTTGTGCAGGCCGAGCCCGGCCACCGCACCCTTGTTGGCGTGGCTGTACGTCGTCTGCGGGAAGCCGCGCATGCCCGAGATGACGTTGTCGCCGAGGATCTTCGCCTGACGCAGCGCGTGCTGGGCGTTCGGCGGGCACCAGGCGTTCTCGACGCCGGCCTTGCGGGCGGCGATGTCCGGGACCTGGGCGTTGTCGCCCGCGGCCCAGATGTAGTCGGTGCCCTGGACCTGGAGCTTCTCGCTGCAGTCCACGTGGCCGCGCGGGCCGAGCGGCAGGCCGTAGCGGGCCAGCGCCGGGTTCGGCTTCACGCCGGCCGTCCACACGATCGTGCTGGAGTCGACCTCGAGGCCGTTCTTCAGCACCACGTGGCCGTCCACGCAGGAGTCCATCGAGGTGGAGAGGTAGACCTCGACCCCGCGGCCCTCCAGGTGCTCCTTGCCGTACTTGCCCAGCTTCGGCCCGACCTCGGGAAGGATCTTGTCCGCGGCGTCGACCAGGATGAAGCGCATGTCCTCGCGCTTGACGTTGGAGTAGTACTTGGCCGCGTCGCGGGCCAGGTCCTCCACCTCGCCGATGGTCTCCGCACCGGCGAAGCCGCCGCCCACGAAGACGAAGGTCAACGCCTTGCGGCGGACGTCCTCATCGGTCGTCGAGTCGGCCTTGTCCAGCTGCTCGAGTACGTGGTTGCGCAGGCCGATGGCCTCCTCGATGCCCTTCATGCCGATGCCCTGCTCGGCGAGGCCGGGTATCGGGAAGGTACGGGAGATCGCGCCGAGCGCGACGACCAGGTAGTCGAAGGGCAGCTCGTACGCCTCGCCGACCAGCGGCGCGACGGTGGCGACCTTGCGGTCCTGATCGATGGTCGTGACGCGACCGGTGAGCACCTCGGCCTTGGGCAGAACGCGTCGCAGCGGTACGACGACGTGCCTCGGCGAGATGCTGCCGGCGGCGGCTTCGGGGAGGAAGGGCTGGTACGTCATGTACGAGCGCGGGTCCACGACCGTGACGGTCGCTTCCGCGTAACGCATCTTCTTCAGAATGCGTCGAGCTGCGTACAGGCCTACGTACCCACCGCCTACTACGAGGATCCTGGGACGCTCCGTGGTGCTCATGCCATCGAGTATCCACCCCCCTCGGAGGGGGTGCTCGTGAGCCCCTTCACAAGGTCCCTACACCGCTCTGCTACACTGCGCGGCCCACGTGACCGAGGTCATGGCGCCACAGGGGGACCACGGTGTAAAGGCAAACGCTGTTCGCCCCTCGTGAGCTGGCCCCTAAGGGCCAACCCGAGGTGGACCACCGGTCCCGTGACCGCCCCCGCAACGCGCCCGGTACCGTCCGGAATGCGCGCGCCTGAGCCCAATGGAGGAGCGGCGGGGGGCTTTCCACCCCTCACGGCCCCCATCAGGGACCTTTTCCTTGTGAAGAACTTCACGAAGTTCGTTGCGAGGCAGCCGTGAAGCGGCCGCCAGCCGGTCCCCGGGCGGGCCCTAGACGATCGACCAGGCGATCCCGTCGAGGATGTCGTGCTCGCTGACGACCACGTCCCGGGCCCCGATCCGCTGCATGATCGTGAGCAGTACCAGCGCCCCCGCAGCGATGACGTCGACCCGGCCCGGGTGCATCACACCGATCGCCGCGCGCTCGTCGTGGGTGGAGTTCAGCAGCATGCCGGTGACGTCCTGGACCTGCTCGTAGGAGATCCGCGCGTGATGGATCGCCGCCGAGTCGTACGCGTCCAGGCCGAGCGCGATCCCGGCCACCGTGGTCACCGAACCCGCGAGCCCGACCAGCGTCCGCGCCTCGTCGATCGGCACCGTCTGCTCGGCCAGATCGAGCGCCGCCTCGACGTCGGCGCGTATCGCGGAGATCTGCGCCGGGGTCGCCGGGCTGCTCGGCGCGTGCCGCTCCGTCAGCCGTACACAGCCGATGTCCACGGACCGCGCGGCCCTGACGTGCTCCTCGCCGACGACGAACTCCGTCGAGCCGCCGCCGATGTCCACCACCAGGTACGGCTGGGGCAGATCGGTGCGCCCGGTGAGCTCCCTGGTGGCGCCGGTGAAGGAGAACTCCGCCTCCTGCTCCCCGGTGATCACCTCGGGCTCGACACCCAGGATGCCCAGCACCCCGCGCACGAACTCGTCCCTGTTCTCGGCGTCGCGCGAGGCGGAGGTGGCCACGAAGCGGAGCTTCTCCGCGCCGTGCTCCTTGATCACGGCGGCGTACTCACGGCATGCCGCGAAGGTCCGCTCCAGCGCCTCGGGCGCGAGCCTCCCGGTCCGGTCCACGCCCTGGCCCAGCCGGACGATGGTCATCCGCCGGTCGAGGTCGACCAGCTCCCCCGTATCGGGGTGGGCATCGGCGACGAGGAGGCGGATGGAGTTCGTACCGCAGTCGATCGCGGCGACCCGGGTCACTGCTTGTCCCCTTGTCCCAGGTCTTCTGCTGCGTCTTCTGCGTCTTCTTTTGCGTTTTCCCCGACGCTCGCGCACGGAGTCACGCACGGCCCCTTGCTCCACCACTCGGGGAGCATGGCGATCGCCTCGTCGCCCAGCGGATTGACGCCCGGGCCGGCCGCCAGCGAGTGGCCGACGAGAACATGCAGGCACTTCACGCGGTCGGGCATGCCGCCCGCACTGGGGAAGCCCTGCAGCACCTCGATGGCGTCGCGGCGCGCGATGTAGTCCTCGTGAGCGGCGCGGTACGCGGCGGCCAGCTCCGGGTCGTTCGCCAGACGCTCGGTCATCTCCTTCATGACGCCGTTCGCCTCGAGCGTGCCGATCGCCGACGCCGCCCGCGGGCAGGTCAGGTAGTACAGCGTCGGGAACGGGGTGCCGTCGGGGAGGCGCGGAGCGGTCTCGACGACATCCGGCTGTCCGCACGGGCAGCGATGCGCGATCGCGCGCAGACCGCGCGGCGGGCGGCCGAGCTGCTCCTTGAACGCGGCGATGTCCGCGTCGGTCGGCTCGGTCGGGTCGGTGGTGGGAGGAGGGGTTTCCATGCCTGCCTTGTTCGCTTCTGCTGCTCTGGGGTTCTGCGGATCCTGCGGATCTGCGGTTCAACGGGGGCTACGTGCGCCACGGGTGGTGCTCGGGGTTACGGGTGCTGCTTGCGGTCGGCCTTGTCGACGCCGTCCCAGACGTTCGAGTACCAGGGGCGGTCCGCCGCCCCCTCTTCGGAACGGCGCCTCTCGGCGGCCTCGGAGCCGATCATGATGTAGCCGGTCTCCCCCGGATGCACGAGATGGAGGTGCTCACGGGCCAGCCGCTGGATGTACATGTCGTCCTGGAGGCGCGCCTTCTCGTCCCGGAGCTGCTCCACCACCTCCCGGGCCTCGTCGATGCGGCGCTCCTGGTCGGCGATGTCGGCACGCTGGGAGACGTACTGACGCATCGGATACGCGAGCGCGACAACCAGGGAGCAGACGATCAGCGCAAGGAAGGCCGCCCGGCCGGTGAGCCGGGAGCGGCGGGCCTGCCGGCGGTTCTGGGAACGGTAGACGCGGGCGGCGGTCTGCTCACCGAGCAGCCGCAGGCTGGTCGCTGTGGAGAACCGGTCCCGGTCCCCTCTGCGTGCCATGGTCTCGCCCTCCCATTACGCGCGTACGTCCCCGGACACGGTACGGGACCGCGGCCGGGGACGTACGTACGACTGGCTAGCGCTCAGCCCTTGCCCCGCTCAATCAGTTCGACGAGCGAAACCGGGGGAAGGCGCTGCGCCCGGCGTACACCGCGGCGTCGTCGAGGATCTCCTCGATGCGCAGCAGCTGGTTGTACTTGGCGACGCGCTCGGAGCGGGCCGGGGCGCCGGTCTTGATCTGGCCGCAGTTGGTGGCGACGGCCAGGTCGGCGATGGTGACGTCCTCGGTCTCGCCGGAGCGGTGGGACATCATGCACTTGAAGCCGCTGCGCTGCGCGAGCTCCACGGCGTCCAGGGTCTCGGTCAGCGAGCCGATCTGGTTGACCTTGACGAGCAGCGCGTTGGCGGCGCCGTCCTCGATGCCGCGGGCCAGACGCTCCGGGTTGGTGACGAAGAGGTCGTCGCCGACGATCTGGACCTTGGTGCCCAGCTTGTCGGTGAGGACCTTCCAGCCGGCCCAGTCGTCCTCGAAGAGCGGGTCCTCGATGGAGACGAGCGGGTACGCCGCGACGAGCTCCTCGTAGTACTCGGTCATCTCGGCGGCCGAGCGGGACTTGCCCTCGAACTCGTACGAGCCGTCCTTGTAGAACTCGGACGCGGCGACGTCGAGCGCGAGCGCGATGTCCTTGCCCGGGACGTAACCGGCCTGCTTGATGGCCTCGAGGATGAGGTCCAGGGCGGCGCGGTTGGAGTCGAGGTTCGGCGCGAAGCCGCCCTCGTCACCGAGACCGGTGGACAGACCCTTGGTCTTCAGGACGGACTTGAGGGTGTGGTAGACCTCGGCGCCCCAGCGCAGGGCCTCGGAGAAGGACTCCGCGCCGATCGGCGCGATCATGAACTCCTGGATGTCCACGTTGGAGTCGGCGTGCGACCCACCGTTGAGGATATTCATCATCGGAACGGGCAGCAGGTGCGCGTTCGGGCCGCCGAGGTAGCGGAAGAGCGGCAGGTCGGAGGCCTCGGAGGCGGCGTGCGCCACGGCGAGGGAGACGCCGAGGATGGCGTTGGCGCCGAGGGAGGACTTGTCCGGGGTGGCGTCCAGGTCGAACATCGCCTGGTCGATCAGGCGCTGCTCGGTGGCGTCGTAGCCGACGAGCTCCGGGCCGATCTGCTCGATGACGGCGAGGACGGCCTTCTCGACACCCTTGCCGAGGTAGCGGTTCTGGTCACCGTCGCGGAGCTCGAGAGCCTCGAACGCACCGGTGGAGGCGCCGGAGGGAACAGCAGCACGACCCGTGCTGCCGTCGTCGAGGCCAACCTCGACCTCGACCGTGGGGTTGCCTCGGGAGTCCAGGATTTCCCGGGCTACGACGACGTCGATGGACGGCACGAGCATCTCCTTATGGGATGTGACGCTATGAGGTGCAGGGTCTCATTGGCCTTGCGGCAAGAGCCTAACCGGCTCCGGGACATCAGCCGGCCGATGCCCGCCCCCTGGGACGAAAAAGCGCATGAACAGCCGCGTACGGGAGAAAGCGCACCGAACCTACCTGCCGGTAATGGGTTCGCGTGCCGCTGACAGGCAAAACCCCGGCCCGGCGCGTACGGGGGAATAGGCGCCGGACCGGGGGGCTCTGGGGCCCGGGGGTCAGCTCAGGTGGAGCTGCTGGCCCGGGTAGATCACGTCGGCGTCGTCGACGATGTCCTTGTTCAGGTCGAACAGCTTCTTCCAGCCGCCCTCGACCTTCTTCTCCTCGGCGATCGTGCCGAGGGTGTCGCCGGCCTTGACCTTGTACTCGCCGTCGCCCTTCTCGAAGCCCTTGGCGGCGGGCTTCGCGGCCGGGGCGGGGGCCTCGGCGCGCTCGGAGCGGGTGGTCGGGGCCTCGGCGCGCTCCGGGGCGGGAGCCGGGGCCGGGGCCTGGGACGGCTCGGCGGAGCCGCCGTCGTTGGCGGCGTTGGACAGGCCCACGCCACAGCTCGGCCAGGCACCCTTGCCCTGGCCGGCCAGGACCTTCTCGGCGACCGCGATCTGCTGGGACTTGGAGGCCTGGTCGGCCGACGCGGCGTAGGCGGTGCCGCCGTACGCGGCCCAGGTGGAGGACGAGAACTGCAGGCCGCCGTAGTAGCCGTTGCCGGTGTTGATGGACCAGTTGCCGCCGGCCTCGCACTGGGCGACCTGGTCCCACTCGGACGTGGTCGCGGCGGAGGCGGAGGTCGCGCCGAGCAGCGGGGCGGCCACGGCCGCACCGGCGACACCGGCGAGCGCGGCGATACGGGAAGCGCGATGGAAAACGGTCGGGCGACGGTGCTTGCCATTGCTGAAACGCAGCATGGAACTTCTCCTCACCGACGCCTACGAGGTGAGCTGTCGGGTTCGGGCCAAGTGAGTTGCCCGGCCGCGCGTCCAGCGCGCAGCTTCACCCCAAGCCGTGATCGGCCGTTCATCCTCAACGGCCGGGTCCGGCGCTTACCTTGGGTCCCCCGCTCCTGCCTTCGGCGCTCTGAGCGACGAGTACTCCCCCCGACCGACGGCAGGATTCGGCGTGACGGTCAGTGGTGCCCGCGGTGGCGAGCGGTTCCGACCGTAAACACAGCGCTCCCCGATGTTCAAAAGAGGAACATCGGGGAGAAAACACCCATCTCGCCACTCGGGGAACTCTCGTTTCCGCAGGTGAGGGGCGGAAGCAGCGGTTCCGCCGGGCAAGCTGCACCAGTTGGGGCAAAGAGACCCTTGTCTCACTTACACAGAACCGGACATAAGACCGCGAACTGCCGCTACTTCAGGTCCAGATCGAGGCTCTGGCCAGGGAGGATGAGGTCGGGATCCGCACCGAGGGCCTGCTCGTTCGCCTCGTAGATCGCGGACCAGCCGCCGGGCACCTCACGCTCGTCGGCGATGGCCCAGAGACTGTCGCCGGGGCGGACGGTGTACTCGCCGGGATCGACGTCCGCGACGCCGGCCGTGTCACGCGCCGGACCGTCACCTCGCGAGGCATGACGACCCGTTTCGCGCTCATTGTCCGTATTGCCCGGCTCGACCTTCTCCGGGGCGGGCCCGCCGCGGTGCTTGCCGCTGCCGGCATCCGTGCCCGCCTCGGCGGAGTCGGGTGCGGCCGACTCGGCGGGCCTGGCCGGCTCGGTGGCCTTCTTGGGCGTGTCCGACCCGGCGGGCGAGGGCTCGGTCGACGGCTCAGCGGACCCGGAGGGCTCGGTGGCCTTCTCGGGTGTGGCCGACCCGGCGGGGGCGGACGGCTTCGCCGGAGTGCTCTGCCCATCCGACGGCAGGCCGCCCGGGTCGACGCCGGTGTCGGCACCGTCGTCCGTCAGCCCGGCGATCGGCGAGCAGCTGGGCCACGCCTCGGGGCCCTGCGCGGCGAGGATCTTCTCCGCGACCGCTATCTGCTGGGAGCGGCTGGCGAGATCGGCTCGGGGCGCGTACGTCGTACCGCCGAAGCTCTGCCAGGTCTCCTGCGAGAACTGCAGCCCGCCGTAGTACCCGTTGCCAAGGTCGGCACTCCACATGCCGCCGCTCTCGCACTCCGCGACGCGGTCCCACATGGAGGCGTCGGCGGCGGACGCCGAGGTCGCGCCGAGCAGCGGGATCGCGATGGCCGATCCCGTCACCCCTGCCGCGACGACGAGGGCCGGAGCCTGGCGGGGACGACGATGACGGCCATTGCCGGAGCGCATGCGGTTGCCTTTCGCGTAACTGCCGAGACGACGGTGAAGGTAGCCGCATCGAACGCGAGTCACAAGTCGATACAGCGGAGATCACGCGGAAGTCACAGTTTTGACGCAGCGTCAGATATACGTCAGATGCGCGAAGGGGTGAACTCCACCGGCAGCGTGCGCAATCCACGCATAATGAGCCCCCCACGCCACCGCAAATCGGCCGGATCGCCCGCAAGCCTCAAGTCCGGCATTCTGCTGAGCAGCGTCGCGAGTGCGGTCTGTCCCTCCAGTCGCGCGAGCGGCGCGCCGAGGCAGTAGTGGATGCCGTGCCCGTACCCCAGATGCTGGTTGTCGCGCCGGGAGAGATCGAGGGTGTCCGGAGCGGTGAAGCGCTCCGGGTCCCGGTCCGCGGCCGCGAGGACGACCAGTACGGGATCGCCCGCCGCGATCCGCTCCCCGCCGAGCGTGAGCGGCTCGGTCGCGAACCGCCAGGTCGCGAGCTCCACGGGCCCGTCGTAGCGCAGCAACTCCTCGACACCGGTGGCGAGTAGACCGCTCTCCCCCTTTGCCAGGGAGGCCTGGAGCCGCTCGCGCTGCTGCGGGTTGCGCAGCAGCGCGTAGACCCCGTTGCCGATGAGATTGACCGTCGTCTCGAAGCCCGCGAAGAGAAGGATGAAGGCCATCGCCGCGGCCTCGTTCTCGGTGAGGTGCTCGCCGTGGTCACTGGCGCGGATCAGCCCGGAGATCAGGTCGTCACCCGGCTCCACCCGCTTCCGGTGGATCAACTCCGCGAGATAGCCGCGCATCTTCTTCACCGAGCGGGCAACTCCGCCGCGCGGCCCGCCACCGTGACGGATCATCATGCCCGCCCAGTCGCGGAAGTCGTCCTGGTCCTCGCGCGGGACACCGAGCATGTCGCAGATGGCATAGATGGGGAGCGGGAACGCGAACTCGTGAATCAGGTCAGCCTCCCCCTTCTCGATGAATCCATCGATGAGCCGGTCGGTCAACTCCTGCACCCGCGGGGCGAATTCGGCGACCCGGCGCGGGGTGAACGCCTTCGACACGAGCCGCCGCAGCCGCGTGTGGTCGGGCGGGTCGATGTTCAGCAGATGCGTCATCAGCTCCGCCTTGCGCTCGCCCGGGATTCCCGTCTTCCCCCTGGCGTGCGCGGGCTCGGCGTGGTGCGCCGGATTCTTCGACAGCCGCTGGTCGGCGAGAGCCTGCCTGGCATCGGCGTACCGCGTCACCAGCCATGCCTCGACCCCGCTGGGCAGTGTCGCTCTGTGCACCGGCTCGTGCTCGCGCAGCCAGGCGTACGCCGGATACGGATCGGTGGCGAACTCCCAGGTGAACAGCTCCGGCCGAGCGCTCACTCCTGCCCCTCGGCGGCACGGACCGCGTCCCGGTAGGCGCGGGCGGCGGCGCGCAGGGCGGCCTCCGGGTCCTCGCCGTTCGCCTCCGCGCGGACGGCGAGTGCGAGCAGGGCGTACCCGATGCCCTCGCCGGCGGGCAGCGGCACCTCGAGGCCCGCCGTCCGTACCCGCGAAGCCAGCTTGGCCGCCAGCGCGAGGCCGGGCTGGCCGAGCGGGATGCCGTCGGTCACCGAGTCGCGCTGCTTCTCGATCGCCTTCGTACGGAGCCAGTGCTCCCGGACCTCCTCCGGTGTCTCGGCGGTCGCGTCGCCGAAGACATGCGGGTGGCGGTGGATCAGCTTCTCGACGATCGTCCCGGCGACGTCGTCGATGGAGAACGGCTCGGCCTCGTCCTCCTGCGCGATGGCCGCATGAAAGACGACCTGCAGGAGTACGTCCCCGAGCTCCTCGCGCAGCTCGTCGCGGTCGCCGTCCTCGATGGCCTCGACGAGTTCGTACGCCTCCTCGATGCCGTACTTGGCGAGTCCCTCGTGCGTCTGCTGCGAGGACCAGGGGCACTCGCGCCTGATCCGGTCCATGACCTGGACGAGGTCGAGGAGACGGGCGCCGGGCAGGTCGTACGAGCCGGGCAGCAGTTCCAGGTCCGGCATCTGCACCCGGCCGGAGCCGGCCAGCCGGGCCAGCCCGTCGGTCAGGGCCCGGTCGCCCTCGCCGGAGGGCAGAACCACGATGGTCCGCCCTTCCCCAGGGCCCTCGGCCCCGGCGCCCCCGGCCCGGGAGGTACTCCCGGCACAGGCGTCCACCAGCTCCTCGGCGGTGAGCGCGGTGTGCTCCACGGTGATGCCTGCCTCGCGCAGATACGGCAGCTGGGGGTGCGCCTCGTCGGCGCACACCACCCGGTCCGCGGCGTGCAGCGTCTGCCATGCGGGCCAGGACAGCAGTCCGGGTGCGACGCGATGGCTGGCGGTCAGCAGAACGATGCGGCCGGCGGCGGGTGCTTCTGTACTCACCCGTCGAAACTACCCTGCGCTACGCACCCGCCTCGACGGGCTCCTGCTCCTTGGTCACCTGGGTGATCCACGGGGCCTTGTAGCTGCCGAGCTCCAGCTTCTGGTCGTCCCAGGTGCCGAAGCGCGGGTTGACGTCGATGTCGAGCGACCTGGCGGCGGCGGTGAAGGCCTCGTTCAGCTTCTGCTGGCCCTCGGGACTGTTGGTCGCGCCGAGCGCGGTGGCGAGCTTGGCGACCAGGACGTCGCGGCGTACGACATCGTCGAGCTGGTCCGGAGCGACACCCCGCTGCTGCAGATACATGGCGGCGAGCTGGTCCTCTCCGCCGGACTGCTGCGCGAGGGCGGCGCGCCCGTCCTGGATGTCCTTGCGGCTGACCTTGACGCCGGCGTCGTCCGCGGCCTTCTGCACGACCTGGTCGACGATGAGGTCGTAGAGCTTGGCGCGGCCGAGCCGGCCGCTGTCCTTGATCAGCTGGGCGGCCTGCGGGGAACGCTCCTGGGCAGCGCGTACGTCCGCCACCTTCGCCTGGACGGTGGACACCTCGATCCGCTGCCCGCCGACGACGGCGGCGGCCCCCGGGTGAGCTTCACTGCCGCAGGCGGCGAGGAGGGGAGCGGCGACGAGAAGCGCGGCGGAGACGGTGAGCGCGGTGCGACGGCGGCGGTGCAAAGGAGCCTCCCGGCGTGATTGTGCGACGGTGCACAAGACCCTGCGGTGATCGATGTTAGGCAGTCCCAGGGGTCTGGGCCACTGGTTCGACCAACGATTCCGCGGAAGTCGCAGATGCGGAGGCCGCAGATGCGGAGGCCGCAGATGCGGAGGTCGCAGATGCGGGCGCCTTTGCCCCGGGCTTCTCCGTGTGCGAGCCGCTGCCCGGTCCGCGGCCCGTTCCCGGGCGGGTCCGTTCGGGGCGCAACATGATCATCCGTGAGACGACGAAGGTCACCGGGATGGCCGCGGCGGCCGCGATCAGCGGCGCGTAGCGGCTGCCGACCTGCCACACGTCCACCAGCAGGTAGACCCCGCTGGTGGTGACGGCGAAGTTCGCGGCATTGGTGAGCGGGAACAGCAGGAACTTGCGCCACGTCGGCCGGGTCCGGTACGTGAAGTACGAGGTCAGAAAGAAGGACCCGACCATGCTGAGCGTGAAGGCGAGGACGTGCGCCGCGACGTACGGCATCCGCAGCCAGGTCAGCAGGGCCAGATACAGCCCGTAGTACGTCCCGGTGTTCACCACCCCCACCAGGGCGAATCTGAGCATCTGGACCTGGACCGTCATCGTCTTACGAGCTCCCCCGTGCGTGTGTGCGGCTCCCCTCCCTGCAGTGGAAGGCCGACGTTGGTCGCCTTCACCAGGAAGTGCGGCCGTCGCTTCACCTCGTAGTAGATACGGCCGACGTACTCGCCGACCACCCCGAGCATCACCATCTGTACGCCGGCGAGCGCGATGACCGTCACCAGAAGCGTGACATACCCGGGGGTGTCCACACCGTTCACCAGGGCGACACCGACAATCCAGGCCGCGTATGCCATGGCTACGGCGAGCAGCAGCATTCCGAGGTAGAGAGCGGCCCGGAGCGGCTTGTTGTTGAAGGAGAGCAGCCCGTCGAGCCCGTAGTTGAGCAGTTTGCCGAAGCTCCATTTGGAGCGGCCCTGCTCACGTACGGCGTTTTCGTACTCGAATGTGGTGGTGCGGAATCCGACCCAGGCGAAGAGGCCCTTGGAGAACCGGTTGTACTCGGTGAGTTCGAGGATCGCGTCCACGGTGCGGCGCGACAGCAGCCGGAAATCGCCCACGCCGTCGACGAGTTCGACGTCGACGAGGCGGTTGATCAGCCAGTAGTAGGCGCGGGCGGTGAGGGTGCGGGTGACCCGGTCGCCCTTGCGGGTGCGCCGGGCGATGACCTGGTCGAAGCCCTCCTCATGCAGGAGGAGCATGCGCCGGACGAGTTCCGGCGGATGCTGGAGGTCGGCGTCCATGATGACCACCGCGTCGCCCTCGGCATGCTGGAGGCCGGCGAGCATCGCCGCCTCCTTGCCGAAGTTGCGGCTGAAGGAGACATAGCGGGTACGGGAGTCGGCCTCGGCGATCTCCTGGAGAAGGGGGAGCGTCCGGTCCTGGCTTCCGTCGTCCACATAGACCAGCTCGAATTCCTGCCCGAGCAGGGCGAGCTCCTGGGTCACATGCTCATGGAAGCGGCCAATGATCTCCTCTTCATTGAAGCACGGAACAACTATCGAGATCAGCACGCTAGTACAACAACCGACGCGAATGTCGCTCATGGATTCACCACATGACGCGTGGGCGACTTTTGCGTGAACTGGACTTTCTCCAGGCTGTTTTCGCGATCGGCGCTGGCATATTCGAGTCATCATGTCGACTCTGGAATCCGCGCGCGGCCGAGCCGCTGCCCTCGCCGCGCTGATCACCGTGGGGGCCGTGTGCGCCGGCGACGCCGTCGCCCGCAGCTTCCCCTTCGGACCGCACACCCGCAGCGTGAACGACCTCGGCAACCAGTTCGTGCCGTTCCATGCGCATCTGTGGGATCTGCTGCACGGCCGGTCCGACGGCGGGCTGCTGCTCAACTGGCAGTCCGGGTACGGGACCAGCTTCCTTCCCGACCTCGGCACCTATCTGACGAGCCCGTTCTCCCTGCTGGTCGGCCTCTTCCCACGGGAGGACATCGACCTCGCCGTCTATGTGATCACGGTGCTGAAGATGGCGACCGCGGCGGCCGCCATGACCTGGCTGCTGCTGTCGCTGCACAGGGACAGGGGCGGGCGGTGGTGGATGGCCGGGGTCCTCGGCGCCTCGTACGCGCTGTGCGGCTGGTCGGTCGTCGAGGCGTCGTACAACCCGATGTGGATGGACGGGCTGATCGCCTTCCCGCTGCTGTGCCTGGTCGGCGAGTGGGCACGGAAGGGAAGGCGGCCGGTCCTCGGCCCGGTGATCGTCGCCGTGGCGTGGATCGCCAACTTCTACACCGCCTACATGGCCACCATCGGCGCCGCGCTGATCCTCGCCGTACGGCTGCTGCTGGAGGAGACGGAGGCGCGGCAGCGGATTCGAGCGCTGCTGCGGGCCACTTGGACCGTGCTGCTCGGCATCGCGCTGGCCGCACCCGTCCTGGTCCCCGTCTTCCTCGGCTCCCGGCACGCCTACCCGGGCTGGACGAAGGAGTTCGCGCCCGCCGGATGGTCCGATGTGTTCGCCCGCGCGCTCCCGGCGACGTACAGCTTCTTCACGCCCGCGGTCTTCATCGGCGGCGGGACGCTGCTGCTGGCCTGCGCGCTCGCCTTCCACCGCGGGGTGCCGCGGCGCGAGCGGTGGGTGTGGACGGGGCTCGCGGCGGCGGTCGCCCTGTCCCTGCAGTGGGAGCCGACGCACCTGGTGTGGCATGTCTTCGCGACGCCCAACGGCAGCCCGTACCGGCAGACTTTCGTGTTCGCCGGGATCCTGGTCATCACCGCCTGGACCGGCCTCTCGTACGCGTGGCCCGGGCGGCGCGCCCTGCTCGGCGGCGGCGCCGCGGTGGCCGTGATCGCGCTCGGGGCAACCGCCAGCGACCTCGTCACCGCCTGGACGTTCCCGCTGGCCGCAGCCGGGCTTGCGGCGGCGGCGGCCGGTCTGGTGCTGGCCGGGCGCGGCAGGTTCGCCGTGCTCGCCGCGCTGCTGCTCAGCGGCGCGCTGGTCGGGCAGGCCGCCGCGACCACGGCATACGCCGACCGGCAGCGGCTGGGCAGGCTGGACGACTATCCGGCCTGGGGCGGGCGGCACAGCGAGCGGGCCGCGGCCGTGGCGAAGGCCGACGACTGGCCCGGGTACCGCACCGACCCCGGCCGTGACCAGATCACCGGCAACGATCCCATCCTGATGGGCGGCCAGGGCGGTTCGTACTACAGCAGCCACACCCCCGATGTGCTCACCCGCACCCTGGCCGCGCTCGGTTCGGGCTGGACGTCCAACGGCCGCAGTCTGCAGTCCCTGGACAATCCGGTCACGGACGCGATCTTCTCCGTCGGCGCGCGGGTGCGCACATCGCCCGGCAAGGACCCGTCCGTGACGCGGGCGCAGACCCCGCCGCTGCTGACCGTACGGCCGCGGGGGCCCGAACCCCGCTACGGCTGGAACCCGTTCCGCAATCAGGAAATGCTGCTCGGCGCAGAGGTCTACAGCTCTCCGGTCGCGGGCTCCTGCCCCGTCGGCAGCGACGTCTTCCTCTGGGCGCCGAACTACACCGGCAAGGCCAGGCTCGGCGACGCGCCGTGGGTGACACTGCGCGGCGGACAGCCCAAGCGGCGTGCCGCGCTCGCCCCGCTCGGGACGGTGAACTCCCCGGGAGCGACGGTGAGTTACAGCCGCGGCAACCCTCGCACGACCATCGGTTGCCTGGACCGGGCGAAGCTGACCGCGGCCGTCGACAGAATGAAGGCGACCGGCGCGGTGTCGGTCGAGGTCGGCGACAGCGGCGTACGGGCCGAACTCCCGCCCGGCACCACGGGGACGGCCGTGCTCGCCGCGCCCCGGATCGCGGGGTGGAGCTGCAACGGCATGCCGGCGGACTCCTACCTCGGGCTCGTCGCCGTACCCCTGGACGGCACGAGGACGACGGTCGACTGCTCCTTCCGGCCGCCGGGACTGCGCGCCGGTACGGCGGTGGGGGCGGCGGGACTGCTGACACTGGCGGGCCTGGCGTTCCTGCCGCTGGTGCGGACGCGGCGGAAGACGGACATGCGGGCGCCTTCCGGGAGCGACTCCGTGACGACGGCCGCGTAGCCGTTCTCCCCCCGTTCGCCGCCCGTCCGTGATCCTGAACGCCGCACGCACACGACACGCGCACACGGACCGATCGGGACATGTGACGGTACGCAGCGTTCCGTCGTACCGACGTCACAACTCCGTCGCCGCGAGGCCACCAGCACTTCATCTGCGCAGCATCCCGCTGTGGCCCGCGCGGCGGCGCTCCGGCGTACCTTCCCCAGCATGCCCCCTCTACTTCGGAACCGGCTGGCGAAGCGAGTCCTGAGCCCGGCCCTCACCATGATCGAACGGCGCATCGAACAGCACGTGAAGCGTGCCACACAGACCTTGCAGACCGATCTCGACGCCCTCCACCGAAAAGTAGCCGCTCTGCAGACCCCGCAGTACGGACTCAGCCTGCTGGTGGACGGAACGGGCAGAGGCACCCACCGGATGCCCACCGCCTCCCAGATCGACACCCTCGTACACCAGATACAGAACGTGGCGGACGGCACGGAGCACGCCCGTCGCAGTGTGACCGTCGCCTACCGCACCGTGGTGGCCCTGGAGTCGCTCGGCGTGGGCCGGCTGGCCGGGTCCACCTCCAATGTGTGCGGAAAGCTCGCCACCGTGCCGCTGCTCTCCCCGCCGAACGGCAACGTCCTCGAAATCGGCACCCTGTACGGGATGTTCGCCGCCGGACTGCTGCGGATGCTGCACCGGTCCGGGACCGAACCGCATCTGACGATCGTCGATCCGCTGGCGGGCGCGCAGCTGCAGCCCGGCACCGTCACACAGCACGTGGATCCCACCGGCACTCCGGTGCGCGAGGACGTCGTCCGGGCCAACCTGGCCCTCGGCGGCGTCGGTTCAGTGGTCGAGGCGCGCATCCAGCAGGGCTTCTCGGGTGATCCGGAGGTGCGGGCCACCGTCGCCGACCGGGAGTACGGGGTGATCGTGGTGGACGGTGATCACTCCATGGACGGGGTGCGGGCCGACCTGGAATGGGTCGAGCAGATCGTGGCTCCCGGCGGGATCGTGGTCATCGACGACTACGGCGACAAGGCCTGGCCCGGCGTACAGGACGCCCTCGACAAGCATCTGGCGAACGGAACGTCGCGGCTGAGCCTGCTGGGGCGGGTGTCCACCTCGGCGTATCTGCGCGCCGGCTGACCGTCCGGCCGCCGTCCCCCGGCGGGTTATCCGCCGCGCAGCTGCTGCTGCCGGTCGAGCGCACGTCGCAGCTCGACCGGCAGTGGGTGGTAGGGCCCGTACGCCCGTTCCGTGTCGTACAGCAGGCCCTGGAACTGCTGCCGCGCCGCCATGTGGTCGCCCACCGCGAGCAGCAGATGCCCGATACGGTGCCGGACGTCGAAGGCGCGCGCGGCATCCGCGCCGCCCGACTGCTGGTTCTCGTAGTACGGCAGGACCGCCCGGTACTCCGCGAGCGCGGCGGCCGGCTCACCGAGCTGCTCCAGGCACTGCCCGGCGTCGTAGCGGAACTGCAGCGTCTGCCGGTCGGCCGGGCCCGCCTCGGCGGCCCGGTCGTCGGCCAGCCGGCGCAGCTCGGGCAGCGCGCGGCGGTACTGCCCGTCCATCAGCGTCGAGGCGTACTGCTTGCGCAGGATCCGTACGACCGGGGAGTGCTCGCCGTGCTCGGCGGCGGCCGCCGGGAGGATCCCGCCGAGGATGTCCACGGCCCGGGTGATGCTGCCCTCGCCGAGGAGGCGCTTGACCTCGTCGACGGCGGCCGCGACATCCGGGCGGGGGGCGGGCGGCGGCGGGGGTGTCACGGGCGGCGGCGGTGCGGTGACGCGGTCCGGCCAGGGGGCGTGCGGGCGCAGGAAGGGACGGGTCGGGTCGAGCGGTCCGGTCCCCGGACTCCGTCCGGGAGGCCCCAAGGGGGCGCCGCGGCCGGGCAGCAGCGGTTCGAGCGTCTCGTACACCTCCTGCGCGCCGGCCGGGCGGTGCTGCGGGTCCTTGGCGAGCAGCCGCAGCACGAGCGCTTCGAGCTGCTCCGGTATGTCGGGGCGCAGCTGACGGACCGGGAGCGGCGGCTCGTACAGATGGCGGTGCAGGACGCCGAGGGCGGTGGAGCCCGCGAACGGAACGTTCCCGCTGAGGAGTTCGTGCAGCAGCACGCCGAGGGCGTAGAGATCGGTGTACGGGCCGACCGCACCGCCCATCGCCTGCTCGGGTGCCATGTAGGCGGGGCTGCCGATGGGCGAACCGGTGTGGGTGAGGCGGGTGGTGTCGGTGTCGATGACGGAGGCGACCCCGAGGTCGAGGACGGTGACCGTGCCGTCGGGCTTCACCATGACGTTCCGCGGCTTGAGGTCGCGGTGGACGATCGGCACGGCGTGCACGGCGGCGAGCACGGCGCACAGCTGCGCGGCGACGGAGACCGCCCATGGCCAGGGGTACGGATCGTGCTCGGCAATATGGTCGGCGAGGTCCGCGCCCTCGACGTACTGCATGACGAGGAAGAGTTCGTCGCCGTCGCTGCCCGCGTCATGGACGGTGACCAGGCCCGGGTGGGAGACCTGGGCGGTCACCCGGCACTCGCGGACGAAGCGGCGGCGCATCTCGTCGGCGGCGGTGGCGGCTGCCATGTGGTCGGGGCGGAGCAGCTTGACGGCGACGCGGCGGTCGAGGCGTTGGTCGTACGCCGTCCAGACCTGGCCCATGCCGCCCTGGCCGATGACGGTCGAGAGCTCGTAACGGCTCGCGATGACGCGTCCGTTCACCGGCCCTGCTCCTTGCGGAGGTAGTCGCTGAGCTCGTCGAGCTCGGCGCGGACCTGGTCGATGCGGGGCTTCTCGGGCGCGGGCTGGGGCGGTTGCTGAGGCTGCCGCTGTGGCTGGGGCTGGACGGGGGGCTGAGGCTGCCGCTGTGGCTGGGGCTGGGCGGGGGGCTGGACCGGCGGCAGGCCGTGCTGCGGGGGCCGGGCGGGCGGGTAGCCGTATCCCGTCGACTGCGGCGGCAGCCCGTACGGCACGGTCGGCACGGTGTACGGCGATCCGGCCTGCGGCGGCTGCGCCCAGGCCGGCCGCGGCTCCTGGTAGTACCGGATGTCGGCCACCAGATAGTGCGTGGGCACGCCGATCGCGAGCCCGAGCAGAACCGCCAGCGCCACGAAGTCGATGGGGCGCGGCTCGTCCTCCTGCCCCTTCGACACCTCGCCTTCCGTACCGAAGCTGCCGATGACCACCAGCGAGGCGATGATCAGGGCGAGCGAGATCCAGAACAGCAGCCAGTCCAGCCGGCGGCGGCGCATGATCGCGATCCGCAGCATGGTGGCCCAGGCCAGAAAACCGAAACTGAGCAGCGCGAGAGCCACGAACAGCGTGCGCAGCACGATGAGCAGCGCGGTCGGCGGTCGCTTGGGCTGCGGCGGTGCATAGCCGTGGCCGTGCATTCCTGCTCCTGGAGGCCTGGGGACGAGGTCGGACAAGGGTCTGAGCGTATACACCGACAAGGACAACCGGCCGGGGGTTGTACCGACCCGTTGTCCGATACCTCACTCGGGCAGGACCGTGCCGGTCGTCAGCCCGTCGTACAGCCCCTGAACCAACTGCTCGCCGAGCCGCCCCGCGAGGCGCAGCGCGTCCTCGAAGGCGGCCAGCGTGCGAAAGCGCTCGCCGTACCGCTGCTGGTCGGCCAGGGGAAGGCGGGGCAGCTGGAGACGGCGTACGTCGAGCCGGGTCGCGGTGGACGCATAGCTGCTGGCCTGCCGGTTGTTGGCGGTGCCGCGCAGGAATCCGGCGAGGAACCAGGGGTCGAGCGCGGCCGGATCGGGGTGCAGCAGCTGGAGGTTGCGGCCCAGCGCCGCGCCCGCGGTGGCCTCGTCGACGACGCGGACGACGGATCCGCCGCCGAGTACGGGCACGACGACATCGCCCGCCTCGACGCGTACGGGCTCCTCGTCGGAGCCCTCGGGGAGGGTCCCGGAGGGGGCCGTACCGGCGAGGACGTCCTGTTCGGTGAGCACGGGGACGGGGCCCCGGACGGGGAACGGGCCAGAGCCGGGGGCGGGGACGGAGCCGGGCGAGAGGCCAGGGAAGGGGCCGACGCCTGAGGCCGATACGGAGGCGGCGCCGGTACCGCCCGCGTGGATCACCAGAGCGCCCGCGCGGGCCAGTTCACCGACCGTGGTGGCGGGCCAGGGGGCGGGCTCCGACTGCCCGGCGAGCGCGGGAGTGAGCTCTCCGGTCAGCCGCAGGGTGTCGGTGAGCCGGTCCCGTACGCGCAGCAGCTCGTCCGCCCCGCCGCCGGCCGCCGGGGGCGGGAGATGCCGGGCGGGGGCCAGGTCCACGTCGTCGTCGAGGAGTTCGATGACCGGGACCGAGCGGCTGACCCCGGGCCGCTCCTCGGCCGTGCCGTGCCGGTCGAAGGGCCCCCAGGCGTCCAGGACGGCGGTGTGGACGGCCTGCCAGTCGAGCTTGTCGCGGCCGCCGCCGGCTCCGGCCAGCTCGGCGGTGTCGACGAGCAGCAGCTCGGGCGGCGCGGCCCGGCCCGTACCGGGCTTGCGCAGTACCCAGAGGTGCAGCGGGATGCCGTACGGGGGCGCGGCGCCGGCGGGCAGGGCGACGACGGCCCGCAGCGCGCCGCGGCGCAGCAGCCCGGCGCGGATACGGCGTCCCGAACGGCGGGAGGCCGCGGCGGGCGGCATCAGCAGAACGGCGGTGCCGCCGGGGCGCAGCCGGGCGAGCGCGTGCTGGACCCAGGCCAGCTCGGACTCGGTGCGGGCCGGGAAGCCGTACTCCCAGCGGGGGTCGTAGGCCAGTTCGTCGTGCCCCCAGTTGCGCTCGTTGAACGGCGGGTGGCAGAGCACCGCGTCGGCGTCGGGGTGCGGGAACGCGTCGGCGCGCAGGGTATCGGCTGCGCGGGCGCGGACGGGGGCGTCGGAGTGCAGCGCGAGGCGCAGGCCGGCGAGCGCGGCGAGGTCGGGCTCGGCGTCCTGCGCGTACAGGGCGGCGGGGCGCTCGACGGCCCGCAGCAGGGTGCCGGTGCCGGCGGCGGGATCGAGCACGGTCCCGCCGGTGCCGGCGGGAGCGGCGAGGGCGGCCATGAGGGCGGCGGGGCCGGGCGGAGTGAGCGTGTACTGACGGGGGTTGGCGTCGAGATACCGCCCGAGCAGGAACTCGAAGGCCTGCCGCGCACCCGACTCGGCGGCGAGCTCGGCGACTCCGCGCAGGAGGGGCACGGATCCGGGCGACGGGGCCGGGAAGAGATCGGCCCGGTCCTCGCCGAAGCGCGCCGTCAGAACCTGCTCCAGCGCCGACGGCAGCAGCTCGGCCATCCGCTCGTCGGAGACCGCGGCCAGCTCCAGCCAGGCCGGATGCCTGTCGCGTACGAGCAGCAGGGCGCAGCCTGCCTGCACCAGGGCGGTGACCGCGCCGTCCGGATGGCTCGCGAGCTGTTGCCAGATCCGCTCGCGCAGCGGAACCTCGGCGAGTTTGCCCTGGTCACGCAGCCATTGCTCGATCTCGGCGAGGGCGAAGGACGGGCTGGTCTCGGTGCCGCCGACGGGCTTGGGGAAGTCGGCGTGCCGGCGCCGCCAGTTGCTGACCGCCGCGCGCCCCACTCCCGCGAGCCGGGCGATTCCGGCCGCGGTCACCTCGCTTGCGTTCTCCGGCACCTGACTGACTCCCTCATCCGTACCCACCTGCTGTGTTGCCGAGCATACCGACGCACACAAGAGACCCCCCTTCACAGTGTGAGTGGATCCAATTTTCGTGAACCGTGTTGACTCGGTTCACAGGCTCTGTTGTTATTGACCCATCGCCACACGGGGCTCTCGACAAGCCCCGACCACACCTGATGTCCCGGAGGGCACCCATGTCCCACGCCATGCAGCAGCCCCAGTACGACCCCCAGCAGCAGTACGGCCCGCAGGCCCCGGCCCCCCGCCCGGCCCGCAACGGTCTGGGCACGGCCGCCCTGGTGCTGGGCATCATCGGCACCGTGTCGGGCTTCATCCCCTTCCTCTTCTGGCTGGCCGGCATCCTCGGCCTGATCGCCCTGATCCTGGGCCTGTCGGGCCGGGGCCGGGTGAAGCGCGGCGAGGCGGCCAACAAGGGCGTGACCACCATCGGCGCCGTCCTCGGACTGGTGGCGCTGATCCTCTCGGTGGTCGGCGCGGTGCTCACCTTCAAGGCCGTGGACGAAGCGGTGGACGAGATCAACAAGGCCACCAAGGGCAGCACCGCCACGAAGGAGCCGGCCGGCACAAAGGACAAGGGCGGTGACTCGTCGGGCAAGGACGACAAGAACAAGGGTCTGGCGGCCGGCGACTCCGCGGCCTACGACGACAAGCTGAAGGTCACCGTCTCCGCGCCCAAGGCCTACACCCCGGACGAGTACGCTGCTGGCCACACCAAGGGCAACAAGGCCTACCAGGTGACCGTGGTCGTCCAGAACGACGGCAAGGAGAAGTTCGATGCCACCCTGCTGAGCGCCGACGCGCGCGCCGGCGAGGACGGCGTCCCGGCCGAGCAGATCTTCGACGGCAAGGTGGGCAGTGGCTTCACCGGCACGATCCTGCCCGGCAAGAAGTCCACGGTGCAGCTCGCCTTCGACGCCCCCGCCGACGCCAGGACGCTCACGGTCGAGGTCAGCCCCGGCTTCGCCTACGACGCCTCCGTGTGGGAGCTGAAGCTCTGACACCCCGCGCCGCCTGAATCCCCCGCTCCCCCTCGGCTCTCACCCTCCAGTCCCACCCTCCAGTCCCACCCCCCAGTCCCACCTCCCCGCTCCCACCTCCCCGCTCTCACCCCCGGAGAACACCCGATGTCTGCCCGAGCCCTCCCCCGGCGCCGGCCCGCCGCCCTTGCCGCCCTCTGCACCGCTGCCGCCCTCACCCTCACCCTCACCCTCACGGCGTGCGGCCAGGACCCCGAGCCCACGCCCACCGGTCCGTTCGCGGGGCTGTCGGGCCCGGAGATCGTGAACAGGGCGGTCAAAGCCACCAAGACGGCCAGGTCCGTGACCCTCGACATCGACACACGTACGGACGAAGGCCCGATGAAGGCCTTCATGGCCACCAACACCAAGGGACAGTGCGCGGGAACGCTGTCCATCGGTGCCACGGGTACCGCCGAGCTGATCAAGACCGACGGCACCGCCTATATGCGGTTCGACGAGGCCTTCCTCCGGGAGGAGAGCAAGGGCGAGCCGGCCGCGGAAGCCGCGGCCGTGCTGAAGATGCTCAAGGGGCGCTGGCTGGAGACGGGCGTCACCGAGGCCGACGCCAGGGAGAGCCTCGAACTCTGCGACCTCAGCAGCCTCCTGGCCGACTTCGAGACGAACGACACCGAGGCCCGCCGGGGCGGGGAGACAACCGTCAACGGCAAGAAGGCACTGATGCTCACCGAGTCGGAGGGCGACGAGAAGTACACCGTGTACGTCGCCACGGAGGGGAAGCCCTACCTGCTGAAGATCGAGCAGAAGGGCGGCGAGGAGCCGGGCACGATGACCTTCGCCGAGTACAACAAGCCGGTCCCGGCGAAGAAGCCCGCGGCGAAGGACATCGTCGACCTGGACGCGGACAGCTGACCGCTGCTCGTACCGTGCACGGGGGAGGCCGCCTGCGGGCGGCCTCTTCGCGTCACCGGGACCGCCCGCCCGCATGCGGTGCAGTCGGTGCTGCCGCCGTCACCCGTGCGCGAGCGGCAGCCTGCCGCCGTCACCGCGGACGACGTGCGGGGAATGCCTTCTCATGGGGTGACGTTAAGGCTCACACCAAGGGGAAGGGCAACCTCGGAACGGGGCGGGTCACATGCTGATCGGGGAGTTGTCCCGGCGAACCGGGGTCAGCCCGCGGTTGCTGCGGTACTACGAAGCGCAGGGACTGCTCGAGGCCAGGCGTGGCCCGAACGGTTACCGCGCCTACGACGAGGACTCGGTAGTCACCGTGAGGCAGGTTCGCGCCCTGCTGAAAGCGGGTCTGTCCACCGAGGTCATCCGTACGGTGCTGCCGTGCGCCCGGGGCGAGCAGCCGGGGTTCGACTGGTGCGCGGACCTGCGGGCCATCCTGGACCGGGAGTTGGCGGCCGCGGACGAGCGCATCGACAGCCTCCGACGAAGCCGCAGCACCCTCGCCAGCTACCTGGACTAATCGCAGTGCACCGGGCTTCAGCCCGGTGGTGAAGCGATTGTGAACGCTGCTCTGACCGGCAGGTCAGAGCGGACGATGCTGCTGTTCTATGTACTGACGGACGAGCGACAGCGGAGCTGCGCCCATCGACCCGGCGAAGTATGAGCCGGACCACAGACGCTGAGCCCGCCAGTAGTGCCGGACCAGTTCCGGGTAATCCTGGCGGAGCCTGCGCGAGCTGACGCACTTGAGCGAGTTGACCAACTTCGACAGGGCAGCCGCCTTCGGCGGGAAGTTCACCAGCAGATGCACGTAGTTGTTCTCGCCGTTGAACTCCACCAGCTCGCACTCGAAGTCCTCGCACACGCCCGCATGATCTCCTCCATGCGCGTCAGGTGCACGTCCTTGAAGACCTTGTGCCGGTACTTCGTCACGAAAACCAGGTGCGCGTGGAGGACGAAAGCGCAGTATCGACCAGTACGAATGTTCTGATACCCGGCCATAAACCAACTGCAGTACGGTGATCGGCATGCAGTTGAGGTACAGCTTCCGCCTGTACCCGAACGGTCCTCAGCGCGCCGCGCTGGCCCGGGCGTTCGGGTGCGCCCGCGTCGTGTTCAACGACGCGTTGCGCGCCCGCAAGGATGCCCACGAACAGGACAGGCCGTACCCCAGGACCGGCGAACTGTCCAGGCAGGTCATCACCGAAGCGAAGAAGACCCCCGAGCGGGCATGGCTCGCCGAAGTATCCGCCGTGGTACTGCAACAGTCCCTCCGGGACCTGGACACCGCTTACTCGAACTTCTTCGCGTCGATGAAGGGCACCCGCAAGGGGCCGAAGACCGCAGAGCCTCGGTTCAAGTCCCGCAAGGACAACCGGCACTCGATCCGCTTCACCGCGAACGCCCGGTGGAAGATCACCCCCGGCAGGGACCTGTCGTTGCCGAAGATCGGCGATGTGCGGGTGAAGTGGTCCCGCGCTCTGCCCTCGGTCCCGTCCACGGTGACCGTGGTCAAGGACGCAGCCGGAAGGTACTTCGCGTCCTTCGTCATCGAGAGGGCTCCCGGGACGCTGCCCGACGTGGAACCGGTCGTCGGCATCGACCTCGGTCTTGGACACTTCGCGGTCCTCTCCGATGGCACGAAGATCGACGCCCCGCGCTTCCTGCGCCGGGCGGAGAAGAAACTCAAGCGGGAACAGCGACGGCTGTCCCGTAAGGCCAAGGGCAGCAACAACCGGGACAAGGCCCGCATCAAGGTCGCCCGCGCTCACGCACGGGTGGCCGACGCACGGCGCGAATTCCACCACCAGCTCTCCACACGGATCATTCGCGAGAACCAAGCGATTGCCGTTGAGGACCTGGCGGTGAAGGGACTCGCCCGTACGCGCCTGGCCAAGTCCGTGCACGACGCGGGATGGTCCGCGTTCGTCACGATGATGGAGTACAAGGCCGCGAAGTTCGGCCGCAGCTTCCACCGCATCGGACGGTTCGAGCCGACCTCTCAGCTCTGTTCGGCGTGCGGCGTCAAGGACGGCCCCAAACCCCTCCACATCCGCGTCTGGGAGTGCGGGGCCTGCCACACCGTCCTCGACCGGGACATCAACGCAGCAGTCAACATCGCCAAGGCCGCCGGACTGGCGGTGTCAGCCTGTGGAGCGCGGGTAAGACCGGTACTCGTACCGGCACAGCGCGGTGAAGCAGGAACCCACCGAGACGGTCAGACGACCGTGGCAGGAATCCCCGCTCACTAGGGCGGGGAGCGGAAGTCAACTGGAACAGTCCTGAACCGTCCGCCGTCGCCCGCTCTTCAGCCGCTCTTCAGCCGCCGCATTGAGCGAGCATCATCTCCTTGTCCGGGACCGTTACCGGCATCGCGTACTTGTCCGCCACCTGCGCGAACCGCACGGCGTAGGCACAACGGATCCGCTTGTCCGGCGGCAGCCAGGACGCCGGGCCGGAATCGCGTTTGGCCGAGTTGGCGCGTCCCTCCACCGGCAGCAGATTCAGCACGTCGTTCGCCAATTGCCTGCGCTTGCTCTCCGGCCAACGGGCGGCGCCCATCTGCCAGCTGTACGAGAGCGGCACCACATGGTCTATCTGGACCGCCGCGGCTTTCTGCTTCTTCCAGTCGATGGTGGTGCCGGTGTACGGATCGTTCAGCGTCATCGCCACGACGACACAGTCGGAACCGGAGCGGTACGTGAGGCCCTTCCCGTCCCTGGCCAGGAGATCGTTTCGAGTGTCACAACCATTCCGGGCGAGCGGAACGCCGTCCGCCGTGTCCATCCAGGCGTAGCCGAACCGGTCGCGGTCGTAGCCGGTCCTGGGGCCGCGGCCCTTGGTGGTCACCTTCTCGATCAGCCGGCGGGCCGCGGCCCTGTCCGGTCCGGAGGTGATCGGGCCGAGGCCGGGCCCGGTCCCGTCGGGGTTGGCGAGCGGGCTGGTGCCGTCGGCCGGGGCCGACGGCTTGCCCCCGTCCCCACCCCTTGACAGTCCGTCCGGGCTGCAGCCGGTGAGCACCGTCCCGGCGACGACAGCCGTCAGCGCGCCCGCGAGCACGCGCGATATCCGATCCCCGAGTCTGTTCACGCTCGTACCCTACTGAGCTCAAGTCCCGTTCCGGGCACGGCGGTTCAACCCGATCGGGGCACATCTGCCCTGCTATCGACCGCTATGGACCACATCGCGATGTACTACGGCATGCGGACCCCAAGGGGGGCGCGTAGCGTCGAAGTGGACAGGCCCGAGCAGCGGCTCCCGGCCCGACCGGAGGAACAGAGAAACAGAGGAACTTACGAAGACGCACCGCCCGCGGAGCCGAGCCGGCCGCCGCGGACGGTGTGACCTTTGTTCCCGCACCCCGTGGCCTTCCCGCACTCCCGCCGCCGGGCCGGGCCTCACACCTTGCCGATACCCAGGGTGTTCTGCGCGGGCAGCAGCCCCGAGCCCACCGCCCCGACCCAGAGCGGACCGAGCAGATCGGCGAGGCGCGCGGTGTCGTCGGCACCGAGGGCCGCCCAGGGCGCGGCGGCCAGTTCGTCCGTACGCCGCTCGACCTCTGCCCGCAGCTCCCGTCCGGCCTCGGTGGCCACCCCGTCCGCGCCCAACAGGCCGCGCGCCACGAGCCGTTCGCGTGCCGCGTCCCATTCCGCTTCGCTCCAGCCGCGGCTCGCGAAGGTCTCGACCGGGGCGGCATCGATGCCCGCGAAGGAGACCAGTGCCTCGGCCGGGTCGAGCCCGGCCGTCATGAGCGCGGCGAGATGACCGTCTCCGCGGTGCTCACGCAAGATCGTCGCGGCCTGCCAGAGCACCAGATGCGGGGCATCGGGCCAGGCCGGCTCGGCGTTGGCGGCGGCGAGCGGCCGCCCGGCGGCGCTCGCGGCCCCGGCCGCCCGCCTGGCCAGCGCGGCCGCCTCGGCGGTCTCCGGCGCGTCCACCCGCTCGCCGAAGATCGTCCGGTAGGTCCGGTCGACGGCCCGCAGCCGTGCCGCGAGCACCTCCCCGGGTGTCGCGGTCTGCCAGGCGGCCGGTATGTACTGCCCGACCATCCGCGGGCTGAAGCTGTAGAACGCCGAGGCCACCCGCCCCGCCCCCGCCTCCCCGAGCGGCGCCGCGCGCCACGCGAAGTAACTCGGCCAGCGCTCGTCGGTCCTGTAGCCGAGGGCGGCGGCCTCCTCGAAAGCCTCCGGCGCGTAGTAGAGCACGGCATGCAGGGGCTCCAGCAGATGCCACATCCGACGGACCGTACCCAGTTCCTCCGACATGTCTCCTCCTCCGGCCAGCCTTATCTTGTCACCGACTAGATTCCCCCTTCCCGCTGAACTTGTCAATGCCTAGATTCGGCGTAGCCTGATCCCATGAGCAGTCGCACCTACCACCACGGCGATCTGCGGCGGGCCGTCCTCGCCGCCGCCCTCGACGTCATCCGCACCGAGGGCCCCTCGGCCCTGAGCCTGCGCGACCTGGCACGGCGCGCCGGGGTGTCCCACGCGGCCCCCGCCCACCACTTCAAGGACCGCTGCGGCCTGCTCACCGCAATCGCGGCGGAGGGGTACGACCTCCTGGCGGACACCCTCGCCGACGCCCCCGATCTGCGCGAACGAGGTGTGCACTACGTCCGTTTCGCGGTCGAGCACCCCGCACACTTCCAGGTCATGTTCCAGCCCGAACTGCACCGGCCCGACGACCCGGAGCTGCTGGCGGCCAGGGCCCGCGCGGACGGTGAACTCCGCGCGGGCGTCGCGGACCTGAGCCCGCACGAGGACGCCTCACTGATGGGCATGGCCGCGTGGTCGCTGGCCCACGGCTTCGCGACGCTCCTGCTGAGCCACAACCTGGACCACCCGCTGGGCGACGGCGCCCCCGAGGAGGCCTTCCGCGCCCTGACCGGCCTGACGTTCACCCCCGCCCCGGGCCCCACCGCCGGCCCGCGACCCGCCGCCGCCCCGGGCCCCGCCGTCGGCTGACCCGGCGGCCCGGTCAGGGGGCCTTGGCGAGCTTGCGCACCTGGTCCCGCCGGTTACGACCCCAGGATCGTCGTGAGGAACTCGCCCGTCCACGCCAGCAGTTCGCGTCCCACCACCGGCTTTCCGCCGATCTTGCCCGCCGTCGGGCGCGGCACCATGATCTGTCGGGCGGGGGCCTTGATGACCGTACGCGGATGGAGGCGCTTGAGGCGCAGCTCCTGCGACTCCCTCAACTCCACCGGTGCGAAGCGGATGTTGGAGCCCTGGAGCACGATCTCGCCCACCCCGCACGCCCGCGCCAGCATCCGCAGACCCGCCACCAGGAGCAGATTCTCGACGGGCTCGGGGAGCTTGCCGTAGCGGTCGGTGAGTTCCTCGCGGACCGCCTTGATGTCCGCCTCGGTGTTCGCCGAGGCGATCGCGCGGTACGCCTGCAGACGCAGCCGCTCGCCCGGTGCGTAGTCGTGCGGAACATGCGCGTCGACCGGAAGCTCGATCTTGACCTCGAGCGGGGGCTCCTCCTCCGCACCGCCCTCGACCGCGGCGCGGTAGTCCGCGACCGCCTCGCCCACCATGCGGATGTACAGATCGAAGCCGACGCCCGCGATATGCCCGGACTGTTCGCCGCCGAGCAGATTTCCGGCGCCGCGGATCTCCAGGTCCTTCATCGCGACGTACATGCCCGCGCCCATCTCGGTGTGCTGGGCGATCGTCGCGAGTCGCTCGTGGGCGGTCTCGGTGAGCGGCTTCTCCGGCGGGTAGAGGAAGTACGCGTAGCCGCGCTCGCGGCCACGGCCCACGCGGCCGCGCAGCTGGTGAAGCTGTGAGAGACCGAAGTTGTCGCCGCGCTCCACGATCAGGGTGTTGGCGTTGGAGATGTCGATGCCCGATTCGACGATCGTGGTCGAGACGAGGACGTCGAACTTCTTCTCCCAGAAGTCCACCACGACCTGTTCGAGCGCCGACTCGGGCATCTGGCCGTGGGCGGTCGCGATGCGGGCCTCGGGCACGATGTCGCGCAGCCGGGCCGCGGCCCGGTCGATCGACTCCACCCGGTTGTGGATGTAGAAGACCTGGCCCTCGCGCAGCAGTTCACGGCGGATGGCCGCGCCGAGCTGCTTCTCCTCGTACGGGCCCACGAAGGTGAGGACGGGGTGCCGCTCCTCCGGGGGCGTGGTGATCGTCGACATCTCGCGGATGCCGGTGACCGCCATTTCGAGCGTACGGGGGATGGGCGTGGCGGACATGGTCAGTACGTCGACGTTCGCGCGGAGCTTCTTCAGCTGCTCCTTGTGCTCGACGCCGAAGCGCTGCTCCTCGTCGACGACGACCAGTCCCAGGTCCTTGAACGTGGTCTCGGCGGAGAACAGGCGGTGCGTGCCGATCACGATGTCGACCGTGCCCTCCCGCAGCCCCTCCAGCGTCGCCTTCGCCTCCGTGTCGGACTGGAAGCGGGACAACGCCCGTACGTTCACCGGGAATTGGGAGTAGCGCTCGGAGAAGGTGCCGAAGTGCTGCTGGACGAGGAGGGTGGTGGGCACCAGGACCGCGACCTGCTTGCCGTCCTGGACCGCCTTGAACGCCGCGCGTACCGCGATCTCCGTCTTGCCGTAGCCGACGTCACCACAGACCAGACGGTCCATCGGGACCGTCTTCTCCATGTCCTCCTTGACCTCGGCGATCGTGGAGAGCTGGTCGGGCGTCTCGACGTACGGGAACGCGTCCTCCAGCTCCCGCTGCCAGGGTGTGTCCGGGCCGAAGGCGTGGCCGGGGGCGGCCATCCGGGCGCTGTACAGCTTGATCAGGTCCGCGGCGATCTCCTTGACCGCCTTCTTCGCGCGCGCCTTGGTCTTCGTCCAGTCCGCGCCGCCGAGCCGGTGCAGGGTCGGGGCCTCACCGCCGACGTACTTGGTGACCTGCTCCAGCTGGTCGGTGGGGATGTACAGCCGGTCGCCGGGCTGGCCGCGCTTGGCCGGCGCGTACTCGACGAGGAGGTACTCGCGGGTCGCGTTCTGCACGGTGCGCTGCACCATCTCGATGTAGCGGCCCACGCCGTGCTGCTCGTGGACGATGTAGTCGCCCGCCTCCAGCGTGAGGGGGTCGATCGTCTTGCGGCGCCGGGTGGGCATCCGCTGGCCGTCCTTGCCGGCCGCCTTCTGGCCGGAAAGGTCGGTCTCGGTCAGCACCGCGAGCTTGAGGCCCGGGTCGATGAAGCCGTAGTCGATCGAGCCGCAGGCCACATGGACGACGGACGGGGAGATCTCGGCGAGGTCGCCCGTCTTCGCATCAAACGCAGTCAGGCGGGCGGCGATACCTTCGCCGCCCAGCACCTCGACGGTACGGGCCGCGGGGCCGTGCGCCTCGGTGACGTACACCGTGCGCCAGCCGTCCGCCAGCCAGCCCTTGGTGTCGGCGAGCGCGCGGGCGGTGTCGCCGCGGTACACCTCCGGGGCGTGCATACCCAGCTTGACCGTGCCGTCCGACAGCTCTTCGTCGGCGGCGAACGGGGAGACGGACCACCACATCATGCCGAGCTCGCGCGCCCGGTCCCGTACGTCCGCGATCCCCCACAGTGAGGCCGCGCCGACGTCGATCGGGGCCTCGCCGCCGCCCGCGGTCGCCGCCCAGGACGCCTGCAGGAACTCCTGGCTCGTCGCCACCAGGTCGGCGGCCCGCGTGCGCACCCGCTCCGGGTCGCAGACCACGGCCATGCTGCCCGCCGGGAGCACGTCCAGCAGCAGCTCCATGTCGTCGACGAGGACCGGCGCGAGGGACTCCATGCCCTCGACCGCGATCCCCTCGGCGATCTTGCCGAGCAGTTCGCCCAGCTCGGGATGTTGTTCCGCAAGAGCCGCGGCCCGCTCCCGTACGTCGTCGGTCAGCAGCAGCTCGCGGCAGGGCGGCGCCCACACACCGTGCTCCGCGACCTCCAGCGAACGCTGGTCCGCGACCTTGAAGTAGCGGATCTCCTCGATGTCGTCGCCCCAGAACTCCACCCGGAGGGGATGCTCCTCGGTCGGCGGGAACACATCCAGGATGCCGCCGCGGACCGCGAACTCGCCGCGCTTCTCGACCAGTTCGACCCGGGAGTACGCGGCGGCCGCGAGCGCCTCGGTGATCTGCCCCAGGTCGGCGCTCGCGCCGCTCCGCAGAGAGACGGGCTCCAGCTCACCGAGCCCCTTGACCTGCGGCTGGAGCACGGAACGCACGGGTGCGACGACGACCGAAACCGGGCCCGCCGACGGGTCGTCCTGCGACGGGTGGGCGAGCCTGCGCAGCACGGCGAGCCGGCGGCCCACGGTGTCGGAGCGGGGCGAGAGCCGCTCGTGCGGCAGGGTCTCCCACGCGGGGTACTCGGCGATGCCTTCCTCGGGCAGCAGCGAGCGCAGCGCCGCCGCCAGGTCCTCGGCCTCACGCCCGGTCGCGGTGACGGCCAGCACGGGCCGCCCGGACTCGCGGGCCAGAGCGGCCAACGCGAAGGCCCGCGCGGCGGCCGGACCGACCAGGTCGACATGCATGCGGTGGCCGTCGGTGGCAGCCTTCACCGCTTCCGCGAGCGCCGGGTCACGTACGACGGCATCGAGCAGACCGTGCAGGCTCATGAAGGGCTTCCATCCAGGGCGGGGCTGGGGCGGGGGGTGGGGCAACGCGAACCGCCCGACACGTCGAACGGGCCGGGGGTCTCCAGCGTACGCCCGCGCCTTGCCCGGCCGCCTCTCATACGGGCGGGGTCACAGGGGGCGGTGGGGTTCGCGAGGACCCACCGGAATCCGTAGCGGCCCGTACGGGACACATCCGCGCTCTTTTCCGCCCGGGGTGTGGCCTCACAGCTCCCCCGGAGTGTGGCCTCACAGCTCCGGCCCCGGAGTGTTCGCAGGAACACCCAGGGGCCGGAGCCGCCATTTCACGGACGTACCCGTGACTAGTCCGTGGCGATCGCGTTCAGCACGTTCATCCGGCCCGCCCGGAAGGCCGGGACCAGGGCCGCGAACAGGCCCACGAACGCCGAGCCCACGAAGACCGTCGCGATCGTCGGCCACGGGATCTCCAGGACCCCCAGACCCTCCAGTGCCAGGAGCTTCTGGGCCGCCGTACCCCAGCCCATGCCCAGGCCCAGGCCCAGCAGGGCGCCGAAGAGGGCGATGACCACCGACTCGAGGCGGATCATGCGGCGCAGCTGGCGGCGCGAGAGGCCGATCGCCCGCATCAGGCCGATCTCCCGGGTCCGCTCGACCACCGACAGGGCGAGGGTGTTCACCACACCCAGCACCGCGACGATGATCGCGAGCGCCAGGAGCCCGTAGACGATGTTCAGCAGCTGGCCGATCTGGTCCTTCAGATCCTGCTTGAAGTCGGTCTGGTTCTGCACCTTGTACTGCGGGTACTTGGCGACCGACGCCTTGAGTGCGGCGTACGCCTCCTTCTCCTTGCCGTCCTCCGCCATCGCGAACATGATCACGTTCGCGGGCATCCTCTTGGCGGGTACGTACTGCGCCGCGGTCGTGAGGCTGGTGTACATCGCGCCCTTGTCGAGGCTCGTGTCGTCGGACGTGATCGCCGCGACCTTGAGCTCGGCGGTCCTGCCGTGCGTGAAGGCCACCTTGATCTTGTCGCCGAGCTTGACGCCGTGTGCCGTGGCGTACCCGTCACCCACCGACATCGCGTTCTTCCCGTACGCCGCCGAGAGCTCACCCGCGACCGTCTCGCGGCGCAGATCCTGCGCGTACGTCGGGTCGGCGGCTATCAGGGCCTCGGGCTCCGTCTTGCCGTCGGGGGTGGTGAGCCGGGCGGCGACCTCCTTGTACTGGGTGATGTGGGCGATGCCCGGCGCCCGCTCCAGCTTCCGCTGGACCTGCGGCATGATCGGCTGATCCTTGGTGGACTGGATGATGAAGTCCGCCCCGACCGACTTGTCGAGCTGGTCCGTCGCCGAGGCGACCATCGAGGAGCCCACTACCGACAGGCATGCCACCAGGGCGAGGCCGATCATCAGGGCGGCACCCGTCGCTCCGGTGCGGCGCGGGTTGCGCAGCGCGTTGCGCTCGGCCATCCGGCCGACCGGGCCGAACATCCGCAGCACCAGCGCGCTGATCACCCGGACCACGACACCCGCCAGCAGCGGGCCGATGACGACGAAGCCGATGAGCGAGAGGACCACGCCCAGACCGAGGAACATCGAGCCCTCACTCGCCTTGTCCGCCCGGGTGGCGACCAGCAGCGCGGCGGCGCCGCAGCCCGTGAGCAGCAGACCGATCCCGGCCCGGATCCAGCCGGCCTTGGCGTCCGCCGGCGTACCGGCGTCGCGCAGCGCGGCCATCGGGGAGACCTTGCCGGCCCGTCGCGCCGGGACGTACGCGGCGAAGACGGTGACGACGATGCCGAGGACGAGTCCGACCGCCGGGGTCGTCCACTTCAGCGTCAGATCGCTGGTGGACAGGTTCATGCCCATGGAGGACATCAGCTTCATCAGCCCGACGGCCAGGCCCACGCCCGCGGCGACGCCCGCCAGGGAGCCGACGACACCGAGCAGCAGCGCCTCGACCAGCACGGAGCGGTTGACCTGCTTGCGGCTGGAGCCGATCGCCCGCATCAGGCCGATCTCGCGGGTGCGCTGGGCGACCAGCATCGAGAAGGTGTTGACGATCAGGAAGATGCCGACGAGGAGGGCGATCCCGGCGAAGCCGAGCATCGCGTACTTCATCACGTCGAGGAAGGAGCCGACCTCCTCGCGGCCCGCGTCCGCCGCTTCCTTCGCCGTCTGCAGCTTGTACGGGGCGCTGAGCGCCGTGGCGACGTTCTGCTTGAGCTGGTCGTCGCTGACACCCGCCGCGGCGGTGACGGAGATCTGGGTGAACTGACCTTCCTTGCCGAGGAGTTCACGCTGGGCGGTGACGGTGTCGAAGTAGACGATCGTCGCGCCGGGGTTGGTGACCTTGAAGGAGGCTATGCCGGAGATCTTTGCGGTGAAGTCACCGGTGACGGCGATGGTGCGCAGCTCGTCACCGAGCTTCAGGTGGTGCTTGTCGGCGGTGTCGGCATCGACCATGACCTCGGTGGGGCCGCGCGGTGCGTTGCCGGAGGTGATCTCCATCGCCTTGAGGTCGTTCTTCGTCCAGTTGGCGGCGATCGTCGGGGCGCCGCCACTGGAACCCATGTCCTTGTTACCGGAGTTGACGACGGTCACGCTCATGCTGACGACCGCGCCCTCGGCGGACTGCACGCCGTCGGCCTTCGTCACCGTCTCGACGAGCGAGGCGGGCAGCGACTCGGGCTTGCCGGTCCGCGGGTTGTCGTTCTCGTCTCCGTCGCCGGAACCCTTGGGGCTGACCGTGACATCGGAGGCGGTGGCGGCGAAGAGCTTGTCGAAGGTGGTGTTCATCGTGTCGGTGAAGACGAGCGTCCCCGACACGAAGGCCACGGACAGCAGCACCGCCACCGCCGAGAGCGCCATGCGCCCCTTGTGCGCAAGGAAGTTGCGAAGGGAGGTCCTGAGTACGGTCACGACGTCCGTCCCCGCGCGTCGAAGTCCTTCATACGGTCCAATACGGCATCGGCGGTCGGCCGGAACATCTCGTCGACGATCCGGCCGTCGGCGAGGTAGAGGACGCGGTCCGCGTAGGAGGCGGCGACCGGGTCGTGGGTCACCATCACGATGGTCTGGCCCAGTTCGTCGACCGAGCGGCGCAGGAAGCCGAGCACCTCGGCGCCCGCCCGGGAGTCGAGGTTGCCGGTCGGCTCGTCGCCGAAGATGATCTCGGGCCGGGCGGCGAGCGCGCGGGCCACGGCGACGCGCTGCTGCTGGCCGCCGGAGAGCTGTGTGGGCCGGTGCTTGAGCCGGTCGGACAGGCCCACCGTCTCGACGACCCGGTTCAGCCACGGGGCGTCCGGCTTGCGGCCGGCGATGTCCATGGGGAGCGTGATGTTCTCGAGGGCGTTGAGCGTCGGCAGCAGGTTGAAGGCCTGGAAGATGAAGCCGATCCGGTCCCGGCGCAGCTGGGTGAGCTTCTTGTCCTTGAGCTTGGTGATCTCGGTGTCGTCGAGGTAGATCTCGCCGCTCGTCACCGTGTCCAGTCCGGCGAGGCAGTGCATCAGCGTCGACTTGCCCGAGCCGGACGGGCCCATGATCGCGGTGAACTGTCCGCGGGCGATGTCCACGTCGACATGGTCGAGCGCGACGACCCGGGTCTCCCCGGAGCCGTACGCCTTGACGACCTGCCGCCCTCGCGCGGCGACGGCCGTACGCCCTCCGGTGTCCCCAGGCCGGGGAATGCTTACAGCCGTTGTCACGGTAAGTCTCCTATTGTCAGTGAAAGATCGGGTGTTGCCGTGTCCGGTTTGATTCTTGCGGCGGAAGAGGTCCGGGCGCGCTGGTGCGCAGCGCAGTCTTGACCCGGGGGTTTTCCCCACCCCCCAGGTGGTGCCGACCGCTCCTTCGCCCGTAAGACCAAGCTAAGGAACCCACCCCCGGCTCCTCGTCGTCCGCCGGGACGAGCGCGCCCTGGTCAGGAGTAGGGAGGAGCCCTTAGGGGGTCTCCACCTCCGGGTGGACGGGCACCCGGAGAGCCTGCACCCTCCCGCTGCGGGAGGGTCAAGTGAGAAGGTGTCCGTCCCGGGAATAGATGCAGGGGGAAAGGATCTACGGATGGGCGCCGCGGGAAGCACCGGCAGTACGGAGGGCAGATCCGGGTCCGCCTCCTCCGCGGCCGGCGCCCCGCGCGGACGCGATCCGGTCGTCGCGGCGCTGATGCTCGGCATGACACTCGTCGCGCTGGACGGCACCATCGTCTCCACGGCCGTACCACAGATCGTCGGCGACCTCGGCGGCTTCTCGGTCTTCTCGTGGCTCTTCTCCGGCTATCTGCTCGCCGTGACGGTCACCCTGCCGGTGTACGGAAAGCTCTCCGACACCTTCGGCCGCAAGCCGGTCCTGATCGTCGGCATCATCCTCTTCCTCGTCGGCTCGCTGCTGTGTGCCGGCGCCGGGAACATGGCCTCGCTGATCGCCTTCCGGGTGGTGCAGGGCCTGGGGGGCGGGGCGCTGCAGGGCACGGTGCAGACCATCGCCGCCGATCTCTACCCGCTCAGGGAACGCCCCAGGATCCAGGCCAGGCTGTCGACGGTGTGGGCGGTCTCGTCGGTGGCCGGACCCGCGATCGGCGGGCTGCTCGCGGCCTACGCCGGCTGGCGCTGGATCTTCCTGATCAATCTGCCGGTGGGCGGGGTGGCCCTGTGGCTGGTCGTCCGTCACCTGCGCGAACCGTCCCGTACGCGGCCGGCCGTCCGCCCCCGTGTCGACTGGCCCGGTGCCCTGGCCGTCTTCGCCGCGGGCACCCTCCTGCTCACCGCCCTCGTCCGGGGCGGCATCGCCTGGCCCTGGCTCTCCGCCCCCTCGCTCGCCCTGCTGGGCGGGAGCGCGGTGCTGGTCGCGGTCACCGTCGTCATCGAACGGCGGGCGGCGGAGCCGATCATCCCGGGCTGGGTCTGGCGCCGCCGGCCTATCGCCGCGGTGAACCTCGCCCTGGGAGGGCTGGGCCTTCTGATGGTCGCCCCGACGGTCTTCCTGCCCACCTACGCACAGGCGGTCCTCGGCCTCGGGCCGATCGCCGCGGGCTTCGTGCTCTCGGTGATGACCCTGAGCTGGCCGGTGAGCGCGGCCCTGTCCAACCAGGTCTACACGCGCATCGGCTTCCGGCAGACCGCGATCATCGGCATCTCCCTCGCCGGCCTGATCCTTGCCGCCTTCCCCCTCCTCCCCTTCCCGGGCGAGGCGTGGCAGCCGGCGCTCCTCATGCTGCTGCTCGGCGCGGCGCTCGGCCTCTTCCAACTCCCGCTGATCGTCGGCGTCCAGTCGACGGTGGGCTGGTCGGAGCGGGGTACGACGACGGGGTCCGTACTCTTCTGCCGCCAGGTCGGCCAGAGCGTGGGAGCTGCCCTCTTCGGTGCGGTGGCCAACGGCGTCCTTGCGGCCCGCCTGGGCGGCGCGGGCGACCTGGACTCGGTCGCCCACGCGCCGGCCGCCCCGGACTCACTGACGCCGGAGGCGGCGGACCACCTGAGGCGGGCGGTGGATGTGGCGGTCGACTACGTGTTCGTGGGCGCGGCGTGTGCCGCCGGGCTCTCGCTGCTGGTCCTGGTGTTCGTGGCCCCGCGCCGCTTCCCGGTCATCACCGACGAGCTCGAATGAACCCGCGTATACGCGTGGACGCACGATTGTGCGATCTTCGTGAAGTTCTTTCCGGATGCGGCGGCTCCGCTTCCCTTTACCCTCGGCGCCTGTCTACGGTGACGCTGAGTGAAAGTCATGCACATCACAAAAGATCATGACGAGATCATGACGGGGGCAGCCCATGGCGTGGGACGAGTGGGAGCGGGCGAAAGCGGCCGGTGATTCCGGTTCGGCGCAGACGCGGCTCAACCAGCTGCCCGCGGAGGGCGGCGGAGGCGGCGGGAAGGGCGATCTGACCGTCCACGACGACGAGCTGGGCAAGCTGGGCGACTTGGCGCGCTCGCTGCGCGAGCAGCTGTCGACCGACGGCGACCACGCCCGTGTGGCCACCTTCGAGGCCTCCAACGACCTCTTCAACAGCGGTCTGGACATGGGCGCGGGCCTTCTCGAGGTGCACGACGCCTGGAGCACCAAGCTGGCCACCCTCAAGGAAGCCTGCGGTCACATTTCCAACCATCTCGACTATTCGCGCTCCACCCACGCGAAGCAGGAGAAAAAGATCGTTCTGGGAATGCAGGGCGCGGACGGCAAAACGATGTCCATCTCGCGCATCTACGACCAGATCAAGTAACGACGAGGGCAACAGGGAACGGGTAGACGGGTAGCTCGACATGGTGACGTGCCAGGAACTGCAGGATCTCAATCTCGGCAAACTGAACACCGCAGTCACTCAGTGGCAGCAGATGCTCAACAAGCTGGTCACCCTCGCCGACGGGGGTGACGGCGGCATCAACGCCGCCGACCTGGAGCGCAAGGCCAACGCCGCGGACTGGAAGGGCGACAACGCCACCGTCACCAAGGCGTTCACCACGACGACGGCGCGCCAGTTCGACGACGTCGTCACCGAGGCCCGCAGCATCCACAAGATCCTTCAGGAAGCCCACACGAACCTCAAGAAGAACCAGGACGATCTGAAGACCACGATCGACAAGTGGTCCAAGAAGAACGTCTATATCGACGCCAAGGGCGGCGCGATGTACGCCGGACCGCCCCGCGAGGTCGAGGGCGGCCCCAAGGAGCAGCCGAGCCAGGAGGTCGTCGACACGGCCGCGGCCGAGGTCGGCAGGATCCTGGACGCGGCGAACGAGACCGACCGGATCGCCGCGCGAGCGCTGCGCAAGCATGCCCAGAGCACGTACGACTTCGACGAGAAGGGCTACACCGGCCTCAAGGACGCCGACGCGCAGCAGGGCATCGAGGACGCCGACGCGATGGTCAAGCTCGCCGGCAAGGGCGACGGGCTGACCGACACCGAGCTGAAGCACTTCAACGAGATCGCCAAGTACCACCGCGACAACCCCGCCTTCGCCGAGCGGTTCGCGACCAAGCTGGGCCCCGAGGGCACGCTCGAGTTCTGGCGCAGCCTCGCCGACCCGGGCCGGGGACGCACGCCGGACCCCGACGGCGATCGCGCGAAGCTCCTCGCCAAGGTGCAGGACAACCTGGGCATCACCCTCGCCAACGCCACACAGTCCCACACTCGTGACATGCAGGAGTGGAAGGACCGGATGATCGAACTGGGCGACGACCCGGTCAAGTCCCGGAGCGGCATCCCCAGCGCCCCGTACGGCTTCCAGGTTCTCGGCCCCCTGATGACCGAAGGCAAGTGGGACACGGCCTTCCTCAACAAGTACGGCGAGAAGCTGCTCGACTTCGAGCGCACGTCCGACGACCCGGTGCTGGGCGGCCCGGAACAGCTCTGGGAGAACCGCTTCAACCCGGCTCAGCTCTCCTACCCGCCCGGCGAGACCAAGCCGGACAGCGACCCGGTCGCCAACCTGATGGAGGCGCTCGGCCACAACCCGGAAGCCTCGCTGCAGTTCTTCAACGGCTCGTCCGGCAAGGGCGGCAAGGACGATCTGCCCGAGATGACCAACTGGGACTACCTGGTCAACAAGGACGGCGACGGCGCCCGCGCATGGCCGGCCGACGAGGACGGCAAGTCGACGGGGTACAAGTACCTCGGTCACGCACTGGAGTCGGGAACGCTCGGGTACGCGTACGACGACAAGTCCCCGTCCATCCCGCCGATGAACACCGAGGGGGAGAAGGCGGCACGGGACGAGCGCACCCTGCTCATGGACCGGGTCGTGGACCACTACAAGAGCGCCGACGTGATCGACAAGCAGGACGGGATCCGCGACAGCCTGGCGAACATGGCGGCGGGCCATATCGACAGCCTCAACTACTCCATGGGCGACTGGGGAGGCACGGGAGAGGCTTCGGGCAGGGACGGCATGTACGGCGCTGAGACGAGTCGCCTCCATGACTTCGGAGAAACGAGCAGCACGGGCTTCCTGCGCGCCCTGGCCTCCGACAAGGATTCGTACGAGACCGTTTCCACCGCCCAGCAGGTGTACGGCGCCAGTTCGATGGCCGCACAGGGCGACAACCGCGACGACGCGATGAACGCGGGTCTGAAGAGCGTCAGGATGCACGGGCTTCTGGATGAGGCCCGCGCCGAGGCCATCGGCAAAGAGTTCGCCGATGACAAGTCACAGAAGAATCTGGAACTCGAAAAGCAGGGTGAGTGGCGGAAGTTCGCCGCCGAGGCCGCGATAGGCGTCGGCGTCGGGGTAGCGACCGCCATGGTCGTCCCCACCGGTGGGGCAGCGCTGATCGCCGTCCCGATTGCCATCGAGACGATCGGGGGCGCCGCCAACACCCAGGTCTCCGTGAACACGCTGCAGTGGCTCAAGGACCATGAGTTCGAAAACCACGACGACGCCGTCGAGGGCATCGCAAAGGCCAAGTACGACGGAACCCGAAACGCGATGACACCCCTCCTGAACTACGCAGAGGAACACGGGATAAAGGGCAAGGAATTCGAACCTTGGGCCGGCAAGGCTGAGAGCAACTACAACAACGGCGGCAAAATGGGCGACACCGATGACGCCCGGGGATGGTGACCATGAAAAGGCATCTCACGCTGGCCGCCGCGACTGTCCTCCTCCTGGGCGCCGGCGCCTGCACCGCCGACAAGGACAAGGAAAAGGAAAGCCAGGCAGCCCCCGACGACTCCACCTGCAACGAGCTCCTGGGCGACGCCGGACTGAAATGGCTCGAGGACCGCACGGGAGGCAAGGCGCGCCTGAAGGTCGAGGACGACCTGAAGAGTGCGCGTTCACAGTTCTACCGGCAGGTGGAGAACTGGGGTCCGGAGGACACCGGAGTCCCCACATTCCAGAGGGCCACTGTCTGCTTGGCGCGGACGGACGTCACGGACATGCGAAAGCAGCTCGAAATCCGCTACGGGCCCTCCTACTCCTCCTTCGATACCGCTTTCGGTGAACCTTCCACCACCGGCGAGAAGGCGATCGAGACGGTGGTCAACTCGGACGTCAAGCTCGTCCATGGGAAGGAAACCAGAGGGATGTTCAAAGGGAGGGTCCACTACCGCGTGTACGTGAAGTGCAAGATCCCCGGCACGCCCGCGAGGCAGGAGAACGAGATCCCGATCGAAGGGGAGCTGGCCGACACGCTCACCGGCGACACCGGCGCCCGGGTCCATCTCACCCGTCTGCTGCACTCCGCCAAGGTGGTCGCGGACAGCTTCGACTGCGAGAACAAGCCGGTCGTCCCGGCACAGCCGCCCGCTTCGGTGAAGTAGCCGCCGCCCCGGCGGAGGGCCCTCAGCCCTCCGCCGCCGCGCGGCCCGTCAGCGTCGCCAGGCTGTTGCGGATGTGCTCCATGTGCGCCTGCATCTCGTCGCGGGAGGCCTCGTGCTCCCGCAGCAGCCGTTCCGTCTCACGCTCCGTCCGCTCCTCGAGCACCCGGGTCTCGGCGATCAGTTCCGCGCCGCGCGCCTCCGCCTCCTCCTGGGCATGGCGGGCCTTCTCCGCCGACTCGGCGAAGCTGCGCTTGGCCTCCGCGAGGGCGGCCTCGGCATGCGCGATGAGTTCTGCGCGGCGTGCGTCCGACTCGGCCTCGCGGGAAGCCAGTTCACTGCCCACCGCCTCCCACTGCTCGGCCTGCTCGTTCCCCAGGTCGGCCAGCAGGCCCTCGGTGCGCCGGCGCATCTCCTTCAGCGCGGCCAGGGACTGTGTGCGCTGCTCCTTCACCTCGCGGCGTGCTTCGATACGCGACTCGTCGGCCGTTGCCTGCGCCGCGAGAAGGATCTGCTGGGCGCGCGCCTCGGCGTCCGCCCTGATCTCGTCGGCGTATGCGCGGGCGTCGTCGCGGACCTGCCGAGCCGCCGTCCCGGCCGTGTCGCGGAAGGACTGCGCCTCGTCCTGCGCGGCGGCCAGCAGCGCCTCGGCCTCCGCGATCGTCAGCGCCAGGACGTTCTGGGCGCGCTGGCCCAGGGTTTCGTACGTCTGCGGGGCGAGCGCCGAGACGACCTCGTGCAGCGAGGCAGCCTCCGCCTCCATCTCCCTGGCGAGGACGGTAAGACGCGCGGCACGTTCCCAGGCGTCG
This sequence comes from Streptomyces sp. NBC_01142, assembly GCF_026341125.1. Taxonomy (NCBI): domain Bacteria; kingdom Bacillati; phylum Actinomycetota; class Actinomycetes; order Kitasatosporales; family Streptomycetaceae; genus Streptomyces; species Streptomyces sp. NBC_01142. The sequence goes on from NZ_JAPEOR010000002.1 coordinate 2,344,626, forward strand.
TCGCGGTCCTGGGACAGGGCGGTGACGTACGCGTCGGTCTCCTCCACGCGGTAGCCACGGCCACGTACGGCGGTGAAGCCGTGGGGTGACACCGATGCAGCACTCATCCTTCAAGCCCCTCTCCGACACAGAACGCGACTTCGCGCACATCCTGCTGGATCAAAGCGAAGCGGTCATACCGCGACACTCCACCCATCTCTTTCGATCAAGGATGCGTCATGCGGCGTCAGAAGCGGCGCAAGAGCGGGAAGGGATCGAGAAAGGATCGACAAAGGGCCGGGGCGCCCGACCTGTCGTGCAGGTCGGACGCCCCGGTCATCCCTATGTCAGGACATCAGCGCTTCCGTACGTCGGTGCTTCAGTACAGCAGCACGTCAGTGCGTCAGTGGTTCAGTACGTCAGAGCAGTCCGTCCCACATCTGCTCCAGCAACACCGACCACCAGCTCTCCGGCGACGCCAGCGCCGCCGGGTCCAGCGCCGCGAGCTGCGCCTGGAAGTCGACCGTCCAGCGGCCGGCCTGCTCCGGGTTGAGGTTGAAGCGCAGCCGCCACATCCGGCCGAGCAGGGCCAGGCAGCGGACGAACTCCGGCAGCCCGCTGTTCACGAACTGCGGCGCCACCGGCTGACCACCCGGGCCCGACTCCACCGGCACCGCCACTATGTGCGCCGTGCCGTACTGGACGCAGATGGCCCGGCCGAAGTCGCTGCCGACCACCAGGTACGAGCCCGCGTCCGACGCCGGCTGCACCTGCCGCTGCGCCGCGAGTTCGGCCAGCGTCGGGACGACCGGCTGGGCCGGCTGGGCCCAGAAGAACGGGTTGAAGTCGCCCGGCAGACCCGCCCAGACCAGGGTGGCCGCCACGATCTCCGGCACACCCTGACGCGAGACGGCCCGCTGGTCGAACCGGCAGATGCCCTGCGGGCCGAAGGCGCCCACCAGTTCCTGCGCGATCGCCTCCGGGGAGATCGGCGGGGCCGGCGGTACCTGCGGCAGCGGGGCCCGTACCGGCGCGGGACGCGCCGGACCGTCCGCGACCTGGTGCAACTCACCCTGGTGCGCGAGCAGTTGCTGCATGCCCTGCTGGCGGGAGGCATGGTCCCTGCCGTACGGCGCGATCGAGGTGATACGCGCCTGCGGCCAGGTCTCCCGGATCATCCGCGCGCAGTACGCACCGGGCAGCTCGCACGACTCCAGCTCCGTGTGGAGCTCGAGCACCTGCTGCGGCGGCACGTTCATGGCGCGCAGTTCATGCAGGATCTGCCACTCCGGGTGCGGAGTACCGGGCGCCGAACGGCGGATCAGCTGGGCCTCGGAACCGTCCGGCGCGCGGTAGCGCAGGACGGCCTGATAGCCGGGGCCGACGGTCGGCATGCCGATCGGCTGCTGCGGATAGCCGTACGCGGGCGGCGGGCCACCCTGCGGCGGGTGCGGCGCATGCGGTACGGGCCCGGGAGGGCCGGGCGGCTGCGGCGCGCCGGGGCCCATCTGGGCAGGACCGGCCAGCATCGTCGCCGCGTGATGCACGCCACCACCGGGCGGACCGGGCGGCGTCGGCGCACCGGGCGGACCGGGCGGCTGCGGAGCCCCAGGCGGACCGGGGGGCTGCGGCGCGCCGGGGCCCATCTGGGCAGGACCGGCCAGCATCGTCGCGGCGTGATGCACGCCACCACCGGGCGGACCGGGCGGCGTCGGCGCACCGGGCGGCTGTGGAGCCCCGGGCGGACCGGGGGGCGCACCGGGAGGGCCGGGCGGCTGCGGCGCACCCGGACCCATCTGGGCAGGACCGGCCAGCATCGTCGCGGCATGGTGCACGCCACCACCGGGCGGACCGGGCGGCGTCGGCGCACCGGGCGGACCGGGCGGCTGCGGGCCCTCCGGGCCGAGATGGGGGACGAGCTGTGTCGGCAGGTAACCGCCCGCCGGAGCGCTGGGGGTCCCCCCGACGAAGGCAGGGGGAGCACCCGGACCCGACGGCGGCGGTGGCGTCGCACCCGGCCGCGCACCCGGAGTACCGGGGGCGCCGGGCGGCGGCGGAGTTGTCGGACCGCTGCCGCGCGAAGCACGCGGCGGCAGGACCGCCTTGCTCGTCGCCGCGTCCGCGATGTCACCGGCCGCCGTACCCGGGCCGGCAGGCGCGGAGGGCGGCGCCGACTGCGGCTGGGGCTGTGGCTGCTGAGGCTGCGACTGCGGGTCGAGCGCCGGCGCGACCGTCGTCCGCGGCAGCCCGCTGCCGCCCGACATCAGCGCGGTCGGCGCCTCCGCGCCCACGACCGGCGGCGGAGTGTCGTCGTCGGCCCCGGAGATCGGCGGCGCGAACACCGTGGCGGGCAGCGGTACGGACGCGTCGTCCGACCCGGCGGCACTGGTGTCCGTCCACGGAGTGACCCCACCCGATGTGGCGGGCACGCCCTCGGCGGCCGTCGGCTCGTAGTCGCCGCTGCCCCCGGCGGCGGGCCAAACGGACCCGCCCTGCGAGGCGTTGCCACCGGAGGACGCCCCGGCCTCGGGCCACGCCGGCCCGGGCGCGGAGGGACTCCCGCCCGCCTGCGAGGCGTTGCTGCCCGTGGAGGCAGTGGCCTGCAGCGCGTTACCACCGGAAGAGGAAGCGGAGGCGCCGGACGCGGCGGCCGGGGTCGACCAGTCGGCCCCCGAGGACGGCGCCCCGGCACCCGCGCCCGGAGCCGGAGCCGGAGCCGGAGGCGCAGGCGCAGTCCCCGACCGCCGGTCCGGGATGCCGATCTTGTCGGCCGCCTCCTGGAGCCACTCCGGCGGGCTCAACAGGAACGACGTCTGATTCAGGTCGATGCGCTGCGGCGGCTCCGGCGCATGCGCGGGCTCGTCCTGTATCCCGTACTCCTCCTCGTACCGGCGGATCACCTCACCCACCGGCAGTCCGGGCCACAGCGTCGCCTCACCGCTGTCCCGGGCGATCACCAGCCGCTGCTGCCCGCCGTCCGAACGCGCACCGCCCTCGCGGTCCTCCGCCCACACCACAAAGCCCAGCTCGAACTCCCGTACCCGCACCTCACGGTGCTGGTACGCGGGCACATCGCCGTTGACCCACTCTTCCGCGCGCTCCTGCGCCTGCGCGAAGGTCACCATCGGACCGTCACCCCTCGTCCGAAATCGGTACGGCACGCGCGAAGCCGCCGTCCACCATCAGGTTCGCCACGGTCTCCAGCTCCGGCGGATTGCCCGCGAGGCGCTGCAGAAAACCGTCGAAGTCCTCGCCGCACGGCAGCAGCAGTCGCTCCACGCGCTCCTGCACGCTCCACCCGTCCTGATCCCGCGCATCGTCGTACGCGCAGAACCACACCGAGCCGATGCCGGACCCCCTGACCTTCACCGCCAGAATCCCGCCCTGGACGAAGCCGACGGCCAGGTAGTCCTTGGTCAGATGGTCCCGCAAGCACTTGTTGACGTACACCAGGTCGTTGACCGCGGCCTCGTCCCGCACCGTGAAGAAGGGCTGGTCGACCAGGAGCCCGAGCTCGGCGTCGAGCGCCGCCCCGACCGGGGCGCAGCCGCCCGCCGCCTTCAGGAAGGAGCGGTAGGCACCGGGAAGGCGGTAGCCGAGATCCTCCTCCACTCCCAGCAGCTGGGTCTCGCTCACCGACACCACACCCTTCGGCAGACCGAAGTGAGCGGGCCGGGTCTCCTGCAGCGGGCGCGTGCCGCGCTTGCTCTGGTCCACCGGAGTCGTCGACAGGCCACCGTGGTGCCGCAGCAGTGCCTTCACCTCGACAGGAACCAGTTGCAGCCGACGCGTACCGCGCACGTGGTGCCAGGTCCAGCCGTGCGGCGTCGCGACTGCGGGGATCGTGTCCCACAGTTCATGGCCGTCGGCGGCGAGCGCCGCGTTCGCCGACACATAGTCGGTGAGCCGCAGCTCGTCGACGCCGAAGCCCTCGGGGGGTTCGGCGATCTCCGCGGCGGCACGCGCGTACGGCGAGAAGTCCGGGTAGCCGTTTTCGTCCACGCGCACACCTCTGGGGTGGCGGGAGGCCCGGACCGGGTCCGGGAAGTTCACGACCTGCCCGGCATAAGCCGCATTCGGTGGCGCGGCTTGCTGCCCGAGCCGACCTGTCGTCATGGCGGTTGCCCCCTGCTGCGTCTGGCTGGTTCAGCACAGCCTATGCGGTGCGGCAATAGGGGGAAGCTGCCCTCCGCTTTCGTAACGAACAGTCACACTCGAGTGACCTCTTAGTGATCCACTCACGACACGCGACACGTTTCAGTGCCCCCGCTTCCACACCACCCGTCCCATTTGGCAGGCTGTCCCCGCAACTCGGGGGAGTGCACGGGAGGGGACGACAGCACCATGCACACAGCGCAACCAAGCACGTCAGATATGTCAGGTGATCCACGCCTCAGTTGGAGCAGCACCGAGGCCGGCCGCGCGCCCGCGCTCAACCACCGCCGCGACGGCATCCTGCCCACCGTCGCGGCGGCACTCTCCGTACGCGGCGAGACCCTCACGTGCACCGCGGGGAGGGCGGACCAGCCGCCCGTACTCCACCCACTCGTACAGGATTTCCTCGACACCCTCACCAGCGGCCAGCGCGAGCGCTTCACCGGCCGCTGCCCCGAGGCGATCCTGCTCTCGCGTCACCTCACCGCCGCGGAGATGCTTCGCTCCAAACGGGCCCAGCGAAAACCGCTGGCCCAGAGCGAGGCGCGGCGCGCGCTCAAACAGGCGAAACTGACCGCACGCCGCATCCGGGAGGACGGCGACCCGCTGCACGGCAGCTACGCACCACCCTGCCGTTCCTGTACGGCGATGCTCGACCACTTCGGGGTACGCCCCGTCGACCCGACCGCACCCGAGAACGGCTGAACCCGCACCGATGCCCGACCACCTCAGCACCACCCGGTTCCCGGTCGCGGTCGACGCTGCCCTGCGTGACGCGGGCTGGCAGCCCGGCCGCTGGGACATCAAGCTGGCCGAGCACTGGGCCGACACCCTGCGCGGGCACGTGTCGCCCGCGGGCCACCGGCACACGGTCTCCCCGGCGGCGGTCGAGGCGTGGGCGGAGTTCGGCGGCCTGCGCATCACGGCTCCCGGCCCGGGCCGCCAGACGGCCCCCACACCGGTGCACTTCGACCCGCTCGCCGGGCTCCATCTCGCGCGCACGCTGGCGGACCTCGGGCGGGCGCTGGACACCGAGATCTCCCCGCTCGGGGAGGAGGGCGACAGCCAGGCCGTTCTCGCCATCGACACGGAAGGGCGGGTCTACAGCCTCGACCACACGGGCGACTGGTATCTCGGCCCGGACATCGACCAGGCACTGGCCACGCTGATCACGGGCATCCAGCCGCAGCGCCTGACCTCGGCCTGAGCTCGGACCGGACCTCGGGCTGAGCCTGAGCACGGCATGACCTCGGGCTGAGCCTGAGCTCGCCGTGACCTCAGCCTGAGCGGCAGCGTCCGCTCGCCGCGCCGGACCGACCCACGCGGCGAGCGGGCCCGCTCATGTCTGCTCGGCGTACCCGTCCCGGTCCGGCAGGACCGCCGAGACCCGGAACCCGCCCGCGTCCGTCGGCCCCGACACGAACACACCGCCCAGCGCCATCACACGCTCGCGCATCCCCACCAGGCCGTTGCCGCCGCTGGGCAGGTCCGCGCCCGCCGCGTCACCGCTCGCGTCCGGGGCGCCGTTCTCCACCTGCATCGCGACCTCCGCGTCCCGGCGCGCGAGCCGCACCATCACCTTCGCGCCCACCGCATGCTTGTGGACGTTCGTCAGCGCCTCCTGCACGACCCGGTACGCGGTCTGCTCGACCTCCCGCGCGTACTCCCGCCCCTCGCCCTGCACCGCGAGCTCGACGACCATCCCCGCCTGCCGGGACTGCCCGACGAGCCCCTCGATGTCCGCGAGAGACGGCCCGTCCTCGTCACCGGCTGCTGCCGCGGCCGCGGCAGCAGCGACGGCCACCGCAGCCAGCGGCACCGGAGCCGCGGCGCGCCGGTCGTTCTCCCCGGTCCGCAGCACCCCGAGCATCTCCCGCAGCTCGGTCAGCGCCTGCCGGCCCATGTCCCCGACCAGCGCCGCGTTCTTCACGGCCTTCTGGGGGTCCTTCAGCGCCACCGCCTGCAGGGCCGCGGCATGCACCACCATCAGGCTCACCCGGTGCGCCACGACGTCGTGCATCTCCCTGGCGATCCGGGTCCGCTCCTCCGTACGCGCCCACTGCGCCTGCTGTTCCGCCCGGTCGGCCAGCAGCGACAACTCCTGCTCCAGGCTGTCCGCACGCTCCCGAAGGCTCTCCATCAGCCGCCGCCTCGCCCCTATATACAGGCCGAACAGCACGGGCGGCGCGACCACGGCGAGCGACATGAAACCGGCCATCGTCGGTACGTACCAGGCGCCGGGATCGAAATCCGCGGAGGCGACCTCCTGGCGCACCCGTACGAAGGCCACGATCAGCGTCGCGGCCAGCGACACCCCCGTCAGCGTCGCGGTGATCCGGCGCGGCACATCGGAGGCGGCGAGCGTATAGAGCCCGACGACGCCCAGCAGATAGCCCATCTCGGCGGGCGTGGTCGCGATCGACACCAGCACCACGGCGATCGGCCATCGCCGCCGCAGCACCAGCACCGACCCGACGAGCAGCCCGAACACCACCCCGAACGGCACCGGAAGCGCCGCCTGGTCCGCGAACCCCACACCCTCCAGTGCGCATTCCAGGGCCGAGACGAGCCCGAGCCCCACATCCAATGCGACACTGCGCCGCCGTCCCCACCACAGCCAGCTTCGGGCGGTCGTGCCCGTGCCGTCCTGGTGCGCCCCCGTTGTGGTCATGTCTTCCAGCCTACGGGCGGGTGCGACTCATTTTCCTGGGAGAGCGGACAGCCCGCGGCTAAGTCCCGTCGCATCGAGGGCGGGTGGTACGGCATAGTGTGGGGAGCCCAGTCGGCAGCCAGATGGAATATCTGGATTGGGCGGCTTAGCTATCCCCTGTGGTGTAATCGGCAGCACAGTGGCTTTTGGTGCCATTAGTCCGGGTTCGAGTCCTGGCGGGGGAGCTGCACACTTCGGGTTCTGATCGGGTCCTGACCACACAGGTCAGGACCCGCCCTCGTTTCACGGCACGGTGGTCCGGGGGCACCCCCCAGTTCAGGACAGGTGTCCCCGGTATCCTTCGAATGTCCACCACCCGAAGCCGAAGGGCATTCCCGTGAGCGCCAATCGCCCGGCAGCCGTCGTCGTCCTCGCAGCGGGTGAGGGCACCCGCATGAAGTCGAAGACCCCCAAGGTCCTGCACGAAATCAGCGGGCGCTCGCTCGTCGGTCACGTCGTCTCCGCCGCCCGCGAGCTGAACCCCGAGCACCTCGTCGTGGTCGTCGGCCATGCGAGTGAGCAGGTCAAGGGGCACCTCGCCGAGCTGTACGCGGGGACCCGCACCGCCTACCAGGCCGAGCAGAAGGGCACGGGGCACGCCGTCCGGATGGGGCTCGAGGAGCTCGGGCAGGGGCTCGACGGCCCCGTGGTCGTCGTGTGCGGCGACACCCCCCTCCTCTCCGGCGAGACACTGACCGCGCTCACCGCGACGCACGCCGCCGACGGCAACGCCGTGACCGTGCTGACCGCCGAGGTGCCCGACTCCACCGGTTACGGGCGGATCGTGCGGGACAGCGCCACCGGCGCCGTCACCGCGATCGTCGAGCACAAGGACGCCACCGAGGAGCAGCGCGCGATCCGCGAGATCAACTCCGGTGTGTTCGCCTTCGACGGGCAGCTGCTCGCCGACGCGCTGGGCAAGGTGCGTACGGACAACAGCCAGGGCGAGGAGTACCTCACCGACGTCCTCGGCATCCTGCGCGAGGCCGGGCACCGGGTCGGGGCGTCCGTCGCCGCCGACCACCGGGAGATCCTCGGCATCAACAACCGCGTGCAGCTGGCCGAGGCGCGCAAGCTGCTCAACGAGCGCCTCCTCGAGCGGGCGATGATGGCCGGCGTCACGGTCGTCGACCCCGCCTCGGTGCTGCTCGATGTGACCGTGACGTACGAGCAGGACGCGATCGTGCACCCCGGTACGCAGCTGCTGGGCGCCTCGCATGTCGCGGAGGGCGCCGAGGTCGGCCCCAACTCCCGCCTCACGGACACCGTGGTGCTCGCGGGCGCCCGCGTGAACAACACCGTCGCGGACAGTGCCGTGATCGGCGAGGGGGCGACGGTCGGCCCGTTCACCTATCTGCGGCCGGGTACGAAGCTGGGCGCCAAGGCCAAGGCCGGCGCGTACGTGGAGATGAAGAACGCCACCATCGGCGAGGGCACGAAGGTGCCCCACCTCTCCTACGTCGGTGACGCGACGATCGGCGAGTACACGAACATCGGCGCCGCGAGCGTGTTCGTGAACTACGACGGCGAGGCCAAGCACCACACGACGATCGGGTCGCACTGCCGGACCGGCTCGGACAACATGTTTGTGGCGCCTGTCACGGTCGGGGACGGCGCTTACACCGCCGCGGGTTCGGTCATCACCAAGGATGTCCCGGCCGGCTCGCTGGCCGTCGCCCGCGGCCAGCAGCGGAATATCGAGGGCTGGGTGGCTCGCAAGCGCCCCGGAAGCGCTGCCGCACAGGCAGCTCAAGCGGCAACGGAACAGGTCGCCGAGGGGAACTGACCGGAAACAGGTGCGCCTAACTCGGCGTACCGTGATACGTGCACACAAAATTCGGCTGGCTCGCGTTCTGTAGGCCCGCGGCCAGAGAACACGTCTGAGGAGACAGTGCTGTGACCGGGATCAAGACGACCGGCGAGAAGAAGCTGATGCTCTTCTCCGGCCGCGCCCACCCCGAGCTGGCCGAGGAGGTCGCGCACCAGCTGGGTGTCGGCCTGGTGCCGACGAAGGCTTTCGACTTCGCAAACGGCGAGATCTACGTCCGCTTCCAGGAGTCGGCACGTGGTGCCGACTGCTTCCTGATACAGAGCCACACGGCTCCGATCAACAAGTGGATCATGGAACAGCTGATCATGATCGATGCGCTGAAGCGGGCCTCGGCCCGGAGCATCACCGTGATCATCCCGTCCTACGGCTACGCCCGTCAGGACAAGAAGCACCGCGGCCGCGAGCCGATCTCGGCCCGCCTGGTCGCCGACCTGCTGAAGACCGCGGGTGCGCACCGCATCCTCACGGTCGACCTGCACACCGACCAGATCCAGGGCTTCTTCGACGGCCCGGTCGACCACCTCTCCGCGCTGCCGGTCCTCGCCGACTACGTGGGCGCGAAGGTGGACCGTGCCAAGCTCACCGTCGTCTCCCCCGACGCCGGCCGCGTACGCGTCGCCGACCGCTGGTGCGACCGTCTCGACGCCCCGCTGGCGATCGTGCACAAGCGCCGCGACAAGGACGTCGCCAACCAGGTGACCGTCCACGAGGTCGTGGGCGAGGTCAAGGGCCGCGTCTGTGTCCTGGTCGACGACATGATCGACACCGGCGGCACGATCTGCGCCGCCGCGGACGCGCTGTTCGCCAATGGTGCCGAGGACGTCATCGTGACGGCGACGCACGGCATTCTGTCGGGCCCGGCAGCGGACCGTCTGAAGAACTCCAAGGTCAGCGAGTTCGTCTTCACGAACACCCTGCCCGACCCGGGCGACCTCGAGCTCGACAAGATCACGGTGCTGTCGATGGCGCCGACGATCGCGCGTGCGGTGCGCGAGGTCTTCGAGGACGGTTCGGTGACGAGCCTCTTCGAGGAGCAGGCCTAAGTACGTACGAGAAGGGCCGTCCCGGTGCTCCCGGGACGGTCCTTTCTCATGCCCGCGGCGCCGATGCCCACGATGCTCATGCCGCGGCGCTCATGCCGTGGCGCCGATGCCCACGATGCTCATGCCGCGGCGCTCATGCCGTGGCGCCGATGCCCGCGGCGCTCATGCCGCGGCGCGGCCGACGCCCGCAGCGCACTCATGCCCGCAGCGCTCATGCCCGCAGCGCTGATGCCCTCAGCGCGTCGACGGCGATACGTGCCGCCCGGCCGATCGCCGCGTCGGCCGCCGGCAGCGTGACGGCCGTGGACGCGGCCCGGGTGAAGACCGCGACCGCGTACCGCCCGCCGTCGGGATATTCGACGACCCCCACCTCGTGGCGGAGGGTCGGCAGGGTTCCGGTCTTGCCCGAGACCCGCACGTCGTCGAAGGGGAAGCCCGAGGCGAGCCGGTGGCTCCAGGCCTGGAGGCCGAGCAGCGCCCGCAGTTCGGCTCCGTATTCCTCCCCCTCCTCGCCCTCCGCCCCGCGCGCTCCCTCGCACACCTCGTCGCGCCAGATCGCGGCCAGCAGCGCGGCCATCTCGCGCGGCGTGCTGCGGTTGGTACGGGCCGGGTCGAGGACCCTGAGCCGGGATACCGCCGCCGGGTCGACCAGCGCTGCCGCGCCGCCCGCGCCGGCGTCCTCGGCCATGGAGGCGTACAGCTCGCGCATGGTCTGCACGGCGACGGTACGGCGCAGGCCCAGTTCGCCCATGGTGCGATTGACGGTGTCCCGGCCCACGGCGTCCCACAGCAGATCGGCGGCGGCGTTGTCGCTGACGGCGACGGCGAGGGAAGCGAGGTCGCGCAGCGAGAGGCGGGCCGCGTCGCGCATCACCCCCAGGCCGGTGGGTCCCGCACTGCGCGCCCCGGCGGGGATCTCGGTCTGCCGCCGCAGGTCGATGCGGCCGGCCGCGGCCTCGCGGTAGAGGGTGGCGACCAGGCACACCTTGTGGACGCTGGCGGTGGAGACGTCCGCGTCGCCGCCCACGGCGATCCTGGTGCCGCTGTCGATGTCGGCGGCGTACAGCTGCCCGGTGACACCGGCGTCGGCGAAGGCCTCGACGATACGGGTGCGTGCTGCGGGCGTCGGCACGGCTGTCACAGCGGGAACTCCGATGCGGGGCGGGGGAACAGGGGCCTTTCGAGGCGGGCGGCGAACATTCCGGCGTGCGCGAGCAGGGCCTCGTACGCGGCCTCGGCGAAGATCCGTACGGCGGGCCCGTCCCGGCCCTGCGGCCAGGCCGCCGAGGTGCGCCAGGTGACGGGGGTGCCGCGCAGCGGCCGCCACACCGTACCGGGCTCGGGGGCGGGCTTCGGCACCAGGGCGGCGGCGGCCCCGGACAGGACCAGCGCACGGGTGAAGTCGGCTCCCGCCGCCTCGTGCACGGCCGCGGGGGTGCAGCCGTGCCGGGCGCAGGCGGTGAGGGTCTCGTCGTGCAGAGCGGGGGCGGTGGCACGGGGGAAGAGGACCAGTTCGCGGCCGGTGAGTTCGGCGGCGGCCACCTCGTCCCGGTCGGCGAGGGGGTCGTCGGCGGCGAGCAGCGCCCCCAGCGGCTGGTGCAGGAGCGGGCCGAAGCCGAGTCCGGGGGCGGGGCACGGGTGGCGGACGATGCCGGCGTCGAGCGTGCCCGCGGCGAGTTCGGCGCTCTGGTCGGCGGTGGTGAGCTCGCGCAGTTCGAGGGTGCCGCCGGGTGAGCGGTCGCGGAAGCCGGTGAGGAGGGCGGCGACGGCCGCGCCGCCGAGCTGGGGCGGTACGGCTGCGCGCAGGGTGCCGGCCGCGCCGCTCTGCACCCGGGCGACGGCGGCCCTGAGCCGGTCGGCGGCTTCGAGGAGCCCGTCGGCCTCGGCGAGGACCAGGCGTCCGGCGGGGGTGAGGGCGGTGCCTCTGCTGGTGCGGTCGAAGAGCCGTACGCCGAGCTCGCGCTCAAGGCGCTGGATGCGCTGGGAGAGGGAGGGCTGGGCGATGCGCAGCCGCTCGGCGGCGCGGCCGAAGTGAGCTTCCTCGGCGACCGTACGGAAGTACCGCAGATGCAGCAGCAGGTCCATGAACAGCAATGATAGGCAGAATCGAATGATGTGGATCCCGATATGGGTCTTGGACCGACCGCCGACGGGTCTGTTCTGCTGACGGCATGACGACGACACATCGGGTGGGGCGGCGGCTTCGGCCGGCGGTGGCCCTGACGGGGGGGTGGTGGCGGGCACAGCGGGCTGGGCGGTGCTGTACGGGCCGCTGAGGAGCGAGGCCGCACCGTCGGCCGCGGACCCGGAGGCGGTACAGACCGCGCGGATGTTTCTCGCGCACTGGGCGAAGGGCGATCTGCCGGCGGCCGCGCGGCTCACGGACTCCCCGGACACCGCGGAGCAGACACTGCGGAACTTCACCGCAGGCCTGGAGATAAAGAAGCCGGTCCTCGCGGCGGGCGCCGCCCGCGCGGAGGGCAAGGACGGTGCGACGGTCGCGTACACGGCGAAGATGCCGGTGGGCGGGCTCGGGACCTGGGCGTACGGCTCCGGGATCGGCCTGAGGAAATCCGCCGGGAAGTGGGCGGTGCACTGGGAACTCCCGTTGATCCACCCGGAGTTGAACGACGAGCAGAAGTTCAGGCTGACCAGGGAGGAGTCGGAGGAGCTGAACGCGGTGGACCGGGACGGCAGGGCGGTCTCCGCCTCCGGCCATCCCTCGCTGGCCGCGGCCCTCGGCCTGGGCGGTGGCAAGCCGCGCGGCTCGGTGCAGGTGGTGGACCGGGCGAGCGGCGAAGTCCGTTCCACGGAGGCTCAGTTCGGCCCGGCGGCGCCGAAGGGCGACGGTCCGCTGCGGACCACGGTCGACGCGGGTCTGCAGCAGGCGGCCGAGCGGGCGGTGGAGCGGCACGCGGAGGGCCGCAATGTCGGTCTGGTGGCACTGCGCATCGACAACGGCGAGGTGCTCGCGGTCACCAACTCCCCCGCCACGGGCTTCAACCGGGCCTTTCTGGGGACGTACGCCCCCGGCTCGACGATGAAGGTGATCACCAGCGCGGCGCTGCTCTCCAAGGGAGCGGTCACGCCGGAGCAGCGCGTGGAGTGCCCCAAGTACCTCACGGTCGGCAAGCAGTTCCACAATGTGGAGACCTCGGAGATCAAGGGCGCGACCTTCCGGGACGACTTCATCCACTCCTGCAACACGGCGTTCGTGGCACTGCGCGGCAAGCTGGCGAACGACGAGCTGACCCGGTTCGCCCACGACTACTTCGGGATCGGACAGGAGTGGCGCACGGGCGTCGGCTCGTTCGACGGCGAGGTGCCGGTGCCCGCGAACGAGACGGAGAAGGCGGCGGCGCTCTTCGGTCAGGGCAGGCTGCGGGCCAACCCACTGGTGATGGCCTCGGCGACGGCGACGGCGGCCTCGGGCCGCTTCCAGCCGCCCGTTCTCGTACGCGGGCAGAAGGAGGCACGGGTGGAGACCCGCGAGCTGCCGGGGAAGGTGGTCACCCAGCTGCGCGGGCTGATGCGGGCGACGGTCACGGACGGGTCGGCGAAGGTGCTGGCGGAGCTGGGCGGGGACGTCGGGGCGAAGACGGGTACGGCCGAGGTGACCGAGAACGGGAACAACGGCTGGCTGGTGGCGTACCGCGGGAATGTGGCGGTGGCGTGCGTGGTGGAGGGCGCGAACCGGGGGTCGGGGTCGGCGGGGCCGATCGTGCGGGACGTCCTGGCGACGGTGGGCGACTGAGGCCGGGCGGGTGGAGGGCCCGGCCCGGCGGGCGAGGTTCCCGGCAGGGGCGAGGGGGGTCCCGGCCCGGCGGGTCAGGGGTCCGGTCCGGCGGGTCAGAGCCGGCGAATCGGACCCCGTGAGTGATCCACTTTGGGCGCTGGACCGGCGCTGGGTAGACTGTCCGAGTTGCTCGGCGAGGGAGGCCGCACCTGTGTGTGCGGCGGTCCGTTATCGACGCGCTCTTCGTAGCAGGCCTGTCGTGGCCGGGTGACCGCCACCAGATTCTTTTCTGCCATACGAGGAGTGCACATGTCCGAGGTGAAGCTCGCCGCCGAGCTCCGTTCCGAGTTCGGCAAGGGCGCCGCCCGCCGCATCCGCCGCGAGAACAAGGTTCCCGGCGTTCTGTACGGCCACGGCTCCGACCCGATCCACATCTCGCTGCCGGGCCACGAGCTGCTGCTCGCCCTGCGTACGTCCAACGTTCTGCTCGCCGTGGACATCGAGGGCAAGACCGAGCTGGCCATCCCGAAGGCCGTCGTGCGCGACCCGCTGAAGGGCTACCTCGAGCACGTCGACCTCCTCATCGTGAAGCGCGGCGAGAAGGTCAACGTCGAGATCCCCGTGCACACCGAGGGCGACCTGGCCCCGGGTGCGTACCTGGTCGAGCACGTGCTGAACGCCCTGCCGGTCGAGGCCGAGGCCACGCACATCCCCGAGTCCGTCACGGTCTCCATCGCGGGCCTGGCGGCCGGTGACTCCATCCTCGCCAAGGACGTGCCGCTGCCGTCCGGCACGACCCTGGCCGTCGAGGACGACACCGTCGTCCTGCAGGTCCTGGCCGCGCAGGCCGAGGAGCCGTCCGCGGACGCCGAGGGCGAGGGTGCCGAGGGCACCGAGGCCTGAGCCGTAGGCTCTGCTTGACGGGGTGGCGGGCTGCGGCCCGCCACCCCGTTTCCCTGTATCCGCACGCGAGGAGACGCAGCGCAGATGTCGGACGCGAACGCCCCTTGGCTCGTCGTGGGCCTCGGCAATCCCGGGCCCGATTACGCAGCGAACCGGCACAACGTCGGGTTCATGGTCGCCGACCTGCTCGCGGAGCGCATCGGCGGCAACTTCAAGCGCGCGCCGAAGGCGCAGGCACAGGTCCTCGAGGGCCGGATCGGGGCACCCGGCCCGTCGAACCGGCGGATCGTGCTGGCCAAGCCCATGTCGTACATGAATCTCTCCGGTGGCCCGGTCACGGCGCTGCGGGACTTCTACAAGGTGCCGACGGCCAATATCGTCGCGATCCATGACGAGTTGGACATCGACTACGGCACGCTGCGGCTCAAGCTGGGCGGCGGCGACAACGGGCACAACGGCCTGAAGTCCATGACCAAGTCGATGGGCGCGGACTATCACCGGGTGCGGTTCGGGATCGGCCGCCCGCCGGGCCGGATGCAGGTCGCCGACTTCGTACTGAAGGATTTCTCGTCGACGGAGCGCAAGGAACTCGGGTACCTGGTGGACCGGGCGGCGGATGCGGTCGAGTGCCTGGTCATCGACGGCCTGGAGCGCGCGCAAAGTACCTATAACTCCTGATGCCGTGCCTTACCGGGCCCCTCGTGCCCCAAATTCTGGCCACAGGTTGACCGAGCGCGCCCACATGGCCAAGGATCGCGCCCCATGCACCTCTCTTCCAGGGGACACCGCACCCGGACCCCCCGGACCCCCGGCAATCACGCGTTCCTGTACGGCCGCCGTGCCGCGATGGCCTGCGTCGCCCTCCTGCTCCTCGTGGCCGGCTTCTCGTCGTCCTGGGGCACGGCGCAGCATGTACTGCTCTCCAAAGGCCGCGAGCACGGCACCCTGAAGGTCACCAGCTGCGGCGAGCGCACCTGCACCGGCCCGTACGACCCCGAGGGCTCCGCCGCGCCGCGCAAGGGCATGACGATCGAGAAGTCGGTGGCCGCGCCGAAGGGCAGGACGCTGACGGTGGTGGTGAAGCCCAGCTCGGCCGAGGTGGTACGCACGGGATTGGCGGGCAGTCTGCACGCCTGGCTCCCGTTCGGCGGCGCCCTGCTGCTCGCGGCCCTGGTGATCGGCGGAGGCCTGCGCCTGACCCGTACCGCCTGGGGAACGGCGGCAGTCGGCGGGGCGCTGCTGGTGGGAGCGTTCTTCGCGCTCTGACGTCGCGCTCCGACGTCTCGCTCCGACGTCGCGCTCCGAGCCGTCAGAGGTGGTCGATCTCGGTGAGATCGATGTCGATGTGGAACGGGCTGCTCATCTTCAGTACGTCGTGATGGATGCCCTTCAAGGTGTACGCGCTGGTCTCCGCGTCGAGTTCGTACACACGGACCACCGGGCGGCTGCCCTCCCCGGAACGGTCGACCAGCCAGAAGTGCGGAATACCCGCCCTGGCGTACTTGTGGGGCTTGGTGTCCTTGTCCCGGGCCTCGGAGTCGGGCGAGACGACCTCGACAGCGAGCACGACGTCCGCGACCAGGAAGTGAGTCGTGTCCGGACCGGTCACACTCTCGGCACGGACGACGGAGATGTCCGGCTCCGGGCCGTTGCGCTTGTCGATCACCACGGTCATCTCGCGACAGACCCTCAGCTCCGGTGGCACTGTACGGCGCAAGCCGGCCACGAGAAGGTCGATCACGATGAAATGGAAACAGCGCTGCGGACTCGCAAAAACCAGGCTCCCGTCGATCAGCTCTGTGTGCCGCGGGAGGTCGGGCAGCGTCAGCAGGTCGTCCACGGTGTACCCGTCCTGAGGCGGCACCGGCCAGTGAGGTACGGACTCGTCGGTCCTGGTTTCTCGCATGGGCGGGATCCTGGCCCGGATGTTCCACGACAGCGGTACGCTTCCGGCCCCGTCATCACAACGAGTGACGGGGCCGGAAGCAAGGCGAAAAGGGCGTCAGCCCGTGTTGCGCAGACCCGCCGCGACGCCGTTCACCGTCAGCAGCAGCGCACGCGCCAGCATCGGGTCCGGCTCCTCTCCCCGTTCCGCGGCCGCGCGCTGGCGCGCCAGCAGCGAGACCTGGAGGTAGGAGATCGGGTCCAGATAGGCGTCACGGATCCCGAACGTCTGCTGCAGCACCGGATTGGAGCCCAGCAGCCGCTCGCCGCCCGTCACCTTCAGGACCTCGCTGACCGTCAGCGCGTGCTCCGCCTCGATCGCCGTGAAGACATGCTTCAGGTTCTCGGGCACCAGCGTGTCGACGTAGTGGCGGGCGATCCGCAGATCGGTCTTCGCCAGGGTCATCTCCACATTCGCGATGAAGTTCCGGAAGAAGTGCCACTGCTCGTGCATCTCGTCCAGGACCGTGTCCAGGCCCGCCTCGCGCAGGGCCTTCAGCCCCGACCCGACACCGAACCAGCCCGGCACGATCTGCCGTGACTGCGTCCAGCCGAAGACCCACGGGATCGCCCGCAGGCCGTCGAGGCCCGCGCCCGAGTCCGGCCGGCGCGAGGGCCGCGAGCCCAGGTGCAGCTCCGCCAGCTGGTCCACCGGAGTGGAGGCGAAGAAGTACGCGGGCAGATCCGGGTCCTCGACCAGGCGCCGGTACGCGTCGTGCGCGGCTTCCGAGACCGTGTCCATCGCCGCGTCCCAGCGCGCCAGCTCCTCGTCCGACTGACGCGGCGAGGTGTGCAGCGCCGAGGCCTGCAGCGTGGCGGCAACCGTCAGTTCCAGGTTCTCCCTGGCCAGCGACGGGATCAGATACTTGTCGGAGATGACCTCGCCCTGCTCGGTCACCTTGATCTCGCCCTCCAGCGTGCCCCACGGCTGCGCGAGGATCGCGTCGTGCGAGGGGCCGCCGCCACGGCCCACCGTGCCGCCGCGGCCGTGGAAGAGCCGCAGCCGGACGCCGTACCGGTGCGCGACGTCACGGAGCCTGCGCTGCGCCCGGTGGATCTCCCACTGCGAGGTGGTGATGCCGCCGAACTTGGACGAGTCGGAGTATCCGAGCATGACCTCCTGCACATCGCCGCGCAGCGAGACCAGCCGGCGGTACGACGGGTCGGCGAGCATCCCGTCCAGGATCACGTCCGCGGCCTTGAGCTCGTCGGTCGTCTCCAGCAGCGGCACAATGCCGATCTTCGCCCAGCCGCCGTGCAGATCGATCAGCCCGGCCTCGCGCGCCAGCACCGCCGCGGCGAAGACATCGTCCGCGCCCTGGCACATC
This sequence comes from Streptomyces sp. NBC_01142, assembly GCF_026341125.1. Classification (NCBI taxonomy): domain Bacteria; kingdom Bacillati; phylum Actinomycetota; class Actinomycetes; order Kitasatosporales; family Streptomycetaceae; genus Streptomyces; species Streptomyces sp. NBC_01142. The sequence goes on from NZ_JAPEOR010000002.1 coordinate 2,362,255, forward strand.
GAGATGATGTACGACTCGATGACTTCGGGCCCGAAGCGCTCGAAGGCCTGCTTGACGGTGTGGAAGACGCCGAGGGTCTTCGCCCCCGCGGCGTCCAGCGGCGCGGGCGTCGGGGTGAGCGGCCTGCGCGACCTGAGCTCCTTCGCCAGCAGCTTCTGCCGGTAGTCGCGCGGCATGTCCGCGTACCGCCAGGTCTCCTCGCCGAGCCGGTCGAAGAGCTGACCGAGCGCATAGTGATGCGCGTCGGCATGCTCGCGTACGTCCATGGTGGCGAGCTGCAGTCCGAACGCCGCGAGCGTACGGATCACCCGGTCCATCCGGCCGTCGGCGAAGAGCCCGCCGCGGTGCGCGCGCAGCGACGTCTGGATCAGCGTCAGGTCCTGCACCAGTTCGGCGGTGCCGAGGTAGTCGCGGCCCTCCTCGTGGGGCGTGCCCTTGGCGAGGCGCTCGCGGGTGTTGACGAGCTTCTGCCGGATGCAGGTGGCCTTGAGGCGGTACGGCTCCTCGGCGTTCAGCCGCTTGTAGCGGGGGCTGATCTCGGGCAGTCGCTCCAGGTCGGTCTGCAACGACGCCAGCAGCTCCTCCGTGGCGCCCGCATAGCGGACTGAGTTCGACAGCAGCCCGCGCAGATAGTCGATGACCTCGATGGCGTCGGTGATGCCGTGCTCGTGCTGGAGGATCAGCACCTCCCAGGTCACCGCGGGGGTGACGTTGGGGTTGCCGTCGCGGTCGCCGCCGATCCAGGTGCCGAAGGTCAGCGGCCGGGTCCCGGCGGGCAGCTCCACGCCGACCCGCTCCAGCTCGGCGGCCAGGTCCTCGAGCACATCGCCGACGGCGCCCGCGTGCAGCTCGTCGAGGTAGTAGATCGCGTTGCGCGCCTCGTCGGCCGGTTCGGGCCGCACCACGCGCAGCTCGTCGGTCTGCCAGATCAGGTCGATGTTCTCGGCCAGCCGCAGATCGTGCCGGCGCCGGTCCGCTTCGATGACCGGGCTCTCGAGGAGCTCGGCGATGCGACGCAGCTTGTTCAGTACGGAACGCCGCGCCGCCTCGGTGGGGTGCGCGGTGAACACGGGCCGTACGTTCAGATTCTTGACGGTCTCCCGCAGATGCTCGGGGTCGGCGTCCTTGAGCCGGTCCGCGGTACGGGCCAGCAGCCCGCCCTCGACGGCACGCCGCTCGCGCATCTCGTGGCCGCGGTGCACCTGCTCGGTGACGTTGGCCAGATGGAAGTAGGTGGAGAAGGCACGCACCAGCTTGGTTGCGGTCTCCAGGTCGGTGTCGCCGAGCAGCTCGGCTGCGGCCTCACCGTCACTGCGCGTCAGCGCACGGACACGCTCGACGAGCTCGAGAAGCTCGGGGCCCTCCTGGCGGACGAGGGTCTCGCCCAGGAGATCGCCCAGTCGGCGGATGTCGGCACGCAGTTCGGCGCTGGCGGTTGGGGTCTGGTCGGCACTGCTCACAGGTGCGGCTCCTTGCAGTGTTTGAGCACGTCTGGAGGGGTACTGGAGGCTTGCGGACCGCGCTGTCCGACGACACCCAGGATAGGTGTCCATTTCCGAGACGTTATCCACAGGTCTCTTGCCGCCACGCCGCTCACTGCCATACTTACGATGCCGTAGGTTACGCATCCGTAGCCCGGTTCCTTCGAATCTCCCACCCCACAGGGGACCCCATGACCAGAAGCCAGAATCTGCTGGACGACGCCCCGAAGCCACAGTCGGGCGAGCTGCCCCCTGCCACGCTGGGCGGCGACAGCAAGCGGTCGATCGAGCAGATCGCCCTGCTGCTGTTCATCACGGTGCCCTTCGTCGCTGTACTCGCCGCGGTGCCGCTGGCCTGGGGCTGGGGGGTCAGCTGGCTCGATCTGGGTCTGCTGGTGGCCATGTACTACATCGGCTGCCACGGCATCACGATCGGCTTCCACCGCTATTTCACGCACGGCGCCTTCAAGGCGAAGCGCCCGCTGCGCATCGCGCTCGCGATCGCGGGCTCGCTGGCGGTCGAGGGTCCGCTGGTGCGCTGGGTGGCCGACCACCGCAAGCACCACAAGTTCTCGGACGCCGAGGGCGACCCCCACTCGCCGTGGCGTTTCGGCGAGACGGTGCCCGCGCTGATGAAGGGCCTGTGGTGGGCACACATCGCCTGGATGTTCGACGAGGAGCGGACATCGCAGGCCAAGTACGCACCCGACCTGATCAAGGACCCGGCGATCCGCCGGATCTCCCGCGACTTCATCTACTGGACGATCCTCTCGCTCGCCATCCCGCCGCTGGTCGGCGGTCTGGTCACCATGTCGTGGTGGGGTGCGTTCACCGCCTTCTTCTGGGGTTCGCTGGTGCGGGTGGCCCTGCTGCACCACGTCACCTGGTCCATCAACTCCATCTGCCACGCGGTCGGCAAGCGCCCCTTCAAGTCCCGCGACCGCTCGGGCAATGTCTGGTGGCTGGCGGTGCTGTCCTGCGGCGAGTCGTGGCACAACCTCCACCACGCGGACCCGACCAGTGCGCGGCACGGTGTGCTGCGGGGCCAGATCGACTCCAGCGCCCGGCTGATCCGCTGGTTCGAGCAGCTGGGCTGGGCGTACGACGTGCGCTGGCCGGATGCGTCTCGCATCGCGGCCCGACGCAAGAGCAACTCCGCAGACCCGGCATGATTGACGACGTGGCGATCGACGGCGGTACCAGCAATGCGGACAAGAGCAGCCGGCCCTCCGGGAGCCGGCGCACCCGCCGTGTGCGGATGACCGGCGCGGAACGCCGCGAACAACTGCTCGACATCGGCCGCACCTTGTTCGCCGAGAAGGGCTTCGAGGGCACCTCGGTCGAGGAGATCGCGGCGAAGGCCGGTGTGTCCAAGCCGGTCGTGTACGAGCACTTCGGCGGCAAGGAGGGTCTGTACGCCGTCGTGGTGGACCGCGAGATGCGCCAGCTGCTGGAAATGGTGAACGGCGCGCTCACCGCGGGGCATCCGCGCGAGCTGCTCGAGCAGGCGGCGTTCGCGCTCCTCGACTACATCGAGATGTACACCGACGGCTTCCGCATCCTGGTGCGCGACTCCCCTGTCGCCCAGTCCACCGGCACTTTCGCGTCGCTGATCAGCGATATCGCGACACAGGTCGAGGACATTCTGGCCGGTGAGTTCAAGTCCCGCGGCTTCGACCCCAAGCTCGCCCCGCTGTACGCGCAGGCGCTGGTCGGCATGGTGGCGCTGACCGGGCAGTGGTGGGTGGACGCCCGCCGCCCGAAGAAGGCGGAGGTCGCGGCGCATCTGGTGAACCTGGCGTGGCACGGGCTGGGCAGCCTGGAGGCGAAGCCGCGGTTGATAGGGCACCGCAAGAACTGAGGCCCGACGGCTGTCGGCGGACGATCCCCGGCGGGCCGCCGCCGGCCGGCCGGCCCTTCCCGTACTTCTGACCTCTGCGACATCAACCCCCCACTGTCACCCCGAGGTTGTACGATCCGCATCACTCCGGGGCGAGTTCGCCACAGACGTTTCGCCACAGACGTGAAGACGGTACGAGCTCCTTCACCCGGCCTCACTCCATTCCCCAGGGGGACTTTGTCTTCAGTGGAACCCGGCCGTGCTGCCGGAATGCGTTTCAGACCCGCCCGGCGCATCGCGGCCTGCACCGCGCTCGCCCTCTCGGCGGGCATGCTGCTCGCCCTCCCGGCTCACGCGGACGACGCTCCGGCGCCGCGCGCGCCGGTCGAGCAGGTCACTCCCGGCTCGGGACAGCAGCCGAAGCTGACGTTCCCGCCGCGCTCCGGCGGCAACGGCGGCAAGAAGCGGTCCGAGGCGATCGGGGCGGCCGATGTCTCCCCGGCGATGCCGCGCAGCGACGTCGACGGCGACGGATTCAGCGAGCTGTTCTACCGGGCCCCCAACGGCAAGACCTACGTCGCTCCGTCCAGCGGTGCAGATACGTACGAGTACCGGTTCAACGCGGGCATCCACGAGTCGCCCAACGAGACGTACAAGGATGTCTTCTCCATCGCCGGGCTGGAGGAGAGCGGCCCCGTCCACTTCACGCTGGGCGCGTCCGGACGGCTCTCGGCGTACCGCAGCTCCGCCGACCAGGGCGACATCATCTGGTCCGGCACCGGCTGGCAGCAGTTCAACAAGGTCTTCTCCCCCGGCGACCTGACCGGTGACGGCGTCGGTGATGTGCTGGCGCGTACGAACGCCGGCGATCTGTACCTGTACCGGGCCACTCCGGGAGCGGCCTCGCCGTTCGCGGGCAAGGTCAGGATCGGTGGCGGCTGGCAGCAGTTCGACCAGCTCGTCGGCGTGAACGACGTCAACAGCGACGGTGTCGCCGATCTCTTCGCCCGCAATCCGGCCGGCACGCTCTACTTCTACTCCGGCACCGGGGACGTCGCCCGGCCGTTCAAGGACAAGGTCGCGCTCGGCACGGGCTGGCAGCAGTACAACCAGCTCTTCGGCCTCGACGACATCAACGGCGACGGGCTGAGCGAGCTCATCGCCCGCAACACCGCGGGCGTGCTCTACAGCTACAGCTCGACGGGCACGGGCACGTTCCTCCCCCGTGCGGAGTTCGGTTCCGGCTGGAACGTCGCCGTGCAGTTCGGCGGGGCGGGCAACAATCCCACGTGGGGCAAGAGCGAGCTCCTCGGGCTCGACACCAAGGGCACGCTCTACTCCTACTACAGCCTGAACAACGGTCAGCTGAGCGCCCGTGAGCGGATCAGCGACGTCGGCGGCTGGAAGGGAGCGAAGCCCACCCTTGTCTCGTCGCTCGACAACAACGGGTTCTCCGACCTGCTCGAGGTGTACAACAACACGCTGTTCAACTACAGCCACACCTCGGGCCAGGTACAGACGATCGGCACCGGCTGGGGCGTCTACAACACCCTCGTCGGCCCCGGTGACCTGAGCGGCGACGGCAAGGGCGACCTGCTGGCGCGTGACGGCTCCGGCGCGCTGTACCTGTACCGCGGCAACGGCACCGGTACCGCGTTCGCCACCAAGGTCAGGATCGGCGGCGGCTGGCAGCAGTTCAACAAGCTGGCCGGCGCCGGTGACCTCACCGGCGACGGCAGGGCGGACCTCCTCGCCCGTGCCAAGGACGGCAAGCTCTACCTGTACCCGGGTACGGGCGTCGCCACTGCCCCCTTCGCGGCGAAGAAGCTGATCGGCGGCGGCTGGCAGCAGTTCACCCAGCTGGCGGCGCCCGGTGACCTCACCGGCGACGGCCGGGGCGACCTCCTCGCCCGGACCTCCGCGGGCGAGCTGTTCCGCTACGACGCCAACGGCGCCGGCGGCTTCAAGGCCAAGGCCAAGATCGGCACCGGCTGGAACACCTACAGCAGCCTGCACTGACGCTGCCGGTCCCACCTGAAGCGCCCCGTCGCCGTGCACCGGCGGCGGGGCGCTTCTGCGTCCGCTCAACGGGCCGTGCCCCAGAACTCCTGTCGGTCGGCCGCGAGTTGGTGGCGCTCGGCAGCGGCGGGCATCACGACACCTTCCGCGCGACGGCAAAGATCCTGCGGAACGGAAACACCGTGCCGTGCGGGCCCGGTGGGTAGGCCTTGCGGAGCAGATCGCGGTACTGGCCCAGGAATTCGTTCACCGCCGCGGAGTCGTCGGCGAGCTCGGTGAGGACCGGGCGCAGGGCCGTGCCCTTGACCCAGTCGAGCACCGGGTCGTCCCCGGTGAGGAGTTGGAGGTAGGTCGTCTCCCAGGCGTCCGCCTCGCAGTCGAGGTCCACGAGGCGGGCGAGATAGTCGGCCGGCTCCAGTATGTGGATATAGCGCCGTCCATGGTCGCCCAGGCGGCTGCGCCACTGCGGCGTTTCGCAGAGTTCGGCGAGGAGAGCATGGCTGGGGGCGGTGAAGTTGCCCGGAACCTGAAAGGCGAGCGTGCCACCCGGGGCGAGGCCCTCGATCCACAGAGGGAAGGACTCGGGGTGATTGGGAACCCATTGCAGTGCGGCGTTGGAGACGATCAGGTCGTACGGCTCGTCGGGCGTCCAGTGCGCGGCATCGGCAGGCCTGAAATCGAGCCAGCCGCCGCCGGCCGTGGTGCCCGCGTATTCCTTGTCCGCAAGCGCGAGCATCTCGGGCGAGAGATCGAAGCCGGTGATATGGGCGGCGGGCCAGCGGTCGGCGAGGAGCGCGGTGACATTGCCGGGGCCGCAGCCGATGTCGGCTATGCGGGCGGGACGGTCGCCGTGGGGCAGCCGGGATATTCGGGCGAGCAGATCAAGGAAGGGTCTGGTGCGATGGTCGGCGTGGCGCAGGTACTGGTACGGATCCCAAGTTGGTGCGGAATGCATGCTCGAGCCCCCTTACAGGAACGGTGCGCCGAAGCGGAACGGTAGTTCCAGCCCGACCATGCCCAAGCTTGCGCCCGAATATATCTTGATGTCAAGAGACTTCACGTCGACAGACCATCTACACTGATCGACATGGAGGACGAGGTCGATCGACTGGTCGCAGCATGGCGCCGTGAGCGCCCCGACCTCGACGTGGAACCACTCGAGGTGCTCAGCCGCGTCTCCAGGCTTGCACGCCATCTCGACCGGGCCCGGCGGCTTGCCTTTTCCGAGCACAATCTGGAGCCGTGGGAGTTCGACGTACTGACCTCGCTGCGGCGAGCGGGGGCTCCGTACCAGCTCTCGCCCGGCCAGCTGCTCACTCAGACGCTGGTCACCTCGGGCACCATGACCAACCGCATCGACCGGCTCGCCAAGAAAGACCTGGTCGAGCGGCTGCCCGACCCCAGCGACCGGCGAGGGGTGCTGGTGCGCCTCACCCCCGAGGGCCGCGACCGCGCCGACCAGGCACTGGCCGGTCTGCTCGCCCAGGAACGCGCCATCCTCTCCGAGCTGTCACCCGCACAACGGGGTGAACTGGCGGGTTTGCTACGCCAGTTGACCGCCCCGTTCGACAACATCCCCGGCTAGGTCGACCGGACCCACCCCGGCGCGGCGCGCGAGGGCGACCGCGGCGAGCGTGGAGTGCACGCCCAGCTTCCCCAGAACGTTCTGCATATGCGTACGAACGGTGTGCGGGGACAGGAAGAGGCGCTCGGCGACGGCCTTGCGCCCCAGACCCGCAACCATGCACCGCAGCACCTCCCGCTCACGCGGGGTGAGCGACTCCACGAGCCGCTCACTCTCGGTGCGGTGCTTGCGGGCTGCGGTCAACTCCCGCAGTACGCCGGTGAGCAGGGCGGGTGGCAGATGCGTCTCGTCCCGCAGCACCCCCCGTATCACCACGAGCAGGCGCTGCAGCGAGCAGTCCTTGGCGACCCAGCCCGAGGCGCCCGCCTGGAGCGCGAGGGCCGCGCGGCGCGGGTCGTCCTTCTCGGCGAGCACGACGGTACGGACGGCTGGCTGCCCGGTACGGACTCCGGCGACCAGGGAGATGCCGTCGACGAGGCCCTCCTCGCCGTTGTCCGGGACGGCGCGGGCCACCGGCGCGATGTGGCCGCCGGGCACCGCGAGGGCGCCGAGGTCGGCGTCGACCAGCATCACATCGAATCTGCGCCCCTCGGCGGCCGCCCGCTCCAGGCAGCGCAACGCGGCGGGACCGCTGCCGGCCGCCGCGACGTCGACGTCGGGCTCGGCCGCGAGGGCCGCTGCGAGCGACTCGGCGAAGATGCGGTGGTCGTCCACCACCAGGACCCGGATACGAACCACAGACACCCCCAGTGTCGGAGGACGGACCGGCGCGGATACGGCGCCCGGGCAGATGGAGTACTACAGCCTTCGCCCGGCCGCCGTGCTGTGACTGATACCCCGCCCCGGGCGTCGTACCCGGCTGTCTCGCCCCCTGATCAGCACCGGCCCCCACCGGTGTTGAGCATCAGAGTACGGCTGGGGGGCTGGAGCGGAAGGCTATTTGCAGAACTGACTGGCCAGGGTGTTTAGGGTGTGCCTCATGTTTCGTATGGAGACAGAAGTCGACAAAGATCGGCGGATCCTGCTCGGCGAACGGCTGGAGCAGAGCAACGCGGAACGGTCACCGGCGATACGGGTGTTGCGGGGTACGCCGCACGAGGACGAAGTGCCGCTGGAGGTCTGGGCGTTCGAGGACGCATCGGGCGAACTGGCCGCCGGCCTGACGGCCTTCACCTGGGCGCGATGGCTCCACGTGGACCTGCTCTGGGTCGCGGACCGTCACCGCGGCACGGGCCTGGGCACCCGCCTCCTGACGGAAGCGGAACGCGCGGCGCGGGAGGAGAGGGGCTGCGGGTGGGCGCGTGTGGAGACTTGGGACTTCCAGGCGCCGGGGTTCTACGGGAAGAGAGGGTACGAGGTGGTGGGCCGGGTGGAGGACTATCCGCCGGGGGCGACGGAGTTCATCCTCGCGAAGCGCCTGAGCGCCTGAGCGCCTCGCGGTCTGAGGGGGTGCTCTCCCCCACCCCGTCCCTATCCCTGAACCGGGGGCCAACCGGGGGCCATGGGGGGCTTCGCCCCCCACACCCCCAAAGCGCCTGCTTCGCGGCGCCGTCGGCCCGGCGGCGGCGGTATGGCGGGCCCGGCGGGCACGGGCCTCAGCGGCACGGTGACCCGCACATGCCGCCGGCGCAAGGAGACGTGCGGCAGCTCCGGCGACCTCGCGGGGGCATGAGCACTGCCGGAGTGAGCACCCCCTCAGGACAGGCGCGTTGCGCCCTTGGACGGGGTGGCCGGGAAGATGCGTGGGTCCGCGTGGGATCCGGACGCGAATGCCTCCTCGATCGACTTCGTCACGGTCGGGGCCGTCGACACGTCCGTCAGGACGATCGCCGAGCCGCCGAAGCCGCCGCCCGTCATCCTCGCGCCCAGTGCGCCCGCCGACAGGGCCGCGTCGACCACCAGGTCCAGCTCCGGGCAGGAGACCCGGAAGTCGTCCCGCAGCGAGGCGTGCCCCTCCGTGAGGACCGGGCCGATCGCCGGGACCTCGCCCGCCTCGAGGAGGGCGATCACTCGCTCCACCCGGTGGTTCTCCGTCACGATGTGGCGTACCAGAGCGCGTACCTCCGGGTCGTCCAGCCGGGACAGAGCCGCCGGCAGGTCCGCGTACGGGATGTCCCGCAGCGCCGGCACCCCCAGCGCCGCCGCTCCCGCCTCGCAGCCCGCGCGGCGCTTGCCGTACTCGCCCTCGCTGTGCGCGTGCTTGACCCGGGTGTCGACGACCAGGAGTTCCAGACCGAGCGCCGCCAGGTCGAAGGGGATCTGGCGCTGCGAGAGATCCCGGGTGTCCAGATACAGCGCGTGGCCCGCGGTGCAGCATGCCGAGGCCGTCTGGTCCATGATCCCGGTGGGGGCGCCGACGTAGACGTTCTCGGCGCGCTGGCACAGCCGGGCCATCCGCCACCGCTCCAGGCCCAGTTCGTACAGGTCGTTCAGGGCGAGGGCGGTGACGACCTCCAGCGCGGCGGACGACGAGAGTCCCGCGCCCGCCGGGACCGTCGACTCGAAGTGGACGTCCGCGCCGCCCACCGCGTGCCCCGCGTCCCGCAGCGCCCACACGACCCCCGCCGGGTAGTCCGTCCAGCCGCCCGGACCCCGCCCCGGCGCGAGTTCGTCGATGCGCAGTTCGACCGCGCCGCCCGCCGCGCCCGCCGTGTCCGCCGTGTCCGCCGTGTGGAGCCGCAGCACGCCGTCGTTCCGGCGCGCCACGGTCGCGACAGTGGTGTGCGGCAGCGCGAAGGGCATCACGAAACCGTCGTTGTAGTCGGTGTGCTCACCGATCAGGTTCACCCGACCGGGGGCCGCCCACACACCCTGGCTCATGACGCGCTTCCCCTCCCACGGGCAAAGGCCCAGGCGTCCGCCACGATGCCTGCCAGGTCGGCGCGGCTCGGGTGCCAGCCCAGGCGTTCCTGGGCGGTCGCCGCCGAGGCGACCAGCACCGCCGGGTCGCCGCCGCGGCGCGCGGCCATGACCTCCGGGACCGGGTGCCCCGTGACCTTGCGGACGGTCTCGATGACCTCGCGGACCGAGAATCCGTTGCCGTTGCCGAGATTGCAGATCAGGTGCTCGCCGGACCTCGCCGCGTCCAGCGCGAGCAGATGGGCTTCCGCCAGATCCGCGACATGGATGTAGTCGCGTACGCAGGTGCCGTCCGGGGTCGGGTAGTCGTCCCCGTACACCGAGATCGACGCCCGCTTGCCGAGGGCGACCTGCAGCACCAGCGGGATGAGGTGCGACTCCGGGTCGTGGCGCTCCCCGTAATTCCCGTACGCGCCCGCCACGTTGAAGTACCGGAGGGAGACCGCCGCGAGACCGTGCGCGGTCGCCTCGCCCGTGATCAGGTGGTCGACCGCGAGCTTGGACGCGCCGTAGGGGCTGGTGGGGGCGGTCGGGTCGGCCTCGGTGATCGGGGTCGAGACGGGCTCTCCGTACGTCGCCGCGGTGGAGGAGAAGACGAGCCTTCGCACCCCCGCGGACCGCATCGCGGCGAGCAGCTCCATCGTCCCGCCGACATTGTTCGCCCAGTACTTCTCCGGCTTCACGACGGACTCGCCGACCTGCGAGAACGCCGCGAAGTGCAGCACCCCGTCGTACGAGGAGTCCAGCCACTTCTCAGCGTCCTGGATCCGGCCCTCGATGAACTCCGCGCCCGCCGGCACCCCCTCCCGGAACCCGGTGGAGAGATCGTCGAGCACGGTCACTCGGTGCCCGGCCTCCAGCAGATGCTGGGCAACCACGCTGCCGACATACCCCGCGCCGCCCGTGACCATGTACTTCTTGCTCACTCGCTCGCTACCTCTCGCAGTCGCTCTGCCGCGGTTTCCGGCGGCACGTCATTGATGAACACGCTCATACCGGACTCGGAACCCGCGAGGAACTTCAGCTTGCCGGAAGTGCGGCGAATGGTGAAAAGCTCGAGATGGAGGCCGAAGTCGCTCCGGTTGACGCCCCGCATCTCGACGAACGGCGCCTGGTGCCAGGCCGCGATGTACGGCGTCGGCGGTTCGGCGTCCCCGAAGATCCGGTCGAAGCGCCTCAACAGTTCCAGATAGATCTGTGGGAACTCTGTGCGCGCCGCGTCGTCCAGCGCCCGCAGATCCGGCACCCGCCGCCGGGGGTAGAGGTGCACCTCGTACGGCCAGTGCGCCGCGTACGGCACGAAGGCCACCCAGTGCTCGCCCTCCAGCACGACCCGTACCCCGTCCGCCCGCTCGCGTGCGACGAGGTCGTCGAAGAGGTTGCGGCCGGTACTCGCCCGGTGCTCGCCCGCCGAGCGCAGCATCAGCTCGGTGCGCGGGGTCACGAAGGGGTACGCGTAGATCTGGCCGTGCGGGTGCCCCAGCGTGACCCCGATCTCGGCGCCCCGGTTCTCGAAGCAGAAGACCTGCTTCACCTGTGGGAGCTCGGCGAGCTCGGCGGTGCGGTCCGTCCACGCCTCGAGGACCAGGCCCGCCCGGTCCTCGGTGAGGTCGGCGAACGAGGCGTCGTGGTCGGAGGTGAAGCAGACGACCTCGCACCGGCCCGAGTCGCCGGCCAGCGACGGGAAGCGGTTCTCGAAGACGGCGACGTCGTAGTCGGCGGCCGGGATCTCGCTCAGCCGCCCGTCCCGGGAGGGGCAGAGCGGACATTCGTCGGCCGGTGGGTGGTAGGTGCGGGCCTGTCGGTGCGAGGCGATGGCCACCGCGTCGCCGAGCAGCGGGTCGCCGCGGACCTCGGCGGTGGTGGAGATCGGATCGAGCGGCCGCCGGTCGACGGCGTCGCGTACGGCGTCGTCCCGGGAGTCGTAGTAGAGCAGTTCACGACCGTCGGCGAGCCGGGTCGACGTCTTCTTCACTGTGAAGCTCCCTCACCGCACCCATCAAACAGAACCGCACACAAAAAATCACAAGCCAACAGTAGCGTCAATGGGTGAACAGCAAGACCGACATCCCGACGAGGACAAGAACGAGCACGACCACGACCACGACGACCAGGACAACCAGGACGACGAGGACGACGAGGACGACGAGAGCTCAGGGAAAAGGCTGACGGTGACGTATCTGATCGGCGGGAGCCGCGCCCGACGGCTCCGGCGACGGCTACTCCGCTGCCGGCCGTCCGGGCCCGGTCACGATCGTCGCCCGGTCCAGCAGTCCGGTGCGCGCGGCCAGCGCCGCCGCCTCCAGCCGGGAGCCCACCCCCAGCTTCATCAGCACCCGCTGCACATGCGTACGGGCCGTGCTCGGCGCGATCCCCATCCCGGCCGCGATCAGCCGGGTGTCCTCGCCCTCCGCGACCCTGACCAGTACCTCGACCTCGCGCGGGGTGAGCAGTTGCAGCAGCCGCTGCCCTTCGTCGTCCGGCTGGGCGGCCGGGTTGAGCAGCTCGGCGAAGGCGCCCTGCAGCAGCTGCGGCGCCACCACCGCCTCGCCCGCGCGCGCTTTGACCATGGCCCGCTCGACGCCCTCGATGCGCTCGTCGTGGCGTACGTAACCGGATGCACCGGCCGCGAAGGCCGCGGCGATCCCGCGGGGGCTCGGCACCGGGCCGAGGACCACCACGGCCACCTGAGGGCGCTCCCGCTTGATCCGTACGATCGGGTCGAAGGCGCCCGGCTCCGCGGGCGTCGCCGTGCCCAGCAGGCACACCTCGGGCGCTCTGGCCACCACCAGCTCGGCCGCTCCGGCCGCGGGCGCGGCCGCCGCGAGCACCCGGTGCCCACGCAGTTTCAAGGCCGAGGCGAGTGCCTCGGCGAGCAGTCTGTGGTCGTCGACCACCATGAGCCGCACGCCCATCGAGCAACCCCCATCCCCGCTGGAGCTGGCCCCCCGGCTCCTGCCCCGGCAAGCTACACGCTTGTTCGACATTGCGCGCCCCTAACTCGGCAGAAGCCCCCCAGAATGCCGAATTCTTCGCCAAACAGGGCTACTTACGACCGTGGCCCGTCACATCGGAGATCCAATGTGACGGGCCACGGGCCGTGGGGTGTGCCGTCCGGGGTCAGTCGACCACGCTGAAAGCGATGGCGAGATACTTCTTGTTGAAGGCCGTAGCGGCCGAATCCCGCTTGCTCATCAGGTGCTGCGAGATGAACAGCCGGCCGGCCGCGTAGCGGTACTCGGCGCCGGTCTCGGTACTGCTGGTCTCCGCCGCACGGATCGTCTTGTCGGAGGGGTTCTGCATGAGCACGGTCTGCTTGGCCGTGGCACCGTCGATGCTCACGACCTGGCCACCCTTGTTGTAGGGGGGCCACTTGTAGACGATCAGGTTGCCGCCGTCCATGCGCAGCGGAAGGGCCTTGTACCCGGGGCCGGCGTCGGCCCGGTCGCTGGTGCCCTTGCCGGTGGCGAGGTCGAAGGAGATGATCTCGTTGGTCCGGGTGCCGGGCTCGCCGGAGCCTGCGTGCTCCAGCGTCGGCACGTAGATCCGGTCGTTGCCGACGACCACGAACACGCAGCCCTCGACGTTGTCCGAGGCCGGGCACCTCGCCTCGTACTTGTCGCCGGGGGCCGAAATCTTGGCCCGCAGCTTTCCGGTCTTGGCATCGATGGAGAAGAAGTCCGAGATGCCGAACGTTCCCGTGCGACCGACGTCGGCGGCGACGACCAGCGGCTTGGTGGAGACGACCCGCGCGCTGTCGACGCCGGGCGGCATCTTGAACGTGGAGAGCGGGGCGCCGCTGTCGGGGTTGACCGGCTGGATGGTCACCGTCTCGTCGCCGGACGAACCGCACCGGCGCACGGCGACGAGAGCCTCGCCACCTCCGTACCCGATGTCGCGGCACTCGTTGCCGTCGACCGTGGGCTTCCAGCGGACGGCTCCGGTGGTGAGGTCGAAGGCCGCACTGCCGGAGAGATCGCCCGCGGCCACCGTGTTGCCGCTGAGGGTGACCTCGTCGAACCTGGCCTTTTCGTCACCGGTGGCGTCGCCCGTGACGGACTTGCTCCACTTCAGTTCGCCGGTGGTCAGGTCGATCACGCCGACCTCGGTGCACGGCTCGTAGAACTCCGGCCCGGTCCGCTTGACGGCCTCGAAGACGATCGCCGTCTTGTTGTCCTTGGTGACATGGCGCGAGGCGGCGCAGATCTGGCCGGGCAGCTTGGTGGTCCACAGCGGGGTGCCCTTGGCCACGTCGTAGCCGACGATCGAGTTGACGCCGGGCTTGACGAAGGCCTTGTCGGTGACCCAGGAGCCCACAACGGCCGTGAGATCCTCCATCGGCGGCTCCGGCAGCTGGAAGGCCACCTTGGAGTTGACGTTCGCGGGCGCCTTCTCCTTGCCGGGACCGTCGGCGGCCTTGCCGCCGCCGTCGTCGTCGGAGCCCCCGGACGTACCGCCCGAGCTGCTCTTGCTCTCGTCCTTCTTGCCGCTGTCGCTGCTGGAGGCGTACACGATGCCGCCGACGACGATCAGCACCACGGCGAGGGACGCCGCGATGATGATCTGCATCTGCGTGCTCAGCTTCTTGCCGCCACCGCCGCCGCTACCGCCGCCACCGACTCCGGGCTGGGGCGGCATGTACGGGGGCTGCGGCTGCATGGGCTGGGTCGGATAGCCGTAACCGGGCTGTCCGGGCGGCGGCCCCTGCGGCGGCTGTCCGGGCGGCGTCTGCGGGTAGGCGTATCCGGCCTGGGCCGGCGGCGTCTGCGGGTAGCCGTAACCGGGCTGGGCCGGCGGCGGCGTCTGCGGGTAGCCGTAACCGGGCTGCGCCGGCGGAGGGCCCTGCGGCGGTCCTTGCGGCGGTCCCTGCGGGGGCGGCGTCGGGGCTCCGAATCCGCCCGGCGGAGGGTTCTGGGGAGCGCCGAACCCGCCCTGCGGGGGCTGCCCCGGGGGCTGGTTCGGCGGTGGCGGCGGTGGCTGGGTCATGGGGTGCTTACCTCGGGAGAAGGAGAGAAGGAGCGGAGGAGAAACGAGTGGGAGTGTCCGACTGACTTCGGAGCGCGGTCACTTGCCGAAGGCCAGCATGGTCTTCGTCTCCTTCTCCTCCGCGTCGTTCGAGGCACTGACGCGGCCGCTGGCCAGGAAGAACCGGCCTTCCGCGTACGCCATCTTCGGGGAGTAGAAGGAGTTCTCGATCTCCGCGGTCGAGACCGGGTGCTTGAGGAGTGTCTTGGGCGCACCACCGGTCGGGGCGATCGTGGCGACCTCGCCGCCCTTGTCGTACGAGGCGCCCTTGTAGACGAGAACGTTTCCGCCCTCCATGCCCAGAGGCGTCATCCCCGTCTCGCCGCCGGAGGCTGAACGCCACTTCTCCTTGCCGGTGTCGAGGCTGAACGCCACGACGTGGTTGGGGCTGCGGACCGTGGCGGGCTCGGTGGACATGTAGAAGGTGCCCGCATCGGCGGCGACGCCGGTGCAGCCCTCCAGGTTCTGGCCGAAGATCACGAACGAACCACCGCAGCGCGTCGCGTACTTGTCCTTGCCACCGTCGATCTGCGAGCGCAGCTTGCCGCTGTCGGTCAGCGCGATGATCGACCGCGTCTTCTTCTCACGCTGGACGATGTTGATGACCAGCGGGCTGACCGAATAGACCTTGTCGATCTCCCAGCCGGTGGGCGTGTTGTACGTCCACTTGGCCTTGCCGGTGGCCGGATCGACCTCCTGCACCTGGTGCTTGGGGTTCTTGTAGTCCGAGGTGGGGCAGCTCGCGGCGGCGATCAGTTTGGGGCCACCCGCGAACGCGAACGGCTTGCAGTCGCCGTCCGGCTTGCCGAACAGCTGCTTTCCGTCGGACACCGAGAAGCCGTAGGAGTTGCCCGTGCCACCCGCCGCGAGAGTGTTGCCGCTGATCGACAGGGTGAAGTCGGAGAGCGAGCTGAAGGCGCCGCTGCTCTTGGGGATCGGCTTCTTCCAGCCGGCCTTGCCGGTCTTGAGGTCGATCATCTGCATATCGAGGCAGTCGGCCTTTTCGGTGAGGCCGTTCTTGATCCCCACGACGATCTTGCCGTCGGTCGAGGTCTGCACCGGAGCGGAGCACACCTCGGTGCCGAGCGGCACGCTCCACTTCTTCTTGCCGTCGGTCACCGAGTACCCGGCGACCTCCCGGTACATGGCCTTGACGACGGTGTCGCCGACGACCCACGGGCCGAAGACGTCGGAGCCGTTGCGCGGCAGGTCGACGTCGTTCTTCAGCAGGAACAGGGCCTTGGCCTCGCCCGGCTGACGCCCGGCGTTGAGGTCGTCCTCGCCGTCGCGGCCGGTGCCTTCGCCGTCGCCCTGGTCGACGGTGTCCGAGCCGGTCGGCTTGGGGGCGGGGCTGCTCTTGCTGACGTCGGGCTTCTCGTCCTTCCCGTCACCGCTGAGGGCGAACCAGGTTCCGCCGCCGACCACCAGCAGCCCGGCCACGGCCGCGGCAATCACGATGCCGGGCCTGCCCTTGAAGAAGCCGCCACCGCCGCCACCGGGCGGGGTGGGCGCACCGGGGTACTGCGGCTGGGTGGGGTAGCCGCTGTACGGACCCTGCTGCTGGGCATACGGACCGGGCTGCTGGGCGTACGGCCCCGGCTGCTGGGCGTAAGGACCGGGCTGCTGCCCGTACGGACCCGGCTGGCCGGGGGCCTGCTGGGGGTAGCCGTAACCGGGCTGGGCGGGCGGCGTCTGCGGATATCCGTAACCGGGAGCCGGCGCATCCGGGGCCGGCGCACCGGGCGGCGGCGTGGGCGGCATCTGCGGCGGCTGGGCGGGCGGCTGAGGAGCTCCGTAGCCACCCTGCGGGGGCTGACTCGGCGGCTGGGGCGGCTGGTTCGGCGGCTGCGTCATGGCGTGCTTACCTCTGAAGATAGGAAGAAGGAGTGGAGATGTCCGAATGACTCAGAACGCGCGGTTACTTACCGAAGGCCATCATCGTCTTCGTCTCCTTTTCCTCCGCGTCGTTTCCGGCACTGACCGAGCTGCTGGCGATGAAGAACCGGCCGTCCGCATACGCCGTGGCCGGAGGCCTGCTGGGAGTAGCCGCCACCGGGCCGAGCGGGTGGCGTCTGCGGATATTCATGCGCCGGGAGCCGTCGCACCCGGGACCTGCGCACCGGGCGGCGGCGTGGGCGTCAGCGTGGGCGGCGCACCGGACGGCGGCGTGGGCGGCATCTGCGGAACCGGTGGCATCTGCGGCGGCTGTGCGGGCGGTTGAGGAACCCCGTACTGCGGGCCGTACGAAGCGCCGAAGCCTCCCTGCGCCGGCGGCTGGCCGGGTGGCTGAGTCATCAGTACTTCCCCCTTCGTGCCGTCCGCTGCCCGTCGGCTTCCCCCGCTGTTCCGGCGAGCACGTGTCTCCGGAACGGAGCGATTCGGACATGGATTCCGCTGCGTCACGTCAGTCGAGCGGAACTTCTTTCTATCACTCGGGGGGAGTCGAACAACGGGCCGGTCCGCCCCTGTTCCCAAGGGAGGACCGGCCCGTAATGCGGTTGTTACGCGCCCTGCACGGCTTCTCTACGCGTCTTCCGCGAGCTCCAGCCAACGCATTTCCAACTCATCGCGCTGGACGATCAGTTCACGCAACTCCGCGTCCAGTTTCGCCACCTTCTCGAAGTCCGTGGCGTTATCGGCGATTTGGGCGTGCAGGCTGGTTTCCCGGTCGGAGCACTTGTTCAGCTGCCGCTCGATCTTCTGCAGTTCCTTCTTCGCCGCGCGGACGTCGCCCGCCGACTTCTCCGGCTTCTCCTTCGCGGTGGGCGCGGGTGCCGGCGCCGGAACGGCGGACTCGATCATCCGCTGCCTGCGCTCCAGATACTCGTCGATACCGCGCGGCAGCATCCGCAGCGTCGCGTCGCCGAGCAGCGCGAACGTCCGGTCCGTCGTCCGCTCGATGAAGAAACGGTCGTGGGAGATGACGACCATCGAGCCCGGCCAGCCGTCGAGCAGGTCCTCCAGCTGGGTCAGCGTCTCGATGTCGAGGTCGTTGGTGGGCTCGTCGAGGAAGAGGACGTTCGGCTCGTCCATCAGCAGCCGCAGGATCTGGAGCCGGCGCCGCTCACCGCCGGAGAGGTCGCCGACGGGCGTCCACTGCTTGTCCTTGGTGAAGCCGAACTGCTCGCACAGCTGACCCGCGGTCATCTCCCGGCCCTTGCCGAGGTCGACCCGGTCCCGCACCTGCTGCACAGCCTCCAGCACCCGCAGGGCCGGGTCGAGTTCACCGACCTCCTGGGAGAGGTAGGCCAGCTTCACGGTCTTGCCGACGACGACACGCCCGGCCGCGGGCTGTACGTCGCCGTCGCTGCGGGCCGCCTGCGCCAGGGCGCGCAGCAGCGAGGTCTTGCCCGCGCCGTTGACGCCGACCAGGCCGATGCGGTCGCCGGGGCCGAGCTGCCAGGTGAGGTGCTTCAGCAGCACCTTCGGGCCGGCCTGGACGGTCACGTCCTCCAGCTCGAAGACGGTCTTGCCGAGGCGGGCATTGGCGAACTTCATCAGCTCGGAGGTGTCGCGCGGCGGCGGCACATCGGCGATCAGCTCGTTGGCCGCCTCGATGCGGTAGCGCGGCTTGGAGGTACGGGCCGGGGCACCGCGCCGCAGCCAGGCCAGCTCCTTGCGCATCAGGTTCTGCCGCTTGGACTCCTCTGTCGCCGCGATGCGCTCGCGCTCGGCGCGCGCGAAGACGTAGTCGCTGTAGCCGCCCTCGTACTCGTGCACCGCGCCGCGCTGGACGTCCCACATCCGCGTACAGACCTGGTCGAGGAACCAGCGGTCGTGGGTGACGCAGACGAGCGCCGAACGGCGCGTCCGCAGATGCTTCGCCAGCCAGGCGATGCCCTCCACGTCGAGATGGTTGGTGGGCTCGTCGAGGACGATCAGGTCCTGCTCGGCGATGAGCAGCTTGGCGAGCGCGATCCGGCGGCGCTCACCGCCGGACAACGGCCCGATGACCGTGTCCAGCCCCTGCTCGAAGCCCGGCAGGTGCAGATCGCCGAAGAGCCCGGTGAGTACGTCGCGGATCTTGGCGTTGCCCGCCCACTCGTGGTCGGCCATGTCCCCGATGACCTCGTGCCGGACCGTGGCCGCCGGGTCGAGGGAGTCGTGCTGGGTGAGCACACCGAGGCGCAGCCCGCCGCTCTGGGTGACCCGGCCGGAGTCGGGCTCCTCCAGCTTGGCGAGCATCCGGATGAGGGTCGTCTTGCCGTCGCCGTTGCGGCCGACGACGCCGATGCGGTCTCCCTCGGACACGCCGAGGGAGACTCCGTCGAGCAGGGCACGTGTTCCGTACACCTTGCTGACTGCCTCGACATTGACGAGGTTGACGGCCATTTCTCTCCTGACAGGGGGGACGATCGACGTCCCAGAGTAGTCGCCGCGGGGGGCGGGGGCGTGCGGCGATCGACCACCGGGGCAAGCCCCGGTCCGCGCGCCCGTCTCAGGAGCGGTGGCGGCCCGCCCGCTCGACCAGCAGCCAGCCGGCCAGCGCCATCGTGACGGCGACGGGGGCGGTGACGCGTACGGCGACCAGCATCGCTGACTTGCCCTCCAGCATCCCGCCGAAGCCGACCATGGACAGACCGAGCACCCCGAACAGGCAGAGCGCGATCCCGAGGGCCGCGGCGGGACCGGACCCCGAGGCCGCCCTCGCCGCGCGCGACGCCGGCGCCGGCCCGTCCGGGCCTGCCGCGGGGCGGACAGCCGCCGGACGCTCGAAGCTGCGGAAGGCGGCGACGAGTACGGCGGTCAGCGCGGCCGCCACCGCGATACGGACCGGGACCTGTGCCCACCAGGCGCCGGACGCCGGTGCGGGCAGCGGCACGTCGAGCGCGAGCATCGCGCCGTACACCCCGAGCATGGCGGTCAGATGCCACAGGAACGCGGTCATCGCGATCCCGTTGGCGGCGACGACGGCCCGCCAGACCCGGGCCCGCTGCACCAGACGGGTGCCGGGCGTACGGAGCAGCTCCACCGCGCCGACCAGCCACAGCCCGTGGCAGAGGAGGGCGAGGGTGGGCGGGGCCATGTTGGAGACCTTCTCGCCGGGCATCCCGACCATGCTCAGGGGGTACGGCCCGAACGCGACGAGCCCCGCGGCCCCGGCGAGCCCGGCCGCGGCCAGCGCCGAAGGCATCCGGATCCGCCCGTCCGCACGCAGGAACCCGAGCTGGTGCACGGCCAGCCAGACGAAGGCGAAGTTCAGGAACTCCACGAACGGCACCCCACCGAGGAACCGCAGCCCGTCGACGAGGCAGGCGCCCGCGACCAGCGCGCCGAAGGCTCCCCAGCCGTACCGCTCGTGCAGCTTCAGCAGCGGCGGTGTGAAGGCGACCATGGCCAGATAGATCCCGATGAACCAGAGCGGCTGGGCGACGAGCCGCAGCGCGACGCCCGTCAGCCCCGTCGTTTCACCGCCCCCACCGAGAAGTTGGACGATCAGTGCGGCCGCGCCCCAGACGAGGATGAAGACCATGGTGGGACGCAGCAGCCGCTGGAGCCGGGCGCGCAGGAAGGCGGCGTAGACGGAACCATCCGTCCTGCGGGACAGCGAGCGGTACGAGAGGGCGTGCGAGAAGCCGCCGACGAAGAAGAAGACCGGCATGATCTGCAGCGCCCAGGTGAGCAGTTGCAGCTCGGGCACGACGGCGAGGAGATTGTCCACCCCGTCGCCGGTGACGACGGCCATCAGCCAGTGCCCGAGGACGACGGTCCCCAGTGAGGCGACCCGCAGCAGGTCGATGTACCGGTCCCGCGTACCGGGCGTGGCAGCGGCGAGCTCGCGAACGCTTGATCCCATGGGGATACGGTGCCGCGGGGCCACCGGGTTCCGTGAGCGCTCAGATACTCATCCGTGGCCTGAGTACCCCACTCCCGAAACCCGGGGCAGGCCCCCGCCCCCTGCAAAGGAGCGGGGTAGGGAAATCCAGCCGCCCTAGACGACCAGCGCGCCCCCCGCCGGGGACCCCGCCACCCTCGCCGTGCGGCAGGTGCCTGAGGTCAGGAGCGCCTCGGCCACCTGCTGCGCGTCGTCCGGGGTCTTCGTCAGGAACGCCGTCGTCGGGCCCGAGCCCGAGACCAGCGACGCCAGCGCACCCGCCGCCGTGCCCGCCGCGAGCGTGTCGGCCAGGGACGGGCGCAGGGACAGGGCCGCCGGCTGGAGGTCGTTCAGCAGGGCGCCCGCCAGCGCCGACGCATCGCCGGTGCGCAGGGCGTCCAGCAGGCCCGGTGAGGCCACCGGCGCGGGGACGTCCAAGCCCTCGGCCAGCCGGTCGAACTCCCGGTACACCGCGGGCGTGGACAGACCGCCGTCCGCCACCGCGAACACCCAGTGGAAGTCCCCGCCGACCTCGAGCTCCGTCAGCTGCTCTCCGCGTCCGGTGCCCAGCGCCGCACCGCCCACCAGACTGAACGGCACATCGCTGCCCAACTCGGCGCAGATCGCGAGGAGTTCGTCGCGGGAGGAGCCCGTACCCCACAGCGCGTCGCACGCGAGCAGCGCCCCCGCGCCGTCCGCGCTGCCGCCCGCCATGCCGCCCGCGACCGGGATGTCCTTGGCGATGTGGATGTGGACGGCAGGGTCGATGCCATGGCGTGCGGCAAGGAGTCCGGCCGCGCGGGCCGCCAGGTTGGTGCGGTCGAGCGGTACCTGATGCGCGTCCGGGCCGGAGCACGTGATCCGCAGCGACTCGGCCGGCGTCACCGTGACCTCGTCGTACAGGCCGACCGCCAGAAAGACATTGGCGAGGTCGTGGAAGCCGTCGGACCGGACTCCGCCCACCGCCAGTTGCACATTGACCTTCGCCGGGACTCGTACGGTGACACTCACTGACCGGCCCCCCGGTTCTCCGCGATCCGCGCGAACTCCTCGACCGTCAGCGCCTCCCCGCGCGCCTGCGGCGAGATCCCCGCCGCGACCAGCGCCGCCTCGGCCGCCGCCGGGGAACCCGCCCAGCCCGCCAGCGCCGCCCGCAGCGTCTTGCGCCGCTGCGCGAACGCCGCGTCGACCGCCGCGAAGACCTCTGCCCTGGTGGCGGTGGTCTTCGGCGGGTCGCGGCGCACCAGCGAGACCAGACCCGAGTCGACATTCGGGGCGGGCCAGAAGACGTTGCGGCCGATCGAGCCCGCCCGCTTCACCTCGGCGTACCAGTTGGCCTTCACCGACGGGACGCCGTACACCTTGTTGCCCGGCCGCGCCGCGAGCCGGTCCGCGACCTCCGCCTGGACCATGACCAGCGTGCGCTCGATCGTCGGGAAGCGGGCCAGCATATGGAGGAGGACGGGCACAGCCACGTTGTACGGAAGGTTCGCGACCAGCGCGGTCGGCGCGGGGCCCGGCAGCTCCTGCACCTGCATCGCGTCGGTGTGCACCAGCGCGAAGTGGTCGGCGCGCTTCGGCAGACGGGCCGCGATCGTCGACGGCAGCGCACCGGCGAGCACATCGTCGATCTCGACGGCGATGACCCGGTCCGCCGTCTCCAGCAGCGCCAGGGTCAGTGATCCGAGCCCGGGGCCGACCTCGACGACCACGTCGTCCCCCCGCACCTCGGCCGTCCGTACGATCCGGCGGACCGTATTGGCGTCGATGACGAAGTTCTGCCCGCGCTGCTTGGTGGGGCGTACGCCCAGCGCTGCGGCCAGTTCACGGATGTCGGCGGGGCCGAGGAGTGCGTCGGGCTCAGTGGTGCTCACCGATACAGCCTACGGCCGCAGTGCGGCCACGGACTCGCCCCCCGCTTCGCGAAGAGCTTCTTCGCCCGGTACGTCTGCTCCTCCGCGGTGGCGTCCTGCGGCCGGCCGCTGCCGCCCAGGGACCGCCAGGTCCCGGTGTCGAACTGGTACAGCCCGCCGTACGTCCCCGACGGATCGACCGCCCCCGGCCGCCCGCCCGACTCGCAGTCGGCCAGTGAGTCCCAGTTCAGCCCGTCCGCGCCCTGCACCGAGTACGGCAGCGGCCTGGTACCGACCTTCACCAGCTGCGTGACGGGCTCCCGCACCACCTCGTCGTCGATCTTCCGCGGCTTCTGCCTGACTCCGTTGACCGTCCGCAGGGCGAAGGTGACGCGGCGCGCGCCCTGCTCGCCCTGCCGTACGACGACCTCGGTGCCCGCGAACAGCGAGGAGTCGAGGGTCTTGTCGACGGTGAAGGCGATGGGCATCTCGCGGATCTCCCTGCTGTTGGTGATCCGCATGACGGTGATGGTCTGGCCGTCGCCGGGGAAGCTCGTGGGCGGCACGGAGGTGGTGTCCTGTCCGCGCAGCGCGATGCCTGCCTCGGCCAGCGCCTCGTGCACCGTCGCCGCGTTCGTACGGATGGTGCGCTCGCGCCCGTCGGCCATGAGGGTGACGGTCCGCTCCGTCCGCACATCCAGCGCGAGGCCCTGCCGGGAGATCGCGGAGGAGCGGGAGGTGGACAGATACGCGCCTTCGGCCCGCACCCCGAGCTGGTGCAGCGCGTCGTCGACCGTGCGGGCGGTGGTCCACACCCAGCGCCGCTGCCCGTCCAGGGTGAGGGTGAGCGGACGGCCGTAGCGGACGACGATCTCGTCGCCGCTGACGAGGGCCGCGCCGGGGGCGGGGGCGACGATGTCGTGCGCGCTGACCTCGAGGCCCTCGTCCTCCAGGAGCTCGCGCACATCGTCGGCGAAGGTGTGCCTCGTGTGCGGTACGCCGTCGACGCTCAGCCGTACCGCCTTGTCGCTGGCGACGAAGGCCGCCGTGCCGCCGGCCAGGAAGGCGACGACGAGGACTTGGGGGAGGAGTCTGCGCAGGGTGTCGGGCTTCCGGCCGGCTCTGCGGCGGCGGTCGGCGCGGCGGGCCTCGGCACGGCCGCCGCCTCCCGCCGGCACATTCACCGCGGGGACGTCGGGGAGAGTGGGAACAGGGACGACAGGGGGAACGGCGGGGAGAGTGGGAGCCTGGCTCTGGTTCTGGCGCGGCAGCGGCGCCGCCTCACGGAGGTCGCGGGCCTCGTACGCCGCCGCGCCCGGGTCGTAGCCGTCGTACACAGGCGTTTCGTACGGATCCGCTGCCCTGGCGGCGGCGCGGTGCCCGCCGCGCGCGGCACGGTGACTGCCCTGCGAATTGCTCACGACGCTCCGTAAGGTCCGGTCCGGTCCGCTCGATGGCGTTGCGGGCCGGGACACTAGCGGAGTGACGATCACTCTCCAAAGCCACTCGACTACGGAGTGTCGTGAGGCTACTCCGCGCCGAGCCCCGCCTCTGAGCCGTCCGTGCGGCCGGCCGGGCGTCCTGCGCTATCGCTCAGTAGCCAAATGCGCGTGCTGTGTTGGCCGAGATCGCAGCGGCCAGGGTGTCCTCGTGCAGACCCTTCACCGCCGCCATCGCGCGCAGCGTGACCGGAATGAGATACGGCGCATTAGGCCGTCCGCGGTAGGGCGCCGGGGTGAGAAAGGGCGCGTCCGTTTCGACGAGTACGAGTTCTTCCGGGGCAACGGCCAGCGCATCGCGCAGCGGCTGGGCGTTCTTGAAGGTCACATTGCCCGCGAAGGACATGAAGTAGCCCGCGGCCGCGCACACCCGGGCCATTTCCGCGTCGCCCGAATAGCAGTGGAAGACGGTGCGCTCGGGAGCGCCCTCCTCGGCGAGAATCCGCAGGACATCGGCGTGTGCCTCGCGGTCATGGATGACCAGGGCCTTGTCGTGCCGCTTGGCGATCTCGATATGGGCGCGGAAGGACCGCTCCTGGGCGGCCATGCCCTCGGCTCCCGTACGGAAGTAGTCCAGGCCCGTCTCACCGACCGCGCGCACCTGCTCCAGTGCGGCCAGCGCGTCGATCTCGGCGAGCGCGTCGTCGAGCCCCCCGTCGCCGCCGCCCTCGCGCGCACCCTGGCGCGACCAGCCGTCCGGATCTCCGTGGACGATGCGCGGGGCCTCATTGGGGTGCAGGGCCACGGCGGCATGCACGCTCGCGTGCGCGGCGGCCGTCTCCGCGGCCCAGCGGGAACCCTTGATGTCGCAACCCACCTGGACCACGGCAGTCACCCCTACCGCGGCGGCCCTGGCCAGCGCCTCCTCGACGGTGCCCTCCTGCATGTCCAGGTGGGTGTGCGAATCGGCGACCGGCACTCCGAGAGGCTCGGGCAGCGGCGGTGGGGTGGACTTCGAACTCATGGGCGCGATCCTACGAGGCGCGCGCCCCTGGCCTCACCGGTGGTGGAAGGGGTGCAGGAGATCGGAGAGATGCCAGTGGTGGGACCGGGCCGGCGGGGGCTGCTCGGCCGACGCCGGCTGCTCGCCCTCCTTCACCGCCGCTGCCGCCGCGGTCTTCGCCGCGGGCTTCGGCGTGGGATGCGCCATCAGGTCCAGCACCGATGACACCTGCCCGGCCCTCATGATCCGTACGACATGCCCGCCGCAGTTCAGGCAGGTCGGGCTCGAGAGCGGGGACGGCACCCGCTCGCCGTCGGCGACGTAGACGACGAATTCCTGGCCCGAGGCGTCCATGTGGTGTGCTATCTCGTAGGACTGCTCCCAGCCGTGCCCACAGCGCATGCAGGCAAAGGCGTACGCCTCATGGACCTTGGCGGTGCCTGTGATCTCACTCATGCCAGCTCCTTTCCACTGACCCAGTGGACGCCTGTTCCGGCTGGAGCGCATCAGCGCCTGTCGAGAAATGGTCTGGTCTTTGGCCTTCCCATGCACAAAGGCTCAGGACACGGTCTGCGCTTTGCCTTTCACGATAGACCTTTACCGTCCGCAGGAACCGATCGGTCCGCATTCTTTGCCGCCACCACGGCATCGAACACCTCGCGCTTGGGTACCCCCGCCTCGGCGGCGACCGCCGCAATCGCCTCCTTGCGCCGCTCCCCCGCCTCCTCGCGCACCCGCACCCTGCGCACCAGCTCGGCGGGGTCGAGATCACCGGGCCCCGCCTCGGGAGCGCCCTCGACGACGACGGTGATCTCCCCGCGTACGCCGTCGGCGGCCCACGCGGCCAGCTCGGCGAGACCGCCGCGCTTCACTTCCTCGTAGGTCTTGGTCAGCTCGCGGCAGACGGCGGCCCGCCGTTCGGCGCCGAACACCTCCGCCATTGCGGCGAGCGTGTCGTCGAGCCGGTGCGGGGCCTCGAAGTAGACGAGGGTGCGCCGCTCGCCCTCGACCTCGCGCAGCCTGCCGAGCCGCTCGCCCGCCTTGCGCGGCAGGAATCCCTCGAAGCAGAAGCGGTCCACGGGCAGGCCGGACAGGGCGAGCGCGGTCAGCACCGCGGACGGTCCGGGCACCGCCGTGACCTTGATGTCCTTCTCGACGGCGGCGGCGACCAGGCGGTAGCCGGGGTCGGAGACGGACGGCATGCCGGCGTCGGTGACCAGCAGCACCCGGGCCCCGCCGGTGAGCGCCTCGACCAGCTCGGGCGTACGGGCGGACTCATTGCCCTCGAAATACGACACGACCCGCCCCCGGGTGTGCACACCGAGCGCCTGGGTGAGCCTGCGCAGCCGCCTGGTGTCCTCCGCGGCCACGACGTCGGCGCGCTCCAGTTCGGCGGCGAGCCGGGGCGGCGCGTCCGCGACATCACCGATGGGGGTCCCTGCGAGTACCAGCGTTCCAGTCACATACGCCATCCTCGCAGGACCGGCCGCACGACTCGCACAGCCGCGTTCCCTACGATGGCGCGGTGACCAGTACCGCGCCAGAGACCCTGCAGGGCAAGGCCGCCGAGCAACAGCCGCCCGGCTGGCAGCAGCGGCTGCGCAGATTCGGCTACGTTCCGCAGCCCGTGATCGGGCTGCGTGAGCGCCTGGTACCGCCGTACACCCGCCCGTCCGGGCGGCTGTGGCCGGTGTTCGGGATCCCTCCGGTGGCCGCGGAGTGGGTACTCAAGCTCGCCGCATGGGGCGGTCCGCTGCTGGTCGCGCTGGTCGCGGGAGTGCTGCGGTTCTGGAACCTCGGCAAGCCCAAGGCGGTGATATTCGACGAGACGTACTACGCCAAGGACGCCTGGGCCCTGATCAATCAGGGGTACGAGGGCAGCTGGCCGAAGGACGTCGACGCGCGGATCCTCAAGGACCCCTCGTCGGTTCCGATCCCGGACGACCCCGGCTATGTGGTGCATCCACCGGTCGGCAAGTGGGTCATCGGCCTCGGCGAGCAGCTCATCGGCTTCACGCCCTTCGGCTGGCGCTTCATGGTCGCCGTGCTCGGCACGCTGTCGGTGCTGATGCTCTGCCGGATCGGCCGACGGCTGTTCCGCTCGACGTTCCTGGGCTGTGTGGCGGGCGTGCTGCTCACCTTCGACGGGCTGCACTTCGTGATGAGCCGCACGGCGCTGCTCGACCAGGTGCTGACGTTCTTCGTGCTGGCCGCCTTCGGGTGTCTGGTCATCGACCGGGACTGGGCGCGACGGCGCCTCGCGGCGGCACTGCCAACGGATCCCGACGGGGTGCTGCGACCGGACGCGATGGTCGCGGAGAGGCTGCGGCTCGGCTGGCGGCCGTGGCGGCTGACGGCGGGCGTGATGCTGGGACTTGCCGCGGGCACCAAGTGGAACGGCCTCGTGGTGATGGCCGTGTTCTGTGTGATGACTGTGCTGTGGGACGTGGGCTCGCGGCGGACGGCCGGCGCGGTGCAGCCGTACAAAGCGGTCCTCCTGAAGGACCTCGTGCCCGCGTTCGTCTCGACGGTCCCCGTGGCGATCGTGACGTACATCGCGTCCTGGACCGGCTGGATCGTCACGGACAAGGGGTACTTCAGGAACTGGGCGGCGACGGACGGGAAGGACAGCAGCTGGAGCTGGCTGTTCCCGGACTGGTGGCGCAGCCTGTGGCACTACGAGAACCGGGTCTACGACTTCCACGTCGAGCTGACCTCCGGGCACACCTACGAGTCCAACGCCTGGAGCTGGCTCGTGCTGGGCCGCCCGGTCTCGTACTACTACGAGGACCCGAAGGCGGGCCACGGCGGGTGCCCGGCGGGCACCGCCGACAAGTGCGCCAGCGAGGTTCTGGCGCTGGGCACACCGCTGCTGTGGTGGGCGGCCTGTTTCGCGATCTGCTACATCCTGTGGCGCTGGCTGTTCCGCCGCGACTGGCGGGCGGGCGCGATCGCCGGCGCGATCGCGGCGGGCTGGGTGCCCTGGCTGCACTACCAGGAGCGCACGATCTTCCTGTTCTACGCGGTCGTGTTCGTGCCGTACCTGTGTCTGGCGGTGGCGATGATGATCGGCGCGATCCTGGGGCCACCGGGCTCGGACGAACGGCGGCGGGCGATCGGGGCGATCGGCGCCGGGGTGCTGGTACTGCTGATCATCTGGAACTTCATCTACTTCTATCCGCTGTACACGGGCAGACCGATCCCGGTCGAGGAGTGGCGCAACAGGATGTGGCTGGACAGCTGGGTGTAGCAGGGCCCCCGGTGGTCCGGGGGCGACCCTTGACGGCCCACAGCCGGCCCAGCGCTCGGGCTGCCAGGGACGCCTATGTCGTTGGCGCACCTCGCACCTGCACTCCCGCTGACGGAAGAGGGAGCGAACACGCGGGACGAAATCCTCAAGACGCTTGAGGAGTAGCTGCACGGTATTCGTCAGTTTGACGTTAATTTGCCGGAACCTGATCCTCAGCGGACCCCGCTCTGCGATGCTAGGGGCCCATCGAGAAGGGCCGCAGCGATGCAGTGGAAGATCCACGGGGAACGTCCGATCTACGAAAACCCATGGGTCAACGTGTGGTTGACCGATGTGGAGCAGCCGGACGGACGCCGGTGGGAGTACCACGTCGTCAAGCTTCGCCACCTGGCCGTGGCTGCTGTGATCAACGACCGGCAAGAGATCCTGATGATGTGGCGCCACCGCTTCATCACGGACGCATGGGCTTGGGAACTGCCCATGGGCCTTGTCGAGGTTGGGGAGACTCCCGCTGAGGCTGCCGCGCGTGAAGTACTGGAAGAGACGGGCTGGCGACCGGGGTCGATGAAGCCGCTGATCTACGCGGAACCGGCGAACGGGATCACGGACTCACAGCACCATCTGTTCCGCGCCGACGGGGCCGCATACGTCGGTCCGCCAACCGAGAAGAACGAGTCCGACCGCATCGAGTGGATCCCGTTGGCGGACATCCGGGGCATGATCGACCGCCGCGAGATCGTCAGCAGTGGATCCCTCGTTGGTCTCTTGTACGTGCTCATGGATGAGGGGATCCGCTGACCTGCGTAGGGAGGATTTCCCGCAGACGTGACTCGAAGGCTACGGCCACCGGCTCCCGTCGGTGCGGGGCCAACTCTCCGTAGAACTCCCCAAGGTGTTCCGCTACGCGCTCGGAGGCGACCGCAGTTGCGGGCCACGAAAGGCCGGACCACCCCTTCCGTGCCCGCCGCGGTCGTTGTCGGCGTCGGCAGGTCCGATGTTCCGTTCGCGTAACGGCCGTCACCACCGTCACGCCTGTCCCGTAAAGTTCTCCGAGCAATTACTTGAACATGTTCAAGTAGTGCTCCTGGGGAGGGGGACTGCACATTATGCGCAGTGGAGCGAAGGTTGCCGTCGTCGGCGGCATATTTCTCGTGGTCGCCAGTGGCGTGGGCTACGGCGGCTACAACCTGTACAACGGGATGACCGGCGGGAACGGCGGAGGCGACGGCACCGACGCCAAGACCGCCTCCGCGCCGAGGAAGACCGGACCGCCCAGTGCGGACGAGATCGACAAGACCGCCGAGGACTTCCTGACCGCGTGGGCAGGGGGCAACGCACCCGAAGCCGCGCAGCTGACCAACAACGCCGTCGACGCCGGGCCCCTGCTGGCCGGCTACCGCGACCGGGCCCATGTCTCCAAGGCCGTGATCACGCCGGGCAGGGCGGTCGGCGCGAAGGTGCCGTTCACGGTCAGCGCGACGGTGACGTACGAAGGGCAGAGCAAGCCCTGGTCGTACGCCTCCGAGCTGACCGTGGTGCGCGGGCTGACCACCGGCAAGGCGCTCGTCGACTGGGCGCCGACCGTGGTCCACCCGAAGCTGACCAAGGGCGCCGCCCTCACCACGGAGAAGGCCTCGGCCCCGCCGATCAAGGCGGTCGACCGCAATGGCGTCGAGCTGACGAAGGAGAAGTACCCGTCGCTCGGGCCGGTCCTGGACGTGCTGCGCAAGAAGTACGGCAAGGACGCGGGCGGGACACCCGGCATCGAGCTGGCGATCACGTCCGCGGACGAAGCCGCGCACGACCAGACCCTGCTGGCCCTGACCAAGGGCAAGGAGGGCAGGCTGCCGACCACGCTGGACGCGGGCGTACAGGCTGCCGCCGAGCAGGCGGTGAAGAAGTACGGACAGGCGTCGGTCGTCGCGGTCAGGCCCAGCACGGGAGAGATCCGCGCGATCGCCAACAGCCCGGCGGGCGGCTTCAACACGGCGGTGCAGGGGGCGCAGGCTCCCGGCTCGACGATGAAGATCGTGACGACGGCGATGATGATGGACAACGGGCTGGTGAGCGGCCCCGGCTCGGCGGTGGAGTGCCCCGCGACCGTCACGTGGGACGGCGTGCCCTTCCACAACCTCAAGAACTTCGACATCCCGGGCGGCACCCTCAGGGACAGCTTCAGCCGCTCGTGCAACACCGCCTTCATCAAGGCGATCAAGCCGCTCACCGCACGCGGGATCGCCGGTACCGCGCTGGGCGACACCGCCCGGAAGTACTTCGGTATCGGGCTCGACTGGCAGACGGGCATCACCACCGTCGACGGCAGTGTGCCGCAGTCGACGGGATCGGAGACCGCCGCGTCGTACATCGGCCAGGGCAGGATCACGATGAACGCGCTCACGATGGCGTCCGTCGCCGCCACCGCGAAGAACGGGGCCTTCAAGCAGCCGGTGATCGTCTCGAGGACCCTCGACGACCGTGAACTGGCCGTGGCGCGGCCGCTTCCCGGCAACATCGCCCAGGCCCTGCGCGAGATGATGAGGACCACCGCGACCAGCGGCACCGGCGCGAGCGCCATGTCCGTGGTCGGTGGCGAGAAGGGCGCCAAGACCGGATCGGCCGAGGTCGACGGGCAGGGCAAGTCCAACAGCTGGTTCACCGGATACGCCGACGACCTGGCAGCGGCCGCGGTCGTGCAGTCCGGCGGGCACGGCAGTGACGCGGCGGGCCCGGTGGTCGCCCAGGTGCTGCGCGCCCGCTGACGCCGGAAAGCCACTCGCATGGCCCGTACAGCTACCGCTAGCGTGCGGGCCATGAGCACTCAGGACACCGACGCCCATCCCCGTTTCGCCGAGGCGCTGCGCGAGCTCGGACTCCAGGTCCCGGTCCGCCGCTTCCCCGACGCCACCCGCACCGCGGCCGAGGCGGCCGCCGCGATCGGCTGCGACGTCAGCGAGATCGTCAAGTCTCTGGTCTTCGAGGCATGGTGGTCCCCCCGGGCCGGCGGCTCCGGGGGAAGGGCGCCGGTGCTGGTGCTGATGGACGGCTCGTCGCGGGTGGACCTCGAGCGGGTACGGGAGGAGCTCGGCGCCGAGAAGGTCGAGCGCGCCGACGCCGGCCTGGTCCGCGAGACCACCGGTTACGCGATCGGCGGTGTACCGCCCTTCGGGCACGCCACCAGGACCCGCGTCCTGGCGGACCGCGGTCTGCTCGACCACGAGGTGGTGTGGGCGGCGGCCGGAACCCCGCACACGGTCTTCCCGCTCGACCCCACGTCGCTGATCGCTCACGCGGGCGGCACGCTGGTGGACGTCCGCGAGCGTACGGCGTGACGCTCCTGGTCGCCACGGCGGTCCTGATCGCCGCGGTGACACACGCCAGTTGGAACGCCCTCGCGCACACCATCGAGGACCAGCGGATCGCGTTCACCCTCATCGGCGGCGGAGCGGCGGCCATCGGGGGTGTCATCGCCTGTTTCAGCCCGCTGCCGGCAGGCGGGGCCTGGCCGTATCTGATCGTCTCCGCGCTGCTGCACGTCGGCTACCAGCTGCTGCTGATGCGGTCGTTCAGCCTCGGCGACTTCGGCCAGATGTACCCGATCGCCCGCGGCACCGCACCACTGCTGGTGACCGTGCTCGCCGCGCTCTTCGTCGGCGAGACGCTCAACGGCTGGCAACTGGCGGGCGTGGTGCTCGCGTCCACGGGCCTGGTCGGGGTGGCCCTGTGGGGCATCAGAGGCTCCGGCACCCGGCCGCACTGGCCCGCCCTGCTGGCCGCGCTGGCGACCGGCGTGTCCATCGCCGCGTACACGGTCGTGGACGGTGTCGGCGTACGCGCGTCGGGGACCGCGATCGGCTACATCGCCTGGCTGATGATCCTTGAGGGGCTGCTCATCCCCGCGTACACGCTGTACGTGCACCGGGGCGACCTGCCGGCCCTGCTGCGGCCGCACGCGGCCCGTGGGCTGCTCGGCGCCGCACTGTCGATGGGCGCGTACGGGCTGGTGCTGTGGGCGCAGACCCGGGCGCCGCTGGCACCGGTCGCGGCACTGCGCGAGTCGTCGATCATCGTGGGCGCGGCGATAGGGGCGGTCTTCTTCAAGGAACGGTTCGGGGCACCGAGGATCGCGGCGGCCGGGCTGATGGTGGTGGGCATCGGCCTGATGCTCCGGGCGAGCTAAACCTGAACCACCCGAATCCCTGATCGAACCGCGGGAGCCGCTCCGGGCGTCCTCCCCTGCATGGGAACGATCGTGCACTGGACACAACAGCTGCTCCGCTTCGGCTGGCTGCAGGCCCGCTGCTGCGCCTTCGCGGTCGCGCTCGTCGGCGGCATCGCCGTCTCGGCCCTGCTGCCCGAACTGCCGATCGCCCGTTACGACCTGGTGCTGCTGTACGGGATCCTGCTCGCGGTACTGGCCAGGAAGCTCGGGTGGGACAGCGCACGCGACACCGCGGTGATCGCCGGCTGCCATCTCATCGGGCTGATCTTCGAGCTGGTCAAGGTGCGGATGGGGTCCTGGGTCTACCCCGAGGAGGCGCTGACGAAGGTCGGGGGCGTGCCGCTGTACGGCGGCTTTCTGTACGCGGCCGTGGGCAGCTATGTCTGCCGCTCCTGGCACCTCCTCGAACTGCGCCTGGACGGCTACCGGCCGCGGATCATGGCCGCCCTCGCCGGCGCCGTCTATCTGAACTTCTTCAGCCACCACTGGCTGCCCGACATCCGCTGGGCGCTGGCCGCGCTGCTGGTGTGCGCGACCGCCGGGACATGGGTGGGCTACCGGGTGGGGGCGCACGCCTACCGCATGCCGCTCGCCCTGGCGTTCGTGCTCATCGGGTTCTTCCTCTGGGTCGCGGAGAACATCGCGACGTACGTGGGTGCCTGGAGCTATCCGGACCAGCTCGGCGGCTGGCAGCCGGTGTCGGTGGCGAAGTTCGGGGCGTGGGCGCTGCTGATCAGCGTCACCTTCGTACTGGCGGCGGGGCAGCGTCGTACCGCGGCCCCGGCCGCGCCCCGGCTGTCGTAGGCGGACTGCCGGAGCACCCCGGACACTTCCGGGCGAGCCTCGTCACCCCTCCGACAGAATCCGGCCGACCGCCGTGTTCACCGCGAGCAGTCCGCCGTCCACCCGCAGCGTCGTGCCCGTGATCCACGCCGCGTCGCGCGAGGCCAGGAAGGCCACCGCCGCCGCGATGTCCTCCGGCTCACCGACCCGGCCCAGCGGGTAGACCCCGTCGAGCTGGGCGATGCGTGCCTCGCGGCCCGACCACGTGGGCGTCCGGACCGTACCGGGGTTGATCTGGTTGACGCGGACCCCGCGCGGGGCCGCGTCGCCCGCCAGCGTGCGGGTCAGGGACGCCAGGCCCGCCTTGGCCGCGCTGTAGGCGTGGTTGCCGAAGTCCTGCTCGCCGTTGACGGAGCCGATGTTGACGATCGCGCCGCGGCCGGTGGCGGCCAGGTGGGGCAGTGCGGCGCGGGCACAGCGGAAGGCGCCGGTCAGCGTGATGTCCAGGTCCCGGTGCCAGGACTCGTCGGGCTGGTCCTCGAGCAGCGGGGTGTCGGGGCTGCACGAGTGTGCGTTGTTGACCAGAACGTCCAGGGCGCCGAAGCGTTCGACGGCGTACGCGACGGCCGCCTCGACCGCCGTACGGTCGCTCACGTCGCAGCCGAAGGAGTCGGCTCCCTCGATCGACCCGGCCGTCTTCGCGGCGCGTGCCTCGTCCACGTCGGCGACCAGGACGCGGGCCCCTTCGGAGGCGAGCCGGCGGGCGGTCGCCTCGCCGATGCCGCGTGCCCCGCCCGTGATCAGTACGCCGTACCCCTCGAATCGCCTCATAGAGCCGACCGTACCGCCCTGATCAGTGCCTGGGCACGCGGATCGGCCGTAACTCCCTTGCGCATGCCGTTGGTTGCGTAGCCGAGCGCGATACCCGACTCCGGGTCGGCGAAGCCGAGCGAGCCACCGCGGCCCGGGTGACCGAAGGAGCCGGGGCCGAGGAGCGGGGAGGCGGGGCCGTGCAGCATGTAGCCGAGGCCGAAACGGGTGGGCACGACCAGGACGCGGTCGGGGCCCGCGGACTCCTCGGTGCGGGCGAGGGTGAGCGTCGCCGGGGCGAAGAGACGCGGTCCGCCGTCGACCTCGCCGATCGTCGAGGCGTAGAAGCGGGCCAGCGCGCGGGCGGTGGAGATGCCGTTGGACGCGGGGAGTTCGGCGGCGCGGTAGGCGGGGTCGTTCTCGTCGGGCAGCGGATCGATCGCCCCGAACGCCCGGCGGGTGAGGGAGCCGGGGTCGCGGTAGGCCTCGGAGACGGCGCGCTTGGGGCGCAGCTTGAGGCCGCCCCCGTCCGCCGCGGCCGGCTCGTCGACCGGGCCGATCCTGCCGATCCGCCGGATTTCGTCCTCGGGCAGCCCGATCCAGAAGTCCAGGCCGAGCGGGCGGGCGATCTCCTCGGCGGTCCAGCGGCCGATGGTGCGGCCGGTGACGCGGCGTACGAGTTCGCCGATCAGCCAGCTGTACGTCTGCGCGTGGTAGCCGTGGTCGGTACCGGGCTGCCACTCGGGGCGCTGCGCGGCGAGCGCGGCGGGGCCGCTCACACCGTCCTGTGCCTCGGCCGGGGTGAGCGGGCGGTCCAGGACCGGCAGCCCGGCGCGGTGCGACAGCAGCTGTCGTACGAGCACCCGTTCCTTGCCGGCCGCCTTGAACTCCGGCCAGTACGTGCCGACGGGGGCGTCCAGGTCGATCTGGCCGCGCTGGTGGAGCAGGAGCACCACGGCAGCGGCGATGCCCTTGGTCGCGGAGCGGACGGTCTGCGCGGTGTCCACGGCCCAGGGCTCGTGACCGTCCACGTCGCGGGTACCGGCCCACAGGTCGACGACCTTGCGCCCGTCCCGGTAGACGGCGACGGCCGCGCCGCGCTCGCCGCGCTGTTCGAAGTTGCGTACGAAGGCGTCCTCGACCGCCTCGAAACCTTCCGCCACTGTGCCCCGGACGTCCACTGTGCCTGCTCTCCCGCTCATGCCTCCATGGTGCGGTGCGGCGTGTGCGGGCGGTGCCGCCGGGGGGTGGGTTGACACGGCCTCCGGACATGCTTGTCCTCGGTCGCCGGACGGGCCCGGTTCTTTCGGCCCGGGTCAGACCGCGGCCCGCGGGTTGAACCCGAAGGGAAGTTCCAGGCGGTGCGCCCGCATCAGCTCCTCGTCGCTCAGCAGATCCCGCGTACGCCCGTCCGCCGCGATCACGCCGTCGCTGAGGATCACCGCACGCGGGCACAGCTCCAGTGCGTAGGGGAGGTCGTGCGTGACCATCAGTACGGTGACGTCCAACGACCTCAGGATGTCGGCCAGTTCACGCCGTGAGGCCGGGTCGAGGTTGGACGAGGGCTCGTCGAGTACCAGGATCTCCGGCTCCATCGCGAGCACGGTGGCGACCGCGACGCGGCGGCGCTGGCCGAAGGAGAGATGGTGCGGCGGCCGGTCCGCGAACTCCGCCATGCCGACCCGTTCCAGCGCCTTGCGGACGCGTGCCTCGAGCTCCGCGCCGCGCAGGCCCGACGCCGCCGGGCCGAAGGCCACGTCCTCCCGGACCGTCGGCATGAACAGCTGGTCGTCCGGGTCCTGGAAGACGATGCCGACCTGGCGGCGGATCTCGGCGAGGTTCTGCCGGGCGACCGGCAGTCCCGCGACCGACACGGAGCCCGCGCCGGCGGCCAGGATGCCGTTGAGGTGCAGAACGAGCGTGGTCTTGCCGGCGCCGTTGGGGCCGAGCAGGGCGACCCGATCGCCGCGCCCGACCGTCAGATCGACGCCGAAGAGAGCCTGGTGGCCGTCGGGGTAGGCGTAGGCCAGGCCCTTGACCTCGAGAGAAGGAGCGGTGGTCATAGGGTCCAGCCAAGCAGACAGACCGCGAGAGCGGTCAGCGGGAGTGCGGCGGCCTGCGACCACTGCGTACGGCTCGCGGTCACCTCGTCGATGACCGGCATGGTCCCCGTGTACCCCCGGCTCACCATGGCCAGATGTACCCGCTCACCGCGCTCGTAGGAGCGGATGAAGAGCGCGCCCGCGGATTTGGCGAGGACGCCCCAGTGGCGCACACCGCTCGCCTCGAACCCGCGCGACCTGCGTGCGATCGACATCCGGCGCATCTCGTCGCTGATGACATCGCCGTAACGGATCATGAAGGACGCGATCTGGACCAGCATCGGCGGCAGTTTGAGGCGTTGCAGACCGAGCAGCAGGGAGCGCAGATCGGTCGTCGAGGCGAGGAGGACGGAGGCGGCGACACCCAGCGTCCCCTTGGCCAGGATGTTCCACGCGCCCCACAGTCCGGGGACGCTGAGCGAGATGCCCAG
Source organism: Streptomyces sp. NBC_01142 (assembly GCF_026341125.1). Taxonomy (NCBI): domain Bacteria; kingdom Bacillati; phylum Actinomycetota; class Actinomycetes; order Kitasatosporales; family Streptomycetaceae; genus Streptomyces; species Streptomyces sp. NBC_01142. The sequence goes on from NZ_JAPEOR010000002.1 coordinate 2,398,769, forward strand.
TACGGAGATCTGCTCACCGGGCACCACGAAGGGCATCAGGAACGCGAAGGCCACGAACGGGATCTCGATGAGGAGCCGGCGCAGCAGAAAACCGGCGGGGACACGGGACACGCCCGCGACGACCGCGAGCAGCACTGCGTACAGACCGAAGGCCCAGACCGCCTCGCGGGGGGTGGAGACGACCACCAGGACGAAGCAGAAGACGGCAGCGAGCTTGCAGTGTGCGGGCAGTTCGTGGACCGGCGAGTGGCCGTGCCGGTAGAGCTTGTGGCTGTGTCCCGCGCCCATGTCAGACGGAGTCCGGTACGCGGGCGGGGCCGGCGTCGGTGGTGGTACGGCGGCTGCGCACCACCCAGAAGATGCCGGTGCCCACGACGACCGTGGCGCCGACGCCGATCACGCCGGCGAGGCCGCCGGAGATCCGGGCGTTGGAGATGTCCTTGATGCCGTAGTCGGCGAGCGGGGAGTCGGCGGCGGCGTGCTCCTCGACCGTCTTGTCGATGCCCTTGTCGGCGGCGACCTTCTCCAGGCCGTCGGGGCTGGCGGAGGCGTAGAAGGAGCCGAAGCCGGCGAGGACGAGGGCGGTGGCCAGGCCGGCCAGCCAGAGCTTGCGGGGTGAGCCTGCGGCGACCGGCGCGGAGACGGGTGCGGGCGAGGGCGCGGCGTCGACCAGCTCCCCGCCGACGCGCAGCTTGAGCGGGGCGGAGAGCCCGCGGGCCCCGTAGACCAGATCCGGCCGTACGGCGATGACGGCACCGACCGTCAGCATGGTGATCGCGGCTTCGCCGATGCCGATCAGGACGTGGACGCCGACCATCGCGGAGAGCACGGTGCCGACCGGGACCTCGGTGAGGCCGCCGACGGCGTAGAGCAGGGTGAAGGCCGCGGCCGCGGCCGGCACGGAGACCAGCGCGGCGACGAAGGACGCGGCGGTGATCGAGCGGCGGGTGCGCGGCAGGACCTTGACCAGGCCGCGGAAGAGTCCGTACGCGACGAGGACCGTGATCACGCCCATGACGGTGATGTTCACGCCGAGCGCGGTGAGTCCGCCGTCCGCGAAGAGGAGGCCCTGCATCAGCAGCACGACGGATATGCAGAGCACGCCGGTGAACGGACCGACGAGGATCGCGGCGAGCGCGCCGCCCAGCAGATGTCCGCTGGTGCCGGCCGCGACGGGGAAGTTCAGCATCTGTACGGCGAAGATGAAGGCGGCGACGAGCCCGGCCAGCGGTGCGGTGCGGTCCGCGCCGGCCAGTGCCACGGGTGAACCGCCCAGTTCACGGCGGGCGCCGCGCAGGCTGACGGCAACGGCCCCTGCGGCGGCGGCGCCTGCGGCCACTGAGACGGGTGCATTGATGAATCCGTCGGGTACGTGCATGGCGGGCTCCGCTTCGGACAGTCGGTGAACCTCTCGATGATGCGGCCTGTTGCAAACAACTCGCAAGAGCGAACAAGTCACAAAAGAGTTCGAGCCTTCCGTCCAAAATATGCGACATTAGAGGATGAATCGGACGAGTGCAAGGAGCTGGATATGCCGATCACCGTCGAAGACCCCGCATTGGCCAGGATTGTCACCGATGCTCCGCAGTACCGCCCCGTCCGCGTCTCCCTCTGCTACGACCCCGCCGGCGATCCGCTGGCGGTGCGCTTCGCCTTCCCCAGCGGACGCGAATGGACCTTCCCCCGCGAACTGCTGGAGACGGGACTGCGCGCGCCGGCACGGCGCGGCGATGTCGAGGTCTGGCCGTGCGGACGGGTCCAGGCAGTGGTCGAGTTCCACACCCCCGACGGTGTCGCGGTGCTCCAGTTCGACACCAAGGTGCTGATCCGCTTTCTGAACCACACATACGAAGCGGCCGCACCCGCCCCCACTGGCTGACGGATACGACCACCGCGCACCGCGCCGGCCCCCGTCCCCACGGTGCCGCCGCGCTACCGGGGACGCGCGCTCCGCTCAAGCGGCGCCCCCGGGGTCCTGTGCCTGACGCAGGCTGCCGGAGTCAGACGCGTACCAACTCCCGCTTCTCGTCCGGGTCCCCGTCCGTGGCGAGCTCCTTGTGCAGCTTCTCGCCCTCCACATCCACGTTGGGCAGTGCCCGGTCCAGCCAGCGCGGCAGCCACCAGGCCTTCTCGCCCAGCAGCGCGAGCACCGCCGGCACGATCGCCATCCGGACGACGAAGGCGTCGAAGAAGACCGCGATCGCGAGGCCGAAGCCGATCATCTTGACCATCTGCTCACTGGAGCCGATGAAGCCGGAGAACACCGCGATCATGATCACGGCGGCGGCGGTGACCACCCGGGCGCCGTGCCGGAATCCGGTGACGATCGCCTCGCCGGGCCGCTCCCCGTGGACGTACGCCTCCCGCATCCGCGTCACGAGGAAGACCTCGTAGTCCATGGCGAGGCCGAAGACGACACCCACCATGAAGATCGGCATCATCGACATGATCGGGCCGGTCTGTTCCACACCGAAGAGCGAACCGAGCCAGCCCCACTGGAAGACGGCGACGACCGCGCCCAGCGCCGCGACCACGGAGAGCAGGAAGCCGAGGGCCGCCTTCAACGGCACCAGCACCGAGCGGAAGACCAGCATCAGCAGCAGGAAGGCGAGACCGACGACGAGCGCGAGATAGGGCAGCAGCGCGTCGTTCATCTTCTGCGAGAAGTCGATGTTCATCGCCGTGGCGCCGGTGACCAGTACGTCGTCGCCGCTGCCGTCGCGGATGGAGTGAACCAGGTCCTCCGTCTCGAGGGACGAGGGGCGGTCCTTCGGCACGACCGTGATCATCGCGGTGTCGCCGGCCTTGTTGAGGGTCGGCGGGGTGACGGCCGCGACTCCGTCCAGGCCCTGGATGTCCTTGACGGTACGGTCGGCGGTGCCCTTGTCGCCGTCGACGACCACCATCAGCGGACCGTTGAAGCCGGGGCCGAAACCGTCGGAGAGCAGGTCGTACGCCTTGCGCTGGGTGGTGCTCGTGGGCTGCGATCCGTCGTCGGGCAGCCCCATCTCCAGCGAAGCGGCAGGCAGGGCGATGGCGCCCAGGCCCACCACACCGGCGAGCAGCACGGTGACCGGACGCCGCAGCACGAAGCGCGCCCAGCGGGTGCCCATGTTCGGCTTCTCTTCGACCGGCTTGCCCTTGCGGGCCTTGCGGCCGAGCACCCGCTTGCCGGCGAAGCCGAGCAGCGCGGGTATGAGGGTGAGCGCGATGAGGACCGCGATCACGACCGTGCCGGCCGCGGCGAAGCCCATCTTGCTGAGCATCGGGATATTGACGACGGCAAGGCCGACGAGGGCGATGACGACCGTCAGGCCCGCGAAGACGACCGCGGAGCCCGCGGTGCCCACGGCCCGTCCGGCCGCTTCCTCGTGCTCGCGGCCCTCGGCCAGTTCGGCGCGGTAGCGGGAGACGATGAAGAGCGCGTAGTCGATGCCGACCGCGAGGCCGATCATCGTCGCCAGCGTGGAGGTGGTGGAGCCGAGGTCGAGGACGTTCGCGAGCGCGGTGATCGTGGAGATGCCTATGCCCACGCCGATGATGGCGGTGAGCAGCGGCAGCCCGGCGGCGACCAGCGAGCCGAAGGTGATGACCAGGACGACCGCGGCGACCGCGACACCGATGATCTCGCCGGGGCCGCTCTCGGGGGCGGCCTGCAGCGCGTCGCCGCCGATCTCCACCGTCAGCCCGGCGTCACGGGCCTCGGCGCCGGCCTCCTTGAGCTCCTCGCGCGTCTCCTCGGTCAGCTCCATCGAGTTGACCTTGTACGTGACGGACACGTACGCGGTCCCGCCGTCCTTGGAGACGGCCTTGGTGAGGTACGGGTCGGTGACGGAGGCGATCTGGTCGGAGCCGGACTTCAGCTCGCCGACCGCCTTGTTCACCTCGGCCTTGTGACCGGGTTCGGTCATCTTCTGGCCGGCGGGGGCCTTGAAGACCACGCGGGCGGTTGCGCCGTCGGCGCTGCCCCCGGGGAAGCGCTGTTCCAGCAGGTCGAAGGCCTTCTGGGCCTCCGTGCCCGGCATGGAGAACGAGGAAGAGGTAGCGGTGGACGCGGAGGCCGCACCGAAGCCGGCGAGCGCCAGCAGCGCCACCCACAGCAGGGCGACGAGACGGCGGCGCCGGAAGGCGGACCGTCCGAGTTTGTAGAGGAACGTGGCCACGAGGGCGTACTCCCGTGTGTGAGGTGAACAGGGCATGGGGAGCCGGCCCGACGACGAGAGCGGCGCACGTCAGGTGGAACTGGCGGAACTGGCGGTACGGGGACCTGCGGGGAGCTGTGGGGAGCTGGGAGGAGTTCAGACGCCGAGGGCGGGGAGCACCACTGCGTCCAGGTAGTCGGTGAGGAAGGTCCGGTCGGGGGTCCGGTCCTCGATCAGCTGCCGGGCGACGAAGGCGCCGACCAGCATGTGCGGGACGTATTTCAGCGCGGGGTTGTCCGCGCCGACCTCGTCCCGGTCCACGGCCCGCCGCAACAGCACGTCGAGTCCGGTGATCTCGGGCTCTATCAGCAGCTCCCGCAGGGCTTCGTGGAGATCGGGGTTTCCGTGGATGGCCTGGGCCAGACCCCGCATCAGCGCGGAGTCCTTCTCCATCTGACAGTCGTCGGTGCGGTCCAGCATTGTGTGGAAGTCACCACGCAGGGTGCCGGTGTCGATGTCGGCGACACTCACCGGCTTGTTGTGCCTCAGCGCCTTGGCGACCAGCTCCGGTTTGCTCCGCCACTGGCGGTAGAGCGTGGCCTTGCTCGATCGGGTGCGGGCGGCGACGGCGTCCATGGTCACGGCGTCGTAGCCGACCTCGCGAAGCAGGTCGAGCACGGCTTCGTACAGCTCTGCCTCGCGCTCGGGTGTGAGCCGGGTGCGCGTCATGGTCGACCTCCCATCACCAGCCGAACGAAACGGTTTCGTACAGGACGACCATAGCCCGGACCGCGAGCGAAACGAAATCGTTTCGCTTGTGGTGTGGGTCACGCGGCCCGCACGGCGGCGAAGAAGGTTCACCCGGCTCCACGAGTTGCCGCACCCCCTTACCGCGGAAAGCATTGGGGGGTGAGTACCGACGTCGCGTATCTCCGTTTTCCGCATCTGCACGAAGACTTGCTGTGCTTCGCCGCCGAGGACGATCTCTGGGTCGCCCCTCTGGTGCCGGAGGGGCACCGCCCGGGGCGCGCCTGGCGTATCACCGTCGACCGGACCAGGATCGGCCATCCACGCTTCTCCCCCGACGGCCGCCAGATCGCCTACACGACCTGGCGCAGCCTCGACCCGGAGATCCATCTCGCACCGGTCGACGGCGGGCCGGCCCGCCGGCTGAGCTACTGGGGCTCGACCGACACCCGGGTCTGCGGCTGGACTCCGGACGGCCATATCCTCGCCGTCTCCTCGCACGGCCAGCCCTTCTCGTACTTCTCCTGGGCCTACACCGTCCCGACCGACGGCCACCCCGGCGGAAAGCTGCCCTGGGGGCCGGTCGCCGACATCGCCGTCACGGACCTCAACGGCAGCTCCTCCCGGCCCGCAGACGACTCCCCGCCAGGAGACGACTCCCAGTCCGGCGACTCCTCCCGGCCCGCCGACTCCGGGACAGAACGCCGCACCCTGCTGCTCACCGGCAAGCCCCCGCACGAACCGGCCGCGTGGAAGCGCTACCGGGGCGGGGCGACGGGCCGGCTGTGGCTGCACGGCAAGCGACTGCTCCCCGACCTGAACGGCCATCTGGACTGCCCGATGTTCGTCTCGGGGCGGATCGCGTTCCTCTCGGACCACGAAGGCATCGGCAATCTCTACTCCTGCCTGCCCGACGGGACCGGCCTCCTGCGCCACACCGACCATGACGACTTCTATGCCCGGCACGCCTCGAGCGACGGTCGCAGGGTCGTGTACCAGTGCGCCGGCGAGTTGTGGATCGTCGACGACCTGACCGTCCCGGACGCGGCGCCGCGCAAGCTGGAGGTACGGCTCGGGGGCCCGCGCGCCGGACGCCGCACCTACCAGGTGCCCGCCGCCAATCACGTCGACGCGATCTCGGTCGACACGACGGGGCGGGCCAGCGCCGTCAACGTACGCGGCAGCCTGTACTGGCTGACGCACCGCGACGGCCCGGCCCGCACGATCGCGGACACCCCGGGCGTACGGGTCCGGCAGCCCGAGATGCTCGGCAGCGGCGGCCAGGTCGCCTATGTCACGGACGCGGACGGCGAAGACGCCGTGGAGATCGCCTATCTGCCGCGCGCAAGCGGCGAACGGGAGCCGCGGCGGCTGGCCTCCGGAGAGCTGGGCCACGTCCAGGAGCTGGTCTCCGACCCGGACGGGGAACGGATCGCCATCGCCTCGCACGACGGGCGGCTGCTGCTCATCGACGCGACCGAGGAGTCCGACGGGGACGTCACGGAGCTGATCCGCTCCATCAACGGCCCCGTCCGCGACCTGGCCTTCTCACCGGACGGCGGGTGGCTCACCTGGTCGCAGCCCGGCATCGGCCGCTCGCTGCGCCAGATCAAGATGGCCCGGATCGCCGACCGTACGATCGTGGATGTCACCAACGGCCGCTTCGAGGACGAGAATCCGGTCTTCACCCGGGACGGCCGCTATCTCGCCTTCCTTTCCTGGCGGGGCTTCGACCCCGTGTACGACGTGCACACCGGGGACCTGTCCTTCCCGCTGGGCTGCCGCCCCTATCTGCTGCCGCTGTCCTCCGCGACGCCCTCCCCGTTCGCACTGTCGCCGGACGGACGGCCGGCGGCGGGCGGACTCGACCCGCTGGACGACTCCGAGGAGGGTACGGCGGTGACGGTCGAGATCGAGGGCCTGGAGAGCAGGGTGACGCCGTTCCCCGTGTCCGCCTCCAAGTACTCGGCACTCCATCCGGTCAGCGGCGGCGGTCTGGTCTGGCTGCGCTGGCCGATCTCCGGTGCGCTCGGCGAGACCTTCGCCAACCCTGCGGACACCTCCGGCCGCCCCACGCTGGAACACTTCGACATCACCAAGGCGCGCAAGACCGAACTGATGGGCCATCTGGACTGGTTCTCGGTGAGCCGCGACGGCACCCGGCTGGTGGTCGTGGACGACGGGGAGCTGCGCGCCGTCCCGGCCACGGAGTCGGGCGACAGCGACTCGACGGTCTATCTGGACCTGCGCCGGATCCTGCACGACGTCGACCCGGCGTCCGAATGGCGTCAGGCGTACGGGGAGGCGGGCCGCATCATCCGCGCGTACTTCTGGGAGCCGGGGATGTGCGGCATCGACTGGGACGCGGTGCTCGCGCAGTACCGTCCGCTGGTCGAACGGGTCGCGTCGCCTGACGAGTTCGCGGATCTGCTGCGCGAGGTGCTGGGCGAACTGGGCACGTCCCACGCGTACGTCAGCCCGGCCCGGCGCAACGAAGGGCCGCCGCACTACCAGCGGCCGATGGGCCTGCTGGGCGCGAATCTGGTCTGCCGCGACGGGAGTTGGATGGTCTCCCGGATCCTGCCCGGCGAATCGTCCGACTCCAAGGCGCGCTCGCCGCTGGCCGGTACGGGCATCCGCGAGGGCGCGGTGCTCACGCATGTGGACGGCCGTCCGGTGGACCCGGTGACCGGTCCCTACCCGATGCTCGCTGCGGCGGGCGGCACGACGGTCGAGCTCACCTTCCATCCGACGGAGGGCGAAGGGCCCGCCCGCCGGGTCGCGGTGATCCCCCTGATCGACGAGCGGCCGCTGCGGTACCAGGACTGGGTGGCCAAACGCCGGGAGGTCGTACGGGAGTTGAGCGGCGGCAAATGCGGCTACCTGCACATCCCGGACATGGGCGGTTCGGGCTGGGCCCAGTTCAACCGCGATCTGCGCCTCGAAGTGTCCCGGCCGGCGCTGATCGTGGACGTACGGGGCAATGCGGGAGGCCACATCAGCGAGCTGGTGGTGGAGAAGCTCACCCGCAAGATCCTGGGCTGGGACCTGACGCGCAACGCCCAGCCCGTCTCGTACGCCTCCAACGCGCCACGCGGCCCGGTGGTCGCGCTGGCCGACGAGGCGACGTCCTCGGACGGCGACATGATCACGGCGGCATTCAAACTCCTGGGCCTGGGCCCGGTGGTGGGCTGCCGGACGTGGGGCGGGGTGGTGGGGATGACGGGCCGCCACCGCCTGGGAGACGGCACGGTGATCACGGTCCCGATGAACGCGGCGTGGTTCGACGCGTACGGCTGGTCGATCGAGAACCACGGCGTGGAACCGGACCTGGACGCGCTGCGCACTCCCCTGGACTGGGCGGAGGGCCGCCACACCGAGATGGACGACGCGATCCACCTGGCCCTGGACCTCCTGAGAACGCACTCCCCGGCTATGCCCCCGGACTACAGCGACGCCCCGAACCTCCGCCGCCCGAAGCTCCCGCCCCGGGGTGCGTGAGGGGCCGGGCGCAGGCTTCCCCGGGCCCGGCGAGAACACCCGCGCCACGCGCGGCATCAGTTCCACCTACCCATCAGCCGGGGACGGACTCCCGCACCCGCAGGGGCCCCAGCCCCCGCGCCCTCGACGACGCGAAGCTGCCGCTGCCGCGCGTGGCACGGCAACACCCCGAAGCCCCGCCCCGGTGTGCGTGAGGGAGGAAGCGCCGGCCCATCGACGCCCCGGCGAAGGCACCCGTGCCACGCGCGGCATCAGTTACACCCACTCATCAGCCGGGGACGGACTCCCGCACCCGCAGGGGCCCCAGCCCCCGCACCCTCGACGGCGCGAAGCTGCCGCTGCCGCGCGTGGCACGGGAACACCCCGAAGCCCCGCCCCGGTGTGGGCAGATCTTGGGTTCTAGCGGTCGTCGCAACACCCCAGCTCAAGGGGTGCGATGGAGTTCGAGGTCCGTAAGGTCCGGACGGTGGCTCAGGGGCCCAGGAAGCTCCGCGCTGAGCGGGCGGAATACTTCCGGCTCGTGAAAGCGGGCTACAGCAACAAGGACGCATGCCGGATCGTCGGCGTGAACGAGCGGACCGGCCGTGAGTGGCGCAATGGCCGGTGGGATCCGCAGCGGCTCAGGAAGCCGGCGGATGCCCAGTGGGCAGCTGCTCAGGCCGACCGGCCACAGTCCTACACCGGTCGGGTACCCGTTCCCCAGGAGCGGGTACCCGGCACCGGTCAAGGGCTGACAACCGCCGCGGCTGCGCCGTCGCGGTATCTATCGGAGCTGGAGCGGATCCACATCGCTGACCGGCTCGGGGAGAAGGCATCGATCCGCGCGATCGCTGCCGAGCTCGGCCGTAGTCCCTCGACGGTCAGCCGGGAGATCCGCCGCAACCGCACTGTCGGTACTCGCGTCCAGTGGCACTACCGGCCGTTCGCCGCCCAGGCCCGTGCCGACGCCCGTCGTCCCCGCCCGAAACCGCGGAAGATCAGCCAGAACACCGAGCTGCGGGACGCCGTCCAGGCGGGCCTGGACGTGCAGTGGAGCCCAGAGCAGATCTGTCACGCTCTGCGCAGGCAGTTCCCCCACCGGCCGGAGATGCACGTGTCCACGAGACGATCTACCAGGCGCTCTACGTTCAGGGACGCGGAGCACTGCGGCGCGAGCTGGCCGGCGCCCTACGCAGTGGACGAGCCCGCCGCAAGCCCCACTGCCAGGCCAACTGCCGACAGCCTCGCTTCACCGATCCCATGGTCATGATCAGCGAACGTCCCGCCGAAGCGGACGACCGGGCCGTGCCCGGCCACTGGGAAGGCGACCTGATCATCGGCAAGAACAGCGGCTCGGCGATCGGCACCCTCGTCGAACGCAGCACCCGCTATGTGATGCTCCTGCACCTGCCCACCGACCACACCGCAGCCAGCGTCCGAGACGCCTTGACGGAGACCGCACAGAGACTCCCGCAGCACCTCAAACGGTCTCTGACCTGGGACCAGGGCTCCGAGATGGCCGCCCACCGCAGCTTCACTCTCGCCACGGACATCCGGGTCTACTTCTGCAACCCCGGCAGCCCCTGGCAGCGCGGCTCGAACGAAAACACCAACGGCCTGCTCCGGCAGTACTTCCCCAAGGGCACCGACCTGTCCGTCCATACCCGTGAGCACCTCGACGCCGTCGCCGCCCAACTCAACGGACGCCCACGCAAAACGCTCGACTGGGAAACCCCAGCCGAGCGTCTGCATAAACTGCTCGCCGTCTGACACAACCGATCATGTGTTGCGACGATCTCTAGAATCTGCCCAAGCAATGCCGGGCGGGGCTTCTGCTGTGCGTTCGACAGCCGATTCGGTCTATCAGAGGCAGGCACTCACGTCCGTGACCCGTCGGCGCGTACCGCATCTGACTGCGACCCCGCGGGCCATGAAACGGGGCGCAGGAGCCGGTGTGGCCGCCGTTTCTGGCGGCGGCACGCCCAGCTTCAATGCTTGACCGCGCCGCCAAGTCAAGACGCGCCAGCGTCCCCACACGCAGGCGAAGCCGGGAGGAATCTTACAGATTTCCTGCGCCTCGGACGGGAGTTACTTCCAGACCTGCCAGTCCCCACCATCGCACTTGTTGGTGTAGACACGGCCCTTGGCATCACTGTCGAGACACAGGCCGGTCTGCCGGTTTACGATCTGCATGCCGTCACCCGTCCAATTCTCATACCACTGCTGGTAATAGTTGGCCGGCTTGTCACAGGGCTCGATAAGGACCTTACCAAGCCCGCTCTCGTCGGCATACCAGCTAGCCAGGCAGCGGCCGGAGAAAAACGTATTGTTGGTCGTGATCTTCCAGGCGCCGTTCGGATTCTCGAGACCACTCTGCGAGTCATCCCATTTATCGCTTACATACTTTTGCGGGTGGAAACAGTGCAACAGACCCTGGGCGTCGGTGTCGACAGCAGTGTTGTTCCAGACCCTAAGGCAAGCACCTGTGGCCTTGTTGCGCCAGGTAATGTTGGACGATGCCGATGCAGGCGTGGAGACGGCCGCCACAATCACCGGCACCGATACCATCACCATCGCGGCGCGAATTTTCGAAGACTTGCGCATAAATGTTTACCGTTCACCTAGGCAGTCGAAACCGAGTAAGGGATGATATTGCTAGATTCCCTCGACATGCCTTGAACTTTAGACGAGAGAGTTTGAAATAGACAATAACTTGATCAACATTTGAGCTGGAATAGGACGCTCCGCTTCAGCCTCTCTTCGCCCCCCGAGATTGGTTTCCAGGCAGGCTTCTTGGCATGGGTGCCGTCTCTCGCATGAATGTAAGGAGTACGGCCAGCCCGGAATGAACTGCGACGCCGTCTTCGCACGGCCGTAGACGTGGCAGAACAGAGGGTCCGCCGAGCACGGCGCGTCCGAGCGGAGCCACGGCGACACATCGACCGCCAAGACCAGGCGCCCACCGTCGAAATGCGGCAGCGGCAGCACGGCCCGCAGTCGGCCGATGTCGATGCGGCCGTGGTTCAAGCCGCCGTACATCGCTCCGTGCCCCCGACGGTGCTCGGGCAGCAGAGTCAGGTCCACCGGGGACCTCACCGCACCGTCCGCGCACAGCACCGCGTCCACGAGCTCGAACAACTCGTCACGCCGGGCGGTCAGACACTCGTAGAACTCGCCCCGGAAGCGTGACGCTTCCGGGAACGCCTTCCTCCGGACAGCATCAGGCAGCAGACTCACCCTCACCGCCTTCGTCATGTCACGTGCACCTTGGTCGGAGCACATGATCAGACGGAGGCCGCCCCCGCGTCCGGTGAATCCCCATGCGAGCGAATCCGTTCGAGACGCCATTCGAGACCGTGGCACCATGTACCGCATGACGACGAACCGAAAGGTCCATGCCGCGTAGACGGCCAGGACAGATCCGCGCCGACGCCCCCGCCAGACACCGGACAACGGGCACAAGGCCAGTCATCGACGGCCTGTCCTCACATGCACGGTCCGAGATCATCCGTCTCGAGCACACCCGCAACTATCTGCAGCCAGGCGACGTCAGCGCGGCTGTGAGCCTGTGGAAGAACTACGTCCACCAGCCCGCGCGTGGTCTGTGGCACGACTACGAGTGGGGCAACATGCACTGGTACTGCTGCGGCAACCCCCTCGAAGCCCGAGCCCTCCTTGACACGGTGATGCAGGCCGTATCACCACGAAGCGCCCGCGAACTCCGAAAGATCGTCGGCCGGTCAGATGCCCTCTGGAACCTTCCGTCCCCGCCCTACGACGCGGACGGAAGATAGAGAACAAGCTCAGGCAGCTTTGCCCTTGACTCGCTTGATCCGGTCTGCGGCCGGGAGCCCGCGCCCGCGTGTGATGCGCATTTCGCCCAGCACCTCGGGTGACAGCAGCCGCCGGGCGACCTCACGCTGCGCGGACAGCGGAGCAGCCGCCCAGCCCTGCGCTACGTCTTCACCGGGTGTGATCAGGTCGGAGATCACGCCCGGCGTGGCCAGGGCCCGTTCCTCGGCCTCCAGTCGGGTGATCTTACTCCTCCAGCTCGGTGACTTTCCGCGCGATCATGCGGACCTCTGCCAGGGACTCCGCCTTGTCTGCCTCGGGCCCTTCCATCTCGTCCTTGTTCGCCCGTAGGCGCGCGATCTCAGCCCTGATCTGCTCCGCGCTGGCCGAGTCCTCCGGGGAAGAGGCGAAGTCCTCATATACTCGGTCGCTGGCGAGGTAGGCCAGGATCAGCCCGTACTTCTGGGGGTCCTTCGGATCGCCGATGATCACCGCGTCCACGGCCGCCTTGTTGATCGTCGTGCACGTCTTGTCACGGCACACGTAGTAGGCACGAGTCACGGCCATCGGCCCCGAGCACACGTCGCACCGCAGGGTCATAGTCAGTACATGCTTCGCGCGCCCCGTGCGTGTCGTACGGCGCTCCGGGGCAAGCAGCATGCGGCGCACGGCCCAGAAGGTCTCTTTGTCCACGAGTGCATCCCAGATGGCGCGGGTCAGCGTCGCGTCTTCCTGCTGTGCCTTGAACGACCGGCCTCGACTCTTGGGCGAGTGCACCCGGTATCCGCCGTAGGCCGGGCGCAGCGCCATGGACCGCAGATGCTGATCGCTGAACGGCTTGCCGGACCGGTTGACGTAGCCCAGAGCTTCGAAGTCCCGGGCGATCGACCTCAGGGACTGGCCCTTGCGGAGCCGCTCGAACAGCGCCTTGGGCACCGTGGACTCGTCGGGGTTCTCCACCCAGTTGACGAGTTTGCCCGTCTTCTCGTCGTAGACCGGTTTGTAGCCGTGCGGGGCCACTCCGTTCGGGCGGCCCTGCTCCGCCATCGCTGCGGAGGTACGGCGGTTGCGCATGCTGATCTTGTCGCTCTCCGTCTCGGAGTCCGACGCATCCTCGCGGAGGTTGCGCCGGTCCTTCCAGTGAGACAGGTCGTAGAGCTGGTTGTCGCTGGTGATGAAGATCTTCACGTCCCGGCGCTCGCAGCTCTTCATGAGCTGGAGCCATTCCAGGGTCTCGCGGGACCCGCGTGAGTTCTCCCATAAGACCAGCACGTCAGCGCCGAACGCACCCGACTCCAGGTCGGCCATCAGCCGCGCGAAGTCGTCGCGGGTCTTGTCCGTATACCGGCTCGCGCTGATCCCGTTGTCCACATAGGGCCTGCCGGTGATTCCTATCCCGTGGCGTCCGGTGGAGCGCTCGTTGTCGTCGTGCTGCTCCGTGACGGAGCGCTGCCGCCCGGAGTCGTCCTGAGACACCCGCAGATACTCACGGCCCCGGAGCGCGGCGGGGACGGTGGATCCGGCAGTGGTGGCTGTGCGCGTCGTTGAAGGCCATACATCGAGCATGCCGGGACTACCCACCCCTGGCAATGCGCACCGCCCCCGACCCCGCACCTCGACGACGCGAAGCCGCCGCTCCCGGCAGGGGCGTGGAGGCACCCGCACCCCACAACTCCTGGCGGGCGGCGGCTTCTTTCCCACCCGCCCGCGTTCCCGGCGGCGCGAAGCTGCCGCTCCCCGCAGGGGCGTGGGGACACCATCCCCCCCACAACTCAGGGCGGGCGGGTGGGAAACGAAACCGCTCCCGCCCCAACCGCCCCGCACGCGAAGAGGCGTACCCGTCGTCACGGGTACGCCTCTTCATCCGCCGCAGCGCAGTGCGCAGCGCGCAGCCCGACTCAGGCGTCGTAGTCCTGGTCGAACCTGTCCTGCGCCTCCTGCATGGCCTCCTCGGTGGACTTTTCCCGGGGCCTGTCCTTGGGCTTGTCCTGCGGCCTGCCCTTCGTCCGGTCCTGGGACCCTTCCTTCGTCCGGTCCTGGGACCCTTCCTTCGTCCGGCCCTGGGACCTCGACGCCCGCCCCGACGCCTCGCCCTGCGTGCCACCCGTCTGCTGCTTCGCCCGCTGTGCCTGCTCCTTGAGCTCCTGCGCCTTGTCCTGGAACTGGTCCTTGCTGCCCATGAACATTCACTCCTAGAAGGGTGAGTGGGAGACCGGGAGCCGATACGACCCCTGGGCCTCGACCAGCCTGACACGCAAGGACATAGCCCGCATTTTGATCAATGACCCTGTGTGTGCGACGTACGCGCCTCCTCGTCCGCCGCCCCGCCCGCTCCCACGAGCCCCTTCCCGACCCCCTGCAGCCGCGGCTCGAAGCGCCGCATCTCCCGCTGCCCCACTGCCCCGATGAGCCCCGGCAGATAGCCCCGTACCGACTGCATCCCCCGCAGCCACCACTGCGCGTACACATGCGACGACCGCCGTTCGATCCCGGCCACGATCCGGTCCACCGCCGGGCCGAGCGGATACGTACGGTTCGACGGCCACGGCAGCCGCTGCCGCAGCTCCCGCATCACCTCGTCCCGGTCCGCGCCCCGCACCATGTCCGTGTCCGTCCAGGACAGATAACCGACCCCGACCCGCACGCCCTTGTACCCGACCTCCGCCCGCAGGCTGTGCGCAAACGCCTCCACACCCGACTTCGACGCGCAGTACGCCGTCATCATCGGCGCCGGCGTGATCGCCGCCAGCGACGCGATCTGCAGGAAGTACCCCCGGCTCTCCGTCAGCACCGGCAGGAACGCCCGGCCCGTCACCGCACTCCCGATCAGGTTGACCTCGATCACCCGCCGCCACGCGACCGGGTCCGAGTCCACGAACGGACCCCCCGAAGCGACGCCCGCGTTCGCGACGACGATGTCGACCTTGCCGAAGCGCGCCTTGACCTCCTCGGCGACCCGGGCCATCGCCTCGTGGTCGGTCACATCGGCATGCCACCAGTCGCTCTCGGTGTGCAGCCTGCCGGAGACCTTCTTCAGCTCGTCCGGCTCGAGACCCACCAGCGCCACCCGCGCGCCGCGCGCCGAGAGTTTGCGGGCCAGCAGCTCGCCCACGCCGCGCGCCGCGCCCGTGACGACGGCTACCTGACCCTCCAGGCCGGTCCTGCTCATGCGACCTCCTCCTCGGCGCTCGCCTTCACGCCCGCGCCTGTCTTTGCCTTCGCCTTCACGTTCGCCTTCACGTTCACGTTCGCCTTCGCCTTCACGTTCGCCTTCACGTTCAGGTACGTACCGACCAGCTCACGGATCTTCGCGGTGACGGCCTCCGGGGCCTCCACCGGTGTCATGTGCCCCATGCCGGCGAGCTCCACGACCTCCAGACACTCGGGCAGCGCGGCGGCCAGCCGCTGGGCGTGCACCGGTGGGGTGAGCCGGTCCGCGGTGCCCGCCAGCACGACCGCGGGCACTCTCAACTCCCGTACACCGGCTCCGAGATCGAGCTCACCGAGCACATGCGCCCAGGCCACCCGTGAAGCCCGCGGGCAGGCGTGCACGATACGAGCGCACTCCGCGACCCGCTCCGGCGCCGAACCGGGGCCCATCGTCCCGTACTTGAGGATGCGCCTGGAGAGCGGCGTCACCGGCCCGAGCGGCGCCCGCGCCCCGAGGATCATCCGGGTGAGCCGGGTCCGTATACGCCCGGGGCGCAGCGGCAGCACCAGCGACTCCGCGACCAGCCCTGCGCTGCCCGTACTGCACAGCAGCACGGCGGCCGCGTGCTCCCGGAAGGCGGCCCGCCCGGATGCGGCCATCAGCGTCATCCCGCCCATGGAGTGCCCGGCGAGCACGGCCTTCTCGCCCGGAGCGAGTACGGCCCCGAGCACCGCTTCCAGGTCGTCGGCGAGGAGGTCCGCACCGACGGCGGCCGACGGCGTACGGCCGTGGCCCCGCTGGTCGTAGACGACGACCCGGTGGTCGGCCGCCAGGTCCCGCACCTGGGCTGCCCAGAAGTGCGTGGAGCAGCTCCAGCCGTGGGCGAGCACGACCGTGGGCGCACCCTCGGGACCGTGCACCTCGACGTGGATCCGCGACCCGTCGGCGGAGCCGGCGGTCAGTTCACGATCGGCAACGGGAGGGGCGGGAGAGAAGCCCGTCCGTCGCAGCAGTCGGCTCATCGCACGGCCTCCGCGTCCTTGACGACCGTCGTCGTCCCCGACGCCGAGGGTGCTGACGCCGACGGCGCTGACGCTGAAGGCGCCGGCACCGAAGGCGCCGTCGCCCGCACGACGTCGTACTCCGCGAGGTCCACCGCCCGCGTCGCACTGCGGAACTCGCCGGTCGTCCCCGGCCAGATCGTGGTGTTGCGGCCGCTGGAGTCCAGGTACCAGCTGGTGCAACCACCCGTGCTCCACACGGTCCGCTTCATCCGTTCCTGTACCCGGCGGTTCCACGCGTTCACGGCCGACGGCCGGGCGGCGAGCGCGGCGCGGCCGCCCAGAACGTTCAACTGCCGCATGTAGTCGGCCATGTAGTTCAGCTGGGACTCGATCATCAGGATCATCGAGGAGTTCCCGAGCCCGGTGTTCGGGCCGATGATCGTCATCCAGTTGGGGAAGCCGGCCGCGGTCGCGCCGCGCAGCGACTCCATCCCGCCCTTCCACACCTCAGCAAGCGTGATCCCCTCGGCACCCACCACCCGCTCGGCGATCGGCATGTCCGTCACATGGAATCCCGTACCGAAGATGATCGCGTCGACCTCGGTCTCGGTGCCGTCGGCGGCCACCAGCGTCGACCCGCGCACCTCGCTGAGCCCCGAAGCGACCAGATCCACATTGGGCCGGGCGAGGGCGGGGTAGTACGAACTCGACAGCAGGATGCGCTTGCAGCCGATGCGGTACGACGGCGTCAACTTGACGCGCAGGGCAGGGTCCTTGATGGACTTCGCCATGTTGGCCCTGGCAAGGGACTCGATGAGGCCGAGCTGATTCGGCCGCTTGGTGAAGGCCTGGACCTGCAACTCCCGGATGCCCCACAGCAGTCCGCGCCGCGCGGCCCCGGTGAACGGCAGCCGGCGGTGCAGCGAGCGCTCCGCCCCGCTGATCTTGCGGTCCATCCGCGGCATCACCCACGGCGGGGTCCGCTGGAAGAGCGTCAGCCGGGCGACGTCCGGCTGGATCGACGGCACGATCTGGATCGCCGAGGCGCCGGTCCCGATCATCGCGACGCGCTTGCCGCGCAGGTCGTAGTCGTGGTCCCAGCGGGCGGAGTGGAAGACCTTGCCCGGGAAGTCGGCAAGCCCCGGAACCTCGGGGATCTTCGGATCCGACAGCGGCCCGGTCGCGGAGACGACGACGTCGGCGGTCAGCGTCCCCTGCGAGGTCTGGATCTCCCAGCGCAGCTCGGCGTTGTCCCAGCGCATCATCCGCACTTCGTGGTTGAGGCGGAGATGGGAGCGGAGCCGGAAGGTGTCCGCGACATGCTCGAGGTAGGCACGGATGTGCTCCTGCCCGGAGAAGGTGCGCGGCCAGTCGGGGTTGGGGGCGAAGGAGAAGGAGTACAGGTGCGAGGGCACATCGCAGGCGCACCCCGGATAGTTGTTGTCCCGCCACGTCCCGCCGACCGCGTCCGCGCGCTCCAGGACGACGAAGTCGGTGATCCCTTCGCGGCGCAGCCGGACGGCGGCTCCCAGACCGCCGAACCCGGATCCGATCACCGCCACACGTACATGCTCGTGCTCGTCGTGCTCGTGTCCGCGCTCGTGCTCGCGCTCGTGCTGGCCCATGCCGCCGCCTCCCGCTGACATCCCAACGCCGCCAGCAATCACTGGCATGGTTGGGAGGGTAGAGCAGCAACATACCGAGCGGTAGGGGTCAGGCCGGGGAAAGTTACCCGCGGTACAACATAGGCTGGCGAACGTGGCAGAAGGACAAGCAGGACGCGAGTACCGCATGGAGGAGCTGGCCAAGGAGGCCGGCATCACGGTGCGCACTCTGCGCTTCTACCGCGAGCGCGGGCTGATTCCGCCGCCACGCCGCGAGGGGCGCATCGCCTGGTACGACGACCATCACCTGGCCAGACTCCGTACGATCGCCGCCCTGCTGGAACGCGGCCACACGCTGAACGGCATCGCGGATCTCGCCACCGCCTTCGAGAGCGGGCGCGACGTCGGCGAGGTGCTCGGCCTCGGCGAACCCACCGAGGAAACTCCGGTCCGGCTCACACCGGAGGCGCTCGCCGACTATTTCGAGGGCGAGGTCACCCCGGAGAACCTGGCTGCCGCGCTGGACCTCGGCTATCTGGCGACGGACGGCGAGGAGATCGTCCACATCAGCCGCCGCCTCCTGGACGTCTCCGCGGCACTGGTCCGGGCGGGCGTCCCACTCGCCGCGGTCCTGGACGCGGGCCGCCGCGTCCGCACACACGCGGACGCGCTGGCCGAGCTGTTCGTCGACATACTGCGCGCGCACACGGCGGAGACGGAGATGGACCGGCTGCGCCCGCTGGCCAAGAGCGTCGTGGAGGCGGAACTCTCGATGGCCCTGGACCGCCGTATGCGCGACGCGTCAGCCGCCACCCGCACGGAGCCGAGCCGGCCGGGCTAGCCGAGCCGGCCGGGCTAGCCGAGCCGGGCTCACAGAGTCCGGGGAGCCGGCCGGGCCGGCCGGGCTAGCAGAGTCCGGGGAGCCGCCCGGCGACCGTGACGATCTTCTCCGAGCGGTAGGCATCCAGGTCCGCCGCGACCCAGGACTCCCCCGCGCGCATCCGGTGGAAGCGGAAGGTCGCGCTGGAGTCGTTCGCGGACACAAGGCACTGCACGGGAACCGGCGGTTCGAGGGCTCCCGCCAGTCGGCAGACCTCGGTCGCGAGGGCGAACCCGTGCTGAAGGAGCAGCAGCTGTACGTCCTCGTCAAGCGCAGGCACGCCGTCTTCGGAGACCGTCGTGCGCACCGGGACGAAGTCCTCCAGATGCAGGCTGGTGACGGAGCACTCCCAGCCGGTCAGGTCGGGGAAACCTCCCGGAACAACACCGTCACGGGACCCGGAACCGGAACCAGTACCAGTACCGGCACCGGCACCGGCACCGGCACCGGCAGCTGGACCAGCCCCGGCCCCCGCCCCGGCCCACATCAGCACCTGCCCCCGGCGGACGATCCCGCGCGCCACCCGCTCCGCCAGCGCCGGCGCCAGCCCTCCGGCCGGCCCCCATGCCCCCGGCGCGCACCGCGCCCCGAGAGCCTCGGCCGCCGCCTCGTTCAGCAGCACACTCAGCACGGCAGCGGCGTCAGAGCTCGTAGACCGCCGTCACCGGCGCATGGTCGCTCCACCGTTCGCCGTGCGTCGCCGCCCGCTCGACCCACGCCTTCACCGCGCGCTCCGCCAGCCGCTCCGTGGCCACCTGGTAGTCGATGCGCCAGCCCGTGTCGTTGTCGAAGGCACGCCCCCGGTACGACCACCAGGAGTACGGCCCCTCCTGGTCCGGATGCAGCGCCCGCACCACGTCCACGTACGCCGCCTCGCCGAAGACCCGCGTCAGCCACTCCCGCTCCTCGGGCAGGAACCCGGAGTTCTTCCTGTTGCCCTTCCAGTTCTTGAGGTCGGCCTCCTGGTGGGCGATGTTCCAGTCGCCGCAGACCACGACCTCGCGCCCGTCCGCCGCCGCGCGCGACTTCAGCTCGCTCAGATACGGCAGGAACTCCGCCATGAACCGCATCTTCTCGTCCTGTCGCTCCGTCCCCACCTCGCCCGAGGGCAGATACAGGCTCGCGACCGTGACACCCGGCAGGTCCGCCTCGACGTACCGCCCGCTCCCGTCGAACTCGCTCGAGCCGAATCCGATCCGCACCCGGTCGGGCTCACGGCGCGTATAGAGGGAGACACCCGCTCGGCCCTTCGCGGCGGCCGGGGCGTGCACCGTGAACCAGCCCTTAGGCTCCCGGACCTCGTCGGGGAGCTGATGTGCCTCGGCCCGCACCTCCTGAAGGCAGATCGCGTCGGCGGCGGTGCCGGCCAGCCACTCCACGAAGCCCTTCTTCGCTGCGGCGCGGAGCCCATTCACATTCACGGTTGTCACGGTGAGCATCCCGGCACCATACCGACCACCCGTCCCGGCAGACACGTACGCTGATTCGCATGCATTTCCGAACCGTGGCGTACGACCACCCCGACGCCGTCAAACTCAACGACGAGGTCCAGCTCGAATACGCCGAGCGGTACAAGGACGACGGCGGGAGTGAGGGCGACGTCACACCGCTCGACGCCACGATGTTCGCACCGCCCCACGGTCTCTATCTCCTCGCGTACGACGATCAGGACCGGCCCGTCGCCAGCGGCGGCTGGCGTTCCCAGGACGAGAACGAGGCGGGCTACTTGGACGGAGATGCCGAGCTCAAGCGCATGTATGTGATCCACGAGGCCCGCGGCCTGGGTCTCGCCCGCCACATCCTCGCCGCCCTGGAGGACGACGCCCGCGCGGCCGGACGCACCCGCATGGTCCTGGAGACCGGCATCAGACAGCCCGAGGCGATCGCCCTCTACACCTCCAGCGGCTATGCGCTCTGCGCGCAGAAATTCGGCCACTACCGCGACTACGAGAACAGCCGCTGCTTCGCGAAGCTCTTGTCGCGCCCCTGACATATCCAAGATTCCCGTGGCACTCTGCCTCACGCACGCCGATCCGCACCGCCTCATCCCCCACCCTGCCCGCGCGACACCACGCGCGGGCACGGCAGAAGGAGACATGCGTGAGACGCCATCGCACCGCCGCCGGAATCCTGTTGGCCGTCGGCACTCTGCTCACCGGCGCACTGTCGGCCACCACCGCCGGCGCCGCCCCCTCCCCGGCTTCCCCCACGGTCTTCAAGCAGCAGCAGACGAAGGGCTTCTGGACCGCGGAACGGATGCGCAACGCCACCCCGCTGGACCTGCTGCCCCTCACCCGTGACGGGCGCAAGGCGCTCAAGGCCCCCGAGCCGAGCGGCACGCCGACCGCAGTCGCCCCCACCGCCTTCCCGCAGGCCGGCGGCCCGTGGACGGGCGGCGGCGCCGTGGTCAAGACGTCCGGTCGGGTGTTCTTCACCATGCAGGGCCGTACGGCTTCCTGCTCCGGCAACTCGGTCACCAGCCAGAACGGCAGCACGGTGATCACCGCGGGCCACTGCGTGAAGTACCAGGGCGGCTGGCACACCAACTGGGTCTTCGTGCCCGGGTACAACAACGGCCAGGCTCCGTACGGACAGTGGAGCGCGACCAAGACGCTGGCCACCGACCAGTGGGCGGCGAGCGAGAACATCAACTACGACGTCGGCGCGGCCGTCGTCGCCCCGCTGAACGGCAAGAAGCTCGCCGATACGGTCGGCGCGCAGGGCCTGTCGTTCAACGGCGGCTACAACAAGGCGATGTACGCCTTCGGCTTCCCCGCGGCCTCCCCGTACGACGGCTCGAAGCTGATCCACTGCAGCGGGAACAGCTCGAAGGACTTCCTGTTCTCGCAGGACCACAGCCTGGGCTGCAACATGACGGGCGGATCGAGCGGCGGCCCCTGGTTCACCTCGTTCGACGAAGCCACCGGCACCGGTCTGCAGGCCTCGGTGAACAGCTTCGGCTATATCTTCCTGCCGAACCGGATGTTCGGTCCGTACTTCGGCAACGAGGCCAAGGCGCTCTACGACAAGGCGCAGGCGTCCTGACCCGACCCCGTCCGGCCTGACGTGACCTGAACCGGCCCTGCCCGGACCGAGGCCGGGCAGGGCCGGCCCGCCCGGCCTCGGCGACACAGCAAAGAGCCCCTGCCGGATTCCCCGGCAGGGGCTCTCAGTTGCTGTTGTGGGGTGTTCACGAGTGCGTCTGACCAGCATCGGAGAAGCAGCCTGAAGATCGCTTCCCAGATCGTCAGAGATCGTTTCCCAGCCACCAGCCTCGCCGAGAAAGCTGTCGACCTCCATCAGCTGGTGACGTCATCGGTGTCCCGGTCCTCGACGCGATCTGATTCTCCCAGGTCGGGGGCTGCTACGTGTGTCCGCCCACGGCTACCAAGGAGGCAGCTGACCGCGGCGGTGGCCGCTGCGGTTCCGGCAACGAGTAGCAGGACGCGGTAGTCCACGAGCACAAGCAGACCCGCTCCGGCAGCCAGGGCTACGGCGTTGGGGGCGTAGAGGAGGGTGTTGGCGGTGGCCGCCACTCTGCCCAGGAGGTGGTCCGGGGACTCGCGTTGGACGGCCGTCAGAGCTGCGATCAGCACGCAGGGCAGCCCCGCGCCGATCATCGCGCTGGCAAGCAGAACAACTGGCTCCGAGGGAATGACGCGCAGGGCGACGCCCGCTGCGAACAGCATGATCCCGGCTGCGGCGAAGACCCGTTCGGGCATCCGCCGCAGCAGAGCACCGGCGAACAGCCCGATGACCACGGAGCCGATGCCCTGCGCGGCGTAGAGGATCCCGGCGAAGGCGGGCGGACGGTGAAGACCAGCGTCGACCACCGCATAGACCGACGCTCCGTTCAGCCCGGCCACGCCCATGGTTGCCGCCCCGGCCAACACCAGCCGCCACAGAACCGGGTGGTGTCGCAGATAACGGATTCCCTCGGCGGCCTGGGCACTCCATCGTTGGGCTTCAGCCGGGCGGGGCGCGGGTTCCGACACGCGTATGAGGGCGAAAGCTATCGCGGCAAGCACGAAGGTGACCGCGTCCAACAGGGCCACTGCTGTGCCGCCAAACTGAACGAACAGAAGCGCGCCCAGAAGCGGGGCGACCAGTTTCATGCCCTCGTTCGCCGTCATCCGCAGGCCGTTGAAGTCGCCGCGCAGTGTTTCCGGTACAGCGGTCGCTACCAGTGCGGCCTCCGCCGCATCCAGCAGTACCGAGCTGGTGCCGTACACGATCAGTACAGCAAACAGAATCCAGATCTGGTCGCTGGAGTGGACGGTGAGAAGCGGCAGCAGCACCGCGGCCATGCCGAGATTGGTCCAGATCAGCAACGGCCGCCGGCGCGCCCGGTCGGCCAGTGTCCCGATCAGCGGGCCGAACAGAATGGGCGCCCATACGCAGAAGGTCGTCAGGGCAGCCAGACTGTCCGACCCGGTGAGCGACTTGGTCCACACACCGGCTGCCAGGGCCATAGCAGAGCTACCGAAGCCCGAGACCACCACACCGCTCAGGTAAAACACCACATTGCGGTCGCGTAAGACCCGCCCTCCGCCCCAGTCCATCCCCTTGCCCCTTCCACCGCCACGAAGACCCAGGCGCACCCCCGCCCGGCGTATGGAAAGCATTCTGCCCGCAAGCACCAGGGCGGAGGCAGGCCGTGCCCGTAGCGGTGAGCCTTTGACCGAGCAAGAGGCCCGCCGTGGTGGGCGGGAGTTGTCCGTCTGCGGTTCGCTGCGGGCTCAAGGCGATCGCGGGCGGTCGATTGGGGGCATTTGCGGTCACCTTCTGCGATCTTGCTATGGCCGCCCCTACGTTTAGCTGGGGCTCGGAGTGCCGTCGGGCTCGGGGATCGGCAAGCGAAGGCGAGGCCGGGATGACGCCACTGTTCGAGCGTCTGGATCAGGAAGAGGCGGTTGTTCGTGGCGAGTTGGATGCTCTGCGCGAGAAGGTCGCGGCGACTGAGAAGCGGCTGGCTCATCTGACGATCACTCGGGAGACGCTGTTGTCTCTGGGCGCCGAGGAGCACGTCAACCAGGATGACGGTACGCAATGGCCGCCGGAGAGCCCCGCAGCCGAGCCGATGCCGAATGGCCTTGCCCCCGATCCCCAACCCGCCGATGCGGAAGTACCTGCCAGTGGGCCCGTTTCGGCCGGCCCGTTGGAGTGGGAAGTGGCGCGAGAGCGGATGTTGGTGCTGCTTGCGGGGGCGGGTCGGGCGATGAAGGTGCAGGACATTGCGTCGGCGATCGGCGAGGACGTCTCGACCATGTCGAAGGGCCGGCGGGTGGAGACGACCAGGTCCCGGCTGAAGCGTCTGGTGAAGGAGGGCCGCGTGACTGAAGGTCCGACGGCCTGGTTCACGATCTCTCCGGTCGATGCCGGCAAACCACGGCAGGGGGATCCTCGGGGGTGAACCGGGGCCGCGGGCGCGCGGCAGGAGAGGGTGGCACCGCCGAGGGATTACCCATCGACTCGGCGGTGCCGGGTGCGTGAGCGCCGTCTGACAGGTGGCTCCCGCGTTCTCGAGGGTAGTTGAGGCAGTCTCCTCTCGATGTGCGGAGCCACGAACTTCGTCATGCCCGGTCGCTGCTTGGCGTCTTTGGGCGTGGATCGAGGCTCAATGCGTTCTTTTGCGATCGGTGTTGGTGCCGTCCGGCCACAGGGTGGTGCCGGTGAAGTGGGCAAGGCGGGCGACGGTGGCCACGTCCGGCCAGGACCGTCCCGCGACGAGGTCGGCGATGACCTGCCGGTTCACTCCGGAGCCGGCGGCGGTCGCGCGCAGGCTCAGGCCCTGGTCGTTCAGGACCAGGGCGAGGGTACGTGCGATGAGGCGGACCGCTTCGGCGGCCACGTCGGCACTCGGCTGCTCGGGCCAGGCTTCCGGATCGTCGGTCAGCTCCCGGGGGGAGCGTGCGCGGGCGCGTCCGCCGACCATGCGCGCACCATCCTTCGTTGAAGTTGATCAGCTGTGGAATGGCTGCTTGTCCAGCCGGTATGTATGGACCGTGGTCCTTGATCCCGTTACGTCCCTGAAGATCACTCGCTATCGGCCCAGGAGCGCTCCGCCGGTCTGGGCCGAGGTCGCTCCGCTGGTGCGGTCGATCGTTGCCGCGGCCGTGACAGCCGTCCCTTATGACGTGGAGCGGTTGCTGCATGTGGTCGGCAGGCTGGCGTTGTGGGCCGAGGCGGCGGGGCTCGAACGGTCCGCGGACGCGTGGTTGCGCAATGAGGTGATCGACGCGTTCGTGCTCTCGCGGGTGGGGGAGATCGAGGGGGCATCGGTACGGACGTACCGGACGTGGCTGCTGCGCGTCCGCGACGCCCTCGCCTGGAGTGAGCGCGGGGAGGCGTCCCCGGCGCGGATGCATGCGGACACAAGCCCGCATCAGCCTTACTGCGCGGCCGAGTTGGCGGGACTGCGGCACTGGGCCACTCATCTGCCCCGTCAGCAGCGGACCGACGCGCTCGCGTTGCTGGGGCTGGGCGCCGGCCTGGGCCTGATGCCAAAAGAGGTCGCGGCCAGCCGAGGTCTCGATCTGTGCCGTCCGAGCAGAGGCGGACCGCTGCTGCACCGGGGCGTCGAGCGGCTGGTCCCACTGGTCGCCAGGGCAGCCTGGGACACAGTTCTGGGGGAGCTGGCAGAAACGGCGGGCGGCGGCTACCTGTTCCGGCCGAGGCGGACCGTCGAGTACGCGAAGAACCTGATCGGCTCCTGGTCCCTGATCCACCGGCCGCCGCAGGAGCTGCCCGCGGTGTCGGTCGGCCGGCTGCGGGCGACGTGGATCGTCGAGCTGATGCGCGCGCACATCGATCACCAGCTGATCGCCCAGGCGGCCGGGCTCGCTTCCGCCGCGTCTCTGGCCCGCTGGCAGCACCTGGTCCCACCCGTGGACGAGCTGACTGCGGCGCGTCTCTTGCGAGGCCCGGAGGCGAGGTGACCAGACCCCGGGCCTGGCGAAGCCCGGAGAAGATCAAGCAGTGTCGGCCTCGACCGGTCACCGACGCACCGATGGAGATCCCGGACTCCAAGGTCGGACAACTCGACGCGCTCCTGCGCGAGTCCGGAGTCCTCCATCTGATCGACACCGAGCTGGGAAATCGGCCAGGCCCCAAAGGGCTCCCGGTGCGGACCGTGCTGGTGGGATTGCTGCTGGCGCTGCACTATCACCGGAGCGCCAGCCTCGCGGTTGTCTCCCGCGTGCTCCTCGATGAACTCCGGGCCCCTGCGCGCTCCTGGCTCGGCGTTCCGGAGGGCAGTCGCGCCGATGACCACGCCAGGATCGCGTTCTCCCGTCGCATCTACCGCTCCTTCGACCGGCTGACCACAGTCCTCGACCCTTACCGCTGCGACCGGCGCAGCCGCCTGCCGGCCGAAGAGCCCAGAGCTGTCGCTGCCGCCTGGGAAGATGCGGACGCCGAGCGCAAGCGTCGGCGAGAGCTGTTGCAGGAGATCAGTGACCGTCTGGTGCTGGTCACCGTCCGCGCTGCCCACCGCCGGGGCCTGCTCAAGGGATGGCAGGGCGATATCGGAGCCGACACCACTCCGGTTCCCGCCTGGCACCATCCGCCCCGCGAACGGCGGGGCCTCGCATCCGTCGAACTCACCGCCGGCTGGCACTACTGCGGGGGCGCTGAGGAAGGAATCTTCGGACACTCCGCCAGTCTTCTGGTCGCTGCCAGCCGACGACACCGCGCTGGTCACCCGCAGGCCGGTGAACGCGTCAGCCGCCACCCGCAACTGGCGCTCGGCCTCGTCCTGGACACCCCGGGCAAGCGCATCGGCCCGAACACAGTCCACTCCCTGACCCAGCTTGCCCCGCTCGGCTTCCCGACAGGGCTGCTGGCCGCCGACCGGGCCTACACCGACCAGATGACCGAGCACTTCGCCCAGCCGGTCCGCACCCTGGGCTACCAACTGGTTCTCGACTACAAACAGCAACACCGTGGCGTCCAGGGCACCCACCAAGGCGCCCTTCTCGTCGACGGATCCCTCGCCTGCCCCGCCATGCCGCCCGCACTGGCCCACGCAACCACAGGGCTCAACGACAAGGCCGTACGCGACCTCGATGACGGCACCGAGCTCAGCGAGCGGATCGCGGGCCGGGAACCGTACTACCTCAAGCTCAAGGAGACCGCCGACGAGCGGGGCGCGGTCAGGCTCCAGTGCCCGGCCAGCGGGCCCTCGCCCGCCGTGGTGTGTCCCCGCTTCAACCAGGTCCACCCCGTCCCGGCACCACGGCCGGCCGTGGTCGACCTCACCGACAAGCGGGCCACCGCCGCACACACTGCGGCCAAACCCACCATCCCGATCCCTCAAGGTGAACGACTGCGACCCCTGCCCCAGGACGAGCTGCCGCGGATCTGCCAGAAGCCCACGATCACTGTCCGCCCCGGCGCCCTCGGCAAGCTCGACAAGTTCCGCCAGAACCGGCACTACCTCCACCCCACCTGGCAGGACGCCTACCGGCCCGAGCGAGCGAACATCGAGGGCCTCAACGGCAGGGCCAAGAGCCACGGCATCGATATCTCCGACCCCACGAAGCGGCTCGCCCACGGGCGGGTCGCGCAGACCATCCTGCTGGCGCTGATGATCTGCAGCATCAACCTGCACATCCTCTTCAGCTGGCAGCAGACTTCTCGAACACAAGCGAACCGGACGACCCACGGAGTCGCCGCGCTCGCCGGATCGGCATCCACGCCCCCCGACGCGGCCGGGCTGCCGCCGCCCACAGGGCCGGAGACCCGCGAGACCATCTGAGACCCCATCACCACACGCCGGGATCAAGCACGCCCGCCGACAGCCCAGAAACGCCTCACGCACCCGAACCACCCCGCAACATCAGGCCGACGACCGCCCGGCACCGCCTCCGACACCGATCGCGTTCGGACACTGCCTCGAACAGACCCCGGAAACGCCAAGATCCCGCCCGATCAATCAGATCGGACGGGATCTTGTGAACTCTTCCTGAGCTAACTCAAGAACAGTCGTGTTGTGGACCTGTGGGGATTTGAACCCCAGACCCCCTCGATGCGAACGAGGTGCGCTACCAGACTGCGCCACAGGCCCTTGCAACGAGTGAAACTCTAGCATCCCCCTCGGGGTGCTTGGAAATCCGTTCCCCGCTGGTCACGGACCCCTGCCGGTGAGGCTCGGGTCACTCGTTGGCGGCGCGGGGCCGGTCCTCGTCGGCGTACTGGTCGAAGAGCGGGGTGCGGCCGCGGTCGCGGCTGCGACGCGACGCGGACGTGCGCTGACGCGGGGGCGCCTCGGCCGCCGGGGGTGGTGCCGGAGCCGGGGTCGGCTCCGCGGTCGAGGAGCGGGCCGCGCTCCAGGTCTCCGGGTCGCTGACGTCCACGCCGCTCGTCGCGCGCGGGGCGACGGGCGCGGTGACGTACGTCGGAAGCGGGACCGGGACCGGCTCCCAGCTGTCGCCGCGCGCCGGACCGCGTTCACGCTGCTGGTCCACCCACTCCGCGTGGTCCGTCTGCTCGACCAGCGCGCGGCGGCCGGCCTCCTGCGGGGAGAGCGCGGCGGCGGGCTCGGGCTCGGGCCGTGCCTCGGGTTCCTCGTCCGGTTCGGCGGCGGGCGCCGGAGCGGTCTGGTGCCGACGGGGACGGTTCTCGCGAAGCCGCTGCGCAGCGGCTTCGGCCCGGCGCCGGTCCATGACGAACACGAAGCGGCGTCGCTCCTGGCCGCGCAGATGCATGATGTATGCGCTCAGGAGCACCGCCGGCAGGGCCGGGGCCCAGAGGAAGCCGAGTCCGCCGACCGCGGCGATGATCGCGCCGAGCGTGAACGCGAGGAAGAGGACCATGGTGGTCCGTCTGCGGCGGGCCAGGACCTTGGTGCGCCGGGCGCGCTCGGCGGCGGCGCCGCGCTGACGCTGACGCGGGGGCCGGGGCTTGCCCGTCGCGGACCTGGCCGCAGACGTGGCCGCCGCGGGGTCGGCCTCCGGGTCGGTGCCGGGCGCGGGGCGTCCCGGGACGTCCAGCCGGGCTTCGGTACGGGGCCGGGGCGCGGCAAAGGCCCGGACGTCCACGGAACTCAAACGATCCGTGGCGGCATCCGGGTCCGCGTCGGGCTCCGCCTCCTCGGCGGTGCGCTCCTGCAGCTCCCTGGCGTACCGGCGCTCCATCGCCCCGCGTCCGGACAGCAGCCGGATGGCGGTGGAGAAGCGTTCCGTCGGACGGGCTTCATTGAGCTCGTCCTGCCTGCGGAGCCACATCGGCACCAAGTAGGCGGCCCAGGCCCCGACGATGACTGCGTAGATGAGGCCGCTGCTGCTCACGCATCACACCGTAGAGGGATTCGCGCGAGGGGATCCGCCAATTGGCCCGGTGTGTCGCACGATCTGGCTGATATCACGGACTTTTTTTGTGATTGTTCAGATCACATCATGGTCAGCGGCGATCGATTTCGAACACTTATTTCATTTCCCATGGCGTCCCGGGTCGTGCCTGGTGCCAGCGGTGGACCAGTCCTTCCGGGACCTCTTCGGCCGTGAGCGCGAAGACCAGATGGTCCCGCCACGCCCCGTCGATGTGCAGATATCGGGGGCGCATCCCCTCTTCCCGGAATCCGAGTTTCTCCACGACCCGGCGGCTGGGGCCGTTCTCGGGGCGAATGCAGACCTCGATGCGGTGCAGCCCGACCGTACGGAAGCAGTGATCGACGGCGAGCGCGACGGCCGTCGGCATGACACCGCGGCCCGCGACCTGCCGGTCGACCCAGTAGCCGACATGGCCCGAACACATCGAGCCCCAGGTGATCCCGGCGACCGTCAACTGGCCGACGAGCTGCCCCTGGTACTCGATGACGAAGGGCAGCATCCGCCCGGCGTGGGCCTCGGCGCGCAGATGGCGGACCATCTGGCGGTACGTGGGGCGCCGGGCGGCCGGCCCGCCGGGGGCGGGCGGTGGAATGGTCGCCTCCCAGGGCCGGAGCCAGTCGCGGTTACGCCGGTTGACCTCACGCCATGCTCGCTGGTCGCGCAGCTTTATCGGGCGGAGAGCGACGTCGCCGTCCACCAGGATCACCGGCCAGGAGAAGGCGTTCAGCTCGGACTCCCGGCAGGTCTGGGATGGTCTCCGCCACGGATCTGGTCGACGGCGTGGAGAAGGAGCTGCTCCAGTACGGCCAGCCCGTCACGCACCCCGCCGCTGGAACCGGGGAGATTGACGACCAGGGTGCGGCCGGCCACCCCCGCGAGGCCCCGGGACAGGGCCGCGGTGGGCACCTTCTCGCGGCCGTACGCGCGGATCGCCTCGGGGATGCCGGGGATCTCGTGGTCCAGGACCCGGCGGGTGACCTCCGGAGTGCGGTCGGTGGGCGAGATCCCGGTGCCGCCGGTGGTGAGGATGACGTCGTACGCGGCTGCCACCCCGTCCCGCAGCGCCTGCTCGACCGGGTCACCGTCCGGGACGACCCGTGGGCCGTCGACCCGGAAACCGAGCGCGGCCAGCCCCTGGGCGAGGATCGGGCCGCCCTTGTCCTCGTAGACGCCTGCGGCGGCACGGTTGGAGGCGGTGACCACGAGGGCTCTGTACGGCGCGCTGTCCGCGTCGCCCGGCCGCGCATCGCCGGAAACCTCGGTGGCCTCAGTGGCCTCAGTGGCCTCGGGGGTCTCCGGCGTCCTGGGGACCTCGGGGGCTCCCGGGACCTCCTGGCCGGGCCCGTGGCTGTGGCTGTGCACCTCGCCGCCACGCGGCGGTGACGGGCTCATGAACGGCTCCAGTCGCCGGACTTGCCGCCCGTCTTCTCCTCGACCCGGATGTCGGTGATGACGGCCGCCTTGTCGACGGCCTTGATCA
This sequence comes from Streptomyces sp. NBC_01142, assembly GCF_026341125.1. Taxonomy (NCBI): domain Bacteria; kingdom Bacillati; phylum Actinomycetota; class Actinomycetes; order Kitasatosporales; family Streptomycetaceae; genus Streptomyces; species Streptomyces sp. NBC_01142. The sequence goes on from NZ_JAPEOR010000002.1 coordinate 2,429,380, forward strand.
TGTCGACCACCGTGAGCGCGGCGACCGAGACCGCGGTCAGGGCCTCCATCTCGACGCCCGTACGGTCCGTGGTCTTCACGGTGGCCGTGATCTCCACCGCGTCGTCGGCCACCGACAGGTCCAGCTTCACTCCGGAGACGGCCAGCGGGTGGCAGAGCGGGATCAGGTCGGGCGTGCGCTTGGCGCCCATGATTCCCGCGATGCGCGCGGTCGCCAGGGCGTCGCCCTTGGGAACGCCCTCACCGCGCAGCAGCTCGATGACCTGCGGTGAGACGAGGACCCGGCCACTGGCGCGGGCCGTGCGCGCGGTGACGTCCTTTGCGGAGACGTCGACCATTCGGGCCGCACCCGCCTCGTCGATGTGCGTCAGCCTGCCGTGGGTACTCATTTGCTGTGGCGCTCCCGGTCCTGACCCTTGGGGCCTGTGTGGGCAGACACGGTACCGCCACAGCCCGCCGGTCACCCGATGAGGACCACTTCGACCTCCGCGCCGGGCTCGACCGAGGTGTCCGCCTCCGGGACGACGATCAGGCAGTCGGCATGGGCGAGGGCCGCGATCAGATGGGAGCCGGAGCCACCCACCGGGGTGACGGAGCCCGGCTCGGGGTCGTACGCACCACGCAGGAACTGGCGCTTGCCGGAGGGGGACGAGAGCGGCTTGTCGGCCTTCAGGACCGCCCGGACCGTCGGCCGGCGGACGTCCTCGAGGCCCATCAGCGCCCGGATGGCGGGGCGCACGAACAGCTCGAAGGAGACGTACGACGAGACCGGATTGCCCGGCAGCGCGAGCAGGGGGGTGTGCTCCGGGCCGATCGAACCGAAGCCCTGCGGCTTGCCGGGCTGCATGGCGAGCTTACGGAAGTCGATCCCGCTGCCCGGCACGTCCTCGTCGCCCACCGACGACAGCGCTTCCTTCACCACGTCGTACGCGCCGACGCTCACCCCGCCCGTGGTGACCAGCAGGTCGGCGCGGATCAGCTGGTCCTCGATGGTGGCGCGCAGCGTGTCCGCGTCGTCGGTGACCGCGCCCACCCGGTAGGAGAGGGCGCCCGCGTCGCGCGCGGCGGCGCACAGCGCGAAGCTGTTGGAGTCGTAGATCTGGCCCTCGCCCAATTCCTCACCCGGCTGGACCAGTTCGCTGCCGGTGGAGAGCACCACGACACGCGGTCGGGGCCGTACGCGCACGGTGCCGCGGCCGATCGCGGCGAGCAGGCCGATCTGCGGCGGGCCGAGGACGGTGCCCGCCTCCAGCGCCAGGTCGCCCGCCTGGACGTCGCTGCCGCGGGCGCGCACATGGGCGCGCGCCTCGACCGGGCGGTGGACGCGCACCTCTCCGCTCGCGCCCTCCGGAGCCTCGCCGGCCGGGCGCATCGTCGTGGCCGCTCCCCCGCCGGTGCCGCCGTCGGTCCACTCGACCGGGACGACCGCCTCCGCGCCGGGCGGCAGCGGGGCGCCGGTCATGATCCGCGCGGCCTGGCCGGGGCCGACCGTGGGCAGCCCGCCGCTGCCGGCCGCCACGTCGCCGATGACGGTGAGGACCGCGGGGAACTCCTCGGTGGCACCGGCGACATCGGCCGTACGGACCGCGTACCCGTCCATCGAGCTGTTGTCGAAGGGCGGCAGGGCGACCGCGACCGTGACGTCCTCGACCAGCACACAGCCCTGGGCGTCCGGCAGTTGCAGCTCGATGGGGTCGAGCGGGCGGATCGTGCCGAGGATGTCCTCCAGGTGGTCGTCCACCGACCAGATCGTGCTGCTCACGGTCCTACATCTCCTCGGTCACATAACTGCGAAGCCAGGTCCGGAACTCCGGGCCCAGGTCTTCACGTTCGCACGCGAGTCTGACAATTGCGCGCAGATAGTCCCCGCGGTCGCCGGTGTCATAGCGGCGGCCCTTGAAGACGACGCCGTGCACCGGGCCGCCGAGCTCCTCGTTGTCGGCGAGCTTCTGGAGCGCGTCGGTCAGCTGGATCTCGTTGCCGCGGCCCGGCTCGGTCTTGCGGAGTATGTCGAAGACCGCGGGGTCCAGGACATAGCGGCCGATGATCGCGAGGTTGCTGGGCGCGTCGGCCGGCTGCGGCTTCTCCACCAGGTCGGTGATCCTGACGACATCGCCGTCGGCGGTGGGCTCGACGGCCGCGCAGCCGTACAGGTGGATCTGGGCCGGGTCGACCTCCATCAGGGCGATGACGCTGCCGCCCTCCCGCTCCTGGATCTCGACCATGCGGGCCAGCAGCGGATCGCGCGGGTCGATCAGGTCGTCGCCGAGGAGGACCGCGAAGGGCTGGTCGCCGACGTGCGGGGCGGCGCACAGCACGGCGTGCCCGAGGCCGCGGGGGTCGCCCTGGCGCACATAGTGCATGGTGGCGAGGTCGCTCGACTCCTGGACCTTCGCGAGACGTTCGGCGTCGCCCTTGCGGGTGAGCGCCTCCTCCAGCTCGTAATTGCGGTCGAAGTGGTCCTCGAGCGGGCGCTTGTTGCGGCCCGTGATCATGAGTACGTCGGAGAGGCCGGCCGCGACCGCCTCCTCGACGACGTACTGGATCGCAGGCTTGTCGACGACAGGCAGCATCTCTTTGGGAGTGGCTTTCGTGGCCGGCAGGAACCGGGTACCGAGGCCTGCGGCAGGGATGACAGCCTTGCTGATCCTGGGGTGCGACTGAGTCATGCGCAGCACCATATCCGGTATGTATGGGCTGAAGATGAGCCTCCGGTTAACTTCATGCTCATAAATGCTCATACGAGAGGTTTACGAACGGACAATGAGCGACAACGTGTACCGAAAGAGTGCGGTACGGCATGAACTCCTGGCCGCTCGGAGTCTCCTGTCTCCTCAGGACGTTACGGACGCCGCCGCGGTTCTCGCCCGTCGGGCCCTGGATCTGCCCGAACTGTCCGAGACGGGCACGGTCGCCGCATATGTCTCGGTGGGGCGCGAGCCGGGGACGCGCACGCTGCTCGACGCGCTGCGCGCGCGGGGCGTACGCGTCCTGCTCCCGGTCCTGAAGGCGGACAACGACCTCGACTGGGGCGTGTACGAGGGCGCGGAGCATCTGGTGCGCGCGGGCCGCGGCCTGCTGGAACCGGACGGGGAACGGCTCGGGGTGCAGGCAGTGCTGGAGGCCGACGCCGTGCTGCTCCCCGGCCTCGCGGTGGACGGCCGCGGGATGCGGCTCGGCCGCGGCGGGGGTTCGTACGACCGTGTCCTCGCGCGTCTCGCGGCAGCCGGCGCCGACCCGGCACTGGTGGTGCTGCTGTACGCGAACGAGGTGGTCGCGCGGGTCCCGGAGGAGCCGCACGACCACCCCGTGCACGCGGTGGTCACACCTGAAGCCGTGAGGCGCTTCACGCGCCCCGGGGAGTGAACCCCGGGGCAGTGAGCCTCAGGGAGTGAGCTTGAGAGTGTCGACGGTCTTCCCTGTCACGGCCTGCTCGCTGTAGGCCCAGTCGAGGAGTTCACCGTCGACCCACTTGTCCGTCTGATCGGTGTAGTGCGCGTTGTACGCGTGCCCGGACGCACCGGTCAGGTTGATCCACCGGGACTTGTCCCAGTCGCCGACATTGACGACCATCCGCATCGACGGCACCCAGATCACGTCGTAGCCGCTCGCCGCGTTCCAGCCGGAGGCATTGACCGCGGCCTCGCCGCCGCCCAGGTTCCACGGCCCGCGGTTGAGTACGAACTGCAGGAAGCCGGGCCCCTCGGTACCGAGGGTCTGGTTCTTCAGCGTCAGCTGGTGCAGCCGGCCCCAGCTCCAGCTGGAGGCGTCCTTGCCGAGCTTGGCCGTCAGCTCCCAGCGCGCGTCCTCCATGGCCCGCCCGAGCAGCTCGTCACGGGTGTCGGTGGCGGAGTCCGTACGGGTCTGCGGAGACTGCCACCAGTTGTTGTTCTCGTCCTTGAGGAGCCCGCGCACCACCTCGAACCAGCGGTCGCTGCCGTCCGGCTGCGCCGTCTCGGAGTCGCGCTCGCCGCACTCCCGTACCCGCTCGTTGAGATCGTCGTCCGGGGCCGAGCTGTCGGCCGGGCGCACGCTGAGGCACTCGCCCTCGATCCGGAGCTCCTTGGGGAGCTTGTTGCCGAAGGCCAGCTTGAGGACATTGCGCCAGACCCCGTTGAAGTACGCGGCGGCGCCGGAGTCGGGCCCCTGGGTGTAGTCCCAGCCCTCCAGCAGCTTCTGCGCCTCGCGGACGTACGGGTCGGAGATGTCGATCTTCAGCAGATACGGCGTCAGCAGCTTGGCGATCTCGCTGCTGTTGTCCATCTGCATGGTGCGCATGTCTTCGGTCGAGATCTTGCCGCCGCCCTGGATCTTCGACTCGATGAGGTCGTTGATCCGCTGGCTGCGGGCACCGTAGCCGTAGTCCTCGGTGAGCAGGTACGGGTACTTCTTTGCATCTATCACCGACTGGTTGGCGGTGACGATGTAGCCGCGGTCCGGGTTCTCCTCGTACGGCAGCTCGTCGAAGGGGATGTAGCCCTTCCACTTGTACGCCGGGTCCCAGCCGGGAGCGGGCGTCCTGCCGTCGCCCTCCGCGCGGACCGGGATCTTCCCGGGCGCCTGGTAGCCGATATTGCCCTTGGCGTCGGCGTAGACGAGGTTCTGCGAGGGAACCTCGAACTTCGACGCCGCCTTGCGGAACTGCTGGAAGTCCTTGGCCCGGTTGAGCTCGAAGACCGCGTCCATGGAGTTGCCCGGCTGCAGTGCGGTCCACTGCAGCGCGACGGCGTATCCGGCGCCCCGGTCCGGAGCGGAGTTGGAGACGGGAGCCTTCTGGCCGACGGTCTCCAGCTCGGTACTGCGGTCGGAGACCAGCGGGCCGTGGCCGGTGGAGCGGACCCTGATCGTCTTGGAGCTGCCGCCCGCGACCTTGATGACCTCTGTGCGAGTGGTCAGCCGCTTCTCCTCGTTGCCCACCTGGTAGCGGTCGCCGCTGAGCTTCTCCAGGTAGAGGTCGGTGACATCCGCGCCGAGGTTGGTGAAGCCCCAGGCGATCTCCTGGTTGTGACCGACGATCACGCCCGGTGTGCCGGAGAAGGTGTAGCCGGCAACGTCGTGCCGGCAGGCGGCCGTGGCCTTACGGCAGTGCAGGCCCATCTGGTACCAGAGGGAAGGCAGCTGCGGCGCGAGGTGCGGGTCGTTGGCCAGCATCGGCTTGTTGGTCGTCGTGTACTTGCCCGAGACGACCCATGAGTTCGAGCCGATGCCGCTGCCGCTCGGGCCGAGCAGCGCCGGGATGGTGTCGAGGGTCTCCGAGAGCGCCGAGAGCTGGGAGTTGAGGCCCTGGGTGGCACCGGCGGCGCTGTTCGCGCCGCTGCCCGTACCGGTACCAGTGCCGGTACCCGTTCCCGTTCCGGTACCAGTGCCAGCACCAGTACCGGTCCCGCCGCCGGACCCACTGCCCGTCCCGCCGGACGGCTTGGCGTCCGGGTCGAACTTCCCGGTGACGGGGTCGAGGCCGCCGCCGCCGACGATCGGCTTGTTCCTGTCGTACGGATACGACGGGTACAGCTCCTTGATCTGCTGCTCGCTGAGCCTGCTGGTCAGCAGCGAGCGGTCGATCTCATCCTGCATATTGCCGCGCAGGTCCCAGGCCATCGCCTTGAGCCAGGCCACCGAATCGACCGGCGTCCACGGCTCGGGCTTGTAGTCGTTGGTGAACTCCAGGGCCGCGTACTCGACGGAAAGGTCCTTGCCCTCGCGCCCCTTGAGGTAGGCGTTGACACCGTCCGCGTACACCTGGAGGTACTTCTTCGTCGCGGGCGAGAGCTTGGTGTCGTACTCCTGCTGCGCCACCTTGCGCCAGCCGAGGGTCCGCAGGAAGGCATCCGTCTCGACCTGTCCGGATCCGAACATCTCGGAGAGGCGGCCTGCCGTCATATGGCGGCGGACGTCCATCTCCCAGAAGCGGTCCTGCGCCTGGACGAAGCCCTGGGCGCGGAAGAGGTCTTCGTCGCTGTCCGCGTAGATCTGCGGGATACCGAAGTCGTCGCGCTTGACCTCGACCTGGCCTTTGAGGCCGTCGAGCTTGAGGGTCCCGGTGGTCTGCGGGAACGAGGCGCGCACGGTACTGATGCTCCAGTACGTCCCATATCCGACACCTGCGACAAGCGCCAGCACCAGGACGATCACGAGCAGGCGGGCGCGTCGCCCCTTCTTCTTCTTGGGGGAAGAGGCGGTTGTGTTGGCGGGCATCGCTGTCCTTCGAGGGGCAGGGTGGTCCTGGAGTGCTGGAGCAACTGTAGGCGCAGCACTTGACCCGCCCGGACGCGGTGTCCGTAACGCGGCACCCGCAGCACCATCCGCACACCATTCGCACAGACGATCGATCGCATCAAGAAGACGTTAAAGATTAGGTAAGGTAACGAAGTGTCGCCCGCCGGAGGAACGATCCGGAACGCAGGCGCGAGGGGAAGGATCGGCCACTGACTGTCCACCAGCTCAACGAACTCCTGCTCATCTGCTCGCTCGTTCTGCTCATCGCCGTCGCGGCGGTGCGCATCTCGTCCCGCAGTGGGCTCCCCAGCCTGCTGCTGTATCTCGGGATCGGGGTCGCCATCGGACAGGACGGCATTTTCGACGTCCGGTTCGACGACGCCGAACTGACGCAGGTGATCGGTTATGCCGCACTTGTGGTGATCCTGGCCGAGGGCGGCCTGGGCACCAAGTGGAAGGAGATCAAACCCGCGTTGCCGGCGGCCGCCGCACTGTCGACGGTCGGCGTCGCGGTGAGCGTGGGCATCACGGCCAGTGCGGCCCACTATCTGGTGGGGCTGGAGTGGCAGCAGGCACTGATCATCGGCGCGGTGGTGTCCTCGACGGACGCCGCGGCCGTCTTCTCCGTACTGCGCAAGGTGCCGCTGCCGTCCCGGGTGACCGGCGCGCTGGAGGCCGAGTCGGGCTTCAACGACGCCCCTGTGGTGATCCTGGTGGTGGCCTTCTCGTCGGCCGGTCCGGTCGACGAGTGGTATCTGCTGATCGGGAAAATCGCGCTGGAGCTGGCGATCGGCGCCGTCATCGGACTGGCGACGGGCTGGCTGGGCGCGTTCGGGCTGCGGCATGTGGCACTGCCCGCATCGGGCCTGTATCCGATCGCGGTGATGGCGATCACGGTGGTCGCGTACGCCGCGGGCGCCATGGCGCACGGCAGTGGCTTCCTCGCCGTCTATCTCGCCTCCATGGTGCTCGGGAACTCCAAGCTCCCGCACGCACCGGCGAACCGCGGATTCGCCGAGGGCCTCGGCTGGATCGCTCAGATCGGCATGTTCGTCCTGCTCGGTCTGCTGGTGACTCCGCACGAACTGATCAGCGACTTCTGGCCCGCGGTGGTCGTGGGTCTGGTGCTGACCATGGTGGCGCGGCCACTGAGCGTCTTCGTCAGCCTGCTGCCCTTCCGCATCCCGTGGCAGGAGCAGGTACTGATGTCGTGGGCGGGGCTACGCGGCGCCGTGCCCATTATTTTCGCCACCATCCCAATGGTCTCGGGCGTCGAGGACAACAACCGGATCTTCAACATCGTTTTTGTCCTGGTCGTCGTCTACACCCTGGTGCAGGGCCCGACCCTGCCCTGGCTGGCAAGGGCGCTGCGACTGGGCGGCCCCTCCGACGCCGCCGACCTGGGGATCGAATCGGCGCCGCTGGAGCGGCTGCGCGGGCATCTGCTGTCGGTGGAGATTCCCGACGGCTCGAAACTGCACGGCGTGGAGGTCACGGAGCTGCGACTGCCGCCGGGTTCCGCGGTCACCCTTGTCGTACGGGACAAGAAGAGCTTCGTGCCGTTGCCCACGACCGTGCTCCGGCGGGGTGACGAGCTGCTGGTGGTGGCGACCGACCCGGTGCGGGACGCCGCGGAGCGGCGGCTGCGGGCGGTCGGCCAGGGTGGAAAGCTGGCAGATTGGCTGGGAACGGGGCGAAACGATAGGGAAACGCCCGGTTAATCGCAGGCGTACCCCTGGGTATGTGGGCTATTTCCCAGGCGCAAGTGCAAATATTCCCTGTAGCATGAAGGCACACTGATCGACCAACTCTGCCTGACGCAGAGCTGGCGCGACCGTATGGCGGCCGCGGCGTCCCTCTGAAGTGGGCCCCGGTATCTACCGCAGTTCAGCGCAAGAGGACAGCTCTCGGCGGCTCCGGTGCGTCTCGTATCACGAGTACGACGCGTACAGAGGGAGCGCTACCAGGCGGCAGAAAGGCACGGACCGTGGCATCCACGGTCACTACCGGCAAGCGTCCTGGATACGGACAGCTCCTGCGCACACCCGGCGCCTGGACCTTCCTGCTCCCGGGCTTCGCCGCCCGCCAGCCCTTCGCGATGCTGACCATCGGCATCGTCCTGCTGGTACAGCACACCACCGGTTCCTACGGAAGCGCCGGCGCCGTCGCCGCCTTCACCGGTGTCTCCATGGCACTCTTCGCTCCGCAGAGCGGCAAGCTCGCCGACCGCTTCGGACAGCGCGCCGTTCTGGTGCCCGGCGTACTGGTGCACACCGCTTCCGTGTCCGCGCTGACGGCGCTCGCGCTGGCGGGGGCTCCCTTGTGGGCACTGTTCGCCGCAGCCGTGCCGACGGGCGCCTCCGTACCGCAGGTCGGTCCGATGGTGCGTGCACGCTGGGCCGCCAAGCTGGAGGGCTCGCCGCTGATGTCGACCGCGGCGGCCTTCGAGTCCGTCACGGACGAGTTCACCTTCGTCGTCGGTCCGGTCCTCGCGACCGCACTGTGCACCGGAGTGCACCCGGCGGCCGGACTGATCGCGGAGGCCACACTGACACTGGCCGGCGGTCTGTTCTTCGCGGCCCAGCGCTCCACGCAGCCCGCGGTACGCCCCGCGGCGACGGCCGCACAGCCGCACACGTCCGCGCTGTCCATTCCCGGAGTCCGGGTGCTGGCGGTCGCCTTCCTCGGCATCGGGGCGGTCTTCGGTGGCATGCAGGTCTCGCTGACCGCCTTCTCCGAGGAGATCGGCAACCCGGGCGCCAACGGCCTGCTGTACGGAGTCTTCGCGGCCGGCAACATGCTGGCCGGTATCGCGTGCGGCGCGATCGCCTGGAAGAGCGGACCGCGGCGACGGCTGATCCTCGGCTACACCGGGCTGACGCTGGCCGCCTCCACCCTGTGGGCAGTGCACTCCGTGCCGCTGCTCGCCGGGCTCGGACTGCTCGTCGGCCTCTGCATCGCACCCGCCCTGATCACCGGCTACACGCTGGTCGAGTCGCTGGTGCCGGCTTCGGCCCGTACCGAGGCCTTCACCTGGCTGACCGGCGCGGTGGCGCTCGGCCAGGCGGCGGCTGTGACGGTGGCCGGCCGACTGGCCGACGCGAACGGCGCAAGCGCCGGATTCGTGGTGCCTTTGGTGGGCACCGCACTGGCGCTGGCGACGCTGCTGGCACTGCGTTCGCGGCTGTCGCCGAAGGCTCCGGGACGGATCGCGGCACGTGGGATGGGTCACCGCGTGCCGGTGACGGTGGACTGATCCAGCGGAATACGTCACTATGGATCGTCGTTAGCACTCATTGAGTGAGAGTGCCAGGAGGAAGACAAGTGCCGACCTACCAATACCAGTGCACCGAATGCGGCGAGGGCCTCGAGGCGGTGCAGAAGTTCACCGATGATGCCCTGACCGTGTGCCCCGGCTGTGATGGACGCCTGAAGAAGGTGTTCTCGGCGGTCGGCATTGTCTTCAAGGGATCCGGCTTCTACCGGAACGACAGCCGTGGTGCGTCGTCCAGCAGCTCGCCTTCGTCGTCGACGTCCTCGTCCTCGTCGTCCAACGGCGGGAACGGGAACGGGAGCGCGAAGTCGTCGGACTCGAAGCCTGCGGCTTCCTCGTCCTCGTCGTCTTCGGGCTCGTCGTCGTCGGGCTCCGGCTCCTCGTCGAGCTCGTCGAGCTCAAGCTCCGCCGCCTGAGCCGACCGAGCCGCCTGACCTGAGGCTTGTTTCCAGGGACCCCGCCGTTGTGTACGGCGGGGTCCCTGGCGTTGTGTACGGGGGGTCCCTGGCGTTTTCGCGCCCGGCTACTGTGATCGCCATGGCGACCAACGCGAACGCAGCATCCGCATCCCGGCCGGCTTCCGGGTCGGGGTCCGAGCCCGGAACCGGGCCCGGAACCGGAACCGGAACCGCAGAGATCGGCGTGATCGGCGGCTCGGGCTTCTACTCCTTCCTGGAGGACGTCACCGAGATCCAGGTGGACACTCCGTACGGCAGCCCCAGCGACTCCCTGTTCCTCGGCGAGATCGCCGGGCGTCGGGTCGCCTTCCTGCCCCGGCACGGGCGCGGCCACCATCTGCCGCCGCACCGCATCAACTACCGCGCCAACCTGTGGGCGCTGCGGTCGGTGGGCGTCGGGCAGGTGCTGGGGCCGTGCGCGGTGGGCGGACTGCGGCCGGAGTACGGGCCGGGGACGCTGCTCGTGCCCGATCAGTTCGTGGACCGTACAAAGGCGCGTGCGCAGACCTACTACGACGGCCTGCCGCTGCCGGACGGCACGATTCCGAACGTCGTGCATATCTCGCCGGCCGATCCGTACTGCCCCGTGGGACGCAAGGCGGCACTCGCGGCCGCGCGCGGGCGGAACTGGGAGCCGGTGGACGGCGGGACCCTGGTGGTGGTCGAGGGGCCGCGGTTCTCGACCCGGGCCGAGTCGCGGATGCATGCGGCGCTGGGCTGGTCGGTGGTCGGTATGACCGGGCACCCGGAGGCCGTGCTCGCCCGTGAGCTGGGGCTCTGCTACACATCGATGACGCTGGTGACGGACCTGGACGCGGGGGCCGAGAGCGGTGAGGGCGTCTCCCACGAGGAGGTGCTGAAGGTCTTCGCCTCCAACGTCGACCGGTTGCGCGCGGTGCTCTTCGACGCGGTGGCGGGGCTGCCCGCGGAAGAGGCGCGGAACTGCCTTTGCTCGCGTGCGCTGGACGGCGTCGACACCGGCATTCAGCTGCCGTAATCCCCCTGTGGGTGAGGGAGTTGTCCACAGGGCGGAGGTCGTCCACAGGCATCGGCGGGATTGTCGCGGAGAGTGGATCGTGAGGAGTGGTCAGTCCAACTCCGCTCCTCACGACAGGCGGTGCGTGTCATGTCGCTCCTCCCTCCTTCCCCTCCTCCCTCACGTCCTCCTTCCCGACCTGTTTCCCGACCTCCCTCCCCTCCGGCTTCCCCTCCGTCTTCGCCTCCGTCTTCGCCTCTGCCTTCCCCTCCGGCCTCCCCGCTGTCTTCCCCGCTCTCTTCCCCGGCGCCGGAACCTCTGGGTGTGCCGCCGTTCGCCCCGCTGCGGGTGCGCGGTGGCGCGCACCGGCTGCGGCGGGCGATGCGTCGGCGACGGCGCGCGCTGGCGGCCGGTCTCGCCATGACGGCGGCGGCACTCGCGGCGTCGGGTGCACGCGGGGCGGACGCTCCGGGGGCCGGGGCGTCCGCGGCGGCGGCGCAGCGCGAGCGACCGCCCGCGACCGAGATGGTCTCCGCTCCGGTGCGTATCGCCGACGCCGCGACGGTCCGGCTGTTGCGCCCTGGGGACCGGGTGGATGTCATCGCGGCGGCCAATACCCCTGCGGGGGAAGGGGCTGCGGCGCGGGTCGTCGCGTCGGGGGCTCGTGTGACCGACGTTCCGGGAACGGATGATGCTGGTGCGGACGGCGGCGCTCTGGTTGTCCTGTCGGTCCCGCGCGACACTGCGGCAGCGCTGGCCGGCGCGGGAGCGACATCGCGTCTGGCGGTGACGGTGTGCTGACTACTGCGGCTCCCCCTACCCGTACTGACAGGCCGTCGCGTCTGCAGTTCCCATGGGCGGACTGGACAGTGCGGTCAGGCGCTGACGTAGGTTTCGGAACGTTTGACTCCGTGTCCTGCGCATGCGAAGAGAGGCTCCGTGGTGAGCGAGAAGAAGGTCAGCGTCCTGGAGGGCTTCAAGGCCTTCCTCATGCGCGGCAATGTGATCGACCTGGCCGTCGCCGTGGTCATCGGTGCGGCGTTCACCCAGATCGTGAATGCCGTGGTGAAGGGCGTCATCAACCCGGTGGTCGGCGCGTTCGGGACGAAGGCGCTCGACTCCTACAGCTCCTGCCTGAAGGGCACCTGCGAGGTGGTGAACGGGGAGGTGGACGGCATCCAGATCCTGTGGGGCACGGTGCTCAGCGCCACCCTCACCTTCCTGATCACCGCGGCCGTCGTCTACTTCCTGATGGTCCTGCCCATGTCCAAGTACCTGGCCAGGCGAGCCGAGCGCGAGGCCGCCAAGGAAGGCGCGAAGGAGGTGGTCGAGCTGACCGAGCTCGAGGTCCTGAAGGAGATCCGCGACGCGGTGGTGGCGCAGCGCGGCTCGGGGCACGACCAATAGCGGGGATTCAAGCCCCGAAGGCTCTGCCGCCGAAAGCTCAGAGGTGGTGGGGCGGCTTCTCGTCGAGGAAGCGCGCCAGATCGGCGGCGCTGTCGCCACTCGAGGAAGGCCGCTCACCCCACCCACGGTCCGTATCGTCCGCAGATTGCTGGTCCAGCGGATCGTCGAAGATCAGCTTCGGTCTTGGAAACTGCTGCCGCGGCTGCTCCGCATCACGCGGGCCGGGGGCGGGGGCGGTGCTCATACCTCCAGGGTACGGCTGCCGGTGCGGCCGGGATACGAGCGCGTGCACGGGCAACGGGTACGGGGGCGCGGGTACGGGGCGCGGGCTTGGACACGGGGTGCGGTCACGGCCGGGCACGGGCGCAGGTGGCCCGCGCGCGTCTCGGCGTCCAGGCCCGCGCGCGTCTCGGCGTCCGGGCCCGCCCGCTCTGCTGTGCTGGAGGCATGACGTCCCCATCCAGCACAGGACCCTCAGGCGCAGACTCGGGCGCCTCGGGGCCGCTGCGCCGTATGAAACCCCGCAGCCGCGACGAGGCGCACCGTGCCGCCACACCGCTGGAGCTCTTCTTCGACCTGTGCTTCGTCGTCGCGGTGGCGCAGGCGGGCCTGCAGCTCGTCCACGCGCTCGCCGAGGGCCACCCCGGCGCAGGCGTCATCGGCTACTGCTTCGTCTTCTTCGGCGTGTGGTGGGCGTGGATGAACTTCACCTGGTTCGCCTCGGCGTACGACTGCGACGACGTGCCGTACCGGATCGCGACCTTTGTCCAGATCTCGGGCGTGCTGGTCTACGCGGCCGGAGTGCCCCGCGCCTTCAATGACAACGACTGGACCATCGCGGTCATCGGCTATCTGATCATGCGCGTCGCCCTCACGAGCCAGTGGCTGCGGGCGGCTGCCTCGGAGACGGGACCGGCCCGCAGGACCGCCCTGGAGTACGCCGCGAGCCTGGTCGTCTGCCAGGCGGCGTGGGTGGGGCTGCTGTTCGTGCCCGAGGGGGCCAAGCGCTGGCTGTTCCTCGCCGTGGCCGCCGCGGAGCTGCTGATCCCGCTGATCGCCGAGCGGAACCGGCAGACCCCGTGGCACGCGCACCACATCGTCGAGCGTTACGGACTGTTCACGATCATCGTGCTGGGCGAGACGATGTCCGCCAGCACCATCGCCGTACAGTCCGCGCTCGACGAGAACGACGCCCTCGGCGAACTGCTGCCCATCGCGGCCGGCGGGTTGCTGATCATCTTCGCGGCGTGGTGGATCTACTTCGCCGTCCCGGCGCACGAGCGGCTGATCTCCAATCGGCAGGCCATTCCCTGGGGCTACGGCCACGTCCTGATCTTCGGTTCCGCGGCCGCGATCGGCGCGGGCGTCGAGGTCGCGGTCGAGCACGCCGTGGGCAAGGCGCACATCTCCGCGTTCGCGGCGAGTGCCGCCGTCACCGTCCCGGCCGCCCTCTTCCTGTTCACGGTCTGGCTGCTGCACGCACGCCATTTCAAGCGCACCACCGCCCAGCAACTCACTCTGCCCGTCGCCACACTGGCGATCCTCGCCTGCACCTTCGCCGACGGGTGGGCCGTCCTCGCCGCGGGGCTCGTGGCCGCGACGACGGTCGCGGTCGGTGTGACGCTCGACGCCCGCACGTGATCACCGCGTGACGGTCACCGACTGCGGCAACTGCCGTGATACGCATGGACGTTATGGACAGAAATGACACTCTGACAGGCGGACTCACGGACGTGACCGGCCTCCGGGTCGGCCACGCGCGCGTGCCCGGGGAGCGCGCGCTGAGCGGCACCACCGTCGTCCTCGCGCCCGCGGGCGGCGCGATTGCCGCCGTGGATGTACGGGGCGGAGGTCCGGGCACCCGGGAGACGGACGCTCTCGACCCCCGCAACCTGGTCCAGCACATCGAGGCGGTCGTACTGACCGGCGGCAGCGCCTTCGGGCTCGACTCCGCCACGGGCGTGATGGCATGGCTGGAGGAGCAGGGCCGCGGCGTCCGGGTCGGCTTCGACCCCTCGCAGGTGGTACCGGTGGTTCCGGCAGCCTGCCTCTTCGACCTGGGGCGCGGCGGCGACTGGCGGGCACGGCCGGACGCGGCGACCGGACGTGCGGCCGTCGAGGCGGCAGCCCGTACGGACGAAGGCGCACCCGTCGAGGAAGGCGCCGTGGGCGCCGGCACGGGCGCTGTCGTCGGCCGGCTCAAGGGCGGCATCGGCACGGCGAGCACGGTCCTGGACTCCGGGATCACCGTCGCGGCGCTCGTCGTGGCCAACGCGGCGGGTTCGGCGGTCGATCCGCAGACGGGTGTGCTGTACGGGCGCTACTTCGCGGGGTGTGCCACCTACCCCTCGCCCGAGGTCCACGCGGCCGCCGAGCGGCGACTGGACGCGGCGCGCGAGAAGAACGGGCCGCCGCCGCTGAACACCACCCTCGCGGTCGTCGCCACCGACGCCGATCTGACCCGTGCCCAGGCTCAGAAGCTCGCGGGCACGGCGCACGACGGCATCGCGCGCGCCGTGCGTCCCGTCCATCTCCTCAACGACGGCGACACCGTCTTCGCCCTGGCCACCGGCGCCACCCCGCTGCCCGCCACGAACCCCCTCGCACTCAACGACGTGCTCGCGGCGGGCGCGGACATGGTGACCCGGGCGATCGTGCGGGCCGTATTGACGGCCGAGGGCGTCGAGGGCCCCGGCGGAACCTTCCCGTCGTACCGGGAGCTGTACGACATTGACTGACGTACAGGACAACCGGGTTGGCCGGTGCGCGGGAACTTCCCGCGCATTCCCTTCGTTTTTCCGAACCCCGGACGTGTTGTCAGACCCAAGCGCTACGTTTAGCAATCACCAAGTGACTTGCGGCGACGGCCTGGAGACCCACCTTGAACGATCCGTACGAGACAACCGAGACGCACCTCGAGCGACTCCTGGGTCGGGCGCTCAACTCCTTCGACTTGCCCGACGCGACGGTCGAGCGGCTCGAATCGGCGCTGGCTCATGCCAGTTCGCTGCACTCCTCGCACCACAGTGCGACTCTGCACCGCGCGACCTACCGGCATGCGTATCTGCTCAGCGACGGCAGCTCCCTCACCCTGTGGGAGCTGGTGCACAACACCGGGCGGGACGGCGCGGAGCAACATGAGCTGTACACCGAGGAATCGGAGGTCCGCCTCGCCGCGTCCCGGCTGCCCGCCGGCTTCCCGGGCTTCGCCGGACCGGCCCGACCCGCCGGCAACGGCCGCAACGCCGACGGCGACGCCGGTTCCGGTCTCGACGGGGACCTCGACGCCGACCTCGCATCGGATCTCGAATCGGACCTCGACGCCGATCTGGAACTGCTCGCCTCGCTGATAGCCACGCCTCCGGTCCCGCTCCCCCGGATGTATGTCCCGGAGGACTCCGCGGACCACGCCCGCCGAGTGCTGCGCCGCGCGGAGAACGCCGACCGGCCGGGCGAGGAGACCGCACACCTGCTGCGGGCCGCCTTCGCGCACCACATCACGCAGGTCTTCGGCCGCCAGTGCCGGGTGGCGGGGAAGGACGCGGGCTTCACGCTGTACGAGCACGCGTTCCTGCTGCTCGACGGTACCGAGACGAGCCTGTGGGAGGTGGAGCACACCGCGACGCCCGACGGCCGCCATATGTGCGAGGTGTACGCCGCGGAACATGCCGCGCGCGAAGCGATGGAGCTCCGCGCCGGGGTGCGCTGACGTTCCGCCGCCCAGGGGATCGGGCGGCGGCCTCGCCCCGGGTGCCCTTGAGCAGGATGAACCGGAAGAGCCCGGCCGGGGGAGTTCATGCCTCCCCGGCCGGGCCTCGTATCCCGCGCGGATCAGTGCCGCTCAGCGCGTGTCAGTGCGCGAGTACGGGCTCTCGCTCCGCGGAAGCCTCACCACCGGCTTCACCACCGGCATCGGCATCGCCCTGCGGGTCCGCGCCTTCGACGTGCTGCTTCGGCCGGGCCGGCAGCGCGAACATCACCAGGAAGATCACGACCAGCACCGCCGCCACCCACCACAGCGACGTCTGGAACGCCTCCGCGAAGGCCGTCCCCATCTCGCTCGGTGCGATCCGCCCCTCGTCTATCGATCCGAAAAAGACCACCGAGACCAGCCCGAGCCCGAGCGCAGTGCCCATCTGCCCCGTGGTGTTGATCAGCCCGGACGCCGAACCGGCGTGCTCGCGCGGTACCTCGGACAGCACCGCGTCCGTCAGCGGCGCCACGATCAGCCCCATCCCGAGACCCATGATGACCAGCGGCAGCGCCATCTGCCAGGAGTGGATCTCCGTGCCGTACCGCCCGGCCTCCCAGATGTAGAGGAGCAGCCCGGCGACCATCGTCACCGCGCCCGCCTGCAGCACCTTGCGGCCGAAGCGCGGCACCAGCAGCTGTACGGACAGCCCGGCAGCAGCCGACACCGCGATCGAGAACGGGACACCGGTCAGGCCCGCCCGCAGCGGGCTCCAGCCGAGGCCTGTCTGCATGTACAGCGTCCAGACCAGGAAGAAGATGCCCATCACGATGCCGAAGGTCAACTGCACCGCGATACCGGCGGCGAAGCTCTTCACCCTGAACAGGGACAGCTCGACCAGCGGCGAACCGTCGCGCCGCGTCTTGTTCTTCTCGTACGCCACGAAGACGGCGAAGACGAGCACGCTGCCGGCCATGCACAGGTGCCCCCAGAGCGGCCAGCCCAGCTCGCGACCGCGGGTGAGGGGGTAGATCAGCATCAGCAGACCGAGGGTGACCAGCGCGACGCCGACCAGGTCGAGCTTGAGCGCCTTGGGGGCGCGGGACTCGGTGATGAACTTCCGGCCCAGGATCAGTCCGGCGATGCCCACCGGCAGGTTGATCAGGAAGATCGGGCGCCATTCGAGACCGAAGAGGTTCCACTGGGTCAGCAGCGCGCCGAGCAGCGGCCCGGAGACCGCGCCGAGGCCGATAACCGCGCCGAACAGGCCGAAGACCTTGCCGCGTTCATGGGCCGGGAAGGTGACATGGATGATCGCCAGCACCTGCGGCACCATCATCGCGGCGGTCGCGCCCTGCAGCAGGCGGGAGGCGACCAGCATCTCCTCGTTCGCTGCGAAGCCGCAGAGCGCGGAGGCGAGAGTGAAGCCGGTGATGCCGATCAGGAACATCCGCCTGCGGCCGTAGATGTCACCGAGCCGGCCGCCCGTGATCAGACCGGCGGCGAAGGCGAGCGCATAGCCCGCGGTGATCCACTGGATCGCGCCGAACGAGGCGCCGAGGTCCCGCTCGATGCTCGGGATCGCGATATTGACGATGGTGACGTCGACCAGGTCCATGAAGGCCGCGGTCATGACGATGGCGAGCGCGATCCAGCGGCGGCGATCTGATGCCGTATCCATTACGGCGGGCTGTGAACTCATAGGAAGAAACTAGAGTGGATATAGGTCAGCTCATGTCCTAGATGACGGGCATCCTGAAAAACATGACGGACACTCCGGCACGCCTCCTGAATCTGCTCTCCCTCCTCCAGACTCCGCGCGAGTGGCCGGGCAGCGAGCTCGCCGAGCGCCTCGATGTCAGCCCGCGCACCATCCGGCGCGACATCGACCGGCTGCGCGACCTCGGCTATCCGGTCGAAGCGACGAAGGGCGCGGTCGGCGGGTACCGCCTGGTCGCGGGCGCCGCGATGCCCCCGCTGCTCCTCGACGACGAGGAGGCCGTCGCCATCGCGGTCGGCCTGCGGGCCGGGGCCGGCCACGCCATCGAGGGCATCGAGGAGGCCTCCGTACGCGCCCTGGCCAAGCTGGAACAAGTACTGCCGTCCCGGCTGCGGCACCGGGTCACCACACTCCAGGCGGCGACGATCCCGCTCACCCGCGGCGACGGCGCGACGATCGACCCGCAGACGCTGACCGTCATCGCCGGGACGGTCACCGGGCGCGAACGCCTCCGCTTCGGCTACCGCGCGGGCGACGGCACGGAGACGAAGCGGCAGGTCGAGCCGTACCGCCTGGTCTCGACGGGCCGTCGGTGGTACCTGGTTGCGTACGACATCGGGCGGGAGGACTGGCGTACGTTCCGGGTCGACCGGGTCACCGAGCCGTTCGCCACGGGTGCGCGGTTCACACCGCGGGAGCTGCCGGAGGGGGCGGACGGAGCGGAGCTGCTGAGTCGCACCATGTCCCGGCTCCAGCCGGAGCACGACGTCGATGTGAGTTTCGAGGCCCCGGCCGCGTTCGTGGCGGCGCGCCTCCCGGAGACGCTGGGCACGCCGACGGCCAGGGGCGAGGAGGCATGCCGGCTGCGGGCGAGGTCTCAGGACTCGCTGGAGTGGCTGGCGCTCCGACTGGCCCTGGTGGACTGCGAGTTCACCGTCCACGGCCCGCCGCAGCTGGTGGAGTACGTCACGGACCTGGGAGCCCGCCTCACCCGGTCCACCGGCTGAAACGTCCCGGACGGACCAGACAGAGAAGGACCCCAGCACCGGGGGGGAGGGTGCCGGGGTCCGCTTGTGGGGCGGGCCGCTCGCTGCGGACCGCTCGCCGCCCGCGCGAACCGCGGGCGGTTGCAGCTGCGTTACGCCGCCGCGCTGAAGCCGGTGTCGTGCGCCATCCGCTTCAGCTCCAGCAGCGCGTGCTTCTCGATCTGCCGGATCCGCTCGCGCGTCAGACCGTGTTCCTTTCCGACCTCCGTCAGGGTGCGCTCCCTGCCGTCCTCGATGCCGTACCGCATCCGGATGATCGATGCGGTGCGGTGGTCGAGCTTGCCGATCAGGTCCTCGAGCTCCTCGCTGCGCAGCAGCGTGAGCACCGACTGCTCGGGCGAGACCGCGGAGGTGTCCTCCAGCAGGTCGCCGAACTGCGTCTCGCCCGCGTCGTCCACCGACATGTTCAGGCTGACCGGGTCACGGGCCCAGTCCAGGACGTCGATGACGCGCTCCGGGGTCGAGCCCAGCTCGGTCGCGATCTCCGCGGCCTCCGGGTCCCGCCCGTTCTCCCGGTTGAACTCACGCTGGACACGACGGATCCGGCCGAGCTCCTCCACCAGGTGAACGGGGAGCCGGATGGTGCGGGACTGGTCGGCTATGGAGCGGGTGATCGCCTGACGGATCCACCACGTGGCGTACGTCGAGAACTTGAACCCCTTGGCGTAGTCGAACTTCTCGACCGCGCGGACCAGGCCGGCATTGCCTTCCTGGATCAGGTCGAGCAGGGGCAGCCCGCTGCGCGGATAGCGCCGCGCGACGGCCACGACCAGCCGGAGGTTGGACCGGATGAAGACGTCCTTCGCGCGCTCGCTCTCGGCAAACAGTGCCTCCAGCTCCTCGCGCGTGGCTCCGCCTGCGTCGCTCTCCACCTCTTCGTCGAGGATCTGCCGGGCAAACACACCCGCTTCGATGATCTGGGACAGCTCGACCTCTTTGGCGGCGTCGAGCAGCGGCGTACGCGCGATCTCATCGAGGTACATGCCGACCAGGTCGCGGTCGGCGATCTCCCCGCCCACGGCGCGAACGCTGCTTGCCCGACCGGTCCCACTGGAGTCGGACTGACGACGGGCGACGGCACGGGTTGCCATGCGTGCTCCCTTGCTGAGTAGGTTGCGACACCCTTCCGGGTGCCCTGCATCCGATGGAAACAACGACTGGAATCCGGACAGAATTCCCCTGCCGCACATCGATTTTCGTGATCATGCAGTACCCTGTTCCGCCACCACTGGAGGACGAATGTCGTACACACGCACAGAAGTGCAGGTCAGAGCGGGAGGCGAGGCCGATCTCGAGGCCCTCACCGAGCTCTACAACCACTACGTGCGTGAGACGGCCATCACCTTCGACACCGCCACCTTCACCCCCGAGCAGCGCCGCCCGTGGCTGCACTCTCACCCTGAAGACGGCGCGCACCGCCTTTTGGTTGCTCAGGATGTCCGTTCTGACCGGGTTCTCGGGTACGTGACGAGTAGCCCCTTCCGCGCCAAGGCCGCGTACTCCACCTCCGTGGAAGTCAGCGTCTACTGCGCCCCCGATACCGCGGGCCGCGGCATCGGCACTCTCCTGTACACATCACTCTTCGAGGCCCTGGAGGGCGAGGACCTGCACCGCGCATACGCGGGCATCGCCCAGCCCAACGAGGCCTCGGCCCGACTGCACACCCGCTTCGGCTTCCGGCACATAGGGACGTACGAGCAGGTGGGCAGGAAGTTCGGGCAGTACTGGGACGTGGCCTGGTACGAGAAGAAGCTGGGCGTGGAGGCCTAGGCCGACGGGTCGCGGCGCACGGCTAACGACCACCGCCGACCCGCCCCTGCGACCTGCGACCCGTGTGTGGCTGTGGCTGTGGCTGTGAGTCAGCGTGACACGTGGGTTCACTGCGACCGGTGGGTTCAGCCGAACTGCACGGACCGCTTCGCCAGGCCCATCCAGAAGCCGTCGATCACGCTCCGCCCGCTCTCGAGCTCCCCCTGAGACGCTCCCAGGGTCACGAACAGCGGCGCGAAGTGCTCGGTCCGCGGATGGGCCAGCCGGCCGGCCGGGGCCTTGTTCTCGAAGTCGAGCAGCGCGTCCACATCGGCCGCCGCGAGCGCCCGCCGCCCCCAGTCATCGAACTCCGCCGACCAGCCGGGAGTCCCCGCGTGCCGCAGGGCCGCCAGATTGTGGGTGAAGAAGCCGCTTCCCACGATCAGCACTCCGGCGTCCCGCAGCGGCGCGAGCCTGCGCCCGATCTCCATCAGCTTCTGCGGGTCGAGCGTGGGCATGGAGATCTGGAGTACGGGAATGTCGGCGGCCGGGAACATCTCGACCAACGGGACGTACGCGCCGTGGTCGAGGCCGCGGTCCGGGATGTCCTGCACGGGCGTTCCGGCCCGGCGGAGCAGTTTCCGTACGGAATCGGCGAGTTCGGGCGCCCCTGGAGCGCCGTAGCGCACGCGATAGTAATGCTCGGGGAAGCCCCAGAAGTCATAGATCAGCGGCGCCGCCTCGGTCGCGCCGAGCGCGAGCGGGGCCTCCTCCCAGTGGGCGGAGACCATCAGGATCGCCTCGGGGCGCGGCAGGTCCGCGGACCAGGCGGCGAGCTGACCGGGCCAGACGGGGTCATCGGCGAGCGGCGGGGCACCGTGGGAGAGATAGAGGGCGGGCATGCGCTCCGCCGCGGGGGTGGCATTCATGACGACTCCCGTCTTCTTCGATCTTCAGCCTTCACGGCTTTTCCTTGAACTTTCAAGCTATGCCATCGACCCTAACTCCATATAGTTCAACTTTCAAGGACGGGTCGTAGAGTGGGATACATGAACACGGCATCCAACGGCGACGGCGCCGCCCCGCCGCGCTGGCTCACCGAGGACGAACAGCGCGTCTGGCGCGCATATCTCCACGCCACCACCCTCTTCGAGGACCATCTCGACCGCCAGCTGCAGCGCGACGCCGGTATGCCGCACGTCTACTACGGCCTGCTCGTCCAGCTCTCCCAGGCCCCGCGCCGCCGGAGACGGATGACCGAGCTCGCCATCGATGCCAAGATCACCAGGTCCCGTCTCTCGCACGCGATAGCCCGGCTGGAGAAGAGCGGCTGGGTACGCCGAGAGGAATGCCCGTCCGACAAGCGCGGGCAGAACGCCGTACTGACGGACGAGGGCTTCAAGGTCCTCCAACGGGCCGCCCCCGGCCATGTCGAGGCGGTGCGCCAGGCGATGTTCGACCGGCTCACGCCCGAGCAGGTCGAGCAGCTCGGCGAGATCATGCGCGTCATGGCGGAGGGGCTCCAGCCGCAGGAATCGGGAGCGGACCTGCCCTGGCTGAGGTGAGCCGCGGACACATGAAGGGCCCCACCCGGGTTTCACCACCCGGACGGGGCCCTCTCACTTCCCACTGCCTGCTGCCTGCTGGTCGGAGCCGGCATCCGCTCAGTGCGCGATGACGGGGATCTTGATCTCGTCCTCGACACCCTCGCCCGAGCCCGCGACGGGCGAACCAGCCCCCGGGCGCCCGGTGTTGATCAGCGTGAAGGCGATCCCGGCGGAGACCACCAGAATCCCGACCGCCCACCAGATCGCGGACGAGAAGCCGTGCACCATGCCCTGGAGCTCCAGCAGCTTGGGGTCGGAGGCTCCCGCGGCATGCGAGGCGATGTACGAGGTCGTGGCGGAGGCCGCGATCGTGTTCAGCAGCGCCGTACCGATCGCGCCGCCCACCTGCTGCGACGTATTGACCATCGCGGAGGCGACACCGGCGTCGCGCGGCTCGATGCCGTGCGTGGACAGCGACATCGCCGGCATGAACGCCGTACCCATGCCCAGACCCAGCAGCAGCTGCGCCGGCAGGATGACGCCCGCGTACGAGGTGCCGATCTCCAGCTGCGTCAGCAGCAGCATGCCGACGGCGGCGACGACGAAGCCGGGGCCCATCAGCAGCCGCGGCGCGACGCGGGTCATCAGCCGGGCGCCGATCTGCGTCGAGCCCACGATCATGCCCGCGATCATCGGCAGGAAGGCGAAGCCCGTCTTGACCGGCGAGTACCCCTTGACGACCTGGAGGTAGAAGGTCAGGAAGAGGAAGAGCCCGAACATCGCGATGATGGCAAGGCCCAGCGAGAGGTAGACACCGCCGCGGTTGCGCTCGGTCAGGACGCGCAGGGGCAGCAGCGGGGACTTGACCTTCGCTTCTGTGATGACGAATGCGGCGAGCAGCACCGCAGAGGCGACGAACATGCCGATGGTCAGGCTGTCGGACCAGCCGGCGGACTCGGCGCGGGTGAAGCCGTAGACGAGTGCCACCAGGCCCAGGGTGGACAGGACGACACCGGGGATGTCGAGCGGCGAACGGTTGCGCCCCTCGGCCGGCTCACGGATCACGAAGTACGCACCGACGGCGGCGACGATCGCGAAGGGGATGTTGACGAAGAAGGTCCAGCGCCAGTTGAGGTACTCGGTGAGGAAGCCGCCCAGGATCAGGCCGACCGCGCCACCGCCGCCGGCGATCGCGCCGTAGATCCCGAAGGCCTTGGCACGCTCCTTGGCGTCGGTGAACATCACGGCGAGCAGGGAGAGCGCGGCGGGCGCGAGCAGCGCACCGAAGGCACCCTGCAGGGCTCGGGAGCCGAGCATCATCGCCTCGCCGGTGGCCGCGCCACCGAGCGCGGAGGCCGCGGCGAAGCCGAGGAGACCGACGACGAAGGTGCGCTTACGTCCCCACAGGTCGGCGATCCGGCCGCCGAAGAGCAGCAGCCCACCGAAGGCGAGGGCGTAGGCGGTGATGACCCACTGGCGGTTGGCGTCGGAGATACCCAGGTCCTGCTGGGCGGTGGGGAGCGCGATGTTCACGATCGTCGCGTCGAGTACCACCATCAGCTGGGCCAGGGCTATGAAGACCAGAGCTTTCCACCGACTGGGGTCAGGGAGAGCGATGTCGGCTGTTTTGGACATGCAGGAAGCCACCTAAGTATGCGAAACGATCAAAAAGAGAGGTATGTAAGGAAGCTGAGGTCTCTGACCAACCTGAGATCTCTGCGTTATGACTGTGCCGAAGCCGCGTCAGGGCTGGGCCTTTGCTTCAGGAGGTGCTCCGCAGGTCCCCCAAGGTCGCGGCAGTACCCGGCAGTTCGGAGCGCCCGGGCGATTGGAGGCCATCCAGCAACAGCTGCAGATGGCGGTGTACGAACCGGTCGTTGTGCAGGCACATGCTGCCCGGCAGCGGCCGGGTGAGCTGGGACAGAGCGACGAGCAGATCCCCGACGCCCACGTCGGCGCGGAGACTGCCTGCCTCATGGGCGCGCGCGAAGAGGCTTTCGACGGCCTCTTCGAGGCGCTCGCGCTCGGCGGTCAGGTCGGGGTGGTCGTGCTCGAAGGCGCCGGAGAGCAGCGGGCACAGGGCGCCGATCCGTTCGTCGGCGGCGGCATGGGTGAAACGACGCAGGGCCGCGAAGGCGTCCGCCTCCTCGGCGGCGGCCTCCAACGCCTGCTCCGTCGTCCGGGCCAGGACGGAGAGGACGACCTCGTGGATGAGAATGCCGCGGTCGGCGAAGTGGCGGTAGAGCGTGGCGTTGCCGACGCCGGCGCGGCGGGCGATCTCATCGAGCGGGACCTCGGGCCCGAACTCGACGAACATCTCGCGCGCGGCCGTCACAATCCGCTCCCGGTTCCGCAGGGCGTCGGCCCGCGGCCGCGGGGCGCGGCGTGCTTCGGTGTCGGCTGCGGGGCTCACGGCTCCACTTCCTCTCGGTGTGCAAGCGAGGATCTCTCGCTGTGCAAGCGGGGATCACTTCCCCGTTTCGCGGGGACACGGGTGTAAACGGGGAAGTGGTCCCCGGTTATTTCCCGTACGCGTGGTGACCTGAGTCACGTACGGAAGGAGGGGTCGGGGTCACGCGAAACGGGGGCCGGAGACACCGAAACGGGGGCCGGGGACACCGGAACGGGGCCTGGGGTCACGCCGGAACCCGCACCCGCACTGCACACCCGCGCCCGCAACCCGGCTCACGCCTCCCTCGCGGAAATTCCCACGATCGGCCCACCCGGCGCGCGCCCCGCCACGACCCGTCACAGGCTGATCGCACTGAGCGCAGCCAGGGTCCGGCCTGCTGCCGCGGACCCGAAGGCGAACGCATGCAGCAGACCCGCCCCCGGATACGCAGACCCGGCAGCTCACACAGCCCCCGCCGTATCACCGGACTTGCCGCACTCGCAGCCCTCGCGTTCGCCGCGCTCACGACGGCGAGCGCCACACTCCCCGCCCCTACCCGGGCCTCCGCGGGGCCGGTGGCCACGACCAAGGAATCGGGGCTCGGCCCGTGCCGTATCGCCTCCACCGTCGGGGTCCAGATGTCGGAGGGCATGCCCACCCCGCCCGGCTACACGCCCTCCATAGGCGAGGTCCGCGCCCTCAATCTGATGATCGACTTCCCGGACGCGGCCGGCCCGGGACGAGCGCTCGACCGGCTCGCCGAGTTCTTCCCGCAGACCTCCGACTGGTTCAGGACGAGTTCGTACGGACGCCTCAGCTACCACCCACACGCGCCGATCACCGACTGGCTGCGGATGCCGATGCCGTTCGCGGCGTACGGGATAGAGCGCGGGTCACCCTATGAACCGGGCTACCGCCGGCTGGTCCAGGACATCGTGACCGCCGCCGACCCGAAGGTGGACTTCAGCACCTACGACCTGGTGAACATCCTGGTCACGCCCAATGCCGGGCCCTCCGCACTGGACACCGTGTTGTCGGTGACCTTCTCCGGCAACGGCGAGGCTCCCCTCGCGGACGGCGTGCCGCTCGCGAACGCGTCCTTCGTCTACAGCCGCCAGGACGACGGCTCGGGGTCGTACGCCGAGACGGGCTTCCGCGTCCTGCCCCATGAGAACGGCCATGTCTTCGGCCTGCCCGACCTCTACACCACCGAGGGCGGCGGCTCGGTCGGCCACTGGGACATCATGTCCGAGGACTGGGGGGCCAACAACGACCTGCTGGGCTGGCACAAATGGAAGCTGGGCTGGCTGGACAACAACCAGGTCGGCTGCGCGTCCGTGCCCGGCATCACCGAGTACGCACTGACTCCGCTGGCCACCCCGGGCGGTTCCAAGATGGCGATCGTGCCGCTGAGCCAGGAATCGGGCTACGCGGTGGAGGTACGGACCCGGGCGGGCAACGACGACGCCGTGTGCGAGCCGGGCGTACTGATCTACCGCGTGCAGTCGGACGTGGACACCGGGCAGGGACCGGTGACGGTCTCGGACAGCGACCAGGACAGCGGTGGCTGCACCCGGCGGCCCAATGTGCACGCGGAACTCTCCGATGCCCCGTACGGGCCTGGCGAGTCCTTCACCGACCGGGAGAACGGCATACGTATCGCGGTGATCCGCGAGGACGAGGGCGGCGGCTACCGGGTGCGCGTCACCCGTTCCTGAGCACCTGCTTCTTACGGCATGTACCCCTGGGACAGCTGCGCCCGGGACCGCTACGGCCTGGAACAGCTGCGCCCGGGACCGCTGCGGCCTGGGACGGCTACGCCCCGGACACCTGCGTCTGGGCCACCTGCGCCTGAACGGGCCCCCGCAGCTCCCTTTTGAGGATCTTCCCGGTGGGATTGCGGGGCATCGGCTCGTCCCGCAGCAGCACGTGCACCGGCACCTTGAAGGCGGCGAGCGTCCGGCCGGCATGGGCGCGCAGCTCGTCCACGGTGACCGTCGCCCCGGGTCGCAGCTGCACCACGGCCGCGACTTCCTCCCCCAGCACAGGGTGCGGGACGCCCAGCACCGCGGCGTCCGCGATGTCCGGGTGGTCGTGGAGGACCGCCTCCACCTCCACGCAGTACACGTTCTCGCCGCCGCGGACGACCATGTCCTTGAGCCGGTCGACGACGCTGACCCGCCCCTCGCACACGACCGCGAGGTCGCCGGTCCTGAACCAGCCGCCGTGAAACGCGGCGGCGGTCGCGGCCTCGTCGCGCCAGTACCCGCGGACGAGCGCCTGCCCGCGCAGCCACAGCTCCCCGACCTCGCCCTCGGGCAGCTCACGGCCGTCCGGCCCGGCGATGCGCACCTCGGTGGCGGGCGTCGGGCGCCCCACGCTCCCGGGGTTCTGCCGGTATCCGTCGCCGTAGTTCGCCAGCACTCCCCCGCTGGTCTCGGTGAGCCCATAGCCGTTGCGCGGCTCGATCCGGTGGCCGTAGCGGGCCGTGAGCCGCCCCACGAGATCGGGCGGAGCGGCGGCTCCGCCCGTATTGAAATGGCTGAGTGTCTCCAGCCCCGTACCTGCCCCGGCCCCCTTGCCCGCACCCTTGTCCGCATGCGTGTCCGCATCCGCATCCGCACGCTCGGCGGCGTCGAGCAGCTGCAGCGCGGTGGCCGGCACGCCGGAGTAGTGCGTGACGCGGTGCCGCTCGATGAGCGCAAGGGCCTGGTCGGCGTCCCACTTCCGCATCAGTACGAGCGTCCCGCCGGCCGCCATCGTCGAGTACAGCGTGGTGAACGCGGCCACATGGAAGAACGGGAACGTCATCAGGACCACGGGCGCGGGCCCCTGCCCCGGCATCACCCCGCGCGCGAGCGCCGCGGCCGCGGCGTAGAACCGCGGATTGAGCGCGGCCCCGGCTTGCGCCAGCTGCGTGGCGACCGCGCCCTTGGGCCGCCCGGTGGTCCCGGACGTATAGATGATGGTGGCGTCGTCCTCGGCACGGACCTCGACGGCGGGCGGCGCGGCGTACGGGTCCGGTGCCTCGAAGTCCTCGTACCGCTCGACCCCGTCGCCGATCTCGCCCGCATGATGAAAGACGACGGCCCGGACAGCCCGGACACCGGCCCGCTGCCGCCAGGCCTCGACGCGCGGCAGCCGCTCTCCGTCCACGAGCAGCACCCGCGGCGAGCAGTCGTCGAGGGCGTACGCGAACTCGTCCTCGGTCCACCAGGCATTGAGCGGCACGGCGACAAGACCCGCCAACTGGGCGGCCCAGAAGGCGATCTGCCACTCCGGGTGATTGCGCATCGCGACGACGGCCCGGTCGCCGGGCCGCAGCCCGTACTCCTCGACGAACCGCCGCGCGAGGGCTGAGGCGGCGGCGAAGAACTCGCGATAGGTGTACGTTCCGCTCTCGGCAACAAGGAACGCCCGGTCCCCGAACGCCCAGGTGGCCTCGACGAACTCGCGCAGCGTGCGCGGCCCGTCCGCGTACAGCAGCCCGCCGTCCTCACCACGCACCACGGCGAACGGAGCCCCGGGTGCGCGCAGTGCGGCTTCGGCTCGTGCGGACGCATCGGTGTGCGGCACGATCGCCCCCTCCCAGCGCCCCTAAGCGCTCGCTCAGTACGCGGCGACGCTATGCCGCGCTCCCCACGCCGTCAAGATTTACGGAGCACCCACCGAGCCCTCGTCGAACCCCTTGAAGCCCTCGAACTCGTCGAATTCGTCGTACCCGTCGAACTCGTCGATCACGAGCATGCCGTCGGGCGCGTGGCCGATGCGTACGCCGAAATTGCGGCTGACCCGGTCGAGTATCGCCCGTAGCCACTCGCGGTCCTCACCCACGGCGTGCCGCAGCCGCATCCGCCAGGACTGGAGGGGCGCCATCCGCACGTCGGCCGCCCTGCCGGTGCCCGGGTCCACCGAGACGAAGTACAGCAGCCGCAGGTCGTCGCGGTACTGCTCGTAGCCGGTGATGCCTTCGTAGTCGTCGATGAGGTCGCCGCAGCCGTAGAGGATGAGCTTCCCGCGGTACATCTCCAGGGGGCGGGGATGGTGCGACGAGTGCCCGTGCACCACATCGACGCCCCCGTCGATGAGCGCGTGCGCGAAGCGGACCTGGCCTCGTGGGATGCCGTACCCCCAGTTGGATCCCCAGTGGACGGAGGCGACGGCGATGTCGCCCGGTCGCTTCACCTGCCGTACGCGACGAACGATCCCGGCAGCCGCGGCGTCGGACGGCTCCGGGACGAGATCGACACCTGACCCGTCCTCGCTCGCGGCCCAGCTCTGCGGAATGCCACTGGACGGCATCCCGAAGGAGAAGACCAGAACCCGCGCGCCGCCGCGGACGTCGACGACAGCCGGCCGCCGCGCCTGATCCGCGTCCCGCCCCGCACCCACCGCCCGCAGGCCCGCACCGGCCAGCGAGTCGAGCGTCTCCGCCAGGCCCCGGCGGCCGAAGTCCAGCACATGGTTGTTGGCCAGGGCACAGACATCGGGCCCGGCCGCGGCCAGGCAGGGAAGGTTGGCGGGATTCATCCGGTAGTGCACCTCCTTGCCCGCCGCGAAGTCGTCGCTTCGCGTCACACTCGTCTCCAGATTCACCACCCGGACATCGACCGCGGCCTCGTCGAGCATTTGCAGGGCGTCCCCCCAGGGCCAGGAGTACGCGACCGGACGCGGGACGGGCCCGTTCACCGCCTCCGCCAACTCGACATAGGACCGGGCGTCCCCGATGTACTGCTCCGACAGGGCCGGGTCACCGGGGTGGGGGAGGATCTGATCGACACCGCGGCCGAGCATCACGTCGCCGCAGAGGAACAGCGTCACCACGTCCTCGCGCATGCTTCCACGCTAGACCGCGCGAAACCCGACAGGAAGCCGCCCGAGCTCGTGCGGCGCATGCAGGCGTGGCGCAGACAGGCGTCCAGCGCGCGGCTGCGCTTCTCGGGGGTGCCGTGGGCGCGCTGACCGGGGCACGCGCGCATCGCCTCGTCGAGCTCGCCGTCGCGCCGGTCGTGTCCGAGGGGCTCCCGCCCGGCCAGCAGCATCGCCTCCAGCAGCACCCGGCCGACGGGCTCCCGGCCGCCATGGGGAACGAGAAGGGCTTGTGCCCTTCGCCAGGACGAGGTTGCCTCGGCGGCCCGGGTGGCCGGCGGGCTCGACAGCGTTGCACGCACGGCACGGCCGGTCCGTGCGGACCGGCCGTGCCGTGTGTTCGTGCTGTTGTCCGCGTCAGCGGGTGCGTGCTCGTGTGGTGACCTTGCTGGCGTCCTTCGCCGGTGCCGAGCGCGCGTCACCCGCGTAGGACGCGGTGAACGTGGTGTTCTTCGTCAGCGGGTAGGTCACCGAGAGGTCGCCCTTGCCGTTGACCGTGCCGGTCTTGACGAGCTTCTGCACGCCGCCTGTCGGCTGCGCGTAGACCGAGACCGTGCGGTTCTTCCAGGTCTTGCCCA
Source organism: Streptomyces sp. NBC_01142 (assembly GCF_026341125.1). Lineage (NCBI taxonomy): Bacteria > Bacillati > Actinomycetota > Actinomycetes > Kitasatosporales > Streptomycetaceae > Streptomyces > Streptomyces sp. NBC_01142. Next base: position 2,459,302 of record NZ_JAPEOR010000002.1, read on the forward strand.
GGTGTGCGGTGAAGGTGGCCTTCGTGCCGTACGCGTAGGCCTTGCCGTCCCCGTTCAGTGCAAGCGACGTCTTGGTACGGGACACCTCGACGGAGGCACTCCCGGTGCTCCGGACATGCTCCGCGTCACCCTTGTACCGGACGGTGTACGTCACCTTGCCGCCGGCCGACGGGGTGTCGGTGAAGTAGAAGGTGCCGCTGTCCGAGAGGGGATGGCTGCCGAGCGACACGCCCTGCGGTGCGGCGATGTCGGTCCGCGTCACCTCGACGGTCCCGGGTCCGGTGAACGGCAGCGCCGACAGGACGTCCCCGGTGACGGCCAGTTCCTTGCCCCGGGCGGCATCCCGGGGGACGCTGACATTGATCTTGGTGGTGGCCTTGACGGGCTTGGCCGGGTCGTTCAGGACCCGCAGCGTCAGGAAGCCGCCGAGGGGGTCGCTCGTGAGGGCGAACAGGCGACTGCTGTCCGGCGCCCAGGCCAGCCCGTCTTCCGACAGATCGGACGCCTGGCCGTCGCCCCACGGGAAGTCGAAGGCACGGACCGCCTTGTCGGTTCCGGGCCGGAAGACATCGACACGCGAGCCCTGCCAGTCCGAACCCCCTGAAGAGGTCATGAGTTGGCCGCCGGCTGCGACGGACCCGTCCGGGGCGATGTCGATCGCGTTCGAGTAGGCACTGGCGGGGTAGCCGGCGGTAAAGCTCAGGTCCGAGGTCGAAAACGTCCGGTGGAAGCCGCCGAGAGGGTCTGCCACCACCACGTTGCGGCCGTCCGGCGCGACCTCGAAGTCCTCCATCCCGGCGCCCAGGAGTATGTCGCTGCGCTGGGCCTTGTGCCGCGCAGCGCCGGAGGCGACGTCGTAGACCGCCAGCACGGCCGGTTTCCGCTGCGACGTCCCGACCTTGGCCCCCGCGACCAGCAGCCCCGGGACAGCGGGGGTCGAGGCCAGTTCCGGTGCGGTCTTCCACATGCCGGCTGCCTCTGCCGCCTGGTTCAGAGCGACGGACGGCTTGGCACCGGCCAGGTCCAGCGCACCGATGTCGCCCCCGCCCCCAGGCTTTTCGTAGCCGAACCAGAGCTTGCCGCCCGCCAGAGCCACGTTCTCCGGGGCCGTTCCCGCACCGGTCTCGTACCGGGCGGTCACCTTGAGTGTGGCGGTGTCGATCGCGGCGATCGCGGCCGCGTCCCGCAGTGCCACGTAGAGCGTGGCCGAGTCCGCGGAGAGCGCCATCCCGCTGGCGCCCGGGATATCGGTGATCCCGCCCACGACCTTGCCGTTGTAGTCGGCGGCGATGATTTTGGCCCCGGTCGGGCTGCTGACGAAAACGCGGCGGTGGACACCGTCCACCACGATGTCCTGGGCAGAGCTCGGAGATACGTACAGGTTGGTGCTGCTGTCCGCGGCGGCGGGGGCCGCCCCCGCACCGAGAAGCGAAACCGAACCGAACAGAACGGCGAGCGCCGTCCCGACGGACGTACGACGAATGGGCATGCTGATGTGAACCCCCCGGAAAGACGTGCCAGCCGTTCCCCAACAGCTGAAGTGGTCACATAGCAGGTTACGCGACGATCTTGACCACACCCCGTCAAGGCCCCCAGTCAGACGACCGGCGGGACGGAACACCCACCTCCGGTTCCGTCGGCTACAGCTTTCCGGACCCCAGCGGGCACTGCTGCGGCGGGGATGCCGCTCCCCCGCCGTCCAGGTGGGGGCGGTGAGCCCGTCGGCGCGGAACGTGGCCGGGCTCGCCCGGCAGAGTGTGCAAGCAGGCCGCCGATTGAGCAGACCCGTCGGCGTATGACCACCAATCAACCGGACGAGCACCTCCGGTAGGTCCCGCCCGGCACACCCGTCGGCCGACGGCTCAAGGGCTTCCGCCAGGACAGGGATTCCCAGCGCTCCCGTTTCGACCAGAGCCACCCCCACAAGCGAGTCCCCGCCTGTGGTGCCGATGCGGCCCTGCTGCTCTCCATCGCCTTCGCGCGGCTCAGCAACCCACTGACCAGAGCGTGATCGAACGACCCCTCGCTCTCTGATCCTCGGCGCCGGGCCCGCACCTCTGGTCCCGCTCCGCTCCGCGAGCGCGCAACAGTCAGCCCTCGTTACCGATCAAGAGGACCCGCTACACTGTCGGCGGTGGCCCAGCCCTCACCGGTCAAGCCCCACCCTGTCGGCAGGCGGTTTCAGACACGCTTTCCGACAGATCCCCGCCTTCGCGCCTTCGTAGCTCAGGGGATAGAGCACCGCTCTCCTAAAGCGGGTGTCGCAGGTTCGAATCCTGCCGGGGGCACAACCTGCGCAGCAGGTCAGGGAGTTGGCGGGCCCCCCGTTTATTCGAACGGGGGGCCTTCCTCGTGGCCGGATGCCACATGGATGCCACACCCCCCGATGATCATGCGCTTTCGGTCACCCGATAGGGGGGTTGAATCCCGTGTGCATGCCAGTAGAGTGCGACCCATGGACGGGGCAGGAGTGTCTCCCCACACACGCCTGACACGTGCCGTCCATGACCTGTGACGTCAGGCGGGGAGGCCTGTGTCATAGGCGAAGGCCCCCGCCGGTTTCCGGACGCTGTTGGTTAATTCCGCCCCGCTGGATCTCATCCAGCGGGGCGGAGTGCTGCGAAGGGTGAGATACGGGTGCGGGCGAGGGGTCTGCCGGTGAGCCAGGCGTCGAGGCGGGCGAGGTTGATGGCGGCTCCGGTGAAGTGGTGTTGCAGCCGGGTTTTGGCGAGGCCGCGGTAGCGGGATCTGCGCAGGCCGAACGCCTGGACGCCTTGGGAGATGGTGCCCTCGACCCCAGCACGGTGCCCGTAGCGTCGTCGCCATAGCGCGGTGTCCTGTTCGATCCGGGCCTGTTGGAGGATCTCGTGCTCGGCCTGGGGGCGGAAGGTGAGTGCGCGTCCCTTGGGCGAGTCGGTGCACGACGTCCTCAGCTCGCAGGGGCCGCACTCTCTGGCCGGGAACTTGACCCGGGTCACGGGGGTGCCCCGGTGGCTGGTGGTCGCTCGCCAGACAGTGCTCTGTTTACCTCCGGGACAGGTGACCGTGTGCTGGTCCCAGTCGATGGTGAAGCGAGTGTTGTCGAAGAAGTCCCCGGCCGCCTGTTTCCGGTTGGTCACCTTCCCGACAGGGCCGACGAGGTCAATGCCGTGGTCGCGGCGAGCGTGGTGGATCTGCTCGGCGTCCACGTATCCGGCGTCCACCAGGTGCTCGTCCGGCAAGAGCTCACGCTCGGCCAGCGCGGTGTGGATGTCCTCCAGGACAGCGATGTCACTGACCGGTGCCGGGGTGGTGTGGATGTGGGTGATCAGGTGCGGTGCGTCGGGCTCGCAGGTCTCGCTGAGGTGGACCTTGTAGCCGGACCAGCCCAGATCCCGCTTGGATCCGGTCCTTGCCCCGGGTTCGTGCGGGGTGCGTAAGCGGATCAGGCCCGGCGGGGTGTTCTTCGGCTCCCGCCAGCGCACGGCGTCGTCGGCCTGGTAAAACTGCTGCACCCAGGTCTGGCGCAGCAACTCCACGGCCGGGAGGGCCCGCAGGCTGGGCGGCGCCGACACCGACCAGACAGCCTTAAGCAGCACCATGCCATCGGCCCCGCACTGGTCTCCGTGCTCGACACGTGCCGCCCATCGGGACGGGAAACGGCTGTCCTCCGGCCGGGCCGAGTAGCGGTCGAACCACTCCGGCGCCGCCACCGTCACCAGCCATTCCCCGGCCACCTCAGCAACCTGGTTCAGCACCGCTCGCAGCGTCTCGACCACGAACTCCAGCCGGCTCAGGTCCCTGGTCACGGCCAGCACATGGGTGGCGTCCGTACGCTGCCGCTTGCCCGCCTTGACCAGCCCGGCCTCCCCACCGGCCCGAAGCACCGCGTCGAACACCACCCGGTCCGCATCCGACTCGGCCAGCCGGGCCCGGAACTCGCTGAGCACGGAGAAGTCGAACCCGGTATCGGCGAGCTCCAGAGACAGGGCGTACTTCCAGTCCAGACGCGAGCGGACCGCGTGCGCGGCCTGCCGGTCGGTCAGCCCCTCCGCGAACTGCAACACCGACACCAGCGCCAGCCGGGCCGGCGACACCGCCGGACGCCCCCGCACCGGGAACAACCCCTCGAACTGGGCATCAGCGAAGACTGGCCCGAGCACATCCCGCATCCGCATCGCCAGACAGCCCTTCGGGAACACCGCACGCGCCACCCGCGCGGTCTCCTCCGGAATCTCCGCCAACTCCACCCCATGCAACGACACGAACCCACCCCAGAAACACAACGACGGCCTGTACCACCCCAACGGGGTCGTACAGGCCGTCGTCACGCAGGCCCCGGATTTACCAACAGCGTCCGTGATTGCCGGTGGGGGCCTTCTCGCCTACAAGGTAGACCGCCCCACCCCCAAACGGGGGCGAGGCGGGACGCCTTGGCCGAAGCTTGGCGTCTGACGGCGCGAACGGGTGGACACGTGGACACCCGTTGGCCGCTGCGAGGGCTGCTTTCTATAGAAAGCAGCAGCTCAGAAACTTGCATAGCGACAAGAGTCGCCCAATGTACCTGACCAGGTACAGGCACTCCGCCATGATCAAAAGACCGTTGGCGAGTGCCAGCCGATCCCCAGCCCGACAGGGTCCTCACCCACCGCCGGGCAATCGGCGCCCGCATACGAGCCGCAAGAGAAGCCGCCGGCCTCACGCAAGAGAAGCTGGGTGAACTCGCCAACGCGGATCGCAAAACGATCAACCGCATCGAGTACGCGATCAGCGACCCACCACTCAGCCTGCTCATCCTCCTTGCTGACGCCATCGGTGTACCTCTCTCAGATCTCGTGCGGTAGGAACCCCTCTCCTGCTCTACGGGGGAGGCTGCCCCGTCCGTCGCTACGCAGCCGAAGTTTCTGGGCAGAGAGAAGCCCCGGCCATCCGCCACGGGGGGAGCGGACGACCGGGCAGCTGATGAGCTCAGGCCCTGGGCGGGACGATGAACGCGCGCCGTGGCCGTGGCTCGGGGGCACGCGAGGCCGGCTCCTGCACGCGCTTCCACGCTGCGACCAAGTACGCGTACCGCGGGTCAATCCATTCCTTCGCCATGGCGGAAGCCTAGAACGCCTTGGGCTTGGGCCTTGGGGTGATGACGATTGTCCCGCTGTCGTCCGAGTGCTGGCAGTCCGCGGCCACGGATACAAGAGTGTCCGTGGGGCCGCGCCACAGATCCCGGTCCACCTCGTACCCGGCAGCCTCGATCAGCGCGGTCGTCCGCTCGAGAATTGCCGGGTCGTACCGGCCGGGGTCAGGCTGCTCGGGGACGTGGTGCACGAAGTTCCCGAACCGGGCGCACAGCCGGGCGTACAGGCCGGTGTGCAGGATCAGCGTGTGCCATCCCTCGTCGACCACGCGGCTCGGCGTCATCGCCCGGCCAGACTGGGACGCGGCGGTCGCCACGAACGCGAGGGCCTGCGTGATGATCCGGCCGCCCATCTCGATCTGCATGCCGGGGTTGTTGCTGAGGATCGTGCCGAGCACCGCGTTGAACTCGGCGTCGGACAGTAACGCCCGTGTCGACACTGGGGTTGGGGTGCCCGGAGGGGCCGGAACCGGCGGGGTCGAATGTACGGTCATGGTGATCTCCTCTGATAGGTGGGGATCGGACCCGCCCCGGTCGGGGTTTCCTGGCCGGATGCATCGGCCGAGGCGGGGGTCAGTGGGGGCTAGACGGTGACCGGTGTCCTGAGACGGCACATCGGGGTGGCGCCTCCGCAGTTCTCGCAGGAGACGATGACCACGCCCTGACAGAGCAGCGGGACTGTCTGTTGACTCCGGCACTCCCGGCATGCGGTGCCGCGGAACTGCTGGATGCTCCGGTGTGCCTGAGCTACCTGGTCCGCGTTCATGATCAGACGGCCGTGAGGGCGGCGGCCTGCTCCATCTCCGCGTCGGTGGCCATGAGGTCGTCGAACTCGCCGTCCTTCGCGCCCTCGAGGAACTTCCTCAGTTCGGCGCGGCTGAAGTACAGCACGGGGCTGGTCGGGTCCTTGTCGTCCGAGATCGCCACCATGCGGGTGCCGTCCGGGATGCTGAAGTGCGGGTGGTCGCTGGCGTCCGGCGCCGCGGCCAGAATCACGCAGTCCTTCACGATCGGGTGGAGGTCGCTCCGGCTCGCCTTGCGCCAGTCCAGCCCGGGGGCGTGCGGGTTCTCGAACGCGACCGTCTCGCGACCATTGCTGAGTGTGCCCATGAGTGGTGTCCTCTCCGGTGGGATGTGTTCTGTCCTTGCAGCCCGCCCCGGCCGGGTTTCCTGGCCGGGAGTCATCGGCCGGGGCGGGGTCTTAGTGCTCGCGGTACAGCGGGTTACCGGGAGCGGGCGCAGTGCGGAAGAACGCCGTCGTCGCCGACCGGAACGACCGGTGGTCTGTGTGCCGGCCTGTGTGCGCCATGGCCCACAGCTCCGGGTCCGTCTTGCCGTCGCTCGCGCCCGATGCCTCGTCGCACGTCGTGCATGCGAGCTCGAAGATTGGGCCGGGCGCGCCGGGGGTTCGGTCGATGCCGAGGATCCAGTCGGCGAGCTTGATGACGGAGCGGGCAGTCATCACACGATCCCGGAGACGCGGGCAGAGCCGACGTGGGCCACCTTGTCCTGGCGGAGCAGGTACGACAGGTGCGCGTACAGGTGCTCCGCCTCGACGCGGGACAGCACGAGGTCCGCGTTCCCCTGCGAGCGGTCCACGGACCAGAGTTCCAGGGGCACGCGGATCTCGCCGGTGTTCGTGTCGCCGGTGGGTGCGGCATTGGGGCGAGGCGAGGCGTGCCAGGGCGTGGCGGCCATCTGATCTCCCGTGTGGTGAGCGGCCGTTGACGGACAGTCACGGTAGGGGAGATACCGGCGGGTAACGGGGACAGAGTGTCCCCGTTACCCAGACTGTCCCTCTAGCCCACTTCGCGCAGGCCGACCTTCTCGGCCAGGCGGGCGGCCTCGGGACGGAGCGCGCGCGGCGCCCCTTGCCACAAGTCAGTGACGGCAGTGAGGGCGGACGGGGTGAACTCGACTGTCTCGGCGCCGATCTGGTGGGCGAGCTGCATCACATGCAGGGCCGCCGTGTGGTCGCCGCGCTGCAGGTGCCCGCGGGCTACCTCGACCCAGAGGCGGGCGCGCCGCTCGACTGAGGGCATGGCGTCCGGGTCGATGTCGTCGGCGAGGGTCAGTGCCTTGCGGGACGTGCGTAGATCGGTGGCTACCGACACGGCGTGGAAGTCCACGTTGGCCCTGCCGAACACGGTCGACGGGTGTACGTAGCTGGCGGGCAGGGACTTGGCGACCTGGTCGCCGGCGCCCCAGTACCGCCACGCGTCCCCCGACCGTCCGTCTCGCGCGGCCGTCACCGCAGCGTGCAGCTGCAGCGCGCCGTACACGCCGCGCCAGTCGTCGGGCGCTTCCTCGAGGTGCGGGCGGATCAGGTCGGCCGCCTCGGTCACGACCTGCAGCGCCTCTTCGGGGTAAGACGTCTCGCGGAGGATGTTGCCCATGTTCCACGCTGCGGCGGCTATGGCGGCCGGCTGGTCGGCGTCCTGCGCGGCGGACAGTGCCCGGTCGGCGACCACCCATGCGAGCTCGGCGGGCGCGATGTAGGCGGTGGCCTGTCCGGTGAGGCGGTAGATGTCGGAGGTGGCGACCAGTGCGGCACGGCGCTCGGCCCCATCGAGGGAGCGGACGCCCGTCTCGGCGTCCCGGATGAGCGCTGGCAGGAGTCGCAGCACCTCCGTGCGGTTGTTGCCGGAGGAGTGCCACAGGATCCAGGTTTGATCCACGCGCCCCTGGAGTGCGGCGACGTCGAGCGGCTGCGGAGCGCCGTCCTTGCGGCACACCAGCGCGTCAGGGTCGTAGTCGGGGGTCTGCCACGACGAGGTCCGTCACGAACGCGCTGATGTCGAGGGTGATGCCAGCCGGGACTGTCGGGGACTCGCTGGTCGGATGCCGGCCGACGGGGAGCGGGCATGACCGAGATCAGCGTGCCGGACGGGTGGCAGACAGTACGCTGAATCCAGCGGGATCGGGCCCGCAACACAGTGTCCGGGAGGTGCTTCATGACGGCCGAGATGGTAGCCCCGGCGTGGATGCATGAGCAGATCACTGCCGAGGAGTACGAGTCCTGGTCCGAGGAGCAGTGCGCCGGTATCGAGATCGTGGACGGGATGGTCGTCGTGAGTCCGAGTGCGTCCAAGCGGCACAACCGGCTGGCCCGGATTCTGGCGAACGTCCTGGATGCCGCCGCGGGCCCGGAGTGGAACGCCGACACGGACTTCGACGTCCGGCTTCAGGACGTCCCACTCACCAATCGCCGCCCAGACGTCGTCGTGTACCGCGCAGACACAATCGACATCACCCCCACCCGCCCTGAGCACGTGCTGCTGGTCGCGGAGGTGGTGTCGCCAGGCTCGGAAACCACCGACCGGATCGTGAAGGTCGACCAGTACGCCAAGGCAGGCATCGGCTTCTACTGGCGGATCGAGCAGGCCGCGACAGGCGTTCCTCTCGTGTACACCTCCGTTCTCGACCCCGCGACGAAGACCTACCGGGACGGAGACGTGTTCACCGGCGTCCTCAAGGTAGCGGCCCCCTTCCCGGTGGAGATCGACCTCGGCCAGATCTGACCCACGCGCTGCTCAGCAACCGGCAGCGCGTGAGCGATGCGTGAGCGGACCGGTCCGATACAGGGCGGCATGAGCCGGATCAAGTGGCTCGCCGTGCGGTTCTGACCAGGGGAAACAGCATCGCGCGGCAGCGCCAGGCACCACCCGGCAAGGATTCGATCCCACTCCTAAAGCGGGTGTCGCAGGTTCGAATCCTGCCGGGGGCACAGAGAAACACCTGGTCAGAGGCCCTTCCGTCTGTCGGACGGGAGGGCCCCAGCGCTCGTAGCGCACATGCGGTGCGCGCGGACGACGGAGATCTTTCGCGGATGCCTGATCCTGAGACGCAGGTAGCCGAAGCACGGCGCAACTATCCCGCGGCCAGGGGCGCGGAGTGGAGTTCGCGTACCAGTTGCGGAGTGAGCAGTTCGCCGGCGCGGTCGGCGAGGACGGCCATTTCATAGCCGACCAGGCCGACGTCGCACCCCTCGGCGGCGAGGACGCCGAGGCAGCTGCCGTCGCGAATGCGACCGACCATGAGGAAGCCGCCGAGCATTTCGATCATGACGAGCTTCATGCCGCGGAAGCCGTGTACCGTCGCCGCGTTCTGGGCGAGGCTGGTGATGCCGGAGACGACGGCGGCGAGGTGATCGGCGCGATCTCGGCCGAGGCTGTCCGAAGCGGCCATGAGTAAGCCGTCGGAGGAGACGGCGACAGCATCGGTGACGCCGTCTGCGGTGCGTACGAACTCCGAGATGAGCCAGCCGAAATTCTGGACGGCGGTGGTCACGATGACGCTCCTTGTGTGCTTTGAGCCTCGGCTCGGGCGACACCTGCTCTAAAGCCGTTGAGCAGGGAGGAGACAGCGGGCCTGATGGGCGGGGGTGAGGTGAAGGGGACCTCCACGGGGGCGAGCAGGCGCCCGGGAAGGACAAGGAGTGCGGACAAGCCACCGCCAGTGGTGTCGAAGAGGTGGACTTGGGCGCCTTCACCGAGGCGGTGGGCGAGTCGGCCGACGACGAGATGGCCGAGGAACCGGGTAGGCGCGGCAAGCAGGGCCTCCTCGCCAGCGTCGGAGAGGCGGGCGTTGGCACGTTCCTTGTCGGCTTCGGACATGCCGACGCCGTGGTCGACGACAGCGAAGCAGTATGTGTCGTCCTCGGTGTCGTACCAGCCGTGTACCTCGACCGGTTCGACCGGTGGCGAGAAAGTCAGCCCGTTCTCGATGAGTTCGGCAAGGAGGTGGGCGACATCGGCGACGGCGTGCCCGCGCACCCGCACCGGCTCCACGGTCGCGATCAGGACCCGCCGGTACTGCTCCACCTCGGCAACGGCGGACTGGACGATTTCCAGGCCGTCGGCAGGTGCTGCCGTGGGCCGCGGCGGATTCTGCCCGGCCAGGACCAGAAGGCTTTCGGCGTTGCGCCGCATACGAGTGGCGAGGTGGTCGAGCTCGAAGAGCTCGGCGAGGGCGTCCGGGTCGAGTTCCTGCCGTTCGAGGCGGGTGATGAGGCTGAGCTGACGACGAACGAGGTTCTGGTTGCGACGGCCGAGATTGGCGAGCGATTCGGTGGTGTTACGGCGCAGGCCGGCCTGCTGGGCGGCCAGGCGCAGGGCGGTGAGTTCCACCTGCTGCAGGGACGCCGCGACCTCGGCGATCTCCGCCGCCCCGCCCAGCAGACGTGCATCGGGGTTGTCCGGCGCGTCCGCCGGCGGGAGGAGCTCGGCATGGTCCTGCGGGGACCGCTGGATACGGGCGACGGTTGCGGGCAGTCGGTTCCGCGCCACGTCGTGGGCGGCCTCGGCGAGCGCGCCGAGCGGGCGCGTGAGGGAACGGGAGGCAAAAGCGGCGAGGCCCCCGACGAGGGCGGCCATGAGTGCTCCCGCGACGAGATAGGCGGCGAGGCCGATCTCGGCGTCGTGGCTGAGCCGGTCGGCCCGGTCCCTTGCGTCGTCACCGACCGACTGCTGGACGGCGTACAGATCGTCGACGAGTACGGTCATCGCATCCCACCAGGCGCCGGCGTCGGCGTGCAGCGCGGAGCCGCCAGCGGCGGCTTCCGCCCGTTTCTCGTAGACGGTGGCGCGTTCGGCGTCCGCGGTACCGAAAGCCTTCTTCAGGGCCGCGCGCTGGGGTGCGGTGGCGACCTGCCGGAAACGGGCGAGGGCGGCGACACGCGTGGCACGTACCTCGGTGAAAGTGAGGTACTCGCGGCCGTGAAAGCCGCCTTCGGCGAACACGCCATTGAGGAAGCCGCGTTCGAGAGCGACTGACTCCTTGGCCGCGGCCAGTTCCCGCAACGCCCCCAGTCCGTCGCGCAGTTGACGGTCGGCGCCGGTCGCGGTCCCCGCCACCGGGTCGACGGCGTTGAGGGCGTCGATGGCGGTGGTGTAGAAGGCCAGGGTCGCGGCCCGGTCTGCGATATCCGCGTCGGCGCTGCCCCTGTCGGCACCGGCCCGGATGTCGGCAAGGCGCCGCAAGTGCCCCTGGATGACATCCTCGACGGCGCTCTCACGGCGCATTCCGCGCAGCGCCATGTCCACGCGCTTGCGAGTAGCGGCGAGCGGTGGGCGGAACTCCTTCTCACCTGCCAGCAGACCGTTAGTCAGGCCACGTTCGCGTTGCAGCTGGTGCACCAGGGCCTGGATTCGCAGGCTGAGGCCAACCTCGGAACGGGTCGTCCGGGCGTCGCCGAAGGCCTCGGCCCGGCCGTGCACGGCGAGACCGGCCACCGCCAACAGCAAGAAGATCGGGACCGTGATGACCACCGCCACACGGCCTCTGATGCTGCGCCAGCCAGGCATCTGCCGATGGCCGGATGACGTTCGGCCACTGCGGCGGCGCCAGGAGCGGCCCACTGAACTGCCCTTGCCTGAACCGCCCTTGTCGATTGCGTCTAACCTGCCGAGCGCCGACCGTACTGGCGTCCACACCCTCATAGTCACGAAGCTAGTCCGGCCGCCGTAGCGGCCGGTTTCCGACCTGTTAGGCCGCGTGGGAGATTCAGTTGCACCGCCCTCACACCACGGGCCAAGAGACTGTGATCGCGGCTGACAAGACAGTTGGTTGGTGTCGGAGTCAGGTGGTGTCGGAGTCAGGTGGTGTCAGGCACCACCCTCTGCCCAGCGCATCAGGGGCGTGGTCGGCGTACGGCGTGGCCCAGCGCAAGGAGAAGGAAGCCAGGGCCAGGAAGAGCAAGATACACAAGAAGTGCTGGCCGGGCCGACATCCACGAGTCACATCAACGGCACTGGACGCCAGCGCACCTGCATGTCTGGGCATGGACTGCGCCACCGCAGGACTCTGCGGCCGGTCCGACGCCTGTCGAACTCCTAAAGCGGGTGTCGCACTCTTGGCTTCGCGCTGGGTGTCCTGGACTACGTGGGTGTAGGCGTCCATGGTGATGCTGATCCGGCTAATCCCGAAACCCTCTTCAAGCACTAGGAGAGGACGGAACCACCCGGAAACCTCCACTGGCCCATCATCGCGGGGCTGCGATGGCACCCCGACACCCCTGGATCCTTGCTGCACCTTGTTGCGCACTGTAAGTCCTCCGAGCCCGCGAACAGTGCCTGGATTCCCTGGCTGCTGGTCATGGTGCTGTTCTCCGCCCTCGTCGCGGCGTGCGTTGGCTTCCTCAAGGCGCTCGACGGCAGCCCGGCCGCCGATGCCGTCCTCTCGGCAGGTGCGGCGTTCGGAGGGACTGCGTTGCTCTGTCTGGCCGTTGTGCCAGTCGTCCAGCAGCTGCGGCAACGACGCTAGGAAGGGATGACTTCAGGGTCTCGTTCCAACGGGCACACGAGCCGCCGACAACCGTGACCCAGATCGGCGCGAGTCAGACCGCGACACAAATGGCAGGGCTTTTCGCATCTGCGGCACAGGGCAGGCGGGTAGCCGTCTCGCGGGCAGCCCTCGCAAGAACGGATGCAGCACACATGAGGCCGGGAAACCCCGTGAACACGTGAGAACTGCGGAGGAATGTTTTCGCAAGCCAAGCAGCCCAACCCCGACGTTCCCGCAGGTCAAAGCCCTACCCAAGGAAAACTCCTCAAGCGGGTGTCACAGGTTCGAATCCTGCCGGAGGCACCAGCGCAAAGACCCCGGACCGATCATGGTCCGAGGTCTTTGACATCCATATCTGACATCAACGGCAGCGGTCACTCACGGCCGGGCCGCCTCTTGAGAAACCGGTGGCCCAGGCCACGGAGTCTCCGTCGGCACCGCACACCTCGCCTTCACCCAGCGGAAGACCGACAGCCTGATCGAGGTCAGCCGGGGCCGCCGTGCCGTCGTCCGCCAGCTGTAGGAGAAGACACACGATGCCGGCCGCAATGCGTCCGGCGGACAGGCGCCGGCCGACCATCTGCTGAAGCTGGCGCAGGGCGAGCACTGACCTGCGAACACGAAAGGGGCGGGCCCGAGGGCCCGCCCCTTCGCCGTCTTCTGACGGTCAGGCCTTGGCGTACTCCCAGCCGCCGCAGCTGTACGGGGTGCCGTTGGACGTGTCCTGCAGGCAGGCGCGGATCTGCAGGGTGGTGCCCTCCGCGAAGGACAGGTCCCACTTCCCGACGGTCCCGAAGCCGCCGCCGTGGTAGTACGAGTGGACGGCGGAGCTTGAGTTGTAGCGCCACTGGGCGACAACGCCGTGGCCGTCACTCTTGATGTCGAGGGCGTAGAGGATCTCGCCGTCCTGGGCAAACTCGGTCTTCGCGCTCGGCGAGGAGAGGGCGTTGTAGGCGTTGTAGACGTAGCCGGCGGCCTGTGCCGGGGCAGTACCCAGGACGAGCGCCGACGCGGAGGCCGCGGCTAGCCCAAGGACGGTCGTCAGACGACGGTAGGGCGTTCGCAAGGCAGCGTTCCTCTCTTCGAACAACCGATCGCGCCTGAACTTACCTGAGTGAAAGGGGAGTTGATCGAGAGTTTCCGTGTCCGACGGGGCGCCAGGAGACGAGCGGGGCCGTCAGAATCCGGAACACGACCCTGCTGGGTGTAACGGTCGGCGGTGGGGTTGGGTCCGCTACCGCACACCGCATGTGTCAGGAGATGGGAGTTCGTGGATCGTCGATGTCAACTGTGATCTCGAACCCCGAGGTTGAGCTGAAGGTAGCGACGTTGTTGGACAGCTGGATCCGATCAAAGGGATTGGCTTCCATGAAGAAGATCGCCCAAATTAGCGCACGATCAGCAGTCAAACGTGCGATGAACCCATCTGACCCGTACGAACCCTCGCCGCCCCACAGTAGCCCCTTGCTCCCCAGGTCTACTGCGGCAAGCCCATCAACCGAAGATGTCCAAGACGGATCACCTTCCAGCGTCTCATCCAGGTCGAAGGGGGCGAGCACCCTAAAACCGCTCGGCACGTCGGGGTCGAGGGCGACATCACAGGAGTGCCCGTCGGTGAAGTGGAGTGCATCTCTGATGGGAAGCTCAAAGTCTTCCCATAGGCGTTCGATCGCGGTCATTTCTTCTCACATGTCCCGTTGCGCACGTGCTGCGGCCTCTCCTGGAGTCCCGTCGGGGGGACTGGCTCACCTAGTTCATTTCTGTTCCGCGCGCGCATCTTCTCCACGTAGTCGTTCGGGGACACTGTGCGTTGGGAGAAGTTCAGATCGTCGGGATTGACCCATTCTGGTCCATCCTCCCCAGCAAGCCCCAGATGGTCAGTCCAGGTGTGGGGGTTACGAACGCAGAGGGGCGCACCGCATCGCGAGGACCTGGGAGAACGACGACGCCGGAGTGCCGTTCGGCACCCCGGCGTGACGTCAAGGGCAAGGAAAGCGGAGGGACTAGTTCAAGGAGGATGAGAAGGAAGTCCCGTCCATGGCCTCGCCGGGACCAACGCTAGCAGTCAGCCGGGGATCAGGGCACGCAGATTTTCCGGGGTGACGATCAGGGAGTCCGGATGCAGTCCGTCCGGGCGTTCCAGGCCGATGTAGGTGACGGGGCCGTCCGGGACCGTCGTGCCGTCCCACAGCGTGGTGGCCGTGGCGCGGTCGGCCATCAGGCCGGTGAGGTACCGGACCGTGAGGTAGTCGCGCTCAACGATTCCGCGCAACAGCGTGGCGACCGACACCCGGTTCTCCTCGACCCGGTTGGCGTTCGGGTTGCCCTGGAGGTAGAGGTGGAGCCACTTGGCGCGCCAGCGGCCGTCGCTCCCGCGCAGGAACACCAACGGCAGCGCGACCCTGCCCGGCCCGCGCAGCTCCGACTTCATGCGCACGGTGCGCGCCTCGAAGGGGCGGCCCCGCTGCTCGGCATCGCGGAGCATGAAGCCGAAGAACGACTCCTCTACCGCTTCGAAGCCCTCCCCCGAGAAGACATTGACCTGCGGGACGATGAAGGTGCCGCGCACGGCGTTCAGGCGCAGGTCGATGAACTCCGAGGCGCCGTCGGGTGCCTCCGTGATGTCGCCGGAGTGCTCACCCTCGACCTCGGTGAGGGCGGTGTACGAAAGCCAGCAGACGGTCTCGTACTCGGCGTCGAGCATCAGCGCCGACAGGTCGTAGTCGGTGTCGTGGCTCTTCTGCTTCCAGTAGACGAAGAAGCGCAGCAAGTCACCCTCGACGGGGGAGAAAGAGCCGCGGGGCAGCACGCCGAAGCCGGCAGCCGTCGCCTTGCCGCTGAGCGGGAGCGCGACATCGAGGATGTCGGGGTCGATGAGCAGGTGCCCCGGCTCCGGGAGGCGGCCGCGTATCTCGGCGTCCAGGACGTCGATGAGCCGCTTGCGCTCGGGCGGCAGCACGAGGGGACGGTTGTCGGCGGTGACCCAGGCGCCGCCGCGACGGTTGACAAAGACGCGGCGCTCGCCTGTCTCCTGGGCGCGGTTGTGCAGATGCTCGCGCACCGACAGCAGTACCCGGCCGGAGACCTGCGGGGCGACCTGCTCTGCGGCGGCTACGACAGCATCGCGCTCGTCCTGGGTCAGGCACGCGCGCAGCAGGCGGTCCAGGGAGCGGAACAGTTTGCCCGGGGCGGCCGTCAGCAACCGCGCCGCCCCGGTGACGTCGTTCATGCCGAGCAGTTCCTCGATGCGGCTCTCGAAGGACCGGGCCTCCTTCTCGCCCCGGGCGACGGCGAACACGTCGGCGGCGTGCGGCCAGCGCGGGTACTCGTGCGGGTGGAGGCGCTCACCGAGGCGCTTGAACGCCTCGCGGTGCGCGGTGACATCGGCGAGCTTGGCAGGCGCGGCCGCGACCACCGCGTCGAGGCCGGCGAGCAGAGCGCGGCGGACCGGTCGGGGCATCGACCGGAAACGGGTCGGTTCCACAAGGGCCGCGTCGCCGTCCGAGAGTGCGCAGGCCAGGCGGAGTACGTCGGTGACGGTGTCCAGAAGGAGGTCCCGGCCGGCATGCAGGCGGGCGGCGTTGATGACGGCGCGGTTCTCCCGTACCGGGATCGCCTCGGGCTGAAGGCTGTCGACGCAGTGCTCGGCGAGCGAGCGAAGGTCGCGCAGGTTCTCTTCGCCGAGCGGAGTGGTACTGCCCGCCAGGGCC
The DNA here is from genome assembly GCF_026341125.1 of Streptomyces sp. NBC_01142. Lineage (NCBI taxonomy): Bacteria > Bacillati > Actinomycetota > Actinomycetes > Kitasatosporales > Streptomycetaceae > Streptomyces > Streptomyces sp. NBC_01142. Next base: position 2,475,406 of record NZ_JAPEOR010000002.1, read on the forward strand.
AGGTACAGCGCGGTGACCTCGTCGTCCGGGGAACCGCCCAGGTGCACGACCGTCGTGCGGTCGCCCGCGGCGGCGATCAGCTCATCGTGAGCGGCCAGCATCTCGGCGTACGTGTGCTGGTAGTTGCCGTACGACGGGAGGGTCAGCAGGTCGACCACACCAGTGCGGAGCTGGGCGAGTGTGCCGTCGCGCGAGGCGTCGTCGGCGAGCGCCTCGGCGATGCACCGCATCCAGAAGTCGAACGTGTCCGGCACGTTGGCCGGGAAGTCGACGAAGTAGACGTTGTGCTGGACATGGTCGCCGACCATCTCGCGGACGGTGTCCAGCGTGCGCGCGGCGGTGTCGACGACCGTTTCCTCGGACAGTTCCGACAGACGCTCCAGCAGGGCCGCCGAGAGCTTGAAGCCCACGGACATCAGCGCGGCGTCGAACTGCCGCGCTGCGACGCTGCCCTGCCCGGCAGGTCCGGAGGGGGCAGGGAGGCGGTGGGTGTGCCGGATGACCAGGGGTTCGAGAGGGTGGGCCATCCGGGCATGATCCCAGAACCGCGCGAGACGAAGCATTCGAGTTTTCGAACGCGGTGCGCACCAGCCGGTACTTGTCAGACCGCCTGATTAATCTGGCGTCATGGATGAGCGATGCATACACGACTTAGTCGTCCAACAGTGCGTGGACTGCGCTCCTCCCCCCGAGGGCTTGGTCAAATTCGTCTACATCACGGCCGGGGGCGGGGTCTTCCATCGTTCTTCGGCCTGTAAGGCCCTCGCGGAAGGGCAGGAGTACGCCCTGGGTCTGGGCATGGAAACTCACCCTCGGCGTCGTGTCGTGCTGGCCGAAGCCACGGCGGAGGGACGGGGCGCTTGTGCCTACTGCTTCTGGGACTACCAGCCCGCATGAGGAGCGAGGGCTGAGGTTCGGATCAGTCGGACCGACATCCGGCGCTGACATCAACGACTGTGAGCAGCGGCGGCCCCAGGCACGCAACGGCACCTGTCGGACCGCCCGACAGGGCCCGCCACCCCGGTCCTGTTCGGCGCCTGGACCGAACTCCTGAAGCAGGTGTCCGCAGGTCCGACCATCCGACGATGTCAGTGGGGGCGGTTAGCCTGCGCAGATGATCGAGACGACTGGTAGTGACCGCCGCTTTCCGCCTGCCCTGGCCGATGTGGCCCGAGCGGAATTCGACTACGGCGACGAGGGTGAGGGCGTCGACTTCGAGCCGTACAACGTCTTCGACTCCGCCGAGGAGACCACCGATTGGTTGCGCCACTGGACCGGCAACCACGAGCTCGACGGCGGCGCCTACCGGGTCTTCGGGCAGGACGGCACCGGCGGTCTCGCCGCCATCTGGTGCGCGCGGCCGGGGCGGCCCCTGGCCGAGCAGCCCGTGGTGTTCATGGGCTCGGAGGGCGAGCGCGGCGTGGTGGCCGGGAATCTGTCCGACTTCCTGTGGGTGCTGGCCGACGGCTTCGGGCCAATGGAAGCCGCCCTGTACGAGGACCGTGAGGCGCGCCCGGACGCGGCCATGGCCGAGCTGGCCGAGCTGCACGCGATCACCCCGCGCCGGCCCGCCCGGGAGATCATCACCGAGGCCCAGGCCGAGTTCGTGACCTTCTCCGAGGACCTCGACGAACTCTGCCGCTGAGGCAGTTCAGGTTGGCTGAGCCCGGGTCTGTCCTGTCACGTACTCGCGCATCTCCGCCTACCTGGCCCCTCCGGCGCTCAAGACCTGTGCCGTTCGCCCTTGATGACCACCCGCTGTCAGTGGTGCGTGTCAGTCTTGGTTCATGAAGACTCCAGACGGAAGGCCCATCCCGCCCTTCGAGGCCGACGAGCGCACCATGCTCGAGAGTTGGCTCACGTTCCACCGCGCGACGCTGGCGCTCAAGTGCGAAGGGGTGGAGGGGGACGGAATTCGGCAGGCGTCGGTCGAGCCGTCGAGCATGACGTTACTCGGACTGGTGCAGCACATGGCCGAGGTCGAACGGAACTGGTTCCAGCGGGTGTTCTCCGGTCTCGACGTCCCTTCTGTGTACGAGGGGAACAAAAGCGGGTTCGCTCTGGCGCCGGAGCGAGACCTGGACGAGGCGCTCGCGGTGTGGCGGGCCGAGATCGCACGGGGCGAGGCGATATGCGCCGACCGGTCCCTCGACGACACCGGCACCCTCTGGAAGCAGCCGGTCAGCCTGCGCTGGATCTACGTCCATCTGATCGAGGAGTACGCGCGGCACAACGGGCACGCCGACCTGATCCGCGAGCGGCTCGACGGCAAGACGGGCGCCTGAGGGGCAGACAGGAGGGCGTTCGGCCGATTCGGGGTCGCGGAGAGCTGTTCCGGCCTAGGGTCTGCGCATGAGTCAGTACGCCACAGCGATACAGGACGCATCACAGGAACAGAACCGCTTCGGCCCCAGCGGGCACGACATTCGCCAGCCCATCCGCGTGCACGCGGTGAGGTGGCCCCTTCCCGATGGCGAGGAGTGGGAAGAGGCCCGGACGATGTGCGGCCGTACGACGGCGGGGATGGAGAGGGCGGCGCACACCGCCCCCGACACCACCACCTGGCATGCGCCCCGGTGGGACCGGCTGGAGTGCGCCACCTGCAACGAAGCCGTGCAGGCGGCCGTCGGCAGCTGACGCCGGACGGACGGGTCGGACCGTACGGATCAAGCAGTCGGATCAGGCGGATCAGGCGGATCAGGATCGGGATCGGGCGGATCGGGATCGGGCTGCGGGCCCGAACCGACCTGTCAGGCCCGGCATTCCGCTCTCATCTGGGCCGCCGCGTGGTGCGCACCCTCGCGGCCGTCGTTCCCGTCCTGGCCGCCCCGGTCGACCAGCTGCACCGCCAGCTGCTGGTCGACGACCGGGACCTTCTCGACGATCTGGCCGCTGCCGCGCAACGTGGTCTGATCGATCTGGAAGGACTTGATCGCACTGTCCTCGTCGTCGGGGTCTGCCAGGACGTTGTACGTCGTCGGCTGCCCCGCCACATCGTCGTCGCGGTCGCTCTCCGGGATGGTGACGGCTATCGCACAGCTCGTGTATCCGCTGCCCACGTACCAGGACCACGTCGCCGTGCCGCCGGCGTCCTTGGTCGAACTGCCCGACATGGGGATCGCGGTGAAGCTGCCGTCGCAGCCGTCGCCACGGTGCCCGCCGGAGTCCACGGTGTACCAGCCGTCGTCGCCGTCGTTGAAGCGGCCGCCTTCGAGGTAGCGGCCGCCGCCGGTGCAGCCGGGCCCCGCCCAGGCGGAGTACGAGGGCCCGTTGGCGTTCTGCGGGGGCTTTTGGCGCTTCTGCGGGGGCTTCCGGCTCGGCGTCGGCAGGGGTGAGCGGGAGGGGGACGCGGAGTCGCCGGGCAGCGCCGTGGGTTCGATCCGCCGCGGGGGGCCTCCCAGGTCGCCCGGAGCCCCGGAGTCGCCGTCGGACGCATCCGCGCCGGCCGGATCCGCGTCGTCCCCGTAGAGAGTCACCGTCGAGACGACCACGGCGAGCGCGGTCAGCACAACTGCTCCGGCCAGCAGGGTCTTTCCGGTACGGGAGAACAGAGAGACGCGCCCGGCCAGGGTCCCCCCGGCCACCCGCGCCCCGCCCCGCGTGCTCTCACCCGCGCCGGCCGCGGACGCTGAGCCGGACGAGTAGGCAGAGCCGACTGCCCCGCATTCCGGGCATCTCGCCCCGGGGAACACGCCGTCACCATTGCCGCCGCATTGTTCGCATGCCATGTCGCACCTGAACCGTTAGACCAACTGCCCGGTATGCCAAGGGAGTCCACTATGCATCAGCGGGCAGGGCGGAGGTAGGTGTTAACGCAGGTAACGGGGTCAGCGGAGTTCATCGGAGTTCATCGGGGCAGGGCGTCCCGCGTGATACGTCGTACGGCGCCGCCAGACGGTACACCCCCGGCTTCGGCGCGAGCAGTTCCGTCCACTCGTCGCCCTCCACACTCTCCTCCGTCTTCAGCAGACAGCCGTGCCGGTTGACGAAGGTCCTGGAGCCGTCCTCGTCGCGCGCCTTCGATTCTGACGTCTCCTGCGGGGGCTGCATCTTCTCGCCCTCCTCGTCGACGATGCTGAGCCACGGCGAGTACGGGACACGTATCAGCACCCGGCCCGCCGTCTTCACCTGGATCGTGAGCCCGCCCGCGCCCGCCCGGTTCACCGTGGCCGGCGGATCGGCGAGCGGCACCGGGTCCTTCACCGCGAACAGCTGCCAGTTCGCGTCGCTCCAGATCTGTTTCAGATACGGCTGCCCCTGGCTGACCAGCTTCGCTTCCTGCGCCGCCCCGGTGGAGTCCGGCGCCCCCGTCGGCAGCACGACGTAGTGGACGGCCCACCGGTCGAGCCAGGCGCGGTAGCCGTCGGCCGTGAGGATCTTGTCCTTGTCGTAGAAGAGCGGATTGCGCTTCATATCCGCCTGCCGGTTCCAGCCGCGGGCCAGAATGACGTACGGAGCGAGCGCGGAGGCCTCCCGGTGGCTGCTGGCCGGGACCACCTCGACCCGGCCGCGGTCGGCGTGGATCTCCTGGAGCCGGTTGACCAGCGGCGCGAGCTCACGGTTCCAGGACGCCGTCGGAGCCGTACGCACCATGTCGTCGACGCCCTTGAAGCCGATCCAGAAGTTCAGCCCCGCAAAGGCGATCACCAGCGCGTACCACTTGCGGGAGCTCGGCACGGCGTACGGCAGCGCGGCAAGCAGCACCACACCCGCGAACAGCATCGCGAGCCGGGAGACGTTCGACCCGATCTGCGAGTCGATCGCCCAGGTGAGCAGCGTGCCGAAGGCGTAGACGGCCGCGCCGGTGCGGACGGTTCGCCACTGCTTCGGGACGAGGACGAGGACGAGGATCCCGAAGAGGAAGGGGAGCGACGCCGTCCAGAACGACATCGGCTGCGTACCGGAGAACGGGAACAGCCAGGCGGAGAGCGCCACGACCATGACCGGCGCGAGGCCGAGGGCGTACGCGCCCGGGCGGCGTTTGTTCAGGAACAGCGCAGCAGCGACCACACCGAGGAAGAGCCCGGCGACCGGACTCGACGCGGTGGCCAGTCCGGCGAGCGGGGCGGCTACGGCCGCCTTCGCCCAGCGTTTCCGCCGCCAGCGACGCGGCCAGCAGAAGACGGCCGCGACCGCGCCGAGCGCGAACATCAGGCCGAGGCCGAAGGTCACCCGGCCGGAGAGCGCATTGCAGAGGAAGGCGAAGACCCCGGCGAACGAGCAGGCCACGGGGTTCCGGACGGCACGGACGCGGACCAGGATCAACGCGGTCAGAGAGGCCGAGACCGTACCGGCGACGATCATCGTCGTACGGACGCCGAGGATGGACATCAGATACGGCGAGACGACGCTGTACGAGACCGGGTGCATCCCGCCGTACCAGGCGAGGTTGTACGCGGAGTCGGGATGGCGGCCGACGAACTCGGCCCAGGCGTCCTGGGCCGCGATGTCGCCGCCGCTGTTGGCGAAGAAGAAGAACCAGATCAGGTGGACCAGCGCGGCGACTGCCGTCGTGAGGGCGACGGGGCGGCGCAGCAGGCGGTCACGGAGATCGGCCAGGGGGCCGGGATCGGCCTTGCGGGGCACGGGCGGCCGTATTCGCGGCCCCGTGCGGGTGCTGCTGCCGTCCGCCTGTGTCGGCTCAGCGGTGGTCACTGCGGCTCTCCCCGTCTTCCCCGTCCGCGAGCCGTCGTCCCGACGGCCTGCCAACCTCCGGCGTACGTGGTGCTGCTGCTACTTCTGCTTCAGCCACTGCGATCAGCTTCTGCGGTCAGCGTTCTGCTTCTGCGTTCTGCTTCTGCGTTCTGCTTCTGCGTTCTGCTTCTGCGTTCTGCTTCTGAGTTCTGCTGTTGGAGTTCCATGCTCGAGGACGTGTCCCGGCGTCCCGAAGTTGCCCCGGGACGCTAGCACGAGGGCGCCCCGGAATCCCGGGGCGCCCTCGCCGTCCGCGCGGTGCTAGCCGATGTGGATCAGCTTGGCGCCGACGCCGGGCTCCGCCAGGTCCTGCTGCAGCGCGACCGGCGCGGTGACCTTGCCGGTGCCGGACCCGACCGAGACCTGGCCGACGACGGTGCCCGCCGTGGCCGAGTGCGGGACCGCTTTGCCGCCGTCCGCGATCTCGATGTCGACCTTGAGGCCGCCCCAGCCGACCGCCTTGAGATTCTTGGTGGCGACGAGGTGGGTCCGTCCGCCGAGGCCGTCGTCGACGTACCCGACCACATCGCCCTTCTTGATGACGGTGGCGGACGTGACACCGCCCTGAGCAGCCTCGATCACCTCGATGCTGTGGTCGATCGCCTTCGTCAGCTTCTTGTCGAGAGTGTCGGCCTTCTGGATTCCCATCACAATGCCGACGATGCGGCGCACTTCGCCGTCGACGATGGTGTTGGCCGACCAGAGCAGATTGCCGCCGGCCGGGGTGGACGAACCGGTCTTGATGCCGCCGACGCCGTTCTTCAGCAGAGCCTTGTCGTTGTTGTTCCTGATCTGCCCGTCCACGCCGGGGACCGTGGTCAGCGTCGTGTCGACGATGTCCCGGAACAATTTGTTCTGCATGACCGCCTTGGCCAGCTTGAGCTGGTCCTCCGGGGTGGAGACGGTGGTGGCCTTCAGGCCGCTCGGATCCGTGTAGGTGGTGTTGGTCATGCCGAGGTCCTTGGCCGCGTCGTTCATCTTCTTGACGAACTCGGCCTCGGACTTCGAGTCCCAGCGGGCCAGCAGACGTGCCGCGTTGTTCCCGGAGGGGATCATCAGCAGCTGAAGCATCTGCTGCTCGGTGAACTCCTGCCCCTCACTGATCGGCGCGGTCGACTCGTAGGGGAGCTTGGACTCCTCCTCGGCCTTCTTGTCGACCGTGATCTTCGGACCGACTTCCGAGCCCTTGATCGGGTGGTCCCTGAGGATCACGTACGCCGTCATCGTCTTCGCGATGCTCGCGATGGGCGCGGGCTTCTGGGCGCCGTACGTACCGATGCTGCCGACGCCCTCGACCTCCACGGCTCCTTGGCCCTCGTCGGGCCACGGCAGGTTGAGCGGGCCGCCCTTGAAGACGTAGGTGCTCTCGGCGGAGAGCCCGAGCGTGGGGGCGGGAAGCGGGCGCACGATCTGTACGACCGCAAAGATGACCAGGAGCAGGAGGAGGAGCGGCGTCCAGATCTTGACCCGCCGGACGACCGTACGGACCGGGGTCTGAGGCGGCGGCGGGGTGTTGGTCAGCTCGGCGAGCAGATCGAGCGGCGGCAGCGGAGGCATCGGCTGCTGCTTGGTCCGCTCGGCCTCGGTGAGCGAGGCGGGTGCGGGGGCCGCGGGCGCGGCCGGGGCGGCCGCTGCGGGTTTCGCCCACGAAGGGGCGGCCGCCTCGGGCTTGCGGGCGCTGGGCGTCCGCACGTCATCGGCCTGCAGGGGTACGAACGTGCTGGTGCGCTCGGCGTCCGACTCCGGCTTGGGCTTGGGTACCGGGGGCACCTTGAGCGCGGTGGTCGGCTGGTCGACGGCGGGCCGCCGGAGAGCCTTGAACACGGCGGTTGGCTGATCGACGCCACGCTGGGGGGCGGCGGGGGTGCCCTCGCCCTTTGCTTCCGCAGATTCTGCGGGCTCGGTAGATTCCGCGGACTCGGTGGATTCCGCGGGCTCGGCGGATTCCGCGGGCTCGGCGGACTCGGCAGGTCCTGAGTCGGACCCGCCGTCCGGAGTCCCGTCGGCGTCCTCGCCGCCCGGGGCCTCATCGATGGCCGATGTCCTCGCGTCGGCCGAGGTCTCCTCGTCAGCCGCTGCCGTCGTATCGGCAGACCCGGCCGGCGAGGCGGCGGCATCCGAGCACGCCGCATCCGCGGGAGCGTCGCCCGACGCATCGTCGGTCCGGTCCGCCCCCGAGGTGAGAGCCGGCTCCGCGTCGTCGGACGCATCGGCGCCCTCGCGCTCTGCCTGCTCGGGCTCAACCGCCGGCGCGGGCGCGTCGTCGGCCCGGTCCACCGCCGAGGCGGCAGCCCGCTCGGCGTCGTCAGAGGCGCCGTCGGCCTGGTCGTCGTCACCCTGGCCGTCGTCGGCCCGGTGCACCGGCGAAGCAGCAGCGGCGTCGTCAGACGCGCCGTCGCCCCAGCCCTCTGCCTCTGTCTCTGCCTCTGCCTCCGCCTGCCCGGGCTCCCGGTCGGCCACGTCTTCTGCGGGGTCCGCCGTCGACGCGGCAGCGCCGCCGTCAGACGCGCCGTCGCCCTGTCCGGCCTCCGAGGCCGCAGCTGCGTCGCCCTCGCCCCCCGGCTTCCCGTCGCCGTCGTCGTCCGCGCTCGCCACCCACGCCGCAACCGCCGCGCGCAGCCTCACGTCGTTCGCCACCGGGCCCGACGCCGAGCCCGACGTCGTGCCCGCTGCCGTGCCCGCTGCCGTGTCCGGTTCCACGGTCGCCGGGGTCTCGGTCACCGAGGTCTCGGTCATCTCCGGAGGTACCGTCTTGAAGACCGCCGTCGGCTGGTCCACCCCGGGGGCCGTCGCCCCGGGGGATGCCTGACGGAACACGGCGAGCCGCGGGTCGCGTTCGCCCGGAGTCGTCTCCCCCGACGACTTCCGCTGCTCCGACTTGTCGGGGGACTCGCCCGCCACCGTGCCTCCTCCATGAGTCATGCGTCATACGCCGTGCCTACGTCGTACCAGGCGCCGTCAAGCGACAGCCCGTGTTGTCCGAACCATCTACCAGTGTCCTGTGTGAGCCCTCGGCCCCAGTGCCTAGACGAGAACGACATACCTAACGGTTCCCGTACAAAGCACCCAGGCGCTCTCGACAGACCAATGTGAGAGGGGTCACCCTGTCATTCATCCACGCGGGGAGGCATGGATGGGCAGGAGCCGCAGAACACTTCCGGAGGAGCTTCTGCTGCTCGCTCTGGACCCGGCAACGGGTACCACAGCGCAGCCGCAGTCGCTCGACCTCGGCCTGGCCGGGGCACAGCTAGTAGAGCTGGCTCTGGCAGGACGGATAGCCCCAGACGGGGATCGTATCGCCGTGGTGATGCCACGGCCGACCGGAGATCCGACTCTGGACTCCGCACTGGAACTGCTGCGCAGGCGCGGCAGCCCGGTTCGGGCGGTCCATTGGATTGGCGGGCCCCGACTGGGGTTGCGTCAGATTTACCTCTCGCATCTGGAGCGGTGCGGCATGGTGCATGCCGTGGCGGGCCAGATGTGCGGAGTACTGCCGACGACTCGCTACCAAGCGACGGAGACGGCAATCAGCCGGGACATCAGGGCCCGGCTGGACAGTGCGATCCGCACCGGTGTACCGCCGGACCCGCGGACCGCGGCGCTCGCCGCGCTGGCCCACGCGGTCGGACTCGGCAAGCACCTGTACCCCGGGAACGAAGGGCGTTCCTCGAGGTCCCGTCTGCGGGACCTCATCAGGCACGACCCCATGGGCGGACTCGTGGCGCACGCCGTGATGGACGTCCAGAACGGTGCGGCCGCTCAGCCCCGCCGTACGCCCGCCCCGGTCGGCAACCGCCAGCCTGCGGCCGTAGCGATGCAACCACGCCACGGCAGCATGGCCCACGTCGCCGCTCACTGAGTACCACCCTGAACACAGATCCACCCACCGCACCGCAATACCGCCGCACCGACGTCCCCACGACCCGGTTCGGGAGCCGCACAAGACGCGCGGGGCAGCCACCAGGCTGCCCCGCGCGTTCGCGCGTGTAGCCATTTTGCAGCGCAGCAACGACCATTGGTGGCAGTCTGCTGAGCAGTAGATACGCACAGCTACGCAGCCGGAGGTGCAGTTTCCGTGGCGTCCAACGTCAACCCCACCGTCAGGCGACGCCGATTGGGCCAGGAGCTGCGCCGGCTCCGAGAGCTCAAGGGCATGACGGCCGAAGAGGTGGCGGAGCGCCTGCTCGTCTCCCAGTCGAAGATCAGCCGTCTCGAGAACGGCCGCCGCTCCATCAGCCAGCGCGATGTCCGCGATCTGTGCGGGGTGTACGAGGTCGAGGACCACCGGATCGTCGACTCGCTGATGCAGATGGCCAAGGACTCGCGCCAGCAGGGCTGGTGGCACGCCTTCGGCGACATCCCGTACAGCGTCTACATCGGCCTGGAGACCGACGCGGCGAGCCTCCGCGTGTACGAATCACTGATCGTTCCCGGTCTGCTTCAGACCCGAGAGTACGCGCAGGCGGTTATCGAGGGGATGTGGCCCGAGGCCACACCCAGCGAGATCGACAAGCGCATTCAGATCCGCCTCAAGCGTCAGGATCGCCTCACCGATCCGGTGAACCCCCTCCGCTTCTGGGCGGTGATCGATGAAGCACTGCTGCGACGCATCGTCGGCGATCGGCAGATCATGGCTGACCAGCTCAGACATCTCGCGCAGTTGAGTGAACAGCCGCACGTCACGCTGCAGGTACTGCCGTACGACGTCGGGGCGCATCCGGGCATGTACGGCAAGTTCGCCATCCTCGAGTTTCAGGAAGCGATGGACGCCAGCGTGGTCTACCTGGAGGGAGTCACCAGCGACCTCTACCTGGAGAAGGCCAACGACGTCCAGAGCTACGCCGTGATGTACGAGCACCTGCGGGCCAAGGCGCTGAGCGCCGAGCAATCCCGCGAGTTCATTCACAAAGTAGCGGAAAGCTGCGGCTCGTGATCAAGCAACGAGGGGGCGGCGCGCACCTTACACCTGTGCAGCATCAACTGAGAAGATCCCGAAGGAATATGCCATCCGGATGGGTGAACACCACCTACCTCCGGTGATGTTGCGGCGTAGCGTCGATCGCAGAGCCGCTGCCCCCAGCGGCTGGGCGCACAAGGCCCAACAACTGGCACAACCATCGGAGTCACTATGCTGATTCGGCATGACGCGCTGACGGAATGGACCAAGTCCTCGTACTCCGCCGTCAACGGAGATTGCGTGGAAGTCAGGGCAGAGGATCGCCGCACAGTCGCTATCCGCGATTCGAAGAATCCTCGCAGCGGAACCCTCGGCCTCAGCGCGGAGGCGTGGTCGACGTTCATCCTCGATGTCGGCCGAACCACGCCTCCCGGTGCCTGAATTGAGCACACCGACCACATAAGTCGCAGCGTGAGTCAAGCCCTCTCGACTGGCCCGCCGTCCTAGCCGAGGGGGCTGCTTGCTGCCCGGTCGCCCTACTGACCGTCAAGGAGGGTGCGAGTCTTCACCGTGACGGGGTCATTCGCCCCGAGGACACGCTCACACAGAGGCAGATTCTCCCGAGCCAGGGCCTGCGCCTCAGCCAGGTCGCCGGAGGCCGCGAGAGAAGCAGCCAGCCCTGCTCGACTCGCGAGCAGATACGGATGCTCCGGTCCAAGGGCGCGCTCCTGGCCAGCCACGGCCCGACGCCCGAGAGAGATGGACTCCGCAAACCGTCCACGCTCTTCGAGGATCCAGCTCAACAGGACCACGGCTGAAAGAGCCAACGGATGGTTGGCGCCGTGCAGACGCTCGCGATCCGACAAAACCCTTCGGGCAACCGACTCCGCTTGCTCCCACCGGCCGAAACGGTAGAGACCGTATGCGAAATTGTGGCGACCGGTCACAGTGATGAAGGAGTCTTCTCCGAGGATTTGCTCGGAGGCGGCTACAGTCGGCGGGCCGATTCTATCGAACTGCTCGACTGCGTTTGACACCGCCAAGTATTCAATGAGAAGCGCTCGGGCATATAGGGTGTCGGGATGATCGCCGCCCAACACTCGGGCACGAATTCGCTCCGTGGCCCGCAGCGTCGCCATGCACTCTTCGAGCCTGTGCAACTGTCCAAGCGGCTCATGAATATCTTGACGGCTTTCCAAGGTCTCCGGATGTTCCGCACCCAACACCTGTTCCCTGTCATCGAGCACTTGTCGGTGCAGGGCCACGGACTCCTCGAAACGGCCGAGCCTGAACAGTGCCACGGCTGCCCGATGGTGAGCACGAAATACCGCTGGATGATCCGATCCCAGCAACTGCTGCGCCGTCGCCGCGGCAGCTTGGGCCAGAAACAGAGCGGCTTGGTAGTCGCCGCTCGCGAAAACGTGTCCCGCCACGCGAGTCGCGACATCGGCCACCATGGGCGCGGTGCCGGCGTCCTGCACTCGCCGGAGCAGGTTCGTCGCATGTGGAACGAGACGCCGAACCCCGTCAGCGGCCCCTGCTCCCAGGGTCTGCGCAGGGACCTCTCCCTCGAGCAGACGTGCGGCGGATGCAACGAGGAGCGGCCGCGCCTCGTTTGGTACCGCAGCCGCAACACTGTCGAGCAGAACGCCATGCGCCTTTACGCAACGCACCACCTCACCGCTTTCCTCAGATTCCACGAGTGAAACCATCGAATGGTCCAGCAGGCCACGAAGAGCAACTTCGACCTTCTGTCCAGGCAATGGCGGATCGACAGTGCTCAAGCCCGTTGCATCAACCGCTCCGGGGAGAAGCAGTGAGAGCGGTACCGGGTCCGAACTCCAGCAGGACAACAAGCGCAGAAGCGTCGCGCATTCAGGAATCCCTTCGCCCGCGAGAGCCCTCAGCGAGATCTCCCAGGTCCGGCCAACGAGCTGACGCCCATTCGTCTCGGAGCCACGTGGAACCGCCCCTCGGTCGATCAGCTCCGTAGGACTGTCGTCCAGATGCCGGTGGTAGTCGCTCATGGACCAGCTCTCCAAGAGTTGACGAGACAGGAAGGATCCAGCCAAGGTGAGAGCGAGGGGCAGGCAGTCAAGCCCACTGTCTCGGCCTCTTCGGCTGTGCCGGCTCGTGGAGCAAGATCGCGAAGCACCTGGGCGGCGTCCTCCACGGGAAGCACGCCCACACTGTGAAGTTCCGCTCCGTTCCACACATGGGAACTGGCTTGTCGCGTGGTGACGATCACCGTGCCCTGCGGACTCGGCCGAAGCCACGTGCCTTCCCCGAGCGCTGCTGGGTCATCCGCATTGTCCAGAACGAGGACCCACGGTTGCGATGAGTAGTTCAGGTAGTGCCAGACGAGATCAGCCGAGGCGCGCAGGCCATCGCGCGCAGCAGCCAACTCGACTGACTCCGCTCCACGGTCAGCCGCCACCGCCAGCATTCCCGCCCGGAGAGTGACCCGTTCGGAGGCGTTCACCCAGAGGCCGATGCGCCCGCCCTGCTGTGTGGCCGCGTTGAATACGGCCTGAGCAACCGCCGTCTTGCCACAGCCGCCAAGGCCGTGAAGAACGTGAATTCCCCCGGTCTGATTCTGAGCCGCATCCATCAGACTGCGTATGAGTTCCTCCCGGTCCCGAAGGACCAGAGGAGTTCGTCCTACCAGCGGAGTGCGCACCGAATCCGGGGCTGGCCGCTCGGAACGGAGCCGACCAGCTTGCGCCCGCACAATCGTTCGCCGCATCGACGGCCCGAAGAGATCCGGAGGCTCATCCGGAGCGTAGTGGTGATGATGCTCTGTTACGTACTGGTCGCCGATCGCCTGGTAGACGCGGCCTTGGCCTGATGCGCGCCCCTGCACCATATGCTCTGCGTCTCGTTCGGCCCCGCTCACCGTTCGTTGATGTGCTGATCGCGGCCCGCCTGATAGACACGGGCGCTGCCAGACGCTTCCGCACGCATCTGCACTGTCCTTGGTGCACCGTCCTGCAGTTCGGGATCAAGCTCGGCGAGGATCTGTCGCAATTCCGACGCCACTTCCGGCCGCTCACGGAGAAGACGCCGCACACGTCCAGTCCATGCCTCGCGCAGCTCCCGTTCGGTCAGGTCGTCCCCACTCTCCCTGGCCGCGAGGAGGTCGTCCCGGGCTGCCTCCAGTTCCTCCTCGACTCCGTCGGCGCGTGAGGGACTGGCCCGCCGCCACAGGGCGACGACACCGTCGCGCGTCCTTTCCCACGCATCCGTGGCCATGAGCGTGACCACGGCGGTCCCCGCAGCCCGCGCGAGATCAATCATCTGCGCTTCCATCAACGCCCCCACTCCGTCAACGCCCCGTCAGCACCTGGGCCGAACGACCACAATAGGTGCGGCGCATAGGGCTGTCAGGTGGATGCCGCCGTCGACAAGGCACAAGCCGGCCCGCGCCTCCCTGCCCGATCAGCGCAGTTGGTCGACGTAGCGGTCGGTGCCCGGAACCGTCGGGATGAAGGGAGCCACCAGCTCCACCCGGCCCAGCCCCGATTCGACGACCGCTGCGTCGAGACCGGCGAAGGAAGACTCCCAGCGCTCCCTCGGGTCCTCCTCAAGGAACCACAGCAGCGTCAGGCGGCTGTCCACGCCCTCCACCTGTTTCACATAGGTCATCCTGTCGCCCGGCAGTGGCGTCGGCCGGAAGACGGTCACCATCGCCGCGGGAGAGCCCGCCAGCCGCTTCGGCAGATGCTTCGTCCGCAGCCACTCCAGCAGCTCCGCCCGCTGCTCCGGCCCCTCGGTATCGATGACCTCCACCACCAGGCCGGCGTACGGATGGTCCAGCGCGTGATAGTCGCGCGGACCCGCCGCCCCGTCGCGGTAGACGGTCGCCCTGTGGTCCTGGAAGGCCGTGAACACGTGCGTACGGTCCTGATAGACCCGGCCGTCCCGGTTCAGCCGCTTGTTGATCCCCACGGTCCACTTCATATGGTCGCCGTAGCGGCCGTCGGTGATCCAGTACGTGGAGAGGTAGCACCCCGCGGTCACCGGCTGGGCCACCGCGGACTTCTCCGGGTAGCGCAGGAGCTGGAGGTCCCTGGTGGCGACCCAGCGCCGCCCCGCGTACATCCAGGGCATCGCCATCGCGCCCGCGTAGTAGTGGTCGTCCTCGTACCAGCGGTTGTACGCGAACTCATGGCCCGGATGCGGTTCGACCATGGTGATCAGGGCGTGGCCGGGGTGCACTCCGTACGGGCCGACGCCCGCCAGCTCCGCGTAGGCCTCCCGGCGTGTGTCCTCGCTCATGACGCTCCCCTTCCTTCCTCCGTTGGAGGGACCTACTCTGACGCTCCGTCAGGAGAACTGCCAGAGCCGGGAGGCGCCCAGAATGCTGCTCCAGGGGAAGACCGTGATCGTCTCCGGTGTCGGCGCCGGGCTCGGCCATCAGATCGCCGCGACCGTCGTACGGGACGGGGGCAACGCGGTCCTCGGCGCGCGTACCGAGGCGAATCTCGCGAAGTCGGCCGGCGAGATCGATCCCGGCGGCGGGCGGACCGCCTGCCGCGCCACGGACATCACCGACGAGACACAGTGCGACGCGCTGGCCGCGCTCGCGCTCGAGCGCTTCGGGAGGATCGACGCGGTCGTCCATGTCGCCGCCTGGGACAGCTGCTTCGGGGGCCTCGAGGACGCGGACTTCGCGACCTGGCAGGGGGTCATCGATGTGAACCTGCTGGGCACGCTGCGGATGACCCGCGCCTGCCTGCCCGCGCTCAAGGAGCGGGGCGGGTCGGTCGTCATCATCGGTACGCAGTCGGCCGTGGCCGCGCCCTCACAGGTGTGGCAGGCGGCGTACGCGGCATCCAAGGGAGCTCTCACCTCGGCGATGTACTCGCTGGCGCGCGAGCTGGGGCCGCACCGGATCCGGGTGAACACCGTGCTGCCCGGCTGGATGTGGGGGCCGCCGGTCCAGGCGTACGTCCGGTTCACCGCGCACACCGAAGGGGTGCCGGAGCCGGAGGTGCTGGAGCGGCTCACCGAGCGGATGGCTCTGCCCGAGCTGGCCACGGACGGAGACGTGGCGGAGGCCGCGGCCTTCCTCGCCTCCGACCGGGCCCGGGCGATCACGGGCCAGTCGCTTCTGGTCAATGCCGGCGAACTGATGCGGTAGCAACACGCCCACGGTGAGGACTGTCGGCTTCACCTCTTCTCGGCCGCACGGGACCCGCATCCCGTGCGGTCTCTCGCTGTGCCGGGGGCCTCCCGGAGCGCGACGCGGTGCTTGCCCTGATCATCAACGACGACGACGGCAGCGGTGCGGCCGCCGCCGGGCTGTTGCCGACGCCCGCCGGGGCCGCCGCAGCCGCCCGAGCAACCCGAGCCGCCGGAGCAGCAGGGGCCGCCCGAACCCCCGGAGCCCCCGAGCCGCCGACGCGAAGGTGCTCGGCCGCCAGGATGCGGACGGCTGACCTCGCGCTGTTCAGGTGCGCGGGTAGCGGGCCAGCCAGCCGGGCGCGTTCACCGTGGGGCCGTGCAGGGCCGGGCCCTGCGTCATCTCCATCGCGAAGTCGTCGGCCAGTTCCAGCACGGTGGGACGGCCCTCCAGCTCGGAGAGCCAGGCGGGCGGGAGCGCCGTCTCGCCGTGCAGCACGCCGAGCAGCGAGCCGGTCAGCGCGCCCGTGATCTCGGAGGGGCCGTCGTGGTTCACGGCGAGCCGCAGACCGTGCCGGATGTCCTCGCCGACGAGGGCGCAGTAGACGGCGATGCCGAGGGCGTCCTCGGCGTAGTGGCCCTCGCCGAGGGCGGCGATCCTGGCGGGACCCGGGATGCCCTGCCGTACGGCGCCGAGCGCCTCCTTGAGGGCGTCCGTGACGGGCTGGTGCCCCGGGCGCGGGGCCAGCTGGGCCAGGGCGCGCTGCACGGAGCCGTCAAGGGTCTCGCCGCGGGCCAGTCCGTGCACGATGACGGCGAGCGCGCCTGCGGAGAGATACGCGGTGGGGTGGCCGTGGGTCTGGGCGGCGCACTCCACGGCCAGCTGGCACACCAGGTGCGGCTCCCAGCCGACGAGCAGGCCGAAGGGCGCGGAGCGCACCAGCGCGCCGGCGTCGCGCGCGGTGGGATTCTTGGGTGCTTCCAGGGTGCCCATGCTCTCGTCGGCGAGCCCGATCAGGCTGGCCGGGGACGGGTCGCGGCGACTGTAGAGCCACTCTTCGCGGGCGAGCCAGCCATTGTCCTTGCGGCGCTCGTCGGGGCCCCAGTCGCGCTGGGTGGCAGCCCATCTGAGGTGCGCGCGGTGCACATCGGTGGGCGGGTGCCAGGCGCCGGTGTCGCGGCGGACCTGGGCGCGGATCAGCCCGTCGACGGTGAAGAGGGTCAGCTGGGTGGCGGAGGTGACGGCGCCGCGCCGGCCGTGTGCGGGCACGAGGTCGACGACGGCGTCCGGGCCGTGGGCGGCGCGTATCTCCTCGAGGGTGAGCGTGGCGACCCCCGCACCGAGCGCGTCGCCGATGGCGCCGCCGAGCAGGGAGCCGCGCACGCGTGCACGGAAGTCCTGCTGCTCGGCACGGCCCCAGACGGCTGTGGCTGCTGAGCTCACCGCGCCCCTCCCGATGTCGAACGTATGCCAGGCGCAGCACTGTAATCGACCGGGAAGGTCGACTCAGGAGCCTGAATCGGATCGCTACGGTATGTGGACAGACGGGCATCTGGCCGGTTTTGCCCACTGTCGGTGGGTGTCGCCGTATCCCGCACGTCGGTGAGGCGGCGCACCAGGGGCTCCGGGTCCGGCTCGGCGGGGTCCGCGCCGAGCGGCTGGAACCGGTCGAAATCGGCGAAGGCCTCAGCGACCGGCCTGCGTCCGGATGCACCGCGGCGCGCCCCGCATCGGCCGGTGAGCGGGTCTGGGCGACCAGCAGCCTCATCGAGCCCCAGAGCCAATGCCCGGTGCCGCGCCGCCACCGAGCCTGCGCGGCAGGCCTCGACCCCGTACCGCAGCGCCCGCGGCAACGCCGTACCCGGCTGCGCGCACAGCAGGTGGTACGTCTCCTCCAGTCTCAGCCCGAGTCCAGTCTCAGCCCGAGTCCAGTCTCAGCTCGAGCCGGGCGGCCTGCCCCCACCGCCGTACGGTCCAGCCTTCGCCCATGGGGCCACCTGCTAGTCGGAGATCACCGGCAGCAGCTCCGGCAGATGCCCGTCCGACGCGGTGGCCGCCTGCTGCCGCTCCTGCGGCACCTCTCCGTACAGCGTCGTACGCGGCTTCGCCGGACGGCCGGCCTCCTCCGCGATGGCGATCAGATCCTGGACCGAGCGGTACGAGCCGTAACTGGAGCCCGCCATCCGGGAGATGGTCTCCTCCATGAGGGTGCCGCCCAGGTCGTTCGCCCCGGAGCGGAGCATCTCGGCCGCGCCCTCCTGGCCCAGCTTGACCCAGCTGGTCTGGATGTTGGTGATGTGCGGGTGGAGGAGGAGGCGTGCCATCGCGGTGACGGCACGGTTGTCGCGGGTCGTCGGACCGGGCCGGGCGATGCCCGCGAGATACACGGGTGCGTTGGTGTGGATGAACGGCAGCGTCACGAACTCCGTGAAACCACCGGTCTCCTGCTGGATCCGGGCCAGGGTGCGGAAGTGGCCGAGCCAGTGCCGCGGCTGGTCCACATGTCCGTACATCATGGTCGAGCTCGACCGGATGCCCAGCTCGTGCGCGGTCTTGACGACCTCGATCCAGTTGGCCGTCGGCAGCTTGCCCTTGGTGAGGATCCAGCGGACCTCGTCGTCGAGGATCTCGGCGGCCGTGCCCGGGATGGAGTCGAGCCCCGCCTCCTTCGCCGCCGTCAGCCACTCGCGGATCGACATCCCCGTCCGCGTGGCGCCGTTGACGACCTCCATCGGGGAGAAGGCGTGCACATGCATGCCCGGCACGCGCTCCTTCACGGCGCGCGCGATGTCGAAGTACGCCGTGCCCGGCAGGTCGGGGTGGATGCCGCCCTGCATGCACACCTCGACCGCGCCCACCTCCCACGCCTGCTCGGCCCGGTCGGCGACCTGGGAGAGCGAGAGCGTGTACGCGTCCGCGTCCGTACGACGCTGGGCGAAGGCGCAGAAACGGCAGCCAGTGTAGCAGACGTTGGTGAAGTTGATGTTGCGCGTGACGATGTACGTGACGTCGTCGCCGACCACGTCGCGGCGCAGCTCGTCCGCGATGCGGGTGAGCGCGTCCAGCGCGGGCCCGTCCGCGTGCAGCAGCGCGAGCGCCTCGTCGTCGGTGAGCTTCGTCGGGTCGTCGGCGGCCCGGCTCAGGGCCTGTCGTACGTCGCCGTCGATACGGGACGGCACCATGCCGGGCACCGCGGCCTCGCGCAGTGCCTCCCAGTCCCCGTACACCTCGTCGAAGTCGTCGCGCCGGTCGGAGGTACGACCGCTGGTGTCGATGGTGCGGTGCAGATCGGTACGGCCGGAGGCGGTGAACCCTTCGTCGGGCTCCTGCCAGGGCAGGCCCACGGGCTTGACGTCCTCGCGGGCCAGCCCGGTCTCCTCGTCGACCAGCGCCCGTACGTGCGGGAGCAGCCGGGGGTCCAGCCAGGGCTCGCCGCGCCGGACGAACTCCGGGTAGACGCAGAGGCGTTCTTCGAGCCGGAAGCCGGCCGCCGCCGACTGCTCGGCCAGCTCGTCGATCTGCGGCCAGGGGCGCTCGGGGTTCACATGGTCGGGCGTCAGCGGCGACACCCCGCCCCAGTCGTCGATGCCCGCGCCGATGAGCCGGGCGTACTCGCCCGCCACCAGGTTCGGCGGCGCCTGCAGACAGGCGGAGGGGCCCATGATGTGCCGGGCGACGGCGACGGTGGCGACCAGGTCGTCCAGCTCCGCGTCCGGCATCCCGCGCATCGCCGTGTCCGGCTTGGCGCGGAAGTTCTGGATGATGAGCTCCTGGATGCCGTGGTAGGCGCGGGAGATGCGGCGCAGCGCGAACAGCGAGTCCGCGCGCTCCTCGTGGTTCTCGCCGATGCCGATCAGCAGCCCGCTGGTGAAGGGGACGGAGCTGCGCCCGGCATCCTCCAGAACACGCAGCCGGACGGCGGGCTCCTTGTCCGGGGAGCCGTAGTGCGGCCCGCCGGGCTCGCTCCACAGGCGCTCGGCCGTGGTCTCCAGCATCATGCCCATCGACGGCGCGACCGGCTTGAGCCGCTGGAAGTCCGTCCAGGACAGCACGCCCGGGTTGAGGTGCGGCAGCAGCCCGGTCTCCTCCAGGATGCGGATCGACATCGCCCGTACGTACGCGATGGTGTCGTCGTACCCCTCGGCCTCCAGCCACTCGCGCGCCTCGGGCCAGCGGTCCTCGGGCTTGTCCCCGAGCGTGATCAGCGCTTCCTTGCAGCCCAGCTCGGCGCCGCGGCGGGCGATGTCCAGAACCTCGTCCGGCGACATGAACATCCCGTGACCGGCCCGGCGCAGCTTGCCGGGGACGGTGGCGAAGGTGCAGTAGTGGCACTTGTCACGGCACAGCCGGGTGAGCGGGATGAAGACGCTCTTCGAGTACGTGATCACACCGGGCCGCCCGGCGGCCTCGAGCCCGGCGTCCCGCACCCGCGCGGCGGAGGCGGCCAGGTCCTTGAGATCGTCCCCGCGGGCCTGGAGCAGCACGGCGGCCTCGGCGGTGTCGAGGGCGACCCCGTCCCTGGCCCGCTTGAGGGCGCGGCGCATCGCGTTCTCGGTGGGGCGTTCGGGACGTCCGTGCTGGTGATCCGTCATGGATCGAGCATACGAGCCGCCTGTGAGGTGCGGGCAACGAGCGGATTGAGCAGGAGTACTGATCCGCGCCCGCGCGTGGGTGCCTACGCTGAGCCCGACATTCTGATCAAGCCTTCGGGGGACCACTGCGATCGCTCGTATCCCACGGACATGAAGTGCGGCGGAGAGCACGCACGTGGATGTGTACGTGGGTGTGCACGAGGAGGGGAAGTCACCGTGACCGAGGCGATTCCGTTCCTGGTCTCCCTCATCACGACGGGACGGCTGCACGGAGTGGGGCCCGGCTCCACTCTCGACGAGGTCGACCGGGCCATCGACTGCAGCTTCTTCGACGACATCGGCGACGGCCGGAGCCACCTCCGCCGGGACTACGGCTTCTTCGAGTTCGCCTTCAACGCGGACCCGGAGCATGAGTGGGTGATGTCGGGTGTGACGGTTGAACTGCATCGGCTGGCCGGGGGACGTGAGCGGGCGGAGGAATGGCGGGCGGGGATGCGTGTCGACTTCCCGCGGTACCTCGCCTGGACCGACCTGCGCGAGGCGTTGTCCCGGGTCGCGGGAGTGGACTGCCTCAAGGAGGTGGACCAGGGAGGCTTCCTGGAACACCGCTACCGGGCGCCGGGCGCGAGTGTGGCCGTGATCGTGAACGACGACCACGAGGAGCGCGGCCCGCAACTGGGGCACGGGGATGTGTGGAGCGTGAGCCTGTGGGCGGCGAAACCGGCATGACCGAGGCACGCGCGGAACGGCCATGGCACGAGGTCGGCCTCGACCGGCGCCCGGCCTGGCGGCGCGTTTCGCCGTGCGCAGTCGAGCCCGCTCTGCTGCGCTACGACCCGTCCCCCATCGAGAACGCTCGCGCCGCGGCCGGGCAGGACTGAGCAAATCCGGCCGTGTGCGACAGCACCGGAACTGTCTCCTTTTACATGCCCTCTTGACCCTTTCCTTCGTTGCATTAGAGAAGGCACGCGTGAAAGCATTCGATGCGTGGTGGACAACGGGGATGACATATCGAGGCCTGACAGGCCGTCGAGACTGGCCGAGTTGGCCGATTGGCCCGCGCCGGCGGAAGCAGCCGCACCGCAAGCGGCGCTCGAACCGCCGGAAGTGTCCGCACCGGAGCCCAGCCCGACACCTGAAGATGAACTTGCTGCCGCAAGACGACAGTTTGCGGTGCTGCTGGGGGAATTCCGGCGTGCGGCGGTGCTGGTGCCGATCGACGAGTACGGAAGCCTGTGGTCCGCGGATCAGGGCGGTGTGCGGTGGATCTGTGCGTTCTCGGACGAGGAAGCACTGGCCCGTTTCGCGCGGGCGCAGGGGGATGCCGAGCGGGAGTGGATGTATCACACGCTGCTGGGCGCACGGCTGTTGGACGTCATGGTGCCGAAGCTGGGAGTGCCGGCCGGGGTGGCGCTGGATGCGGGCAGCGAGGACGGCATGTTGTTTCCGCCGGTGGCCGGAATTGTGCCGGATGCGGTGGCAGTGGATCTCGGCGGAGTGGGATGAGCGGGGAGCAGCCGGACCTGGCGGCGCCGCCGGGCGCGCTGGAGCTGATCGCGAACGGCATCAACTTGGCCCATGCCGAGCTGAAGGAGCTCGGCATGATCGGCGAGGCCACCACGGGACGTGGTTTCACGGACCTGGCCCTGTCGGGCCTGGAGTTGGGGCATGGCGGGCTGACTGCGGAGTTCACAACGTTCTGTGAGCGCTGGGAGTGGGGCGTGCGCGCGCTGATGCAGAGGGGAAACGGGTTCGCGAGCGCGGTGGGACTCTCGGCCGGGGCGATCTCTGAGCAGGAGCGGTACATCAAGGACACGCTCAAGATCGGTGTGAACTCTTTGAACGGGAATCCGCACCTGGACGAGGACGAGGTCAAGAAGATGCGCTGGGACGAGATCAAGTCCCAGATGCCGTACGACAACGCGGACTACAGCGAGGAGTCGATGTCGAAGGCGAACGCGGAGGCCAAGCAGACCTGGCAGAACACCACGTATGACGTCGAGGACGCGCTGCTGGACTCGTGGGAGAAGAGCGGCTTCATCGACCCGAAGCTGCGGGAGGCGACGGACGAGCAGCTGCGCGAGTTGCTCGACCCCTCCGAAGCGACGGTCGAGCAGGCTGAGCAGAAGCGGTGGGGTGACCGCTGATGCCTGACTACGGAGACATGTTCGGCAAGGTGGTCGGGGCCGGCTACGACAAGGTCCGCGATGGTGTCGACTGGGGCAAGGAGAAGGCGGGCGAGGGCGTCGACTTCGTCACCGACAAGACTGGCGGTCTGCTGGACCGTGTCGGTGCGAAGGACTGGGCGGACACCGTCGAGGACTGGGGTGATCGGAAGGCTTCGTCCCTGGGCGCGGACGTGGGTGAACAGCAGCTCGGCCAGAGTGGTGAGGCCAATGAGCTGATCCACGGCAATGCCGGAAAGATCAACGCGGGCGTGAAGAACCTCCGGGATTTCAGGGACGCGTTCAATCTGGTCGGCCAGGGCATGAAGAAGCTGGACTCCAGTCACTGGAAAGGCGAGGCGGCCGAGGCGTTCCGCGACAAGTTCAGCACGTTGCCGACCGACTGGCTGCGTGCGGCGGACGCCTTCGGCGACGCGGCCAAGGCACTGGAGAGATACGCCGACACGGTGACGTGGGCACAGGGGGAAGCCACGAAGGCAATTGCCCTCTACAAGAAGGGCACCGAGAGCTCCGAGGCGTACAGCGCCGAGGTCGACGCCTACAACGACGCGCGCACAGGCTCAGACCCGCTCCCCAAGCCTGCCTCTACCGACCCCGGCAAGGCCCAACTGGATCGTGCCCACGAGATCCTGAACGATGCCCGCCGTCAGCGCAACGAGGCCGGAGAGACGGCAAAGAACGCGGTCACCGCTGCCCTGGCTCATGCCCCGAAGGAGCCCACCGGGCTGGATCGGGCAAAGTTCGACCTGGCCGACTACGGCGTCGGCCAGAGCGTCGAGATGATGCATGTCGGAAGTGGCTTCGTGAAGGCCGCAGCCGGGACCGTGAACTTCGTCCGGTCGATCCATCCGCTCGACCTGTACAACATCACCCACCCGGCCGAGTACTGGAAGGGCGTGAACACGACCCTCGCCGGGCTGGCATCCAGCGTCGCCAACCCGGACCGCACCCTCAAGAACGCATGGGAGGCTTTCCAGAAGGACCCGAGCGAGTTCTGGGGCCGCGCGATCTTCGAGGCCGCCACCACCAAGGGCGCGGGCGGCCTCAAGGCAGCCGCACGTGCGAAGGACCTGGCCGACAACCCGAAGGGCAAGGGCCGCGACGGCCACGACAAGGATCCCGACGGCAAGGGTCAGCATTGCACCGAGAAGACGTGCAAGAAGGACCCGGTCGACATCGCGACCGGCCACATGATCCTGCCGCAGACGGACCTCGCGCTTCCCGGCTCGCTGCCGTTGGTCGTCGAGCGCACTTTCGAGTCGTCGTACCGCGCGGGCGGCTGGTTCGGTCCGTCCTGGGCGAGCACCGTCGACCAGCGCCTGGAGATCGACTCCGAGGGGGTGGTGTTCGTCTGCGACGAGGGAAGCCTGCTGGCGTACCCGCACCCGGCGCCCGGGGTCCCCGTCATGCCCACGCACGGCCGCCGCTGGCCTCTGGACCGCGACGCCGACGGCGACTACACCGTCACCGACCCCGCCTCCGGCCGGGTGTGGCACTTCGAGACGCGCCACGACGATGTGGCCCTGCTCGCGCAGATCGACGACCGCAACAGCCGCTGGATCACCTTCGAGTACGACGAAACCGATGCTCCGACTTCGATCGTCCATCACGGTGGCTACCACCTGAAGCTGACGACGAGTGAGGGCCGGGTCACTGCCCTCCACCTCGCCGGCGCAGCCCAGGACGGCACCGACCAGGAGATCCTGCGGTACGGCTACACCGACGGCCACCTCACCGAGGTCACCAGATCTTCAGACCGCCCCCTGCGCTTCGGCTACGACGAGCACGGCCGTATCACCTCCTGGACCGACACCAACGGCAGCCACTTCGACTACGTCTACGACGACCGCGACCGCTGCATCGTTCAGTCGGGTACCAACGGCCACCTCGAATCCACCTTCACCTGGGATGGCAGGGACCCGGCGAGCGGCCTGCTCAGCACGTCCATGACGGATGGCCTCGGCCACACCCACCGCTACCTCATCAATGACCGCGTCCAAGTCGTCGGCGAGATCGACCCCCTCGGCAACGTGACACGGCTCGAGCGCGACCGCTACAACCGGCTGCTGTCGGTGACCGATCCACTGGGGCACGTCAGCCGTTCCACGTACGACGAGTCGGGCCGTGTGACGACAGCGGTACGCCCGGACGGGCGGGAGTTGTCCGCGGAGTACAACGAGCTTGGCCTGCCGGTACGCGTTAAGGGCGCGGACGGGACGGTCACGCGCCAGACGTACGACGAGCGCGGCAACCGCACGTCGGTCACGGATGCTTCGGGTGCGACGACGCGGTTCTCGTACGACGGGGCCGGGAACCTCACCTCGGTGACGGACGCGCTCGGCCACAGCTCATTCGTGCGTTGCGACGGGGCAGGACTCCCTCTCGAGACGACCGACCCGCTGGGTGCGACGACCCGCTACGAACGCAATGCGTTCGGCCGCCCGGTCACCATCACGGATGCGCTTGGAGCGATCACCCGCTTCGAGTGGACCGTGGAGGGCATGGTTTCCCGACGTATCGACGCGGACGACAGCGACCAGTCCTCGGTCTACGACGGCGAAGGCAACTGCCTGTCCCACACTGATGCGGTGGGAGGAGTCTCCACCTTCGAGTACGCGGACTTCGACCTGCTCGTGGCCCGTACCGGTCCGGACGGTGCGCGGTACGAGTTCAGCCACGACACGAATCTTCAGCTGACCAGGGTCACCAACCCGCAGGGGCTTACCTGGGACTACAAGTACGACTCAGCCGGCAGACTCGTATCTGAGACGGACTTCGACGACCGGACCCTCACGTACACCTATGACGCAGCGAGCCGCCTGAACTCGCGGACGAACGGGCTCGGCCAGGTGGTCCGGCTCAAGCACAACGAGCTCGGCCAGGTGGTCAGCAACGAGGCGGACTACGCGGTCACCACATTCGAGTACGACATCTTCGACGAGCTCGCCGTGGCAAAAGGTCCTGACTCGACGCTGGTCCGACTCCGTGACCGGTTCGGACGGCTCAAATCTGAGACCGTGAACGGGCGCACGATGACATTCGGCCATGACGCCCTCGGTCGCCGAACAGCCAGGACGACCCCGAGCGGTGTCGTCAGTTCATGGACGTATGACGCAGCCGGCCGTCGCATCGAACTCATGACGTCCGACCGCACGATCACATTCGAGCACGACGCCATTGGCCGCGAACTCGTCCGGCACATCGGAGAAAACATCACCCTTACGCACGAACTGGACCCCTTGGGTCGTCTCGTCGACCTTCAGGTCACCTCCCATGGCCGCAGTCTCCAGCACCGTGCTTACACCTACCGCGCAGACGGCAACCTCGTCGGCATCGACGACCAGCTCTCCGGCACCCGAAGTTTCGTCCTCAACGCGACCGGCCGGGTCACCACCGTCCATGCAGCGGGGTGGACCGAGCGATACGCCTACGACGTGGCGGGCAACCAAACAGAGGCGGCATGGCCTGCCTCGCACCCGGGCCACGAGGCCACAGGTGCGCGTGCCTACACGGGCACCCACATCAGCCGTGCCGGAAACGTCCGCTACGAGCACGACGCGCAGGGCAGGGTCGTGCTCCGTCGGAAGCCTCGGCTGTCCCGCAAGCCGGACACCTGGCGATACGAATGGGATGCACAGGACCGTCTCATATCCGTCATAACTCCGGACGGTACAGACTGGCTCTATCTGTACGACCCGCTCGGTCGGCGTATCTCCAAGCAACGCCATGCTGTCGACGGCCAAACCATCGTGGAGGAAGTCACCTTCACGTGGGACAACACAACGCTCTGCGAGCAGACCACTCAGAGCGAGGCCCTGCCCGACCTTGTAGCCCTCACGTGGGACCACGATGGCCTACACCCTATCGCCCAAACGGAACGAATCCTCACTGCTTCACAGGACGAGATCGATGCACGCTTCTTCACCATCGTCACGGACCTGGTCGGAACTCCCAACGAACTCATCGATGCGTCCGGCAACCTCGCCTGGCACACACGCAGCACCCTGTGGGGTGCGACAACATGGGCAACTACCAGCACGGCGTATACGCCACTCCGATTCCCTGGCCAATACTTCGACCCCGAAACCGGCCTCCATTACAACTTTCACCGCCACTATGACCCCGAGACTGCTCGCTATCTGTCAGCAGACCCCCTCGGACTCGCTCCGGCTCCGAACCCAACCGCGTACGTCCATAATCCGCACACGTGGACTGACCCAGATGGGCTCGCCCCGTGCAATCAATTCCTCGAAACTCGAGGTGAAGCATTCAATGCGGCGCGGGAACGAGCGGGCGTGCCAAATAGTCAGCAGCCCGTCAAACAGTGGGAAGTCGGTGACGATCCGACGCAACGTCACCGGACGAGCAACTATGTATACGACCCGAATCCAGGGGCTCACGGGCGTTACTACCAGTATGAAACGCCACAGGGCACGCGCGTAATTGCCGAGCACACTCGTGACCCGAACGCTCCGTATCCACACTTCCATGCGGGGCAGCCCAAGACGGGTGGCTTCAACGTGGACATGATGGGGGAGAGGTACCAACAGGTCGGCGACAAACACCACATCTACTACACAGGAACTAGTACGTCGACATCATAGCGACGAAGCCCGCGAGCGATAAGGCTGCGATCATGAGCGAAGAGCTAAGACGAAGAATCTTGCTTGCGAAGGAAAAAAGGGAGAAGGAAAGAATCGAACAGCGTCTGCCGGACGCGATCTTTCAGCGGTTCGTTGATGGCAGCGAGATCCCCGGGTGGGCGGGCGAGGAGCTTGCGCGATTCTGCCGCACCGAAACCCGCCCCGACTACTCCACGGCCGCAACTTCACCACAAGATTTGGGTGGGTGGATTGAAACCCTGGCGAGGGATCATCAGTTTCCCAGCACCCTTCTCGCGCGCACCGGGTTGGAGAACTTCCCTTGGCTCGAGTGTCAATGCACATCCGCAGGGTGGGCCGAGGCACTGCGGGACGTGCTCGGACACGACTTGACTCTCCTGTCCGAAGACAAGCGACGACTGCTCGTTGTCTTCGAGGAGGAGTACGAGAACATCGCCTTCGTGACATCGAGAGAGAGTCCGTCGTCGGCAGAGTAAGGAACTCTCATGGAAGCCCGGCATCCGATCGCATCGGACACTTCACTAGGGCGTGAGATCGGTGCTGACCCCGTCGCTATCCAAGACGAAGTGTCCGCGACCAACCGTCAACTCGTCGGTGAGGTGCCTGCGATGAGGATCGGGGTCATCGGGCGAATCACTTCCGCGGAAGAGCACGGCAGATACGTCAGGATTCAGCAGTTGTCGGACGAACCTCCCAGCTACGTTGTGCTGACTGCATCAGACCGGAACTTCCAGAGCGAAGGCGGCGATGCGTGGGTTGAGGATGAGACCTCCCTACGCCAGTACTTCGAGGAGTCCCGCTGGACCGTCCAGTGGGAGGACTGAAGCGGACAGCGCAAGGCGGAGGCGTGGACGAGCCGAGTAAGTTGCAGATCTATGCCGTGGAAGCGGCAGCCGAGTCCAGAGGGGTTTGCATCGCAAGGTGCGTCGGAGGTGTTGTCCGGGTTGGGCAGGTTTTCACGCACGAGAGCCCCTCGGGGCTTCGGATACGGACCTGCGGCTGACCCTGGACAGGATCGAGTGGTACATGGGGCTCTTCGACCCGCCCCATGCAGCAGGGGTCTACTTCTGCGGTGCCTCGACATCGGCTCTTACTCGCGGGGCCGTCAGCACTTCCGCACCGGCCGGTGGGCCAGCGAATCTCTGGAAGGCTGACCGTGAACGCTCTTCCGTGCCTCGACCCATGTGCCGTCATCCGTCGCTCGGGACATCCTGAGCAACATGGGCATTGATATCCCCTGCCGCATCAATAATGGGGACATCGATCCGTTACTCGAAACCTTTGCACCGAAGATGACACCCGAACAAATTACCCAATTCGCAGAGGAGGCCTACCGACGTGCCTGAATCCGCGATGCTGAGCGTTCTGTCGCTGGAGCCGATGACGACCGAGGACACGATCATCTGCGTGGTGCGGTGCATCGAAGGCGCCGCGGCACTCGGAATGCGGTTCCGTACCGGCTCGGCGGGCCGGCTTACGCTGACACGGATCGAGTGGTACGGCAGGGAGGTCGAGCAACTGGACACCGTGCACTCCGGCAAGGTCACGCTGACCGGCGCCGGGGCGGAACTGGTGCGACCGCAGGACGCTCTGGTCGCTGCCGGGCCATGACAGCGCGAGCCGGAAGGCCGGGTGCAGCACCTGCCGCGCAGACGAGCACTCCCCCGCCAGCTACGTCCCCGATTGGTGGCGCTGCCCCTACGCGGTCGAGCCCGCTCTGCCGCGCTACGACCCGTCCCCTATCGAGAACGCTCGCGCCGCGGCCGGGCAGGACTGAGCAACCCCGTGATGAGGATGAGGTTTTCCGTACTCCCCGGCCAAGGCGAGCCAAACGGATTCGACTTGGGGGACATGCTCTGCTTCGGCGACCTCGGAGAGGCGACCTCACAGGGTCATACACCGGACCAAGGGATGATGATCTACCTTTCCGTGACCCTGCTCCTGGACAACCTCCGCCAATTCCTCAAGGGAAGCAACAAGGTATTGAGCTACACCGGAGTGGACACATCTTTCAATATCACCGTCCGTCGGATAAAGAATGGGATGTTCTCCGTTTCCGCTGGCAATACGCTGTTGGACAGGGTCGGACTGGATGAACTGACCCAGGCGGTCCTTGCCGCTGCAGAGGAGTTCGCGACCTGCGTATTCGATCTACCCGAAGACGATGCCGCCAGACATGATTACCTTGCGGCCATAAATGACTTCCGAACGCTGACCAACAACTCGACGGCGAAGTGAGCCGTTGCACTGCGTAGCGGTAGTGGTGGCCGGGCCCAGGGCCGCGCCGTGAGTCAAAGGCATGAAACGATCTGCGACTGGCCAGGCCGATGGCCCTGGCTCCCCCACGACTCCACGCGGGGAGTCAGGGAGTAACCGCCTCGCTGCGGGTTCGAGCACGAATTCGCGCACCTCGTCGTCCGACAGGTGGTGTACCCCGGGGGAAAGCTCTCAGGAGGAAGCCTGCGTCAAAACCCTTCGCGCCCGCCGCATAGCGTGTAGCCATGACCATGCCACCCACGCCAGGCCACCGGCCCGTACGGCCAGCAGCAGCCCGGCCCGTACGGTCAGCAGCCGGACCCGACCTACGAGCAGCCTTACGAAGGTGGGCCACTGACGGAGCTTGAAGTGCCGAACAGCGTAGTGGAAGAACTCAACAAATATCCGAGGATCCGACACAAGTGACGCAAACAGACGCTTGGGGTGCCGCCAAGGAAAGGTACCCCCTGGGCTCCAGCGCCCGAGGCGTGGTAAAGGCCCGATTCAATTTTGGCGTATTCCTTGAACTGGAATACGCACCGCAGGTGAATGGCTTCATCGATATCAGCTCCTACAACCCCTCCGGGGCCGACGAGAAGGCCCCTGCACCCCTTCCGGAGGTCGGCGAAACGGTTGAAGGAATTGTGGTGCGCCTGGTCGATCGCGACCAACAGATCCGGATCCGCGTCGGCGCGCCGTTCTGGGAGGACTGAAGGCGGCGACGGCTGCCTCCCGGTGGGGCAGGTGCGCAAAGTCGCCGCCGCGGCGGGGGATTGATCTGATGCGGGGCGCTTACCGTAGCCGGAGCAGTCCATGGACATTCCGTCAAGAGCCGTAAATCGGCTCATGGCAGCGGCAATTCTGCCCAGACCGTTTTACCGATCACGCGGTCCTTCGCACCCCAGGACGTGGCCAGCGCGTCGACCAGGAGCAGGCCGCGGCCCGTCTCCGAGTCGGGGGTTGGAGGCCTCGGGGACGGTTCGCGGTCGCCTCGGGCGTCCGAGATCTCGATGCGGAGCGTCAGCGGCCAGAGCGTGAGGTGCAGTTCGAAGTCGCGGCCCGGGACGCGGCCGTGAGTGACCGCGTTCGCCGCGAGCTCGGCGACGATCAGTGCGGCCGCGTCGGACAGGTCGCTGCCGTACGGGATGCCCCAGCCGTCGAGTTGATGGGCCGCGAGGTGGCGGGCCAGGCGGGCGCCTCTTCGCGTGGCGCTCAGGCGCTGGGTGAACTCGGCGGCGGGGGTAGCGGTTTCGGCTTTCATGTCACTGAGCGTGTCCGGTTCGCCGTACCCTGACCAGGAGCGCGATCGCGACGCTGGGTAACTGTACGGGTACGGACGGCAGGCTGTACGGGACGTCGGCCGTGACCGAGAAGGCGGTACGGCATGACGGAAGAGCGGCCCGAGCGGCCGGCTGAAGTGGACGGGACGGCGCATCTCTTCAGCGCGCTCGGCAAGCAGCTCAAGGTGCTGCGGGAGAACGCCTCGATGAGCCAGCGGGAGCTGGGGGTGGCGGCGCATTGCGGGGAGGATCTCGTCTCCGCGATGGAACGGGGTGTACGGACGCCGCAGCCGGATTTCCTGGTCCGGGCCGATGAGTTGCTGGCCGCCGGGGGCGTGCTGAAGGCCGCCCTTGACGATGTGCGTGCGGCAAAGGCGCGGGCCAGGACGCGGCACCCGGAGTGGTACCGGAATTACGCGAACCTGGAGGCGGAGGCCATCGAACTGCACGACTACAGCAACCAGGTCGTGCACGGACTTCTACAGACCGAGGACTACGCGCGAGCGATCTTCTCCCAACGCCGCCCCTTGCTGGACGAGGAGACCATCGCCAAGCGCGTGGCCGACCGACTGGCCCGTCAGCAGATGTTCGAGCGCTGGCCAGCACCAACCTGCAGCTTCATCCTGGAGGAAGCCGCGCTGCTGCGGCCGATCGGCGGACGCGCCGTCCACAAGGACCAGTTGCTGCAGATGCTGCGCATCGGACGGCTTCGAACCGTAGAGCTTCAGATCATGCCGACTGATCGCGAGGAACACCCCAATGTGGACGGGGTGTTCACCCTGCTTACAGCAAAGGCACGTCAGCAGGTTGCCTACACAGAGGTCCAGGGCTACCCCAGGCTGATCACCGACGCGGAAGAGGTCCGGCTCATCACCGCTCGCTATGGCATCCTTCGGTCGCAGGCTCTCAACGCCCGGGAAACCCTGTCCCTGATCGAGAAAACGCTGGGAGAGCGATGAACACCGAGCAGCTTCACTGGTTCAAGTCCAGCCACAGCGGTGGCGAGGGCGGCTCCTGCATCGAGGTCGCCGCCTCCCCGGCCACCATCCACATCCGCGACTCCAAGGTCACCCAGGGCCCCCAGCTCGCCGTCACCCCCACCACCTGGTCCGCCTTCGTGACGTACACAGGGCTGCTCCCTCTGGACTAGCCAGCACGCGTTTCTCCGGGCCCGCCGCCGTCCCCCTCGGCAGGCTCGGTGCACGTGACCACACCACGACTGACCGTCGCCGCGTGCCCGCCGCCGCCCTCTTCCCCGCGTACGGCCCCGCACCGGGGCGCCCACCGTGCAGGCGCCCGGTGCGGCCGGGGGCTACAGGTGCTGCGTGTACGGCGGGCAGCCCGCCCGTTCCCAGGCCGAGGCCGATACCTACTCGGTGTCCTTCGGGTGCCGGGTCGACGCGTAGATGGACGATGCGGCGCGGCTCATCCACGAGATAGCGGACGCGGCCGCCCGCCGTCACTTCGTACTCCCACTGGGGATACTCTCGCCCGCCCAGGTTGCCGGTTGCCAAGCGTCCACGCAGCCGGTGTTGCCGATCCGGGGCGGCCTGCGACAGGGGGTTGCCGCGCAGGGCCTCGAAACAGCGCCTCGTGTTTCCCGGCGCCTCCCCGCCCAACTCCCCCCACCCTTTGGCCGCCTCATTCGTGGCGAACCGTAAGCGCCATTCCTCGCCGACCGCGGGTGGGGCGACATCGTCGCCACGCTTGGGGGTCACGGAGCGACCACCTCTCCGTGGTCCTCGTCCGGCAGCCGGCGCGTGAGCTGCCTGGTCAGCTCGGGGTCGGCCAGAATCCGAGCCGTCGCACGCCATTCGACGACGACACGGTGGAGATTGGCGTGGACGTCCAGGTGGACGGCGTCATGCGTCGCGTCGACGAGTTCCCGCACGAACTGCGCCACCTCGTCGTCCGACAGGTGGCGCACCCAAGGGAAGACCGATGGCAGCGCGCGCAGTATCGCCCGCGCCCCACCGTCGGAGCCGATCAGCGCGGCGAAGAGCCGGGCCGTGATGTCGGCGGTCTCCTCGCGCTCGCGGTCGTGCCGGGCTGTCGTGAGGTACAGGTCCTCGCCGTCCCGGCGCGTGATGTGCAGCCGGTGGGCCTCGTCGAGCTTCTCGGCGACGTGCTTCGAATTCTTGGAGAGCTCGGAGAACGTGACCGTGGGCGTCAGCATGACCCGACCGTACTTCGGAACGTATTCCGAAGTCAATGCCTCACAGGTACTGTGCGTACTCGTCCAGCACCCTCAGTACCGCCGGCTCGCCCTCCGGCGGGAGCTGCAGCACCACTTCCTCCACGCCCAGTTCCGCGTAGTGCGCCAGCTTGCCGGGCGAGGGCAGTACCGCGTACGGGACCACGTGGAGCGTCTGCGGGTCGCGGCCCGACGACTCCCATACCTCGCGCAGTACCGGGACCGACTCCGCCAGGCCGCGGCCGCCGATCGGGAGCCAGCCGTCCGCGTGCTCCGCGATGCGCGAGAACAGCTTCGGCCCGGCCGCTCCCCCGACGAGCGTGCGCGGTGCGCCGCCCGCCGGCTTCGGGTAGGCGTACGACGCCTGTACGGCTCCGAACTCGCCCTTGTACGCGGTCGGTTCGGGCGCCCACAGCGCGCGCATCAGCGCCATCCGGTCCCAGCCCAGTTCGCGCCGTGATGTCCACTCCACGCTGTGGTCCGCGGCCTCCTCCTTGTTCCAGCCGAAGCCGACGCCGAGCGTGAAGCGCCCGCCGGAGAGGTGGTCGAGGGTCGCGATCTGCTTGGCCAGGTCGATCGGGTCGTGCTGGGCCACCAGAGTGATGCCGGTGCCGAGGGCGAGCCGCGAGGTGACCGCGGCGGCCTGGCCGAGGGCGACGAACGGGTCGAGGGTGCGGCCGTACTCCGGCGGCAGCTCACCGCCCGCCGGGTACGGGGTCGTACGCTCCACCGGAATGTGGGTGTGTTCGGGGAGGTAGAGCCCGGCGAACCCGCGTTCCTCCAGCTCGCGCGCCAGCCGTACCGGCGTGATCGTCTGGTCGGTGAGGAAGATCGTGGTCGCGATGCGCATGAGGCTCCTCCGTCGTCCGTCGTCTCTGGTGGCTGGCCGAACGTATGCCGTACGGTGCCAGATGCCGAGCACTCGGCACCACGGGGAGGATCCACGTCATGATGCGTTTCCGCATCGCCACCACCGCACTTGTGCTGTCCGGAGCGCTGCTCACGGGCGCGCCCACCGCCTCGGCGGCGTACACCCCCACGCAGGCCGTCGCCGTACAGAAGCCCGCCGCCCCGATCGAGGCCCGGTCGTCCGTCACCACAGCGAGCACCGTCACCACAGCGAGCACCGTCACCACAGCGAGCACCGTCACCACAGCGAGCACCGTCACCACGGTCTCCAAGGACCGGAAGAAGAACAAGAAGAAAAAGAAGAAGAGCAAGGGCCTCTCCACCGCGGTGATCATCTGCCTGCTCCTCGGCATCGCGCTGCTCGTCGCCATCGTGGTCCTGCTGGTGCGGCGGAACCGCAGCGACGACTAGCAATACCCGCGCAATCCGCCAATCCCCTTCCCTTGCACGGAAGTTCACGGCTCAATACCAGGGTTTGAGTGCATCAATCCTGTCCCTCTCACCACCTGGGGAGCCGACGGCATGTGCAACGACGAACACATACAACACGCGATGGGCAGACGCGGACTGCTCGTGACGGGGGCGGCGGCCGCGCTTACGTTGGGCAGTGTGAGCTTCGCGCACGCCGCCCCGAGCAGCGGCGAACAGAGCAAGGTCGTACGCGGCACGCTGCCGCCCGGCTCCCCCGACTTCGTGTATCTGCCGGTCGAAGTCCCGCGCGGCGTCCGCGAGATCCACGTCGCGTACACCTATGAGCGGCCCGTCGTCCCGCCCGGCACCCAGGGCAACGCCCTCGACATCGGCATCTTCGACGAGCGCGGCACCGAGCTGGGCGGGGAGGGCTTCCGCGGCTGGTCGGGCGGGGCGCGTACGGAGTTCTTCATCCGCGCCGACGCCGCGACCCCGGGCTACATCCCGGGCCCGGTGCGTGCCGGGACCTGGAACATCGCGCTGGGCCCGTACACCGTCGCCCCGCAGGGCCTGGCGTACGAAGTCACCATCACGCTCCGGTACGGCGCCCCCGGCAAGACCCCCAGGGCGGTCTACCCGCCCGAGCGCGCGAAGGGCCGCGGCCGGGCCTGGTACCGGGGCGACTGCCATCTGCACTCCGTGTACTCGGACGGCCGCCGCGCCCCCGCCGAGATCGCGGCGGGCGCCCGCGCCGCCGGGCTGGACTTCATCAACACCTCCGAGCACAACACCCATTCCGCGCACTCCGCCTGGCAGGGGCTCTGGGGCGACGACCTGCTCATCCTCACCGGCGAGGAGGTCACCACCCGCAACGGTCACATCGTCGCCATCGCCACCGACCCGGGCACCTTCGTCGACTGGCGCTACCGGGCCCGCGACAACCGCTTCGGCCACTACGCGCGCGAGATCCGCCGCGCGGGCGGCCTCGTCGTGCCCGCCCACCCGCACGCCACTTGCATCGGCTGCAACTGGAAGTTCGGGTTCGGCGAGGCGGACGCGGTGGAGGTGTGGAACGGCCCGTACACCCCGGAGGACGAGATCGCCCTCGCGTCCTGGGACAACACACTTGTGGCAAGCGGACGTTCGGGGCGCAACTGGACCCCGGCGATGGGCAGCAGCGACGCCCACCGTGAGCCCCAGGTCATCGGCGCGCCGCAGACGGTCGTCCTCGCCGGCGATCTGACACGCGAAGCGATCGTCGCGGGCATCCGCGCGGGCCACAGCTATATCGCCGAGTCCTCCGCCGTCTCCCTCGCCTTCTCCGCCTCGGGCGGCCGTGGCCGGCACGCGGGCATCGGTGAACGCCTCCGCGTCGACGAGGACACTCCGGTGACGATCCGCCTGGAGGTCACGGGCGCCCCCGGCTGCACGGCGCACTTCGTCACCGACCAGGGCACCCTGCATACGACCGCGCTCCCGGCGTCGGGCGCGGGCACGGTGGAGTGGCGTACGACTCCCGAGTACGCCACCTACGTCCGCGCGGAGGTCCGACACGCGCCCACGGTGCCGGGGCTCCCGGGGCCGCCGGCGGCGCTCACCAATCCGGTGTTCCTGGGGGCCTAGACACTGCGGGGCGCCTATGGCCCGATGCGGCCGAATATAGATGGATGCAGTCAGTTCGTCCGTGTACGGCCGCATCCAGGTTCTCACGTCTCGGTGGGCCCGCACCCAGTACGGCGCGACGTCCAAGGACCAAAGAACTCAGGGAGAGAACCTCCCCAACCCACCCCCAAGCCCCCGTCACCCACACGGGTGATCCGCTCCAACCTGACTGGCGCATATGCCATTTGGCGGTGCAGGCTCGGACTCGACAACCACACATACGACGGCCCCCGGCCGGGAGTGCAATCCCGATCGAGGGCCTGACCACCAAGGAAGAGCAACCTTCCCGATGACTGCGCAGCAGCTTAACGCGCCTCCGTGCGCTGCATCCAGCGTTCCCACATCCGGTGTGCGGCACATCAACCGTCGCCACCCGGACCGCTTCACCGTGGTCGGAAACCACCTCGCCCAGCACCGCGAACTCTCCCTCACGGCCATCGGTCTTGCCGTGCACATCCAGTCGCTGCCCGACGGCGCCAAGGTTTCGATCAAGGCGCTCGCCGAACGCTTTCCCGAGGGCGAGGTCCGCATCGCGGCCGCGCTGCGCGAGCTGGAGGCGCACGGCTATCTCACCCGCACCCGCGAACGTATGCCGTCGGGGCGGGTGATCACCCGCACGGTCTCCTGCAACAACCCGCCTGCCATGCAGGCCGATTCAGCACAGGCGCAGCCGTTGCGATCGACGCCGACATCGGCATCATCACCACCACCATCACCATCATCACCACCGCCACCCGAGCTGCAGCCCTCGCGCCCTGCGCCCGTACTGCCGCTCCTGCCGGTACCCGCAGCCCTCCTCGCCGACCTGCGACGCCACGATCCCCGGCTCCTCCTCGCCGAGCGGGACATCCACCGGCTTGCACCCGCTGTCGACACCTGGCTGCGACGCGGGATCGACTCCGAGGCGGTACGACGCACCCTCACCGCCGCGCTCCCCGCCGGGCCCATCCACCACCCGGCAGCATTCCTCGCCCACCGCCTCACGGTGATGCTGCCTCCACCGCCCCCGGCCGCCCCCGCCGCGCCCCGCCCGGAGCCTCTCCAGAACTGCGACCGCTGCGACCGCGCCTTCCGCGCGCCGGAACCGGGCCGCTGCCGCGACTGCCGCACACCGGCCGGGCGGGGCTCTCCTGACCCCCAGCCACAAGGAGCGTGAAGTGTACACTTTTGCCATGAACGAGACGCTGCCCATCACCGAAGCCCGCGCCCGGTTCGGCTCGCTCGTCCGCCGGGCCTCGCACGCCCGCGAGCGCATCACCATCACCGACCACGGCCAGCCTGCGGCAGTGCTGATAAACCCGCAGGAGCTGGCCGACCTGGAGGACGCGCTGGCTCTCGCCGAGTACCGGGCAGAGCAGGCAGCCGGTACGGTCATCGGCGTCCCCCACGAAGAAGTCCGCGCTCGACTGGGCCTGGGGCGTGAGTGAGCCATCAGGTCATCTGGCGGCTGCGGGCAACCGATACCGCGACGCGCTTCCTCAAGGACGACCCCGACGGCCTGCGGCAAGTCTTCGCCGCAGTCGATCTACCTCTGATCTTGTGCAGTGCTCCTCCGTTCAGGGGGAGGTGAGGCGCGTCCTTGACCGGGCGGCGCGGAGTGCCGTCGTGTCACTGCGGAGCAGGGAAGCCCCTCACGCGGGGCGCTGCTGATTCTGGATGTATTGGCGTACAACGGTCAGCGGTGCCCCGCCGCAGGAGCCGGCGGAGTACGAGCCGGACCAGAAGTGACCGCCCCACAGGTAACGGCGTACATGCGCGTCGTACTCCTGGCGCAGGTAGCGGGAGGAGACGCCTTTGAGGGAGTTGACCAGCTTCGAGAGCTGGACCTTGGGCGGGTAGTGCACAAGCAGGTGCACGTGGTCTTCTTCGCCGTTGAACTGCTTCAGATCGGCCTCGGAGTCTGTGCAGACCTCGCGCATGATCTCCTCGCACCTGGTCAGCATCTCGTCCGTGAAGGCTCTGCGCCGGTATGTGGTGACGAACACCAAATGGACGTGAAGGTTGCAGGCGACGTGACGGCCGGTGCGTACATCAGGATTCGGGTTCCATCATGGTGAAATAAGCCCAAATGATAGAGTGATCGCGTGCGCAGTGAACTCGCAGGGGAGAAGCGGCAGTTCGGGCACCGTGCCCGTCTGGCGCTGACGCCGGCGCAGATCCGGCTCGTGGATGATCAGGCGCACGCGGCGCGCACGATGTGGAACCTGCTGCACGACTGGTGGAAGATGCTCCCCAGGGAACAACGTTCCCTCGCCGCCGCCGATGCGGCGATACGGCAGGCCCGCAAAGAGATCGACTGGCTTGCGGTGCTCCCGGCGCAGGCCGCGCAGGCGGTATTGAAGACGTACCTCCAGGCATGGAAGAACTGCTGGGACGGCCGAGCGGATGAGCCGAACTTCAAGGCACGGTTCCGTACGGTGATGTCGGTGGACATCCCGCAGGGGCGGGACCTGAACATCACCCGCGTGCACCGTCGCTGGGGCATGGTCAACATTCCGAAGGCCGGCCGGGTCCGGTTCCGGTGGACCAAGGATCTCCCGGTCGGCAAGCGCGCCGACGCCGACAACCGGATCACCGGGGCCAGGCTGGTCAAGGACGCCCTCGGCTGGCACATCGCCTTCCGCGTCCAGACCCTTCAGTCCAAGCCGGAGCCGCACCCCGGACCGGAAGTCGGCATCGACGTCGGCGTGACCGTCCCTCTCGCCCTCTCGGACGGGAAGACCTACGACCACGGCGAGTGGCTGACCGAGAAGGAACAGGCCGAGCTGCTCCGGCTGGAGCAGCGGGCCGCGCACCGCAAGACCTTCCGCAAGCGCGGGGAGAAGCCCTCCCGGCGCCTGCGGGCAACCTACGACCAGATCCAGGCGCTTCGTGCGAGAGCCAAGCGCAGGCACCTGGAATGGCAGCACCAGACCACCACCGACATCGCCAAGAAGTACGGCGCCGTCGTGGTGGAAGCACTCAGCATCACGAACATGGTCAAGTCCGCCAAGGGCGCCATCGACCGGCCAGGGAAGAACGTCGCTCAGAAGTCCGGCCTGAACCGCTCCATCAGCCAGGAGGCATGGGGCCGTACGGTCGAGCTGCTGACGTACAAGGCAGCCCGTCATGGCGGCGCCGTGCACAAGGTTCCCGCTCCCGGAACCTCCCAGCGCTGCTCGGCCTGTGGTTTCACCACGCCAGGCAGCCGGGAGTGCCAGGCCACGTTCGTGTGCAAAAACCCTGACTGCGGCTGGTACGGCAACGCCGACCACAACGCGGCCCGGAACGTCTTGCACCTGTACCGGATCGGCCTCGTGGCGATCCCGGCTGCCGGAAGGAGCAGTCGTCAGGCGCGGAAACGCGTCAAGCCCACCACCGCAAGGTAGGAGGGAATCTCCCGGCTTCAGCCGGGAGAGCACTTCAATGGCTCAATCTGGTGCTGTACACGCCCGTGTGTCTGGCGCTGGCGGCTGCCGCACTCCATGTGTCGAGGGGTCCGAGGGAGCGGAGTGAGTGACGACGTACAGCGGCTGGTGCGGGCCGCCCAGCGCGGCGACACCCTCGCGATGAACGATCTCCTCGACATCCTCACGCCGTACGCGGGCCGCATCTGCACCCCGATCGCCCTGGCCGACGGCCCGGACGCCGTGCAGGAAACCCTGGTCGCCGTCTTTCGCGGGCTGCGCTCCCTGAAGGATCCGGCGGCGCTGTACGGGTGGGTGCGGGCGATCGCGTGCCGGGAGGCGGTCCGGGTGGCCCGCAGGTCGGCCCGTGCGGTGCCGGCCGAACTGACCACGCTGCCCCAGCGGGGCGATCCGCAGCTCGCCGCCGACATCGGGGACGTACTGACCCGGCTCTCGCCCGAGCACCGGGCCGTCCTTGTCCTGCGGGACATCGAGGGCTTCGACGAAGCGTCCGCGGCCGAGCTGCTCGGTCTGCGCGTCGGCACCGTCAAGTCGCGGCTGCACCGGGCCCGGGACTCCTTCAGGAAGGCGTGGTCGTCATGACCGTCAACTGGCCGACTGCCGACCTTGATTGCGTACGCCGGCTGTACGCACTGGCCGCGGGCGTGCGCGGTGCCCGCGTCAGCGAGCGGGAGATCGCCGCGCCGTTCGACGAGGTGTGGCCGCTGCTTGCCGACCTGGACGGCGAACTGGGCCGCCTGGTCCCGGACATGCGCCGCCTGCGGGTGGTCCGGGTGGACGGGGACCGTGTGGAGGCCGTCGCGCTCAGCCGCTTCGGCATGCGCGCCCGCTTCGACGGGGTGCGGCGTCCGGGCTGGATCTGGCTGCAGAGCCGTTTCGTACTGATCGCAGTGGCGGCCTCACCGGCGGGCAACGGCGCTGCGACCCGGGTGGCGTTCACCGGGGGCGTCCGCATCCCGGGCCGCGCGGCGCTGATCCCGGTGGGCGTTGGGCGAGCGGGCCGCCGGGTACTGGGGCGGCTCGCGACGCGCACGGATTCCGGGCGAAGCGGGTGAGGCCGCCGAACCGTCATGCCGTGGCTGTGGTGACCACCTCGTCCGGGCGCGCCACGTCGGGAGTCCCGCACGAAGAGGTTCGTGCGGGACCGGGCCCGGGCTGATCACAGGCAGGCCCCCGGCTCAGTCGGCGACGACCAACGCCGGGGTCTCCTTCTTCAGCACCTCGCCCCGGAAGAACGCCGGGCTGCGGCGCTCCGTGATGAACATGAGCACCAGGCCGAGGAGCAGCAGGCCGACGCCGATCACGAAGACCGAGCCGACTCCGAGGACCGACGAGCCGCTGCCGTACGCCGGGTCCCACATGTCGTACAGCGTCTTGCCGAAGACCGCGGTCAGCAGGACGCCGCCGAGGATCGGGCAGAAGCCCTTGTAGAGGAAGTCGCGGCCGGAGCGGAACAGGTCACGGCGGAAGTACCAGGCGCAGGCGAACGCGGTGATCGAGTAGTAGAAGCAGATCATGAGGCCGAGCGCGTAGATCGTGTCGACCAGGACGTTCTCGCTGACCAGGGTCATGACCGTGTAGAAGACGCCGGTCGCGATGCCCGCCATGACGGTGGCGCGGCCCGGGGTCTTGAAGCGCGGGTGGACCTTGGCGTACGAGGGCGGCAGGGCCTCGTACGTGGACATCGCCAGGACCGTGCGGGCGACCGGGATGAACGTGGTCTGCAGGCTGGCCGTGGCCGAGGCGAGGACGGCGATGAAGAGCAGGATGCCGAGGGCCGGGCCCATCACCGGACCGGCGAGGGCGGCGAAGACGTTGTCGGAGGTCTCCGGGTTGGCGAGGCCGAGGCCCTTGTCGCCGGAGCCGACGGCCATCTGGGCGGCTATGCCGGTGGCCAGGTAGGAGCCGACCAGGACGATCATCGCGATGAGGGCGGCGCGGCCGGGAGTCTTCTCGCTGCCGGTGGTCTCCTCGTTCGCGGTGAGGCAGGCGTCCCATCCCCAGTAGATGAAGATCGCCAGGGAGAGCCCGGCGGTGAAGGCCGAGAAGGACTCCACGGCGAAGGGGTTCATCCAGGACCAGGAGAAGTCGACGCCCGTGTCGAAGGAGCCGCTGCCCGCCTTCTGGAAGGCCATCACCACGAACAGGGCGAGGACCACGAGCTGAAGGCCGACCAGGGCGTACTGCACGCCCTTCGTGGCCGTCATGCCGCGGTAGCTGATGGCTGTCGCGACGGCGATGAGGAGGAGACAGGTGACGATGTGGACGGCCTTGTTGTCGTCCAGGGCGGCGATCGATTCACTGCTCGTGATCTCGCCGGCCAGTAGCCAGAAGTACGAAGTGGCCACACCGGCCAGGTTCGAGAGCACGATGATCGTCGCGATGACGAGACCCCAGCCGCACATCCAGCCGATGCGCGGGCCGAACGCCTTCACCGTCCAGGTGAAGGAGGTGCCGCAGTCCGGCATGGCGCGGTTGAGCTCGCGGTAGGCGAAGGCGACCAGCAGCATCGGCAGGAAGCCGGCCAGGAAGACCGCGGGCATCTGGAGGCCGACCTCGCCGGCGGTGGAGCCGAGTGTCGAGGTCAGGCAGTAGACCGGGGCGACGGTGGAGATGCCGATGACGGCGCTGCCCATGAGGCCGACGGAATTGCCGCCGAGACCCTTGTCGCGTACGCCGCCGTCGGTCGCGGCCCCGCCCCGTACCGTGTCTCCGGCCTGGGGCCGCGTTTCCGTCTGAGTCATGAAGAGGACGTTAAGTGCTGCGGTTTCCACATCCGGAGGTCGAAGGTCCGGCCACTTGATCCTTGAATTTCATGGCTCGAATCGAGGAACGGGCGATGAATGCAAGATCAAAATTGATACACGCCTACCCATCGACAGGCGCAGCCTCACTTCTTCCGGGATGCGAGAACCGCAGCACCGCACCTTTTGTCCGATTTCAAAATTTCCCGAGGCTTTCCCGAGGCCTTCTTTCAGCCAGGCCGGACGGCCTTTCAGCCGGGCCAGACGACCGCCTGGAGCTCGCTGTACGCATGCAGCGCGTACGAGCCGACATCCCGCCCCACCCCGCTCTGCTTGAACCCGCCGAACGGCGCCTCCATATTGCGGCCGATGGTGTTCACCCCGACCCCGCCCGCCCGCAGCTCCCCCGCCACCCGGAACGCGCGCGCCACATCGCCCGACCAGACGTAGTCGAGCAGGCCGTAGTCGCTGTCGTTGGCCAGCGCGACGCCCTCCTCCTCGTCGTCGAACGGGACGACCACGACCACCGGGCCGAAGATCTCCTCCCGGACGATGCGCATGTCGTTGGTGCAGTCGGCGAAGAGCGTGGGCGCGACATAGAAGCCCTTTTCCCGCGGCGGGCGTTCGCCGCCCGCGACCAGTCTGGCCCCCTCTTTCCTGCCCAGTTCGATGTACGACTCGATCCGGTCGCGGTGGGCGGCCGAGATCACCGGGCCGACCACCGTGCCCGGCGCGGCCGGGTCGCCGACCTTCATGAAGCCCAGATAGCCGGCCAGCTTCTCGATCAGCCGGTCGTGGATGCCGCGCTGCGCGATCACCCGGGTCGGGGCCGTACAGATCTGACCGCTGTAGAAGGAGAAGGTGGTGCCGATGCCCCGCACCGCCGCGTCGAGATCCGCGTCGTCGAAGACGAGGGCCGCCCCCTTGCCCCCCAGCTCCATCAGCTGCCGCTTCATCCCGCGGCCGCAGACCTCCGCGATACGCCGGCCGACCGCCGTCGAGCCGGTGAAGCTGACCATGTCCACGTCCGGGGAGTCGACCGCGGCCTCGCCGACGGCCGGTGCGGCGCCGGTCACCACATTCACCACGCCGGGCGGCAGGCCCGCCTCCGCCAGCGCCTCGGCCATCCGGTAGACGGAGAGCGGGTCCTGCGGGGCGGGCTTCACCACCACCGTGTTGCCCATCGCCAGCGCGGGCGCGACCTTGCCGGCCGGGTTGGCCCAGGGGTTGTTGTACGAGGTGATGCAGGTGACGACCCCGACCGGGCGGCGTACGGCGAGCGCCCCGAAGACGCCCGCCTTCCCCATCGGCCCGGCCGGGTTGATCTGCGGGGGCAGC
The DNA here is from genome assembly GCF_026341125.1 of Streptomyces sp. NBC_01142. Lineage (NCBI taxonomy): Bacteria > Bacillati > Actinomycetota > Actinomycetes > Kitasatosporales > Streptomycetaceae > Streptomyces > Streptomyces sp. NBC_01142. Next base: position 2,518,723 of record NZ_JAPEOR010000002.1, read on the forward strand.
CCCTGTTCGACGGGCTCCAGGGCGCCCTTCGCGTACCGCCGGAAGCGGGCCGCACCGACGGCCACCTGCATGCCGCGTGCGGTCCCGGTCGTCGCGCCGCTCTCGGCCCGGGCGAGGGCGGCGTACGGCTCGGACTCGCGCTGGATGATGTCGGCGGCCGCGTCGAGGATCCTGGCGCGCTCCTCGGGTTTCGTACGCGACCAGCTCGTGAAGGCCTCACGGGCCGCGCCGGCCGCCGCGTACACCTGGTCGCGGCTCGCCTCGGGCGCGAGGCCGACGATTTCCTCCGTGGCCGGATTGAGCACTTCGTAGTGCCCTCCGTCGGGCTCGGTCCATTCCCCGCCGATGAACAGCCGCTGTGTGTCCCTCACTTGGTGTTCACCGTCTTCGTGTCCCGGCCCGAGCGCAGCACCGTGCCCGGTACGGCCCCGGTGACCCGGTCGTCCCGTATCGTCTCGACGCCGTTGACACGCACCGACACGATGCCGATCGCCTTCGCGTCGAGGCGCGGGCTGTCACCCGGCAGGTCGTGTACGAGCGTTGCCGGGCCCGCCTCGATCCGTTCCGGGTCGAAGAGGACGAGGTCGGCGTGCCAGCCTTCCCGCACACGGCCGCGCTCGCGCAGGCCGAAGAGCTGGGCCGGGTCGTCGGTCAGCATCTTCACGGCCTCCTCCAGGCCGACGAGCCTGCGGCCGCGCAGGCAGTCGCCGAGGAAGCGGGTGGTGTACGGCGCTCCGCACATCCGGTCCAGGTGCGCGCCCGCGTCGGAGCCGCCGAGCATGACGTCCTCGTGCTGCCAGGTCTGCCGGCGCAGCTCCCAGGAGGCGGGGTCGTTGTCGGTGGGCATCGGCCACAGCACCGTACGCAGCTCGTCGTTGGCGCAGATCTCGACCAGGCACTGGAAGGCGTCCTGACCGCGCTCGGCCGCGATGTCGTTCACCACCCGCCCGCTGAGCCCCTCGTTCTCCTTGGAGTAGGTGTCGCCGATGACATAGCGGCCGAAGTGGGCGAGGCGGCGGAAGACGCCCGCTTCCCTGGAGGCGGCGCGGCGCAGCATCTCCTCCCGTACCGCCGGGTCACGGAGCTCGGCGATCCGTTCGGGGACGGGGAGGGAGAGGATGTCGCCCCAGCCGGGGATGAGGTTGAGCGCGCAGAACGTGCCCAGCGACATGTTCATCGGGGTGAGGATCGGCATGGTCAGCGCGACGATGCGGCCGCCGGACTTCCTCGCCCGCTCACTCGCCATGAGCTGGCGCGGCACGCGCTCGGGCACGGACGCGTCGATGGTGAGGACGTTCCAGTTCAGGGGCCGTCCGGCGGCGGCGGTCATCTCCACGAAGAGGTCGATCTCCTCGTCGGCGAACTGGTCCAGGCAGCCGGCAACGATCGCTTCGAGCTGGGTGCCCTCGTGCTCGGCGACGGCCCGCGACAGCGCGAGGAGCTCTTCCGGGGCGGCGTGCCGCGAGGCGACCGGTTGGCCGTCGCCGTCGGAGTGGGTGGAGGACTGAGTGGTGGACAGGCCCCACGCGCCCGCGTCCATCGCGTCGTGGAAGAGCCTGAGCATCGCCTCCAGCTGCTCGGGCGTGGGCCGGCCGCCGACCGCGTCGGGGCCCATGACATGCCGGCGCAGTGCGCAGTGGCCCACCATGAAGCCGGCGTTGACGGCGATCCGGCCCTCGAGAGCGTCCAGGTACTCGCCGAAGGTGTGCCAGTTCCAGGGGGCGCCCTCTTCCAGGGCGACCAGGGACATGCCCTCGACCTTGGACATCATGCGGCGCGTGTAGTCGGCGTCCTCGGGCCGGTCGGGGTTGAGCGGGGCGAGGGTGAAACCGCAGTTGCCGCCGGCGACGGTCGTGACGCCGTGGTTCATGGACGGAGTGGCGTACGGATCCCAGAACAGCTGCGCGTCGTAGTGGGTGTGCGGGTCGACGAACCCCGGGGTGAGGACGAGCCCGGACGCGTCCTCGCTGGTCCTCGCGTCTTCGGCGAGGGTCCCCGGCGCGGCGATGGCGGCGATGCGCCCGTCCCGTATCCCCACGTCGGCGACGTATGCGGGCGCGCCCGTCCCGTCCACGACGGTCGCCGAGCGAATGAGGTGGTCGAGCATGACGGGTCCCTTCTGTGCCTGGACAGTTCATGGTTCCGGTCTGCGCGTGGGCAGTTCATGGTTCCGGCCGGGGCACGTGCGGCAGGCCGCTGCCGACGGGTGCCCCGGCCGGAACCCGGGGACGGCGGTCCGGGAGGCCGCCGCCGTTTCTGTGGGCGGGGCGCTGTTCCCCTGCCCGCTGCTGTGCGGCCCCTCCGGCGAGGTGAGGAGCGGGGGTCCGGGGGCGGAGCCCCCGGTGTCGGCCCTACGCTCCCGCGGCCTGCCGGAACCGGGTCGTCCGGTGTACCGGGTCCGTGTCGATCTGGGGGATCACGTGCTCACCGATCAGCTTGATCGTGGTCATCGTGTCCTCGTACGAGATCCCGATCGGCAGACCGAAGGAGAGCTGGTCCGCGCCCGCCTGCTCCCAGCGCTTGCACTGCTGGAGCACCTCGCCCGGGTCGCCGCAGATCATCAGCTCCTCCGCGATGAGCAGCTCGATGATCTCCGCGCTGTACTCGGGCAGCAGCTCGGGCCACTCGGGGATGCCTTCGGGCCGCGGGAAGGTGTCGTGGTAGCGGAAGAGCAGCGACTGCAGGTAGTTGAGCCCCCCGCCGACCGCTGTCTCGACGGCCTTCTCGTGCGTCTCGGCGCAGATCGCCGTCGACGTCACCATCACGTTGTCGTTGACGAAGTCGCCGATCGCCTTCGCCTCCTTGACGGCCGTCTTGTACGACTCGACGACCCACTCCATGTCGGAGACCTTCTGCACGCTGAAGCCCAGGACGCCGAGGCCCTTCTTGCCCGCCATGGCGTACGAGGACGGGGAGCCGGCCGCGTACCACATCGCCGGGTGGGACTTCCCGTACGGCTTCGGCAGGATCTTGCGCGGCGGCAGCGACCAGTGCTTGCCCTGGAAGCCGGCGTATTCGTCCTGGAGCCACATCTTGGGGAACTCCGCGATGGTCTCTTCCCAGAGTTCCTTGGTGTGGTTCATGTCGGTGATGCCCGGCATGAAGCCGAGGATCTCGTGACTGCCGGCCCCTCGACCCGACCCGAACTCGAACCGCCCTTCGGAGAGATGGTCGAGCATGGCGACCTTCTCGGCGACCTTCACGGGGTGGTTCACCGGCGCCAGCGGGTTGAAGATGCCCGAGCCCAGATGGATCCGGTCCGTCGCGTGCGCGAGGTAGCCGAGGAACACATCGTTCGCCGACAGATGCGAGTACTCCTCCAGGAAGTGGTGCTCGGAGGCCCAGGCGTACTTGAACCCGGACGCGTCCGCCTGGATGACGTACTCGGTCTCCTCCATCAGCGCCTTGTGCTCGGCGAGCGGGTCGGTCTCGGCGCGCTTGCCGACGTATCCCTGTACAAAGATCCCGAATTCCAAGGGGGTTCACCGCCGTCCTCTGTTTCTGACGAACCGTCAGATTTGGATGTGCTCGACTGTTCCACCGCGTGGATGTGCCGTCAATAGCTACCTGACGTGCAGTCAGAAAAGGCTCACGCCGGCCAGCCAGCCACCGTCGATGACGAAGGGCTGCCCGGTGACGTACGAGGAATCGTCGCTGCTCAGGAAGAGCGCCAGCTTCGCGACCTCCTCCGGCTGCCCGACCCGGCCGAGCGGCACGAGCTTGCTGTAGAGCTCGCTGACCGCCTCCGGGTCCACGCCGCCCGGATTGCTCATCGGGGTGTCCACCGCCCCGGGGCAGACCGCGTTGACCCGGATCTTCTTCCCGGCCAGTTCCAGGGCCGCGACCCGGGTCAGTCCGAGGATCGCGTGCTTGGTCGCGGCGTAGGCACCCACGCCCGCCATGCCGGTCAGAGCCGTGTACGAGGCGGTGTTGACGATGGTGCCGCCACCGGCCGCCTCGATCTCGGGGGCGACGTTACGTATCCCGAGGAACGCCCCGACCTGGTTGACCTGCGTGATCAGCTGGAACTCCTCCAGGGGGGTGGAGACCAGTTCGTTGAAGCGGAGAATCCCGGCGTTGTTGACCAGCCCGTCGATCTTCCCGAACGCCTCCTTGGCGGCGGCCACGGCGGCGGTCCAGTCGGCCTCCCGGCCCACATCCAGATGGATGTACGCGGCAGTCGACGCGCCCAGTTCCTTGGCGAGCGCCTCGCCCTGGTCGTCCAGTACATCGGCGAGCACCACCCTGGCGCCCTCCGCCACGAAGAGCCGCGCCTCCTGCTCGCCCTGCCCGCGTGCCGCGCCGGTGATCAGGACGACACGCCCGTCGAGCTTGCCCATGCCGTTACTCCCTTGGCTGTTGAGGTGCGGAGCTAGCTGTTGAGGTGCGGGGCGACGTCGGCGGCGAATGCCGCCATCTGGTCGGTGAGCTCGGCACGGCTCCGGCTGCGGAACCGCACCTGGATCTGGCGCACTCCCATTGCTGCGTAGGCGCGCAGCGACTCGGCGAGTGCGCTGGGCTTTCCGGTGAGGGTGCGCCGCCCGACCTCCCAGGACGCGTCCCCTACGTACAGCGGCTCGGCGATGGTCCCGATCTCGATGGGTTCGATGATCCCCGCCTCTTCTCTCAGCGCCTTCAACCTGGCTATCTGAGCGGGGAGTTCGCTGCGCGGGTCGCCCTGGGGAAGCCACCCGTCCCCGCGGACGGCGGCCCGGCGCAGAGCGGCGGGCGACGACCCGCCGACCCAGAGGGGGATCTGCTGCCGGGCGGGCCTGGGGCGCTGCCCGAGGTCGCTGAAGGAGAACCGTTCGCCGGTGAACTCGGGGTACTCCTCCTGCCCCAGCGCCGCCCTGAGCGCGTCGATCGTCTCGTCGAGTACGGCCCCGCGGGCGGCGAAGTCGACCCCGAGCGCCTCGAACTCCTCCCGCACATGCCCGGCCCCGACCCCGAGCACCACCCGCCCGCCGGAGAGATGGTCCAGGGTGGCGTACTGCTTGGCGGTCACCAGGGGGTGCCGCAGCCCGACGACGGCGACATGGCTGAGCAGCAGCACCCGCTCGGTGATCCCGGCGAGAAAGGAGAGGGTGGCGACCGGGTCGTACCAGACCGTGGACATGGCTCCGGCGAGACGGCGCGGGATGGCGACGTGATCACAGCTCGCGAGGTAGGTGAACCCGGTCCGGTCGGCGGTCCTGGCGATCTCGGCGAGATCCTCGGCGCCGGCACCGGCCTCCCACGGCTCCGCGTAGATGGTGCTCTGCGACTGGATCGGGAGCTGCATTCCGTACGACAGCCGCCCCTGGGGCAGTACCTGCACCGTGCCGCCTCCTCGCCTGATCTGACGCTACGTCAACTGGCCGGACGGGGCCCATCGTCGTAGCTGACGGTTCATCAGACAAGAGGTGCGGCGGCCCGATCCCGGCCGCGACGGCTGTCGGGGCCGGCGCCAGGACCGACAGCCTCAGCCGAGCAGGGCATACACGGTGGAGGCGCGGGCGGCGACGTCGCCGGACCCGTCGGCGGTCATGGCGATGTCCGCGAACGCCATGCGCCGGCCCAGCTTGCTGATCCGTGCGTCGATCAGTACGTCCGTACCGGCGATCGCACGCTGGAAGGTGCTGGACTGCTGGACGGTCGTCATCGGCGCGAACCCGCCGAGGGCGGAGGCGACGGCGATCACGGTCGCGGTGTCCGCCGCGGCCATGAGTGCCTGACCGGAGAGCGCGCCGCCTTCCCGCGCCAGCCGGTCGGACCAGGGCAGCCGGAGTACGGCGTGCCGCTCACCGGTCTCGACGACGGACAGGGAGAGGTCGAGCACCCAGGGGGCGAAGTTGTCGGCGAGGATCTTCTCGGCTTCGGCGATCGGCAGCGTCATGCCCTGATGGTGCCGCCAGGGATCGGCGCGCCACAACACCGCGGGGCAGCCGTCTCCCGTATTCCACCCAGACGACTTGAACGTGTTCAATTATGATTCTACAGTCATGCCGGGAGGTGGGGCATGGGGACAGCGAGCTGGATTCTCAGCTGCACGGCAAGGTACGTACCGACGTGGGCCGTCGGATGGCTCTGCGCCACCGCGGCCCTCACCCACGCCGGAAGCACGCGTCCGGGCAGCGGCTCGTTCCGGGCGGAGTTCGCGGACAACGCGTCCCTCGGCGTGGCCTTCCTGCTGGGCACCGGAACCATCGCCCTCTTCGTGCTGGTGCTGCTGGCGCTCTGCAAGAAGTACGGAACCACCGCGGGCTTCCGGGCGTTGGCGGCCGGCTTCCTCGTGGTACCGCTGCTCCCGCTCGCCGTGCCGGGAGGAGCCCCGGTCGGCGTCGCGATCCTGACCCATCTCGCCTTCGCGACACTGATCATGCCGAAGCCCCCGCTGCGCGAGCCGTGACGGTCCCGCGCACGGGCGGATTCCGAGGAGGCGCCGCACGCGGGCGGGCGGACCCGAAGGGGCTCGTGCGCGGCCAGGTCCGACGTGCTCGCGCACAGGCGGACCCCGGAGTGCTCGCGCACGGCCAGGCCCCGGAGCGCTCGCGCTCGCGCGGACCTCGAAATGCGCTCGCGCGCGCCGGCGGGCGACGCCGCCTTTCACCCGGGCGCCCTCAGGCTCCCGGGCCCGCCCACAGGCCCTCGTCCGTCAGGCTCAGGAGCTCGATCGCGTTGCGGCGCACGATGCGGTCCACGACGTCCGCGTCCAGGTGACCCATCTGGCTCTCGCCGACTTCCTTCGACTTGGGCCAGGTCGAGTCCGAGTGCGGGTAGTCCGTCTCGTACAGGACGTTCCCCACCCCGACCGCGTCCAGGTTCCTCAGCCCGAACGCGTCGTCGAAGAAGCAGCCGTAGACGTGCTCGGCGAACAGCTCCGACGGCGGCCGCAGCACCTTGTCCGCCACCCCGCCCCAGCCGCGGTTCTCCTCCCACACCACGTCCGCCCGTTCCAGGATGTACGGGATCCAGCCGATCTGCCCCTCCGCGTACATGATCCTCAGGTTCGGGAAGCGCTCGAACTTGCCGCTCATCAGCCAGTCGACCATCGAGAAGCAGCAGTTGGCGAAGGTGATGGTCGACCCCACCGCCGGGGGGGCGTCCGCCGAGGTCGACGGCATCCTCGACGACGAGCCGATGTGCATCGCGATGACCGTGCCGGTCTCGTCGCAGGCCCGCAGGAACGGGTCCCACTCGTCGGTGTGGATCGAGGGCAGCCCCAGATGCGGCGGTATCTCGGAGAAGCAGACCGCCCGCACCCCCCGCGCCGCGTTCCTGCGCACCTCCGCCGCCGCCAGCTCCGCGTCCCAGAGCGGGATCAGGGCCAGCGGGATCAGCCGGCCCTGCGCCTGGGGGCCGCACCACTCCTCCACCATCCAGTCGTTGTACGCCCGCACCCCCAGCAGCCCCAGCTCGCGGTCCTTCGCCTCGGTGAAGGTCTGGCCGCAGAAGCGCGGGAAGGTCGGGAAGCAGAGCGCCGACTGGACGTGGTTGACGTCCATGTCGGCCAGCCGGTCCGGCACGCTGAACGAACCCGGCCGCATCTGCTCGTACGTGATGACCTCGAGCCTGATCTCGTCGCGGTCGTAGCCCACGGCCGTGTCGAGCCGGGTGAGCGGCCGGTGCAGATCCTCGTAGATCCACCAGTCGCCTATCGGTCCCTCCTCGCCCTTCGCGCCCATCACCGGGGCGAACTTTCCACCCAGGAAGGACATTTCCTTCAGCGGTGCCCGGACGACGCGCGGGCCGATGTCCCGGTACTTGGACGGGAGCCGGTCCTGCCAGACGTGGGGAGGCTCAACCGTGTGGTCGTCCACCGAGATGATCTTCGGGAAGGTCTCCATGCGTTCCACGGTAGCGCCAACCTGACGATCCGTCAGCTAGTGCGGCAGTCCCTGCCGTTCGGAAGCCCGTCCCACTATCAACGCCATCTATACACACCGTGTATAGTGCGACGGCGCGCACGACGGACCAGCGGCACCCGCCGTATCCCGTGCGCCCGCCGTCCACCGAGGGGGATACACGTCATGCCCAGAAACAGGATGAAACGGAAAGCCACCGCCGCGGCGATCGCGGTCGCCTCCCTCGCGCTGACCCTCGGCGGCTGCGGAATGGACACCACCTCGCCCGGCGCCGCCCGGGACCGGGCCTCCTCCGACGACAAGGCGCAGGCGCAGGCCGAGGGCCGGGGCGGCGCAGGTCAGGGCAGGGGCGTGGGCGGGGGCCCGGCCGTCGACTGCGACAAGGCCAAGTGCATAGCCCTCACCTTCGACGCCGGGCCCGGCAAGGACACCCCGAAGCTGCTCGACACGCTGAAGGCGGAGAAGGTCCCCGCGACCTTCTTCCTGCTCGGCAAGAACCACGTGCTCAAGCACCCCGACGTCGTACGCCGCATCGCGGACGAGGGCCACGAGGTGGCCAACCACACCTGGTCGCACCGCCGGCTCGACGAGCTGAAGAAGGACGAGATACGGGAAGAGCTCTCGCTCACCCAGAACGCCATAGAGAAGATCACCGGCAGCAACCCGACCCTGATGCGCCCGCCCCAGGGCCGTATCAACGACGACGTCAGCGAGGTCAGCAAGGAACTCGGCCTCGCCCAGATCCTGTGGAGCGCCACCGCCAAGGACTACTCCACCACCGACTCCGAGCTCATCAAGAGCCGGATAGTCGACCAGGCGGGGCGCGACGGCATCATCCTGCTGCACGACATCTACGACGGAACCGTCCCCGCCGTCCCTGGAATCATCAACGAGCTGAAGGAGCGCGGCTACACCTTCGTCACGGTGCCGCAACTGCTTTCGCCGGGCAGGGCGAATCCGGGAGAGGTGTACCGCCCCTGACCTCCCGCCCCTCGACAGCCCCCTGACCGGCATCGCCCCCGGGACACTCACCCGACCGAGATCGTCAACGCGGGTTAGCACGCGGCCGCACGCGGGCAGGGGCGAGGTGGAGGTGCCCCGCTGCTGACGGGGCAGCCATGAACAGGGCAGACTGTCGAGGGCGATTCCGGCAGCAGCGGGGGCAGGGGGCAGCTATGGACCGTGACAGCGGGCCACGCGTGCCGGAGCAGCGTGCTCCGGTGCAGAGCGGCGTCGTTGACCTGCGTTTCAGCGTGCTCGGCCCGGTGCGGGCATGGCGCGGTGGGGAGACTCTGCCGTCCGGCTCACCACAGCAACGCGCCCTGCTGGCCGCGCTGCTGCTGCGCGACGGCCGCACCGCGACCGCCTCCGAGCTGATCGACGCGATCTGGGGCGAGGAATCCCCTTCGCAGGCGCTCGCTGCGGTCCGTACGTACGCTTCGCGGCTGCGCAAGACGCTCGCCGCCGACGCCCTGGTCAGCGAGTCGGGCGGCTATGCCATACGGGTCAGGCGAGACGCCCTCGACCTCGCGGTGGCGCAGGAGCTGGCCGCGGAGGCGGAGAAGGCGCGCGCTGCCGGGGACCGTTGCCAGGCCCGCGTACTGATCAACAAATCGCTGGGCCTGTGGGACGGCGAGCCGCTGGCCAATGTGCCGGGGCCGTACGCCGAGACTCAGCGGGCCCGCCTGGAGGAGTGGCGTCTTCAGCTCCTGGAGACCAGGCTCGACCTCGATCTGGAGGTCGGCTGCCATGCGGAGGCGGTCTCGGAGCTGACCGCGCTCACCGCCGCGCATCCGCTGCGCGAACGGCTGCGCGAGCTGCTGATGCTGGCCCTGTACCGCAGCGGGCGGCAGGCCGAGGCGCTGGCGGTGTACGCCGACACCCGCCGACTGCTCGCCGAGGAGCTGGGCGTCGACCCGCGCCCCGAACTCTCCCGCCTCCAGCAGCGCATTCTCCAGGCCGACGAGGAACTGGCCAGGCCCAGCGAGGAGCCCACCCCGGCCCCGCAGGTCACCCGCCCCGCGCAGCTCCCCGCCACCGTGCCGGACTTCACCGGCCGCGCCGCGTTGGTACGCGAGCTGAGTGACCAACTGGCCACCGCCGAGGGCTCGGTCATGGCGGTCTCGGCGCTCGCGGGCATCGGGGGCGTCGGCAAGACGACCCTCGCCGTCCATGTGGCCCACGAGGCGCGCCCCCACTTCCCGGACGGCCAGCTGTACGTCGACCTCCAGGGCGCCGGCAACCGCGCCGCCGATCCCGAGACGGTCCTGGGCGCCTTCCTGCGCGCCCTCGGCACCGCGGACTCCGCCATTCCGGACTCCCTGGACGAACGGGCCGCGCTCTACCGCTCGACGCTGGACGGCCTGCGCATCCTGCTCCTCCTCGACAACGCGCGCGACGCGGCCCAGATCCGCCCGCTGCTGCCCGGCACGGCGGGCTGCGCGGCACTGGTCACCAGCCGGGTCCGGATGGTCGACCTGGCGGGCGCGCATCTTGTCGACCTGGATGTGATGTCGCCGGAGGAGGCACTGCAGCTCTTCACCAAGATCGTGGGCAAGGAGCGGGTCACCTCCGAGCGCGAGGCGGCGCTCGATGTGGTCGCGGCGTGCGGGTTCCTGCCGCTCGCGATCCGTATCGCGGCCTCGCGGCTCGCGGCCCGCCGCACCTGGACGGTCTCGGTGCTGGCCGCGAAGCTCGCCGACGAGCGCCGCCGCCTGGACGAGCTCCAGGCGGGCGACCTCGCGGTGAAGGCCACGTTCGAACTCGGCTACGGCCAGCTGGAGCCGGCCCAGGCCCGCGCGTTCCGCCTCCTGGGCCTCGCCGACGGCCCGGACATCTCGCTCGCCGCGGCGGCCGCGGTGCTCGACCTGCCGCCCCAGGAGACGGAGGACCTGCTGGAAGCGCTGGTCGACACCTCCCTGCTGGAGTCGGCGGCACCGGGCAGGTACCGCTACCACGATCTCGTACGGCTCTACGCGCGTGCCTGCGCGGAGAGGGACGAAGAGCCGTCGGCGGACCGGGAGTCGGCGCTGTCGCGGCTGCTGGACTTCTATCTGGCGACGGCGGCGAGGGTGTACGCGATAGAGCGCCCGGGCGACCGTACGGTCGCGCACCTGGAGCCGACCCAGTACCCCGGCCGGGAGTTCACCGCGGACGGCGAAGCCCTGGACTGGCTGCACACCGAAGCTGCCTGCCTGCTGGCCTGTGTGCAGCAGGCACTGCGGCCGGGCACCCTGCGCCGGGCGGTCGACCTGCTGCTGGCCTGCAAGGATCTCGCGGAGTCCGGAGCGAGTTCGCGCCGGTACGAGACCGCGACGATCGCCGCCAGGGAGGCAGCCGGCGCCGCGGGTGACGCACGCGCCGAGGGCCGCGCCCGTACGACGCTCACCCAGGTGTACAGCACAGCCGGACGCTTCGACGAAGCCGATGCCGAAGCTGCCAGGGCGACCGCCCTGGGGCATGCCGCCGACGACCCGTGGACCACCAGTAACGCTCCCAATGAGCAGGGCATCATCGCCATCTGCAGGAACGAGCACAGCGACGGCGAGGCCTTCCTCCTCAAGGCGATCGACGCCTTCCGCGCCGACGGCAACCGGCCGGGCGAGGCCAGCGCGCTGTGCAACCTCTCCCGGATCCTGGTGTCGATGGGCCGTACCGACGGTGCCGTGCAGCTGGCCCAGCAGGGGATGGCCATCTACGACGAGCTGGGGATGACCCTGCGGCTCGCCAACGCGAAGTACGCACTGGGGATCGCCCTGTCCCATGCCGGGCGCCGGGCCGAGGCGCTGGAGGAACTCCTCCAGGCCCAGGACGTGTTCGCGGAGAACCGGCAGCGCCTGTGGGAGGGCACGGCCTGCTACCGCATCGCCGAGGTGCATCTGACGGCCCACCGCTCCGCCCAGGCGGCGCAGTACGCGGAGCAGGCACTGGCCATCGGCTGTATCGGCGGGGAGTGGATGCGTGCCAACGTTCTGACGGTGCTGGGCAAGGCTCTGAACCGGCTGGGGCAGACGGGCCGTGCGCAGGCGTGCTGGCGTGAGGCACTGACCATTCATGAGCAGTCCGGCGCGGGAGAGGCCAACGAGTTGCGCACCCTGCTCTCCCCGCTGGCAGCCGCCTGAGTCCGGCGGTGCAGGGCGTTCATCGAACGTTTATGGACGGCTGACATTCTCTTTCCATGGACCCGTCGCGTCGGGGGGCAGACGGGTTGCCATGGGCCTCACGAGCTATGGTGAGCGGCCCTAAGACGCCCGTTCGGCAGCCCTCGGGGGAGTTGCCGAACGGGCGTCTCTCTCCCACCACAAGCACCATCAATTCCTCAGGAGTTGCAGCCATGAGCCAAGCCGGGCAGAACGAGGACATCACCACTCTGGACAGCCACGCGCCCGCCCCGGGCAAGGACGGCATCAAGGCGATGGACAGCCACGCGCCGGCCCCGCCCAAGGACGCCATCACCACCATGGACAGCCACGCGCCCGCTCCGCCCAAGGACGGCATCAAGGCGATGGACAGCCACGCGCCGGCTCCGCCCAAGGACGGCATCACGACGATGGACAGCCACGCGCCGGCTCCGCCCATCAAGCCCTGAACGAACTGTTACCGGGGGGCGCGGCCGCGACGGCCTGGAGGGGAGGCCGTCGCGGCCGCGGCATGTTCAGCCACCGTCCTGTGACTGTGTCCTGACACACACTCTGACACTTCGGACAGAAGTGGCCCCGCCTCGGACAATTCCAAAAGGATCTTGCTCCAAAACGGTGCGCGACCGGTCGATGGCAGTGTGTACTGGGCGGGCCGCCCTCACGGCGGCCTCACACACCTGCCCTCCCCGAGGTCTAATCGATGATCGAGATACCGGACCTGGCCGCCGGCGGCCTGGCCGCCGGGACCCTGTCGGCATTCGTACTGGGGGGCGGACTGCTGCGGTCCCGCCGGCAACGGGCCCGGCAGCGCGAGGAGATCGCCACCCTGCGGTCCCATCTGGACGTCGCCCGGCAGGAAGTCGGCCGCGCTGCCCAGGCGTTCACCGCAGAAGTCGTCCATCTGGCGAAGCAGCGCATCCCGGCCGAGGCCACCCGCGCCGCCCACCCGCACATCCAGGTGCCCGGCACCCTGCACCCCGAGCTCGCCGGCACCGAACTGGCCTCGGGTCTGGACGGCGTCCTCGAAGGACTCCTGACCGCGATGGCGCAGGAGCGCAAACGTGTCGACGCCGCCGCCCGCGCGGGTATGCGCGGCGCCACCCGCGAGATCCAGGCCGGTCTCTACCGGCTGCAGGACGTGCTGCGCGGGCTCCAACAGCGCTACGACGACCCTGAGCTGGCCCAGACCCTCTTCGCCCTCGACCACGAGAACGAGCAGTCCCTGCGCCGCGCGCAGGTGGCCGCCGTGGTCTGCGGGGCCTGGGTGGGACTGGCCCGTGAGGAGTCCCACCTCGTGGAGGCGGTGACCGGCGGCCAGTCCCGGCTCGTCGGCTACCACCGGGTCCAGGTCCACAACCACCTGGAGGGGGGCACCGCGCTCGTCTCGCACGCCGTCGAGCCGGTCGCCATCATCGTCGCCGAGCTGCTCGACAACGCGCTGCGGCACTCCTCGCCGGACACCACCGTCGCGGTGAACCTCGAACGTGCCCACCACGGCGTCTCCGTCACCATCGACGACGCCGGTGTCGGCATGGCCGCGGACGAACGGGCCTACGCACAGCGGATGGTGGCCGGCCGCGACCCGATCCTGCTGTCCGAACTCGGCGACCCGCCCCGGATGGGACTGGCCGCGATCGGCCAGCTGACACGGCAGTTCGACCTGTCCGTCGATCTGTCCACGCCCTCGCCCTACGGTGGCGTCCGCGCGGTACTGCTGGTCAAGAACCACCTCCTCAGCCATATCGACCCGGCCCAGCGCCCACCCGCCGCCAGCGCCCCGCGCTCCACGCGCCAGGCCGCGCTGGCCGGTCGGCGGACGGAGGCATCCGTCGAAGAGGGCCCCACCACGGCCCGTCTCGCCCTCGATCCGAAGCAGCCCGGCGCAGGCGTCCCCGCAGGCGTCCCCGCACGGGCCACGCGCGGCACCGCCGCGGTCCCCCACGAGCCCGCGGCGTCCGCACCGGCGCCGTCGGCACCCGCGACGTCCGCGGCGGACGGTGACGTACTGCCCCAGCGCCGCCGCCGTGCCCGCGCCGACGCCCTGCCCGACGCTCGGTCCGACACCCCGCCCGGCACCCGGCCCAACGCCCTGCCCGACGCCCTGCCCGGACAGGCGTCGCCCCCGTCGCCCGCGCGGACCCCCGAGGAGGCCGCCGCCGCGCTCGGCGCCCTCCAGGCCGGAACCGCCCGTGCACGAACCGCCCTCGATCCCACCGAAGGGAACGCCCCCCGATGACCAGCCGCGACCCCGGCGACACGGCATGGGTGCTCGACCCGATCCTGGAGATCCCGCATGTGCGGGCCGCCGTCCTGCTCACCCGGGACGGCCTCGTCTCCGGATACTCCGCGGCGCTGTCACAGGCCTCCGCCGAGCGCACCGCCGCCATCACCAGCACCGTGCAGGGCGCGTGCCGTACCGCCGCGGCCGCCTTCGCGGACCAGGACAACGCGGAAGTACGCCAGGTGGTCATCGAGTCCGACCACGGCTACATCCTGGTCGCGCCCACCGCGCACGGCACCTGCGTGGCCGCCTTCGGCGATCCCGAGGTACGCCTCGACCTGCTCGCCCACCGGGTCCACTCGCAGGTGGCCCGGCTCGGCGAGAAGGCGATGGCCGCCGCGCCCCGCGGAGCCGATGGCGGCACCGAGGGATGACCGGCCGCCGGAGCGGCCGCCCCCTGGTCCCCGCCTATCTGTCCACCGGCGGGGTCGCGCGGCCCAGCCGCAACAGCCTGGAGCGCCTCTCGGTGCTGACGGGGGGCGGCGGGCCGATCCCCGCCGAACTCCCGGCCGCCCAGCACACCTTGCTGGACACGCTGGACGGGGGTTCGCTCACCGTGGTGGAGACCGCGGCCCTGCTGGAGCTGCCGGTCTCCGCCGTACGCGTCCTCGCCGCCGATCTGATCGACCAGGGGCTGGTGAGCGCCCGCCCGCCGGTCCCCTTCGCCGCCCAGCCCGACCGTGACCTGTTGAAGAGAGTCGCCGATGGCCTCCGCGCCCTCAAGCTGTAGCGCCTCAAGCCCCAGCGGCCTGCACCTGCCGGACAGCGCCCGTGAACTGGTGAAGATCCTGGTGGCAGGCCCCTTCGGGGTCGGCAAGACCACACTCATCGACTCGGTTTCCGAGATCCGGCCGCTGCACACCGAAGAGCAGCTGACCGAGGCGTCCGTGTCGGTGGACGACCTCGCCGGCGTACGGGACAAGTCGACGACCACCGTCGCCATCGACTTCGGACGGATCTCGCTTGCCGGGGGGATCGTGCTGTATCTGTTCGGCACGCCCGGTCAGGAGCGCTTCCGCTCCCTGTGGGCGGACATCGCCTACGGGGCGCTCGGCGCGCTCGTCCTGGTCGACACCCGCCGTATCGACGACTCGTTCGACGTCCTCGGTCTGGTGGAGGAGACGGGACTGCCCTACGCGGTCGCGCTCAACACCTTCCCCGACTCCAGGCCCTACACCGAGGAGCAGCTGCGCCGCTCCCTCGACCTGGAGCCCGGCACACCGATGGTGACCTGCGACGCACGCGACACCAACGCCTCCATCGACGCGCTGCTCGCCCTCGTCCAGCACCTGATCGCCCGCAACAGCCCGGAGACCTGGTGAACAGCTACCCCGCCCCCGCAGACGCCTTCACCCTGTCCGCGCCGGTCCGGCTCTGGGAGGACGGCTTCGCCGCCGACCCGCACAGCTACTACGCGACGCTGAAGGCCCAGGGCCCCATCGGCTGGGCGGAGCTGGCGCCCGGTATCCCCGCGTACGTCGTCACCGACCGCCGCGCGGCCCTCGATCTGCTGCACGACGCCGAGACCTGGTCGCACGACCCCAGGCCCTGGGAGTCCACGGTCGCCGAGGACTCACCGATCCTCGGCATGATGCGGTGGCGGCCCAACACCCTCTTCGCCGACGGCGATGCGCACATCCGCTACCGTCGCACCCTGGTCGACGCCTTCGACCTGGTGGAGCCGCACGACCTGCGCGAGCGAGTGCACCGCGCGGTGGACATCCTGGTGTCCCGGTTCGGCCCCGAGGGCCGTGCCGACCTCGTCGCCGGCTTCGCCCGCCCGCTGATGGCGCTGATCTTCAACAACCTCTTCGGGCTGCCGGACAGCGAGAGCGGACGCCTCAACGACTCGCTCGGCCAGATGATGGAGGGCGGAGCCCAGTCCGCGCAGGGCGAGGCCGAGTACGGCCGGTACGTCCTCGAACTCATCGCCGCCAAGAGCGCCCAGCGGGGCGATGACCTGACCAGCTGGCTGCTCGACCACCCCCTCGCCCTCACCCCCGAGGAAGTCACCTGGCAGGTCTTCCTCACCCTCGGCGCCGGCCATGAGCCCACCGCGAACCTCGTCTCCAACGCGCTGTCCCGCATCCTGGGCAATCCCGCGTACTACTCCACCCTCACCAGCGGCTCACGCCCCGTCATGGACGCGGTCGTCGAGGTGCTGCGGTACGAGACCCCGCTGTCGAACTACGGCATCCACTTCGCCCGCGAGTCGCTCAGCTTCCACGGCGTCTGGGTGCAGGCCGCGATCCCGGTCGTCGTCTCCTACGGCGCGCTCGGGCACTTCGCCGAGAAGGAGTTCGCCGGGGCCCACCACCCGCACGACGCCTCGCATCTGTCGTGGTCGGCCGGTGAACACGCCTGCCCCGTCAAGCAGCACACCCTGCTGATCGCCACCGAAGCCATCGAACGGCTCACCCAGTGGCTCCCCGACCTGGAGCCCACCACCCCGCGCGAGCGCCTCGCCTGGCGTCCGGGGCCCTTCCACCGTTCCCTGACGGCGCTGCCCGTCCGCTTCACCCCCCGTACCCCCGACCAGCCAGGGAGACCGAGCATGACCGTGTCCACCCGCGTGGCCCTCGACCCGTTCGGCGCCGACATCCCCGCCGAGAGCGCCCGGCTGCGCGCGCTCGGCCCCGTGGTGCCCGTCGAGCTGCCGGGCGGCATACCCGCCTGGGCGCCCACCGGCTACGACACCCTCAAGACCCTGATCCTGGACTCCCGGATCAGCAGGGACCCGCGCAAGCACTGGTCGCTCTGGCCCGAGCTCGGCGAACACCCCGCCTGGGGCTGGATCCTGGGCTGGGTCGGCGTGGTCAACATGCTGTCCACATACGGCCCCGACCACACCCGGCTGCGCAAGCTCGTCGCGCCCAGCTTCACCGCCCGCCGTACCGAGGCGATGCGCACCCGGGTGGAACAGATCACCGCCGAGCTGCTCGAGGGCCTCGGCACCGCGGGGGCCTCCGGCGACGTGGTCGACGTACGGGCCGGTTACGCCCACCCGCTGCCCATGCGCCTGATCTGCGAGCTGTTCGGCGTCCCCGAGGAGCTGCGCGAGGACACCGGCCGGCTGATCGCCGCCATCATGGACACCTCCGACCCCAGCCCGGAGCATGCCGCGTCCGTCCAGCGGCAGATCGGCACCGTGCTGCCCGCCCTCATCGGCTACAAGAGCGAGCACCCGGGCGACGACATGACCACCGAGCTCATCAAGGTCCGCGACGAGGACGGCGACCGGCTCAGCGACGAGGAGCTCCTCTACACCCTGCTGCTGGTCATCGGCGCCGGATTCGAGACCACGGTCAACCTCATCGGCAACGCCGTCGTGGCTCTCCTCCAGCACCCCGATCAGCTCGCCGCCGTACGCTCCGGCGAGATCGGCTGGGACGCCGTCGTCGACGAGGTCCTGCGCGTCCACCCCTCCATCGCCAGCCTCCCGCTGCGCTTCGCGGTCACCGACATCACCGTCGACGGGGTGACCATCCCGGCGGGCGACGCCATCGTCACCACCTACGCGGCGGCGGGGTACGACCCCGAGCACTACGGCCCCGACTCCACGGAGTTCGACGCCACGCGCGGAGCCGACGACCACCTCGCCTTCGGCATCGGTGTACATCGCTGCATCGGCGCCCCGCTCGCCCGGATGGAGGCCCTCACCGCGCTTCCGGCGCTCTTCGAGCGCTACCCGGACCTCCGGCTGGCGGCCGAGCCCGGCGAACTGCGGCAGGTGCCGTCGTTCATCGCGTACGGCTGGCAGGAGATCCCGGTCCGGCTGCGGTAACGCGGCAGCCGCGCTGTCCTCGGCCGCCGGACGGGCTGATGTCAGCCGGAAACCCGCCGCAGTTCCGTCTTCAGGACCTTCCCGCTCGCGTTCCTCGGCAGCTCGCTCACGAACTCCACCTCCCTCGGCACCTTGTAGTTCGCCATCTCCCGGCGCGACCAGGCGATCAGATCGTCCGCCGTGAGGGTCGCGCCCCGGTGCCGTACCGCGTACGCCTTTCCCACCTCGCCGAGCCGCGGATCCGGGACGCCGATGACGGCGATCTCCGCGATCTCCGGGTGCAGCCCGAGCAGTTGCTCGATCTCCGCCGGGTAGGCGTTGAACCCGCCGACGATGAACATGTCCTTGATCCGGTCGGTGATCCGGAGATTTCCCTCCCCGTCCAGTACGCCGACGTCGCCCGTGCGCAGCCAGCCGTCTTCCGTGATCGTCCGGGCTGTGCCGTCCGGGTCCTCGAAGTAGCCCTGCATCACGTTGTGTCCGCGTACCAGGACCTCGCCCGGCTCGCCCGTGTCCGCGAGCACGCGGACCTCTGTACCGGGGATGGCGCGGCCGGAGGTGGAGGCGATCGTTCTGGGATCGTCGCCGCGGCGGCACATGGTGACGATGCCGCTCGCCTCGGAGAGGCCGTACGCGGTGAGGACGGTGGCGATGCCCAGTTCGCCGCGCAGCCGCTCGACCAGCCGGAGGGGGACGACCGCCGCACCGGTGACGACGAGACGCAGCGCGCTCAGATCGTGCCGGCCGCGGGCCGGGTGGTCGAGCAGGGACTGGTGGAGGGTGGGCGGTCCGGGCAGCACCGATATCCGCTCGGCCGCGATATTGGCCAGCACGGTGTCCACGTTGAAGACCGGCTGCGGCACCATCGTCGCCCCCCGGGTCAGACAGGCGATGATGCCCGCCTTGTAGCCGAAGGTGTGGAAGAAGGGGTTCACGATCAGATAGCGGTCGCCCTCGCGCAGTCCGGCGAGCTCGCTCCAGGCGTCGTAGCAGCGCAGTGTCTGCGCGTGGGTGATGACGGCGCCCTTGGGGCTGCCTGTGGTGCCCGAGGTGAAGACGATGTCCGAGGGCGCGGAGGGGACCACCGAGTCCGCGCGGGTGCGGACCTCGGCCGCCGGGATGCTGTCACCGCCCGCCAGGAAGTCCTTCCAGGTACGGAAGTCCTCGGGAGCGCTGTCCGCCAGCACCACCACCTCCTCCAGGTGCGGCAGGTCCACGTCCGCGCGGCGCAGGGACGCGACGTACGACGTCCCCAGGAACGTGCCCGTGATGAAGAGCAGTCTGGCGCGGCTGCGCTGGAGGACGTACGCCGCCTCACCGCCCTTGAAGCGGGTGTTCAGCGGCACCAGAACCGCCCCGGCCGTCACCGCACCCAGCGCCGAGACGATCCAGTCCAGGGTGTTCGGCGCCCAGAGCGCGACCCGGTCGCCCGGTTCGACGCCGGACGCCATGCACGCGGCGGCGGCACGCTCGACCCGCTCGCCCAGTTCGGCGTACGAGATGCGGGTACGGCCCTCGACGACGGCCTCGCGCCCGCCGTACCGTTCGGCAGCGCTCCGTACCAGCTTCGGGATGGTGCCCCATTCCAGGTCGCCGCGCATCGCTCGCCCTCCCACCGGTCCCGCCAACTTAGCTGACTATCCGTCAGATTAGCTGTAGCCTTCCCCGCTGTCAGCAGTCATGACGATCGCGGAGGCAGCGGTGGCGACGCTCAGGGACGCAACAGCGATAGCCGGGATAGGGCAGACCCCGTTCGCCAAACAACTCCCGGACTCCGAGAAGACGTTGGCGTGCCGGGCCATTCTCGCCGCGCTCGACGACGCCGGGATCGACCCGTCCGAGGTCGACGGTTTCGCCTCGTACACGATGGAGGAGACCGACGAGGTCGAGATCGCCAAGGCCATCGGCGCGGGCGACGTGACCTACTTCTCCAAGGTCGGCTACGGCGGCGGCGGTTCCTGCGCCACCCTCGCCCATCTCGCGGGCGCGATCGCCACCGGCCAGGCGAGCGTCGGTGTCGCCTGGCGCTCCCGCAAACGCGGCTCCGGACCAAGGCCCTGGAAGAACACGGCGGTTCAGCTGCCCACCCCCGCCCAGTGGACCCGCCCCTTCGGACTCCTGCGGCCCGCCGACGAGATCGGGATGCTGGCCCGGCGCTATATGCACGAGTACGGCGCCACCCGGGACCATCTCTTCAATGTCGCCCTCGCCTGCCGCAACCGTGCCAACCAGAATCCGGCCGCGGTGATGTACGAGCGGCCGCTGACCCGTGAGATGTATATGACCGCCCGCTGGATCAGCGAGCCGCTCTGCCTCTTCGACAACTGCCTGGAGACGGACGGCGCGCTGGCCTGCGTCATCGTCTCGGCCGAGCGGGCCCGCGACTGCCGGCAGCGGCCGGTGTACCTCCACTCCGCCGCCCAGGGCCTGCCCGCCCAGCACCACGGGATGGTCAACTACTGGAACGACGACCCGCTCACCGGGCCCGCCTGGACGGCGGCCAGACACCTGTGGAAGACCGCCGACTTCGGGCCGCAGGACGTGGACGTGGCGCAGATCTACGACGCGTTCACCCCGCTCGTCCCGCTCTCGCTGGAGGGCTACGGCTTCTGCGGCCGCGGCGAGGGCGCGGCGTTCACCGAGGGCGGGGCCCTGGAGATCGGCGGCCGGCTGCCTCTCAACACGGGCGGCGGCGGGCTCTCGGAGGCGTACGTACACGGCTTCAACCTGATCACCGAGGGCGTGAAACAGCTGCGCGGCACCAGCACCGCCCAGGTCCCGGACGCCGCCACCTGTCTGGTCACCGCCGGCGAGGGCGTGCCCACGTCGGCCGTTCTGCTGAGGAGTTGAGATGACCGACGCCTTGCTTCTGCCGGTCCCGGACGACGACGGCGCACCCTTCTGGGAGTACGCCGCCCAGGGCGAACTGCGCGTTCAGGCCTGCGCCGGACCCGGCTGCGGCGAGCTGCGCTTCCCGCCCCGGCCCTGCTGCCCGCACTGCCGGTCGTTCGCGAGCGAGTGGCACAGGATGAGCGGGCGCGGCCGCATCTGGTCGTACGTACTCCCCCATCCGCCGCTGCTGCCCGCGTACGCCGCCCAGGCGCCGTACAACGCGGTCGTCGTCGAGCTGCTGGACGCACCGCGCATCCGGCTGGCCGGCAATGTGGTCGCCGCGCCGGACGCGCCGCTGAACTCCGTGGACCCGGCACGGCTGCGCATCGGGGCCGGGGTGAAGGTGGCGTTCACGCGCCTCGGTGACCTCACCGTCCCGCGCTGGCTGCTGGAGCGCGCATGAGTATCCGGGTGGAGGCGGACAAGGAGACGGGCGTCGCGCTGGTCACGCTCGACCGCCCCGAGAAGCACAACGCGATCGACACGGCGACGGCAGGTGAACTGTCGGCCGCCTGGCGGCAGTTCCGCTACGACGACTCCGTACGGGCCGTGGTGATCACCGGGTCGGGCAGCAAGGCCTTCTGCACCGGCATCGACCGCTCGGCCGAAGTGCCGCAGCCCTCCTCGCCGTACACGATCGACGATCCGCTGATCGCGATCGGTCCGAAGGCGAACGACCTGTGGAAGCCGGTGATCGCGGCCGTGGAGGGGATGGCCTGCGGCGGGGCGTTCTATCTGATCGGGGAGAGCGAGTTCGTCCTCGCGTCGCACGAGGCGGAGTTCTTCGACCCGCATACGACGTACGGCATGGTCAGCGCGTACGAGACGATCTTCCTGGCGCAGCGGATGCCGTTCGGCGAGGTGGCGCGGATGGCGCTGATGGGGACGGCGGAGCGGCTCTCGGCCCGGCGCGCGTACGAGACGGGTCTGGTCTCGGAGCTGACGGAACCGGGCGAGGCGGCGGCGGCCGCGCTGCGGGCCGCGGCGGTGGTGGCGTCGTACCCGACCGAGGCCGTACAGGGCACCGTACGGGCGGTGTGGTCGGCGAAGGAGGCGGCGCGGGCCCAGGCACTCGCCCATGCCCCGCACCTGATCGCGCTCGGGAACCTGCCGCCGGAGCGGCAGGCCGAGCTCTTCACGAGCGGGCGGGGCAGGGGGAGTTACCGGCTGCGGTAGGGCGTGTTGCGGAAGGAGCGCCCTGGCTGCCGGCGGACACCTCGCGGGGTCCGGGGCGGAGCCCCGGTCAGCTCGCGGTACGGCTGGCGCTGATGACTTCGCACTTCTTGTACTCGGCGCCGTTGGTGGTGCCGGTGTACGGAGTGGTGGCCACGCCGGACGCGGAACCGCCGGCCGCGACCTGGAGGTTGTCGACCTTGGCGATCGCCGTGTTGACCGCGGGGTCGCCGATGCCGCCCTTGAACTGCAGGCTCACGTCGTAGGCGTACGCCAGCGAGTCATTGTTGGTGACCGTGATCTTCGCGGTGAGGTTCTTGCCGGTGCTGTCGAGCTTGCACTCGTCGATCCTGACGTCGCGCTCGGCCTTGTGCGCACTGGAGCCGCCGGTGACGGAGCCGATGGACCCGCCGGTGCTGGAGCTGCTGCCGCTGTCGTTGCTGCCGCCGCTCGTGCTGCCGCCGCTGCTACTGCTACTGCTGCTGCTTCCGCTGCTGTTGTTGTCGCAGCCACCGCCGCCGGAGCCACGGGCTCCGGTCAGGGCGACGACTGCAATGCCGAATACAGCAATGGCGCGGACATGGCGAATCTTCACGTTTCAACCCCCGTTGAAGGTGTGGTGGAGTGGGGCCCGATTTGACGAGCGCACGTCACCCTAGCAGCGGTTGATCAGCCTCCAGTTCCCGATTCTGTCCCAAGACGGCAGCCACTCAACCACGGTGGGGCG
Organism: Streptomyces sp. NBC_01142; assembly: GCF_026341125.1. NCBI lineage: Bacteria > Bacillati > Actinomycetota > Actinomycetes > Kitasatosporales > Streptomycetaceae > Streptomyces > Streptomyces sp. NBC_01142. The sequence continues at coordinate 2,541,563 of NZ_JAPEOR010000002.1, forward strand.
GGAAGGGGTCCCAGGGCTGCGGCGGCGTCTCGTCCGGCGGCGGGGCTGCCGGGGGCGCGGTGTCGCCCGGCCGGTGGGGCGGCTCGTAGGGCGACCCGTACGTCGGCTCGTGGGGCTGCCCGTGCGACGGCTCGTAGGGCTCGTAGGGCTGCCCGTACGCCTGCTCGTAGGGCGGCTCGTGAGGCGGCGGCTCGGCGTAGGCCGGCTCGCCGCGGCCGCTCATCACCAGCGCGGCCATGAGCAGCAGCACCCCGCCGCCGAAGGCGATCCCCACACCGACACCAAGTCCCTCGTCGCCGCTGCCGCCGACCGTCAGGATGCCCTCGGCCTGGCCCTGCCGGACCATCCACAGGACGGTGAAACCGAGCACGATCACTCCGGAGAGCGCAACCAGGAGGCGCGAGCGCAGGAGGAGGCCGACCAGGGTCACCAACACGGCGAAGGCGAAGGGAAGCAGGAGCGAGGCCGCGAGTCCGGCCGCAGTCCCGGTGATGCCGTTGAAGAGGTCCTGGACGCGGTAGTCGCGTCCTTGACGGCCGTCGTACCAGTCACGGAAGGGGCTGAATACGACGGCCGCCGCTCCGGCGAGAGCGAGGAGGGAGCCCATGATGTTGCGGATCATCAGCGGACTCCCTTCGCCGTTCCGCTCTCGATCACGACGCTACGCCCGGTGGGTGCGCGTCGCCACCAGGGCCCGGCCCCGCCAGACCCCGCAGGGCGCGCACCCGTGCGAGCCCCGGCCGCGCCCCGCACGAGCCTTCTAGCGTCCGCCGCCCGGCGTTCCGCGGCCCGTCGCCGTGCCCTTGATCGCGTCCAGCGCGTAGACGCAGCGGTCCTTGCTGCACGCGTACACCACGCCGCCCCGCGCCACCGGGGAGCCCGTGATCTCGCCGCCCGTCGCGAGCTTCCAGCGCAGTTGCCCGCCGCTCGCGTCCAGGGTGTACAGCACATGGTCCGCGGAGCCGAAGTGGACCCGGCCGTCGGCGACCACCGGGCTCCCGATGACCTCGCCGCCCGCCGCGAACCGCCACATGGGTGTGCCCGTCACCGCGTCCAGCGTGTAGAGCGCGCTGCCGCTGCCGACATGGATGTTGCCGCCGGCGACCAGGACCGGCTCGATGGACTGGCGCGACTCGGTGGCGATGCGCCAGCGGTCCTTGCCGGTCGTGGCGTCCAGGGCGTACACCGTGCCGAGGTAGTCGGCCAGATAGACGCCGCCGCCCGTCACGGCCGGGCCGGGTGCGAAGACCGGCGGCGAGAGGAATACCGCGGGCGACTCGAAGTGCCAGCGCACCCGGCCGTTCGCGATGTCGATGGCGAGGACACGGGTGCCTGCCGCGACATACACATAGCCGTCGGGCGCGGGATGCACCCGCACAGGCACGTTGCCGCAGGACGCCGCGTCACCGATCGGGTACGACCACCGCTCGACGCCCGTACGCGACTCCAGCGCGCGCAGCCTCGCGTCCTTCCACACGTACACCGTGTCGTCGAAGATCGCGGGCCCGGCCTCGGGGGTCTCGAAGTCCGTCTGGGCCCCCGTGACCTCCCACAGCTTCTCGCCGTTGGAGGCCTCCCAGGCCTGTACGCCGCCGCCGCGCGTCCCGGTCAGGACCGTGCCGCGGTCCACCTTGAGGGAGTACACCCAGGCGTCGGTCTGCAGGCGCCACCGCTCGCTGCCGCTCGCCGCGTCGAGGGCGTACAGCGTCGGTCCGTCCGAGGCGTGGATACGGCCGCCGGCGACGGCCATCGCCCACGCCACGTCCCTGGTCTTGAACTGGCGCCGGCCACTGCCGACGTCCAGCGCGTGCACCTCGAAGGAGGTGACGTACAGCAGATCACCGTCCACCACCGGGGTGCCCCAGACGTCGTTCGACATCCGGAAACGCCACGGCCGCCAGTGTCCGGCGGCCCCGTCCGGGGACGGCGGGGGAGAGGGCAGCGGCGGCGGCGCGGGTGACGGTACGGGGGCGGGTACGGCACTGGTCGCGGCCTCGGCGCCGTTCAGCCCGAAAGGCGGGCGGATCCAGCCGGTCGCGGGACCGGCCTCGGGGGCGCCCCGGCCGGCGTCCGCGACCCGGGGGCCCGGGCCGATCGGCACCTTGGAGCCGGGCAGCCGTACCGGTCCGGCCGCCGCGGGCGAGTCCGGGACGGGCGACGGCGAAGCCTGGCCCGTACGCGGGTCACTGCCGCCGCGCCAGGCGGAGTCCCAGTCCGCGGCCGGCGGCCTGACAGGGGGCTGCGGCGGCGCCTGCGGGACCGGCGGAGCGGGCTCCGCAGGGCGCTGCGCCGGTGTCGCGGCTGGGACCCGGCCGCCGCCGCGGCGCTGCTCGATCATCGCCGTGGCCCGCGTCGGCAGCCATGCGGAGGCCGTCCCGCTGTCGTCGCTGCCGGAGGAGAACAGATGCGGGGCAAGCTGTGCCTGCAGATCCTCGGGCGTGGGCCGCAGCCCCGCCTCCATCTGCATACAGGAATCGATCAGCGGCCGGAGCTCGTCCGGCATGCCCTCCAGGTCCGGGCCCTCGCGCAGCAGCATGAAAACGGTCTCGACCGGATTCGCGCCGTGGAAGGGGGCGTGCCCGGTCGCCGCGAAGACCAGCGTGGAGCCGAGCGAGAAGACGTCGCTCGCGCCGGTCACGCTGCGGGAGTCGCGCGCCTGCTCGGGCGACATGTACGCGGGCGTGCCCACCGCGACATTGGTCATGGTCAGGCGGGTGTTGGAGACGCCGGAGGCGATGCCGAAGTCGATGACGCGCGGCCCGTCCTCCACGACGAGCACGTTCGACGGCTTGAGGTCGCGGTGGACGAGCCCGGCGCCGTGGATGGACTGCAGCGCCTCGGCGATGCCGGCCGCCAGCCAGCGCACCGCCTGGGCCGGCATCGGCCCGCACTCGTTCACTATTTCCTCGAGGGAGGGGGCGGGGACGTACGCAGTGGCCAGCCAGGGCACCGCGGCCCGCGGGTCGGCGTCCACCACGGCGGCCGTGTAGAAACCGCTGACGGCGCGGGCCGCCTCCACCTCACGCGTGAAGCGGACACGGAACAGTTGGTCCTCGGCAAGCTCGGTGCGCACGGTCTTGATCGCCACCCGGCGGCCGGACGCCGACCGGGCGAGATAGACCAGTCCCATGCCACCGGCGCCGAGCCGGCCCAGCACCTCGAACGGACCGATCCGTCTCGGGTCATGCTGCGTCAGCTGCTCCATCACGTGCCTGCCACCTCCCCGTACGGGCCCCAGTACATATGGAGCCCGTCAAATTCCAGCCCCGTGCAGCGTCTCACCACCGAGACCCTCAGCGGTGCGCACCCTGATTCTTCCTGTCGGAGGCGGCGGTTGCGAACCCGGGGGCGGATCGGGGTGTCTCACCCGGTTTCGGGCACGGTCAGGGGGGTGCGGAGCGGTTTTCGCCTCCGGATACGCGCCTCCCGGCGCCCTGGGGGGCAGTCCTGGCGCGTGCCGGCCACTTGGGGTTGCCCATGTCGTCACGTTCGGCCACGGAACGCCAGGTGCAGGAGGAGGCGCTGCAACAATCGGCGCATGCGGGGGGAGGAGCGGCGAGCCGCTCAACCCCGCGTCCTGCAGGCCGTGTTCAGGACGCGTTCAAGCCATGCTCAGGCCGCCTTGGGTTCGGCGAGTACGGCAAACACAGCGCCCTGGTTGTCGGTGAGCACCGCGATGCGCCCGTACGGGATGTCGAACGGCGGCGCCTGAACCCGGCCGCCGAGACGGGTGACCGCCGCCACGGCCTCGTCGCAGTCCTCCACGCAGAAGTAGATGAGGAAGTGCCCGGGCATCTCGGCAGGGAAGGCGTCGGTGAGCACGCTGCGCCCGCCGATCGCGGTGTCGTCCCCCGGTTGCGTACCGGCGGGCGACCACATCCGGAAGTCGATGGAGGCGTCGGGCAGATCCGTCCCCTGGAAGCCGAAGACCGACTCGTAGAAGGCGTCGACCCGCTCCTTGTCGCGGGTGTACACCTCGGTCCAGCAGAAGGAGCCGGGCTCGTCCTGCTTCTCGAAGCCGGGCCGGTCGCCGCCCTGCCAGAGCCCGAAGACCGCACCGCCCGGGTCCACGCCGACCGCCATCGTCCCCATGTTGGCCACCGGCAGCGGGGCGGTGATCACCTGGCCGCCGGCGTCCCTGATCTTCCTGCTGAGCGCGGCGGCGTCGGCGGTGGCGAAGTAGACACCCCAGACGGTGGGCATCCGGCCGTCCCGCTTGGGCGCAAGACCGGCGACCAGTTTTCCGTCACTGAGGGCCTCGACATAGCGCCCTTCCCGCTCCTCGAACGTCCACCCGAAGAGCTCGCCGTAGAAGCGCTTGCCCGCCTCGACATCGGGGAGCAATGCGTCCACCCAGCACGGCATGCCCTCTGTGAATGCGGCCATGGACCTTCCTTCCCTGATACGGGATATGGCGCCCGTCACATTCAAGCTAACGGCGCAGCACGCGGGGTGCAGAGATTTAATTCGAACATGTGCGCAATTATCCCGATCTGAGGCCGCTCACCAGGCCGAGATTCGTTGAGTTGTGCACAGAAGTTGTCCACAGGCTGTTGATAAGACTATTGCTGCACCCCATTTGCAGTCGGCCGAATCGCGCGCCGATCACCCCTCGGTAAGCTGACGGCATGACAGGACAAGTACGCACCGTCGACGGCCGAGTGGCCGGACGACGCGGCCAGGCGACGCGGCAGAAGCTGCTCGACTGCCTCAGCGAGATGCTCAGCTCCTCGCCGTACCGGGACGTCAAAGTCATCGACGTGGCCCGGAAGGCGGGCACTTCACCCGCGACCTTCTATCAGTACTTCCCGGACGTCGAGGGCGCGGTCCTCGAGATCGCCGAGGAAATGGCCAAGGAGGGTGCGGGGTTGACCGCACTGGTCTCCGGCCGCTCCTGGGTCGGCAAGGCGGGATGGCAGACCTCGGAGGAACTGGTCGAGGGCTTCCTCGACTTCTGGCGTCGCCACGACGCGATCCTCCGGGTCGTCGACCTCGGCGCGGCGGAGGGGGACAAACGGTTCTACAAGATCCGTATGAAGATCCTCAACTCCGTGACCAACTCCCTTACGGAATCGGTGAAGGAACTCCAGTCCAAGGGCAAGGTCGACAAGGACGTCAGCCCTGCGGCGATGGCCGGCTCGCTGGTGGCCATGCTGGCGGCGGTGGCTTCGCACCAGAAGGGGTTCACGACCTGGGGTGTGAAGCAGAACGAACTGAAGCCGAATCTGGCACTTTTGGTCCATTTGGGCATCACGGGCAAGAAGCCGACGAAGTAGCCGCGCGCGCTGCGGATTACCCCCAAGTCCTGTCACGCCGACGGCGGTCCCCTCTTGGTGACCGCCGTCGGCGCTCCCGTTTCCGGGGGTTCTCTCCCCACCCGCCCGCGCCTGGAGTTGCGGGGATGCGAAGCACACCCATACCGCCGGCGGGCGATGCGGCGGAGTCTGCGCCGCAGTCCCGGTTGCACAATCCGCGCCGCAGAATCCGGGTCGCACAATCCGCGTCGCAGAATCCGGGCGGCCGTACCGCGTCGGCGCGCGGCAGCTTCGCGCCGCCTGTGCCGGGGCCGAGGGCCACTCGATCCTCGCCTCGCCCTCCCGGGCTCGGGCGCAGCGCGAAGGGCGGCAGCTTTGCGCCGGCCGTTCACGGGTGTGAGTCGTTGGGGTACAGGAAGTAGCGCTGAGATTCATCCCCGCGGGTGAGGCCCAGGGAGGATGGCGGATTTCGCCACGGCGGGAGGAAAGGATCAAGTGCCGGAGCCTGCTCGATTGGGCTGCGCCCGGCGGGCCCAGATTGCGCCGTAGCACCGAACGAAGGACGGGACCGATGGCAACAGGAACTGTGAAGTGGTTCAACGCCGATAAGGGGTACGGCTTCATCAGCCAGGACGATGGCGGCGCAGACGTGTTCGTGCACTTCGCAGCCATCCAGACCAACGGATACAGAAGCTTGGAAGAGAACCAGCGGGTGGAGTTTGAGGTCACCCAGGGCCCGAAGGGTCCACAAGCGGAAATGGTCCGCCCCCTGTAGCCCCTCGTTCCGCCTGCGCCCTGCTCCACCGGAGGGGCGTCGAGCGGCTCGCAGAAGCGGGGTACCGCGACGCCCTGCCGGAGGTCATCACGGCCCAGGCCGAGCACCGGCGGCCGCAGCCGGCCGGTGCTGGACATACGGCACGGCCCGGTTGCTTCGGCCTGGCTTGGCCCCCGTTCCGCGGCGAGCCGGGCGGGTCAGCGGCGGGTGAGGCGGAAAAGGCGGATTTCGCGGGTCACCCTTGACTGGTACGTCGCGTACGGCGGCCAGAACGTCAGCGCCGCACGCCACACCGCCTCCCGCTCCTCGCCCTCCAGCAGGACCGCCCGTACCGGGATGTCCGTCCCCTTCCAGTTCACCTCCGCGTCGGGGTGTTTCAGCAGGTTGGACGTCCAGGACGGATGGCCCGGGCGGCCGAAGTTGGAGCCGATCAGGATCCAGGTGCCCGGCTCCTCCGGCATGCACGCCAGTGGGGTGACTCTGGGCAGGCCGCTCTTCGCACCCCGTGCGGTGAGGATGACACCCGGCAGCATCTGCGCGCTGAGCAGCACCTTTCCCCGCGTGAGGCGATGGACCGCGCGGTCCAGCGCCGGGATGAAATGCGGCGCGATCTTCGCGAAGACCCGGGTCGACGACACCTTCTGGATCAGCCGCACGCCAGGAGCCATCAGACGGCCACCGCTTCCGGTCCGGACGCGGAGGCAGACGGGGGCGGGGACCCGGACGGGGGCAGGGACCCGGACGGATGCGCGGACCCGGACGGATGCGGGGACCCGGACGGGTGCGGGGACCCGGACGGGTGCGGGGACAGGGCCGGTGCGGGGACAGGGCCGGAGACGGGGGCACAGACGGAGACGTGGATACGAAGAGTCCCGCCCGTTCGGCCGCATGGGCGCGCAGCCGGTGGACCGGGCCGAAGAGCAGCTCGTCCGCGGCCGCCCGTTTGAAGTAGAGGTGCGCCTCGTGCTCCCAGGTGAAGCCGATGCCACCGTGCAGCTGGATGGCCTCGCCGGTCACCACCCTCAGCGCCTCCAGACCTGCCGCCAGGGCCAGGCCGCCCTCGCCCGGGTCCCACGCCGCGTAGTACGCCGCCGAGCGAGCGGCCTGCACCCGTACGTACAGATCGGCCAGCCGGTGCTTGACCGCCTGGAAGGAGCCGATCGCCCGGCCGAACTGTTCGCGGGCGCGGACGTACTCCACCGTCCGGTCCAGCGCACAGGCCGCCGCCCCGACCGCCTCGGCCGCGAGCAGCGCGGCAGCCCCGGCCCCGGCGGTTGCCAGCGCCCCCGGCACATCGGCCGCATCGTCGCTTCCCAGCAACTCCGCCGCGCAGTTCCGCAGTTCGAGCCGGGCCTGTGGACGCGTCTCGTCCAGTGAGGTCTGCCGCGTGCGCGACAGCCCCGCCGTATCCGCCCGGACCAGGAACAGGAGCGGACGGCTGCGGGCGAAACCACCCGTATGGGCGGCGACCACCAGCAGTCCTGCGCTGTGCCCGTCGAGGACCTGGACCGCCTCCCCGTACAGCAGCCACCCCCCACCGTCGCCGGGCCGCGCCTGGACTCCGCCGGCCCGGCCGCCCCCGGCCCACTCCCCCGACGCGTTGTCGCCGGTCAGCCCCAACGCCAGCGCCAGACTGCCGCCCGGCACGGCCAGTGCGCAGGTCAGCGAGCCGTCCGCGAGGTGCGGGAGCAGCTCCTGGCGCTGCTCGGCGGTCCCGAGCGCGGTGATCAGCGGCGCCGCGAGCCCCGCCGTGGCGAGCAGCGGCGAGGGCAGCAGCGCCCGCCCCGTCTCCTCGCAGGCGAGGGCCAGCTCGGTGAGTGCGCAGCCCACACCGCCGTACGACTCCGGCAGGGCGAGCCCGGGCAGGCCGAGCTGCTCGGACAGCTGCGCCCAGAGCACGGGGTCGTACCCGTCGGCGGTGCGGACGGCGGCCTTGACCTCGTCGGGGCCGGATCGTTTGGTGAGCAGCTCACGCAGCGTGCGGCGGATCTCGTCCTGCTCCGCGGTGAAGGCGGCGTCCATCGGCGGGCTCCTCCCCAGAGGCATCGACCCCTGATCTGACGGGCCGTCATGTTAGGCGCGGGCGGAGGAGATGCACAGAGGCGCGCTCAGCAAACCTCGCCGGGAGCCGCCGCGGTCGCCCGCAGCAGATCCCGTACGAGATGGAAATCGATCTTCTCCGTACGCCGGAAGCGCAGACACCCCTTACCCATGTCCTGACCCGCAAGCCGCGCCTCGAAGGACTCCCTGACGTCGGATCGCATCAGATAGAGGGAGAGGTACTGCTTCTGGTTGGCGAAGGCGATCTCCGCCGCGCCGCCCGCCCTGCGGTACGTGGGCATGCCGTACGCCATCTCCTCCTCGAAGTCCGTGAGCTCCGTACGGCACAGCTCCCGGATCCTCACCAGCGCGGTGAGCCGGTCCGGCTCCACCACCTCGGCGAGGTAGCCGTCGACGTCTTCAGCAGTACTTCTGGCCATACGCTCCACGCTATCTGATGTACCGTCAGATTCATGGCCACCCCACAGCGCAGAGTCGCCATCGTCGGTATATCCCTCTCGGACTGCGGCCGCGTCGACGGCCCCACGCCCTACGCCCTGCATGCCCAGGCCGCCCGTCGCGCACTCGCCGACTCGGGCCTGGACCGCTCGGTCATCGACGGCTTCGGTTCGGCCGGCCTGGGCGCCCTCGCCCCCGTCGAGGTCGCCGAGTACCTCGGTCTGAAGCCTCGATGGGTGGACTCGACCGCGGTCGGCGGGGCCACCTGGGAGGTCATGGCGGCCCATGCGGCCGACGCCATCGCGGCCGGTCACGCCAATGCCGTACTCCTCGCCTACGGATCGACCGCACGCGCCGACATCAAGGCGAAACGGCGCACCTCCAACCTCTCCTTCGGCGGCCGCGGACCGCTCCAGTTCGAGGTGCCGTACGGACACACCCTCGTCGCCAAGTACGCGATGGCGGCCCGCCGCCATATGCACGAGTACGGCACCACGCCGGCACAGCTCGCCTCGGTCGCGGTGCAGGCGCGGGCGAACGCCGCCGCCAACCCGGACGCGATGTTCCGCGACCCGATCACGGTCGACGACGTACTCGACGGGCCGATGATCGCCGACCCCTTCACCAAGCTGCACTGCTGCATCCGCAGCGACGGCGGCTGCGCGGTACTGATCGCGGCGGAGGAGTACGTGCCCGACTGCGCGAAGGACCCGGTCTGGATTCTCGGCACGGGTGAGCACGTCTCGCACACCACCATGTCGGAGTGGGAGGACTTCACGGTCTCCCCCGCGGCGGTGAGCGGCCGACTGGCCTTCGAGCGCGCGGGCGTGACGCCCGCCGAGGTCGATATCGCCGAGATCTACGACGCCTTCACCTATATGACCCTGCTGACGCTGGAGGACCTGGGCTTCTGCGCCAAGGGCGAGGGCGGCCCCTTCGTGGAGAAGGGCCGGCTGCTGCGGGACGGCGAGCTGCCCGTGAACACGGACGGCGGCGGGCTCTCCGCCTGCCACCCGGGCATGCGCGGACTGTTCCTTCTCGTGGAAGCGGTACGGCAGTTGAGAGGGGAGGCGGGCGCCCGCCAGGTACGGAAGGCCGGTGGCAGGCTTCCGGAACTCGCGGTCGCGTCGGGCACGGGGGGCTGGTTCTGCTCCTCCGGAACAGTGGTGCTGGGGCGGAGTTAGGGATTCCCTCCAGAATCTATACGGCCGTCATAGACAAGCGTATGAGACGCCCGTACAGTCAATGCCATGACCACCACGCAGAAGCAGAACAAGCAGCAGAGCAGCCGCCGGAACCAGACCGTCCTCATCTCCGGCGCGAGCATCGGCGGTCCCGCCCTCGCCCTGATGCTGCGCCGCTACGGCTTCACCCCGACCGTCGTCGAGCGGGCCCCCGAGCTGCGACCCGGCGGCTACAAGGTGGACCTGCGCGGCGTTTCCATCGACGTGTGCGAGCGGATGGGCATCCTGGACGACGTACGCCGCGCCTCCACCGACATGCGGGGCGGTTCGTACGTCGACGACGCCGGCACCACCATCGCCACCATGCCCGCCGACTTCTTCGGCGGCCGGGTGGACGGCGACGACGAGATCATGCGCGGCGACCTCGCCCGCATCCTCTACGAGCGCACCCGCGACGACGTGGAGTACCTCTTCGACGACTCGATCGCCACCCTCACCGAGGACGCGGACGGAGTCGATGTCACCTTCGAGCGGGGCGAGCCGCGCCGCTTCGACCTGGTCGTGGGCGCGGACGGGCTGCACTCGCACACCCGTCGGCTCACCTTCGGCGACGAGAAGCAGTTCAAGCGGCACCTGGGGGCGTACATCTCCATCTTCACCGCGCCCAACGACCTGGGCCTCGACCGCTGGGAGACGTACCACGCACTGCCCAACAAGCTGGTGTGCGCCTACAGTTCGGGCGGCGAGACCAGTGCCAAGAACCTGTTCGTCTTCGGCGCACCCGAGCTGTCCTACGACCACCGGGACGCGGAGCAGCAGAAGAAGCTCCTCGCCGATGCCTTCACGGGCGACGGCTGGCAGATTCCGACGATGCTGCACAACGCCGAAGCCGCCGACGACTTCTACTTCGACGCCATCAGCCTGATCGAGATGGACCGCTGGTCGAAGGGGCGGGTCGTACTGCTGGGCGACGCGGCACACTGCGCCTCGCCCGCCTCGGGCCAGGGCACCGGCCTCGCACTGATCGGCGCGTACATCCTGGCGGGGGAACTGGCGGCGGCGAACGGCGACCACACGGTGGCGTTCGAGCGCTACGAGCGCGAGATGCGGCCGGGGGTGGAGCTGAACCAGAAGTTCGCGGAGAGCATGGCCAAGGAGATGACGGTCGGCTCCAGGAACAAACTCCGCCTGCGGATGGCGCTGCTACGGATGCTGCCGTACATGCCCTGGAAGAACCTGATCGCGAAGAAGATCACCGAGGGCGTCCAGGAGGCGGCGCACGCGGTGCCGGTCAAGCAGTACGCCTTCTGAAGCCCGGGGGGGCCGTCCCGGCCCTCGCCCGTCCCCGCCCCCCGTTCCTCGTCACTCCTCGCCACTTCTCCTCACTCCTCGTCCGCCGGGAGCAGCCGCTCCACCAGGGCGGTGATCAGATCGCCCGCCTCCTTCTCCGGGAAGACATCGGGCAGCGTCAGCCGCTCCACCACCAGCCAGTTGGCGGCCAGGTAGATCATCTTGACCGCGTCGGCGTCGCCGGGCAGTCCGGACGCCAGATGGTGGTGGACGTTCTCCTCGACGTCCCCCTTGACGCGTGCGGTGAGCACCGCGCGCAGCTCGGGGCGGCGGGTGGCCTCCAGCCGCAGCTCGAGCAGGGCGAGGTATCCCGTACGGAACGCGGAGACACGCTCCACCACTTCACGCACCAGCACCGCGGTCCGCGCGCGGGTGGCCGGGCCGGCCTGCATGGCCTCCATCGTTGCTTCGTCCGGGCGCATCCGCTCGTAGATGCGGCCCCCGGCCTGGGTGAGCAGGTCGTCGCGGTTGGAGAAGTAGTTGGACGCGGTGCCCTTGGGCACGTCCGCCGCGGCATCGACGGCCCGGAAGGTCAGCCCTCGTGCGCCGTCCCGGGCGAGGACTTCGATCGCCGCGTCCACGAGCGCCGCGCGCCGGGCCAGGTTCTGCCTCATTCGTCCGCCTCCATCGCTCCGCCGAGCTTTTTCCTTGACACCACTCCAAGTGTAGTACTACGTTCTCGCCACTTCACCTGAAGTACTTCAGATGGAGTGACATTCACCCAGCGATGACGGAGAACCAGATGCGAAACCAGTTCCCGAGCAAGCCGCAGCGGACTTCCTCGCCGTTCGTCCAGCCCAAGCCCCTGCGGTCGGCCCCGCGACCGCGCCCCCTGCCCAAGCCGGGAAGCAACCGGTAGACCGGGGATCGACGGACCAACAGGCAGCGACAAAGTGTTGGATGTCCGCATGGACAACGACCAGCAGGAAACGTTCCGCAGGCTCCTGCACGCGCAGCGGGTCTGGGACACCGCCCTGCCCGCCTTCGACCCGGCCGCCGCGCCCCGCGCACCACTACCGCTGTTCCACCAGTGGTTCGCGGAGGCCGTGGCGGCCGGCCAGCCCGAGCCGCACACCATGACCCTGGCCACCGTGGACGACCAGGGTCGCCCCGACCTGCGGACGCTGATGCTGCACGACGCGGACGAGCGGGGCTGGCACTTCGCCTCGCACGTCACCAGCACGAAGGGCCGGCAGCTGGCCGCGCACCCCGAGGCCGCGCTCGGCTTCTACTGGGCGGCACAGGGCCGCCAGATCCGGATCCGGGGCCGGGTGACCCCGGCCCCGGCGACCGAGAGCCAGGCCGATCTGCACGCCCGCTCGACGGGTGCGCTGGCCGCCGCGCTGACCGGCCGCCAGAGCGAACTCCTCACTTCGAAGGAGGAGTTGGCAAGAGTTTCACAGGCCGCCTGGGAGCAGGCGCAGGCCGAGCCCGACGCGCCCGTACCGACCTGGACGCGCTACGCCCTGCAGCCGTACGAGGCCGAGTTCTTCCAGGGCGACGCGCGGCGGCAGCACGTACGCCTGCGCTACCGCCGCGAAGAGGACGGCTGGGCAACGGAGCTGCTCTGGCCCTGAGACCGCGGGCGCGCCGGCCGGAAGACGGGCACGGCCACCCCGCCGTCGCCGACACCACCGTTGCCGCCGCCGTCCCGGCGGAAGGTGACCTCCAGCTCCATCCCGATGCTCAGCTCCCCCTCCGCGCACTCCACGGCCTCGGTCATCATCCGCGGGCCCTCGGCGAGCTCGACGACGGCGGCGGTGTACGGGACCCGGGAGCCGAACGGCGGCAGGTCGTTGCGGTGGACGACGGACCAGGTATAGAGCGTGGCGCGGCCGCTCGCCCGCTCCCAGACGACATCCTCGCTCCAGCAGTACGGACAGAATTCGCGCGGGTAGTGGTGAGCCCTGGCGCATGCGCCGCAGCGACGGATCAGCAGCCGCCCCTCGGCGGCGGCGTCCCAGAAGGGGCGGGTGAAGTCGTCGGCCTCGGGAAGGTCGAACCGGGAAGCGACGGTCATGCGCATCCTCCTGTTCCACTATTTCTGACGATGCATCAGTTCAGCGGACGGGCCGGGCCCCACGCAAGGGGTTCGGGTGCGTGATGAATTCGCAACCGATTCCCGTCTTGACTGAGACCCATCAAGTAATCGGGCGATTACGCTCACGATTCATGCCCGACGAAAAGGACATCGACCGCACGAACGACCGGCCCGTCTACATCATCGGCGGAGGACCCGGCGGTCTCGCGACGGCCGCCGCGCTGCGGGAGCGGGGCGTACGGGCCGTGGTGCTGGAGAAGTCCGCATCGGTCGGCGCCTCCTGGCGCCGCCACTACGACCGGCTGCACCTGCACACGACCCGGAAGCTGTCCGGCCTGCCCGGTCTCACGATGCCCCGGTCGTTCGGGCGCTGGGTGTCCCGGGACGATGTGATCCGGTACCTGGAGAAGTACGCGGAGTTCCATGAGCTGGAGATCGTGACGGGGGTCGAGGTCTCCCGGATCGATCCCTCGGGTTCCGACTGGGTGCTGCAGGCGACGGGCGGCCGCGAGCTGACCGGGCGGGCGGTCGTGGTGGCCACCGGCTGCAACCACACCCCGCAGCTGCCCGACTGGCCGGGCCGGGAGTCCTACACCGGCGAACTGCTGCACGCGGGTGCCTACCGCAACCCCGCCCCGTACGCGGGCAAGGACGTCCTGGTCGTCGGCGTCGGCAACACGGGCGCAGAGATCGCCGTCGACCTGGTCGAGGGCGGCGCCGCGCGGGTCCGCCTTGCCGTGCGGACGACCCCGCACATCGTGCGCCGCTCGACGGCGGGCTGGCCGGCCCAGCGCACCGGCATCCTGGTCCGCCGCCTGCCGGTCCGCCTCGTGGACCGGGCGGGCGACGTCATAGGCAGGATCTCGGTCCCCGACCTCACGGACCGCGGCCTGCCCCGCCCGGACACAGGTCTGTACTCCCGCGTGAAAGAGGGCGCCATCCCGGTCCAGGACGTGGGCCTGATCGACGCGGTCCGCTCCGGCACGGTCGAACCGGTCGCGGCGCTCGACTCCTTCGATGCCGGCAAGGTGATCCTGGCGGACGGCACCCGCATCACCCCGGACACGGTGATCGCGGCAACGGGCTACCGGCGGGCGCTGGAGGGTCTGGTCGGCCATCTCGGCGTACTGGACGACCGCGGCAGACCGACGGCCCACGGCGGCCGGTCACCCGCGCAGGCGCCGGGGCTGTACTTCACCGGGTTCACCAACCCCATCAGCGGGACGATCCGAGAGCTGGCGATCGACGCACGCAAGATCGCCAAGAAGCTGGCCGCGTCCGCGAACTGACCCCTTGGGCGTGGTCCACGCGCTGGGCCGCGGGCACTTGCCCCGGCCCCTGGGGGCTTCGCCCGTACCGCGCCGCGCGAATGAAGGTGGCGCGGGGCAGTGGCGGCAGCAGTGTCCGCGGCAGGGCCGGCTGGCCGAAACAGTTCCTCGCGGCGAAGGCCGGGGATAGCCGGATCGCTTGCCTGGGTACGGAGGGAGACGGCGGCCCTTCGGTGGGCGGCCGGCGCCATCCGTGAGAACTGTGCGCACGGCCCCGAGAACCCGTAAATCCGCGCCCGCTGCCAGCCTTTGCCCGCAGGACCGTTCCTGACAGGCCGTCAGTTCTGTAATCTGACTATGCGTCAGCTATACGTGGCCAACGAGCAGGAGCGGGGATCAGCGATGCTTGGATCTACTCACGGCACCCTCACCTCCGACCTCCGCGCGCGAGTGGTGGCCTGCGGGGAGCATCCCCGCAACGCCGTCCATGACACGGCCGAGGTCACCGCCTCCGACGGCGACCTCGATGTCAGCGGACGTCCGCTGTACGCGCCCGTGCCCGATCTGGACCGGTTCTTTCGGCCGGGCTCCGTCGCCGTCGTCGGGGCGTCCGACGCCGAGGGACGGCCCCGTACCGGCATCACCCGGCAGCTCATCGACTGGGCCGAGCGCGTCGGGGCGCGGCTGTATCCCGTGCACCCCACCCGTGACACCGTCTTCGGGCTGACCTGCTACCCCTCCGTCCGCGAGCTGCCCGAGCAGGTCGATCTCGCCGTGCTGCTGGTCGGTGATCCGCTGCCGGTCGTCGAGGAACTCGCCGAGGCCAAGGTGAAGTTCGCCGTGGCCTTCGCCTCCGGGTATGCCGAGACCGGCGAGCAGGGGGCGGCGGCCCAGACACGGCTGGCTGCCGCGGTGGAACGCTCCGGACTGCGACTGCTCGGGCCGAACACCAACCTCAACGCCTTCGAGAAGTTCCGCGACGACCTCGACGGCCCGGCGATCGCCCTGATCACCCAGTCGGGACACCAGGGGCGGCCCGTCTTCACCCTGCAGGAGCTGGGCGTACGGCTCTCCCACTGGGCTCCGACGGGCAACGAGGCCGATCTGGAGACCGCCGACTTCATCTCGTACTTCGCCGAGCGGCCGGAAGTCGGGGCCATCGCCTGTTATGTGGAGGGGCTCAAGGACGGGCGCTCCTTCCTGCTCGCCGCCGACCGGGCCGCGCGGCGCGGGGTGCCGGTCGTCGCGGTCAAGGTCGGACGCACCGAGACCGGGGCGCGGATGGCCGCCTCGCACACCGGCAAGCTGACCGGCGCCGACCAGGTGGTGGACGCGGCGATGCGGCAGTTCGGCGTGATCCGGGTGGACGGGCTCGACGAACTCCAGGACACCTCCGCCCTGTTGGCGCGGGCGCGAAAGCCCCTCGCCGACGGGGTCGTCGTCTATTCGATCTCGGGCGGCACGGGCGCGCACTTCTCGGACCTGGCCACGGCTGCCGGGCTGGAGCTGCCGGAACTCTCCGCGGCCAAGCAGGCTGAGCTGCACACATGGATACCGGAGTACCTGAGTGTGGCGAATCCCGTCGACAACGGCGGGCACCCTGTGGGCGACTGGCGCGGGCGCAAGATCATCGACGCGCTCCTGGCCGACCCCGCGGTCGGGGTGCTGATCTGTCCGATCACCGGCCCCTTCCCGCCGATGAGCGACAAGCTCGCGCAGGACCTGGCGGACGCGGCGGAGGCCACGGACAAGCTGGTGTGCGTGGTGTGGGGGTCGCCGGTGGGCACGGAGACGGCGTACCGCGAGACGCTGCTCGGGTCCTCGCGCGTCGCCACCTTCCGTACCTTCGCCAACTGCATCACCGCGGTCCGCGCCTATCTGGACCACCACCGCTTCGCCACCGGCTACCTCTCCCCCTTCGACGAGGCGCCGCGCACCCCGTCCCCCTCCTTCCGCAAGGCGCAGGCACTGATGCGCCCGGGCAAGCAGCTGAGCGAGCACGCGGCGAAGCAGCTCCTTCGGGCGTACGGCATCCGCGTGCCGCGCGAGCAGCTGGTGACCAGCGCGGCGGCCGCGGTGCGGGCGGCCGGCCTGGTCGGCTACCCGGTCGTCATGAAGGCCTCCGGGACGCAGCTCGCCCACAAGACGGAGCTGGGCCTGGTCAAAGTCGGGCTGACCTCGGCCAGCCAGGTGCGCGACGCCTATCGCGACCTGACCGACATCGCCCGCTACGAGAACGTCGACCTGGACGGAATCCTGGTCTGCCAGATGGTCGAGCGAGGTGTGGAGATGGTCGTCGGGGTCACCCAGGACGCGCTGTTCGGCCCGACGGTGACGGTGGGCCTGGGCGGTGTGCTGGTGGAGGTCCTGCACGACTCGGCCGTACGCGTACCCCCCTTCGGCGAGGACCAGGCGCGCGCGATGCTCGGTGAACTGCGCGGCCGCGCCCTCCTGGACGGCATACGCGGCGGCCCGCCGGTGGATGTGGACGCCCTGGTCGAGGTCGTGCTGCGGGTCCAGCGGATGGCGCTCGAGCTGGGCGACGAGTTGT
Source organism: Streptomyces sp. NBC_01142 (assembly GCF_026341125.1). Classification (NCBI taxonomy): domain Bacteria; kingdom Bacillati; phylum Actinomycetota; class Actinomycetes; order Kitasatosporales; family Streptomycetaceae; genus Streptomyces; species Streptomyces sp. NBC_01142. Next base: position 2,558,486 of record NZ_JAPEOR010000002.1, read on the forward strand.
CGGAGCTGGACATCAACCCCCTGATGGTGCTGCCGCGCGGGCAGGGCGCGGTGGCGCTGGACGCACTCGCCGTGTGCCGGTGAGGTCGGTGACGCCGGTGAGGCTGATGAGGCTGATGAGGCTGATGAGGCACGTGAAGCCTCTGGGGCCGGTGCAGTTGGAGCGGCACGTGATCGCGGCGCCCACCTCGACCACGTCATCGACCACATCATCGGCCTCGGCACTGACCTCGACCACGACCACGTCGGCCACCTCCACCACGTCGTCGGCCGTAAGAGACGGAGCTTCTCCCCCATGACTTCCTCCCCCGAAGAACCCGTTGAATCATTGGTACTGCACAGCACTGACAACGGCGTCTCCTGGATCACCCTCAACCGCCCCGCGGCCATGAACGCCGTCACATGGGACCAGCGGGAACGGGTCATCTCGCTGCTTGCCTCCGCCTCCGCCGACCCCGATGTACGGGCCGTCGTCATCACCGCCACCGGCAAGGGCTTCTGCGTCGGTGCCGATCTGCGCGGTACGCCGCCGCCCGGCCGTGAGCGGATCGCCGGGGACGTCGCGCGGACGATACGGCTGGGGGCTCAGCGCCTCGTCGGAGCCGTACTCGACTGCGAGAAGCCCGTCATCGCCGCCGTCAACGGCACCGCCGCCGGCATCGGCGCCCATCTCGCTTTCGCCTGCGATCTCGTACTCGCCGCCGAACCGGCCACGTTCATCGAGGTGTTCGTACGGCGCGGACTCGTCCCGGACGGCGGCGGGGCGTACCTCCTGCCCCGGCTGATCGGGCCGCACCGCGCCAAGGAGCTGATGTTCTTCGGCGACTCGCTCCCGGCCGCGGACGCGGAGCGGCTCGGGCTCGTCAACCGGGTCGTCCCGGCGCAGGAGCTGGAGAAGACCGCCCGGGAGTGGGCGGAACGGCTGGCCGCCGGACCGACCAGGGCCCTCGCGCTCACCAAGCAGCTGGTGAACGCCTCACTCGACTCCGACCGCGCCACCGCGTTCGCCGCCGAGGCTGCCGCCCAGGAGATCAACATGACCACGCGGGACGCGAACGAGGGTGTGGCGAGTTTCGTGGAGCGGCGCACGCCCGAGTACAAGGGGCGCTAGGAACCGGGACACCAGGAACAGGGGCACCAGGAACAGGGACGCTTCGGTGCCGGGCGTTCCCGCAGCCCTTCCAATCTGACGGCCCGTCAGCTTCAATGGAAGGCGTGATGGGACACGCAGGGATGGCGGCCACCGCCGTCCGATACCTCAGGTCGGTCGGGGCCCCCACGGCCACCGAGCCCTTCGACGCGCCCGCGGCCACCGCCGCCGGCGGGTACCCCCTGCCGCGCCCCGGCCTGAGGGCCGTCGGCGACGACGAGCGACTGCCCGTCGCCCCGGCCGAATTCCGCCACGTGCTGGGGCACTTCGCGACCGGCGTCACCGTCATCACCGCCTGCGACGAGGACGGTCCTGCCGGGTTCGCCTGCCAGTCCTTCGCCTCCCTCTCGCTCGATCCGCCGCTGGTCGCCTTCATGGTCGCCCGCACATCGACGACATGGCCGCGCATCGCCCGCGCCGGGTCCTTCTGTGTCAACGTCCTGGGCGCCCACCAGGGCGAGCTGTGCCGCGGCTTCGCGGTGAGCGGCGCGGACAAGTTCGCCGGGGTCGCGCACACCGGATCGCCGGTGACCGGGTCACCGCTCCTGGAGGGCGTACCGGCCTGGATCGACTGCACGATCCAGACCGTGCACACCGGCGGCGACCATCTGATCGTGGTGGGCCGGGTCGCGGCCCTGGGCGCGGTGGAGGCGAGCGCGGGCGCCGAGGAGGTGCCACTGCTCTTCCACCGGGGGAAGTTCGGCCGCTTCAGCGCGTGACCGCGTCGGTCCCGTCCGCCCCCTTCACCAGCGATTCCGCCGACACCGCCGACACCGGCGACACCGGTGATCCCGCCGACACCGGTGACACGGGCGACACCGACTCCGCGCCCGAAAGGGGAGCCGGGGGCCGGCGGCGGATCACCAGGGCCATCAGCGCGGCCGCCGCGCACAGCGCGCCCGAGGCGTACCAGACGACGTCGTACTCACCGAACACGTCCCGCGCCAGCCCGGCGGCGAACGCGACGACCGCCGCGCCCACCTGGTGCGATGCCAGTACCCAGCCGAAGACGATCGCACTGTCGTCGCCGTAGTGCTCGCGGCACAGGGCGATCGTCGGCGGGACCGTGGCCACCCAGTCGAGGCCGTAGAAGACGATGAAGAAGAGCATCGGCGGGTGGACGGACGGGGCGAGCAGCATCGGCAGGAAGAGCAGGCTGATACCGCGCAGCGCGTAGTAGACGGCCAGCAGCCGGCGCGCCTCGAAGCGGTCGGTGAACCAGCCCGAGGCGATCGTGCCGACGACGTCGAAGACGCCGATCACCGCGAGCAGGGACGCGGCCGCCCTGATCGGCATGTCGTGGTCGTGAGCCGCGGGTACGAAATGGGTCTGGATCAGGCCGTTCGTCGAGGCGCCGCAGATCGCGAACGTACCGGCGAGGAGCCAGAACGGGCCCGTGCGGGCGGCGGAGAAGAGAACGGACACCGCGCGGCGCGCGGCCCCCGTCACCGGTGGGGGCTTCGGGACGAACTCCGTGGCACCGTACGGCGCCAGGCCCACATCCGCCGGGTGGTCACGGAGCAGCAGCCAGACGAAGGGCACGACGGCGAGCGCCGACAGGGCCACCGTGATCGACGCGGGACGCCAGCCGTGCTGCTCCACCAGCCAGGACAGCAGCGGCAGGAAGATGAGCTGGCCGGAGGCGGAGGCGGCCGTCAGGATGCCGGTGACCAGACCGCGGCGCTCGGTGAACCACCTGTTGGTGACCGTCGCCGCGAAGGCCAGCGCCATCGAGCCGCTGCCGAGGCCGACCAGCAGGCCCCAGTAGAGGATGAGCTGCAACGACGACGTCATGAAGACGGTCAGGCCCGAGCCGACGGCGATCACTGTCAGGGCGACGGCGACGACCCGGCGGATGCCGAAGCGGTCCATCAGCGCCGCCGCGAACGGCGCCGTCAGCCCGTACAGGGCGAGATTCACCGAGACCGCGAAGCCGATGGTGCCGCGTGACCAGTGGAACTCGTTGTGCAGCGGACCGATCAGCAGGCCCGGCAGGGAGCGGAACGCCGCTGCCCCGATGATCGTCACAAAGGCCACTGCCGCGACGAACCACGCGCGGTGGATACGGGGAGGACGACGAAGGGGCTGCGGGCTGCCGTGTGGCGCGGTTGTCTGGGGCACGTCACCCAGCATCCGGGGATCGATCACCGGCAACGAGTGGCCCGAGAGACAGCGTTCGTTAGGATCGGGCCATGGCCGACGCGAAGAGACACGAGACGACCGGCTCCGCACCCAAGAAGCACCGCATCGCCGTCCTCGCCATGCCCCAAGTGATCCCCTTCGAGCTGGGGATCCCCCACCGCATCTTCGGACGCGCTGTCTCCCCCGGCGGTGACCACCTCTACGAGGTCGTCACCTGCGCACCAGTACCCGGCTTCGTACAGGCCGATGCGGACTTCTCGCTGTACATCGAGCACGGCCCGGAGGCACTGGCCGCAGCGGACACGGTGATCGTGCCCGCCGCGTACGAGCCCGATGTGCTCTACGAGGAGGGCCGCCTCCCCGACGAGCTCGCCCAGGCATTCCGTCATGTCCGCCCCGGCACCCGTATGGCTTCCATCTGCACCGGCAGCTTCGTCCTCGCCGCCGCCGGCTATCTGGACGGCCGTCCCGCCACCACCCATTGGCACTGGGCGGACCGCTTCCAGCGCCTCTTCCCCTCCGTCAAGGTCGACCCGGACGTGCTGTACATCGACGACGGCGACGTCCTCACCTCGGCGGGCGTCGCGGCCGGCATCGACCTGTGCGTACACATGGTGCGGCGCGACCACGGGGCGGCCGTCGCCAACGACGTCGCCCGGCGCAGCGTCGTACCGCCGCACCGGGACGGCGGGCAGGCCCAGTACATCCAACGCCCCCTCCCCGCACCGCAGTTGGCAACCACAACCGCCGCACGCGGCTGGGCACTCGGCCGCCTCCACGAGCCGATCCAGCTGCGCGACATGGCGGAACAGGAGTCCATGAGCGTACGGACCTTCACGCGCCGCTTCCGCGAGGAGGTCGGTGTCAGCCCCGGCCAGTGGCTGACGCAGCAGCGTGTGGAGCGGGCCCGGCATCTGCTCGAATCCACGGAGCTGTCGGTCGACCTGGTGGCGCGGGACGCGGGCTTCGGTACGGCGCAGTCGATGCGGCAGCACCTCCAGGCAGTGCTGGGGGTCCCGCCGACCGTCTACCGGCGTACGTTCCGCGCCGGGGCCGGCAGCGAAAGCCCTACGGACGGATGACATCCGCCGCTCCCCGCCGCTCCCCGCGGCGGCCGAGCACGCGCGTCCGGTCAGGCGCGTCCGAGCAGGCGCCCCAGCACGCGCGTCTCCGAGCAGCGCCTCCGGGCAGGCGCGCCCAGCCGGTCAGAAGGTCAGCACGCCGCGCGCCACCCGCCCGTGGTGCGCATCGTCCGCCGCCTTCGCGAAGTCCTCGACCGGGTAGGTCTCGGTGACCAGTTCGTCGAGGAGCAGCCGCCCCTGCCGGTACAGGTCGGCGTAGAGCGCGATGTCACGCTGCGGGCGCGACGAGCCGTAGCGGCAGCCCAGGATGGACTTGTCCAGGAACAGGCCCGCGGGCACGAACGACGCCTCCGCCGTCGCCGCCGGCATCCCGAGGAGGATCGCCTGGCCGTGCCGGTCGAGCAGCTCGATCGCCCGGCGGATCAGTGCGGTGTTCCCGACGCATTCGAAGACGTGATCGGCACCGGTCGGCAGGATCTCCCGTACGTCCTCCGCCTCCGCCGATCCGAGGAAGTGCGTCGCGCCGAACTGCCGGGCCACCGCCTCCTTCACCGGGTTCGAGTCGACGGCGACGATCGTGGAGGCACCCGCGATCCGGGCGCCCTGGAGGACGTTGAGGCCGATGCCGCCGGTCCCGATGACGACGACGGTGTCGCCCCGGTCGACCTTCGCGCGGTTCAGTACGGCTCCCACACCCGTCAGGACCCCGCAGCCGATCAGCGCGGCGGAGGTGAGGGGCAGGGCGGAGGGGATCTTCACGGCCTGGACGGCCTTGACGATCGTCCGTTCCGCGAATGCGGAGTTGGAGGCGAACTGGAAGAGGGGTTCGCCGGCGCGGGAGAAGGGGCGGCCGGGCCGGCCGATCGCCTTGCGGCACATCGTGGGCCGCCCGCGGTCGCAGTCCGCGCACGCGCCGCAGTTGGCGAGGGTGGACAGGCAGACATGGTCGCCGGGCGCGACATGGGTGACGCCCGCGCCGACCGCCGAGACGACGCCGGCGCCCTCGTGCCCGAGCACCACCGGCACAGGGAAGGGGATCGTGCCGTCGATCACCGACAGATCGCTGTGGCACAGCCCGGCGGCGGCGACGGCGACGAGAACCTCACCGGGGCCCGGGTCCCGTATCTCCAGATCGTCAACCACCTGGGGCTGCTTGCCGTCGAAGACGACGCCTCTCATCGGGGCTCCCTCGGTAGGCCGAGCACCCGCTCGGCGATGATGTTGCGCTGGATTTCGTCCGAGCCGCCGTAGATGGTGTCGGCCCGGGTGAAGAGGAACAGGCGTTGGAGAGCGTCGAGTTCGTACGGGTTCTCGCTGTTCCAGTCCCCCGGTCCTGCGGCCGCGCTCGCGCCCCGGACCTGCATGGCGAGTTCGCCGAGGCGCTGGTGCCAGCCGCCCCAGAGCAGTTTGGCGACGCTGGGGGCGCCGGGGTCGCCCTCGCCTGAACCTCCCAGTGTCCGCAGGGCGTTCCAGCGCATGGTGCGCAGCTCGGCCCACTGACGTACGAGACGTTCCGCGAGCACCGGGTCGTGCACCGCGCCCGTGCCCACGGCGATCCGCACGACCCTCGCCAACTCCTCGGCGAAGCCGATCTGCTGGACGAGAGTGGACACGCCGCGCTCGAGGGCGAGCAGGCCCATGGCGACGCGCCAGCCGTTGCCCTCGCCGCCGACGACATGCGCGGCGGCGGCGGCCGCGCCGTCGAAGAAGACCTCGTTGAACTCCGCGGTCCCCGACATCTGGCGGATCGGCCGTACGTCGATACGGCCCGGCTGGTCCATCGGCACGAGCAGGAACGAGAGTCCGTGATGGCGGGGGCGCTGCTCGCGGAGTCCGTGCTCGCGGGTGCCCTGTTCGCGGAGTCCGTCCTCGCGAGGTCCCTGCCGGCCGAGTCCGTCCTGGCGGGGGCCGGGCCGCCCGGAGCCCTCTTCGGTGCGCGCCAGCACGAAGCACCAGTCGGCGTCCTGCGCGAGGGAGGTCCAGATCTTCTGCCCGCTGATCCGGTAGACGTCCCCGTCCCGTACGGCGGCGGTCCGCACCCCGGCGAGGTCGGAGCCCGCGCCGGGCTCGCTGTACCCCTGGCACCAGAGCTCCTCGCCCCGCGCGACGGCGGGCAGGAACCGGTCCTTCTGCTCCTGGCTGCCGTATGCGATCAGGGTGGGTGCGAGGAGGTTCTCCCCGATGTGCCCGACGCGTCCGGGCGCGCCGGCCCTGGCGTACTCCTCGGCCCAGACGACCTGCTGGGTCAAGGTGGCCTGCCGGTTCCCGTACCGGCCCTCTTCCCACCCCAGCCCGATCCATCCGCCGCTCCCGAGCTCCCGCTCCCAGGCGCGGCGGGCCTCGACGCGCTCGTGCTCGCTGCCGGGGGCGCCGTGGTGGGCGGCCTCGGCGTACTCCCCGACGAGGTGCGCCCCCAGCCAGCAGCGCGCCTCGGCCCGGAACGTCTCGTCGGCCGGTTCGAAGCTGAAGTCCACGGTTCCTCCCTGTCCGGGGGTGTTTTCCGCACCCACCCGCCCTTGAGTTGTGGGGGTACGGGGGTCCCCCCACTCCCCCTGCGGCTGCTCCGCGCCGCGAGTACGCGAGGGCGGGGGAACGGTGAGCGCCCGGGAACCCCCTGGGGGCAAGCCCCCAGACCCCCGTACGCCCTCCGGGCGTGTCCTCAACCGCCGGACGGGCTGGGGTTTCCCGGCGGACCGGACTCCCGCTGGACCGGGTGGCTTCCCGGCCGCCGAACCCCAGCCCCGCCGACGATCGAGGCGCGGGTCCGGGGCAGCACCCCGGCCGGCCGTTCGGCCGGAGCCCCGACGCCGCTGCCCTCGCCAGCGCCTCCAGCTGCGGGGCTGGGGTTTCCCCAACGGAGGTGCGGGGTACGGGGCAGCGCCCCGGCTACTCGTTCGGACGGCTTCCCGACGCCGCCGCCCTCGCCATCGCCTCCAGCTGCGCCAGCATCGGCATCGGGTCGCACCCCACCGTCCCCGGCAGGAAGTCCGCGATCTTCTCCGGGGTCCAGGCCCCCTCCGCGTACCCGGCCCTCAGTTCCCTCGGCTGCGCCCAGACCGCGATCTTCGGGCCCGCGATCGTGTAGACCTGGCCCGTGATCCGTTCCTCCCGCGCCCGGTCGGAGAGCAGATACACCACCAGCGCCGCCACATCCTCCGGCTCGCCGATCTCCTTCAGCTCCATAGGGACGTTCGCCGACATCCGCGTACGCGCCACCGGCGCCACCGCGTTCGCCGTCACGCCGTACTTGTTCAGACCCAGCGCCGCGCTCCGTACCAGCGAGATGATCCCGCCCTTCGCGGCCGAGTAGTTCGCCTGGGCCACGCTCCCCTGGTGGTTGCCGCTGGTGAACCCGATCAGGGTTCCGCCGCCCTGCTTGCGCATGACCGCCGACGCCGCACGGAACACCGTGAACGTGCCCTTCAGGTGCGTGGCGACGACCGGGTCCCACTCCTCCTCCGTCATGTTGAAGAGCATCCGCTCGCGCAGGATCCCGGCCACACACACCACACCGTCGATCCGCCCGTACTGCGCCAGCGCCACATCCACGATCCGCTGGCCCCCGGCCATCGTCGAGATGTCGTCCGCGACCGCCACCGCCTCCCCGCCCGCCGCCTCGATCTCCTTGACGACCGACGCCGCGACCTCACTGGTGGGTTCGGAGCCCGCCATCGAGACCCCGTAGTCGTTGACGACGACCCGCGCCCCCTCGGCCGCGCATGCCAGCGCCACCGCCCTGCCGATGCCGCGCCCCGCCCCCGTCACGGCGACGACCTTGCCTGCCAAGAAGTTCCCCACGCCCGGCCCCTTCCCGCGGTTTCTGACGGACCGTTAGATTCTACGGTCAGTCAGATACTCGAGCACAAGCCCCAGGAGGTCCGATGTCACTTCCGGCCGAGTTCCACGACATCGCCAAACGCGTGAACAACTGGGGGCGCTGGGGCGCGGGCGACGAGATCGGGACCCTCAACCTGATCACCGACGAGGTGGTCGCACACGCCGCCGCCACCGTACGAAGCGGCCGTCGCGTCGCTCTCGCACTCCCCCTCCACCAGGACGGCATCCAGACCGGCGTCATCCCGGGCCGGGTCAACCCCCTGCACACCATGGCGCAGATCAACCAGGAGCTCTTCGGCCCCGGTACCGTCGCCACCAGCGACGATGTTGTGACCATGGGACTTCAGGCCGCCACCCACTGGGACGCCCTGACCCATGTCTCGCACTCGGGGAAGATCTACAACGGCCGTCCCGCCGACACCATCACGCCGCACACCCGTGCGCAGTTCAGCGGCATCGACAAGGCCCGCCACATCGTCTCGCGCGGCGTACTGCTCGATGTCGCCCGCGCGAAAGGACTCGACCGGCTGCCCGGCGACCACGCCGTGACCCCCGAGGACCTCGACGAGGCCGCGGAGTTCGCCGGGCTGACGATCACATCCGGGGACGTCGTTCTCGTACGCACCGGGCAGATGCAGGTCTGCCTCGGCGGCGACAGGCACGGCTACGCGTACCCGTCCCCGGGGCTGTCCGTCCGCACACCCGAGTGGTTCCACGCCCGCGATGTCGCCGCCGTCGCGAACGACACCCTCACCTTCGAGATCTTCCCGCCGGAGATCGAGAACCTCTGGCTGCCCGTGCACGCCCTCGACCTCGTCGAGATGGGCATGCTCCAGGGCCAGAACTGGAATCTGGAAAAGTTGTCCACAGCCTGTGCAGAAGAGAGGCGGTACGCGTTCCTGCTGTCCGCGATGCCCGAGCCGTTCGTCGGCGGCACGGGAACACCCGTCGCCCCCGTAGCCATCCTGTGAGTGCCCCTCGATGCCGGGCCGGTGTCGGGTGGCGGCGCGCACATGCGCGCCCCGAGCACGGCACCGCGGCCGCCACCCGCTCGCTACGGCGCACGTGTCACTGCTCCTCTGCCCCGAAGAGCCGACGCCGAGCCGCGATCCGCATTCGCCGAGGGCCGAGCCCTCGGCGTCCCCTCGCAACGCATCGCTCATCCAAGGGTGATCAAACGGCAACCAGCCGTCAACACCGATTCGGAGATTTACACCTTATGCCCCACGAGTGACAGCGCACGACGGCGCGTACATGCCCGGCTCGTATGCGCCGGTCTTGTACACACCGGGCTCGTACGCCCCCCTCGTGACCGTCGGCGCGCCCCTGTCCACCTCGCACCAGATGGACTTGCCCACACCTTCCGGCTGCCAGCCCCACCGGTCGGCGAGCCCGTCGACCAGCTCGAGGCCCCGGCCGTTGGTGTCGTCGCCCTCCGCGCGGCGCGGCCGCGGCGGGCAGGCACTGATGTCGGCGACCTCCACCCGCACCGTGCCGGCCTCGGCCGCTCCCGCGCCGAAGAGCATCCGCAGCACGGCCGGACAGCCGGTGTGGACGACGGCGTTGGTGACCAGTTCCGAGATCAGCAGGATCAGCACCTCCGCGAGCGGCTCGTCGACCCCTATGCCGGACCCGGCGAGCCTGGAGCGAGCCCACCTCCGGGCTCGGCCCACTTCCGCGGGATCGGGACCGATCTCCAGCTGAACCTGAAGCACCTGCACCGCTCACACCATCCGAACCGGCGGACACATCGCCTCGCGCCTCGACAAGGTTCTGAACCAGGTCACTGACCGTGACCCCCTTGCATGACAGCATGGTTGACGTACAGTCACCGCAACAAGCGCTTCGGGCATATTCCAGCGCGAAGGAGTATGCGTGGTGCATACTGTGCGACGCACATTGCGGGGAATCGAACTGAGACGCGTATGCCCTGCCCACGTGGCGCGAACGGCGCACATTCCCGGGGCCGCCGCACAGGCAACTCCGTGAAAACCCGGCCTCGGAACGACTCGCATCCCACGGAGGGTACCGGAGCTCGACCCCGACTCCGGCCCGTGACGAGTCGCCCGAAGGACACAACCCGGTATCAACACACGGTGACGCTTCAGAGTGCTGAGGCCAACGCCTCCGCCTGGATCTCCTCCGCCTCCGACGCCGTCAGCCACATCGCGCCGCGCAACCAGGCCCGCTTGAGATGGAGATGGACGTCCGCCTCCCAGGTGAAGCCCATCCCGCCGTACACCTGCAGACAGTCGCGTGCGTTGCGTACGGCGGCCTCGTCGGCGAGCAGCTTGGCGCCGGCGATCTCGGTGAAGTCCTCGGTCACGGCTGCCGCGTAGACGGCGCTGCGGGACACCTCCGTGCGTACGAGCATCTGGGCACACAGGTGTTTGACTGCCTGGAAGCCCCCGATGGGACGGCCGAACTGTTCGCGCTCCTTGGCGTACTGGACGGCCATCTCCGTGGTGCGGGCGGCGCTGCCGAGCTGTTCGGCGGCGGTGAGGAGTACGGCGTCCGGACGCGGCGGGGCCGTGCGGGCGGCGCCCGGTATCCGGTGCAGGGGGGTGAGCGGGTCCATGGACCGCGCGGGCCGCGCGGTCGGCAGGTCCTTGGGATACCGGACCCGCATCGAACGGGCCTGCAGTGGCCGGGCCTGCAACGACCGGCCATCGGTAGACCGGCCCTCCATCGATGCGCCGTGGAGGGCGACGGACACGTCCGCGTCGGCGAAATGCGGTATGAAGCCCGGCAGTTGGGTGTCACAGGTGACCACCCGGCCTCCGTCCGCCGCACCCGGTACACCGCCCGTGGCCGCCAGATGCGTCGCCACGAGCGGCCCGTTCAGCAGCGCCCGGCCCGCCTCCTCGAAGGCGAGGACGGCCTCGGGGAGCCCGAGCCCGACTCCGCCGTCCGCCTCCGGCACCCGCAGCGAGAAGAACCCGGCCTCGCCGAGCTCCCGCCACAACGCCCGGTCGACCGTCCCCTCCCGGCCCACGGCCGCCCGGAGCGCATCACGGCCGAAGCGGCCGGCGAGCAGTTCCCGTACGCCGTTCCGCAGCGCCCGCTGCTCGTCGGTCAACCGGAAGTCCATCAGCGCCCCTTCGGGAGGCCGAGGATGCGCTCGGCGGCGATGTTCTGCTGGATCTGGGAGGTACCGGCGGCGATCGTGTACGACAGGGAGGAGAGCCGGTCCTGATTCCACTCGTGCGCGAGATCCACGCAGTCACCGCCCAGCACCTCGGCCGCCGCGTCGTACAGCTCCTGGCGTGCGTGCGAGTAGCGCAGCTTGAAGACCGAGCCGCCGGCGCCGGGCACTCCGCCGGCGTTCTGCGCCTCGCTCACGTTCCACTGGGTGAGCCGCCACAGGGCGCTGAACTCCGCGTTCAGCCTGCCGAGTCGCCGCCGCAGCACCGGATCGTCCCAGCGGCCGTTCCGCTGCGCCGTACGCGCCAGTTCGCCGAGGGTGCGGCGGCAGGCGACGACCTCGCCGACGAAGGCCGTGCCCCGCTCGAACGAGAGGGTGACCATCGTGACGCGCCAGCCGTCGTTCTCCTCGCCGACCCGGTTCGCCACCGGCACCCGGACCTCGTCCAGGAACATCTCGGCGAACTCGGCCGACCCCGCCAGGGTGCGCAGCGGCCGGACGGTGATGCCGGGCGCGTCCATCGGCATCGCCAGCCAGGAGATCCCGCGATGCTTGGGCGCGGAAGGGCCGATGGGTTCCGTGCGCACCAGCAGCTCGCACCAGTCGGCGACCTCCGCGTGCGAGGTCCAGATCTTGGATCCGGTGATCACGTACGAGTCCCCGTCCCGGACGGCCTTCGTACGCAGGGACGCCAGGTCCGAGCCCGCGTCCGGTTCGCTGAAGCCCTGGCACCAGACCTCGTCGCCGCGCAGCACGGGCGGCAGCCAGCGGGCGCGCTGTTCGGCCGTTCCCTCCGCGGCGATCGTCGGTCCGGCGTGCAGCAGGCCCACGAAGTTCGCGCCGACGTAGGGGGCGCCGGCCCGTTCGGTCTCCTCCAGATAGATCAGGTGCTGGGTGGGCGTCGCGCCCTGCCCGCCCGCGTCCACGGGCCAGTGCAGGCCGGCGTACCCGGCGTCGTACAGCATCCGCTGCCAGCCGAGGTCGTACTCCCGCCGCCCCGGCCAGTCGCCCGGGTCGGGTTTCGGCGGCAGCTTCGGCAGCACCTGCCAGAGCCACTCCCTCAGCTTCGCTCTGAAGGTTTCCTCTTCCTCCGTGCAGGTGAGGTCCATCAGCGCCCTCCGTCCACGACAGACTTTCTGATGGTCCGTCAGGTTCCAGGCTAGCTCCGCACCCTCTGGACCGACAAGGCGCAGAGCCCTACGCTCTCGGCACGATCTGACTACCCGTCAGCAATGGAGGGGGCTCTCCGGCATGAACGAGACCGCACACGCCCTGGGGGAATCCCGCACACTCTGGGAACTCGTCGACCGCCGCGCCCGGCTCACCCCGGACCGCCCCGTGCTGTTCCAGGACGAACGCACCCTCACCTTCGGCGCGCTGCAAGGCCGCTCCGAACAGGTTGCGGCGGGGCTGTACGGGCTGGGTGTGCGCCCCGGCACCGTGGTGGCCTGGCAACTGCCCACCCGTATCGAGACGGTGCTGCTCAGCGTGGCTCTCGCCCGGCTCGGCGCCGTACAGTCACCGGTCATCCCGTTCTACCGGGACCGCGAAACCGGCTTCGCGCTGCGCGAGTCCAGGGCCGCGTTCTTCGCCGTACCGGGTGAGTGGCGCGGGTTCGACCACACCGCGATGGCACACCGGATCGGGGCGCCCGGCGTCTTCGAGGCATACGGCACACTGCCCGACGGCGACCCGGCCACGCTGCCGGCGCCGCCCGCCTCCGGCGGGGACGTGCGCTGGATCTACTGGACCTCCGGCACCACGTCCGACCCCAAGGGTGTGCTGCACACGGACCGTTCGCTGATCGCGGGCGGCTCCTGCCTGGCCCATGCGCTGCATCTGTCGCCGGACGACGTCGGCTCGATCGCGTTCCCCTTCGCGCACATCGGAGGCCCGGACTATCTCGTGATGCTGCTGCTGTACGGGTTCCCCGCGGTCCTCTTCGAGAAGTTCGTGCTGCCCGACGCCCTGGAGACCTACCGCAAGCACGGCGTGACGACCGCGGGCGGCTCCACCGCCTTCTACTCGATGTTCCTCGCCGAGCAGCGCAAGCAGCCGGGCGAGAAGCTGATCCCCACCCTGCGGCTGCTGGCCGGCGGCGGGGCGCCCAAACCGCCCGAGATCTACCACGCCGTCGTACGGGAGATGGGCTGCCGGCTCACTCACGGCTACGGCATGACCGAAGTGCCCATGATCACGATGGGCTCTCCGGACGACACCGCCGAGAACCTCGCCACCACCGAGGGCAGACCGCCCGCCGGTATGGAGATACGGATCGTCGACGGGGACGGGAAACCGCTGCCGGCCGGAGCCGACGGGGAGGTACGGCTGCGCGGGGAGGCCGTGTGCCAGGGGTATCTGAACTCCGGGCAGACCGGGCCCGCCTTCGACTCCGAGGGCTTCCTGATCACGGGCGACGTCGGCCACGTCACCCTCAGTGGCCATCTCGTGCTCACCGGGCGGCTGAAGGACATCATCATCCGCAAGGGCGAGAACATCTCCGCCAAGGAGATCGAGGATCTGCTGCACCAGCACCCGGGCGTCGGGGACGCGGCGGTGATCGGGCTCCCCGACGCCGAGCGCGGGGAGCGGGTGTGTGCGGTGATCGAGCAGCCCGCGGGGGCCGGGGCTCTGACCCTGGACGCGGTGACCGCGTATCTGCGGGGGGAGGGCCTGTCCGTGCACAAGCTGCCGGAGCAGCTCGAGGTGGTGGACGCCCTCCCCCGTAACGAGACCCTGCGCAAGGTGCTCAAGTACAAGCTCAGGGAGCGATATTCACAGGGAGCGGGGGGATGAGGGGACGGGGATGGCGGTGAGCGGTCGAGGGATTGCGGGGGTGGCGGGGATCAGGGCTGCTCGGGCGTGACGTAGTACGCGGCGAAGGCGGAGAGGATCTCCTCCTCGCTGATCCGGCCGTCGCCGTCCGTGTCCAGGCCGGCCGCCACCTGGGCCGCGAGGCCGGGCTCCACGCCCAGGACCTTCAGGACCCGCTCGGCGGCGGACGGGGTCACACCGCCGCCGTCCTCGTCGGCGATGGCGATCACGGCATGGAGGAAGGGGCGGGCGATCTCGCCGAACCGGTGGGGATTGTCACGCAGTCTCTTCACCGCACCCGTGATGAACTCCGGCTTGGTGACCCGCTGGTCCCCGTCCACGTCGGCGATTCCGGCCATGCCCTGCCAGAACGCCTCCGCACCGCTGTAGAGGGCCTGGCCCTTGTCGCTGCGGGCGGTCGTGGAGAACTCGGCGAGCAGGGCGGCGGCGGCCCCGCTGAAGTCCTCGCGGTCGATATAGCCATTGCCGTCCTGGTCGAAGGCGGCGAAGCGGGAAGCGATCTTGCGCTCGTACTCTGCGCTGTCCATGCGGGGAGCGTACGACCCCGGGCGCTGACGCGTGCAAGTACCCGGTGAATTACGTGGCGGCGACATGCAGACACACTGTGGGTGACAGGCACGCCGCACGCCGGTGTACGCCGGTGGACCGCCGCTGTTCGCCGGTGGGGCACCCTCATGCGGAGAGCGGCTGCGCCCCCTCGTCGGTGGCCGAATCCACGTCCGCGTACACGGCGAAGAGGCGGCGCACGCCGAGAGCGGCGAGGACGCGGTTGACGTGCGAACCGTCCTCCGCGCCCCGGGCGGGCAGGATCAGCCGCAGCCGGCCCTGGCAGGAGCGCATCAGCCGACGGGCGGCGATCAGTACACCGACGCCGCTGGAGTCGCAGAAGAACACCTCGGAGAGATCGAGCACCACATCGCGCCGGGCGGCGGCAACCGCGTCGTGGACCCGCTGACGGACCACGGGCGAGGACACGAGATCGAGTTCGCCACTGACGTGCAGCACCGTCCACGTGCCCTGGCGGCTCTCGTCCACGTTGAGCATCACGACCGGACCTCTCCTCGTGCCGATCCGGAATCGCGCGGTTGCAGAACGCAGTTGCGGTACGCAGTGACGGAAATCCGGAAGCTGTCCTTCCCCCGGCGGCTTCCCAGCCGCACTCTCATGAAACACGATGCTCACAGCGCGGCGCCGGGGCAAGGGGTCTCGACACGCCTGGGTGTCGTTTGGATCGAGCCCGGCAAGAACCAAACGACACCCCCTAGCATTCCCCGCCCCTCTCAGGGGCGCACTTGCGGCAAAGAGGCGTGTGTCCCCGGCCCGCGCACTACATTCGAGGAGGCGACAGGCGAAAAAGGCGAAAAGTCGACGCAGGCGAAGCCACGCAGGCACAGCACAAGGGCGTAGAGCTTGGGGGCCGTATGGCAAAGGAAACACCGCCGCGCTGGGACCGCAGGATGCAGCAGCGGCTCGCGCGGGGAGAGGCCGCTGCGCTCGGCGAACTGTACGACCGGTTCGCCGCGCTCGTGCACAGCCAGGCCCACCGCGTGCTCGAGGACGACAAGGCGGCGGACCGGGTGACCCGCGAGGTCTTCGGCTACATCTGGGAGAACCCCGACGCCTACAACCCCAAACAGGGCTCGATGCGGGCCTGGGTCGCCAAGCTCACCAACAGCCAGGCCGTGCACCGGCTGCGCGAGACCGAGGCCGCCGCGCTCGCGCAGGGCGGCGACGGCACCCCGGAGGAGCTGGAGCAGAAGGTGCGCAGGGCCGCGGTCGCCGCCCGCGCGGACTACATCGTCACCTCCATGCCGGCCCCGCTGCGGGCCGCGCTGGAGCTCGCGTACTTCCAGCGCAGGGACTACCGCCAGACCGCGGCCGACCTCGGCGTCACCGAGGACGAGGCCAGGCGCCGGCTGCGGCTGGGCCTCCAACTGCTCTCCACGGCCAATACGCGCCCGCTCGAAGGCTCGTCCCCGCCCGGATACGGACGCTCCCTGTGAACGGGCCTCTGGACGGCGGCGGCCGCGGTGGCCGCGACGGTGGCGGCAGTGGCGGCAGTGACGACGGCCGTGACGAGGTACGGGGCGTTCCGCGCATACCGGCACCGCGGTCGGCGGGGGACGATCTGCCACCACCCGCGCTCTCGCCGGCGACGACGACCGGACCGCCCCGGCCCAGCCCTCACCCCGAGCCGGCCGGCGGCGGATCCGGCAGCGGCACGAGCTCCGGCGACGAGCCGGGCCGCTCCCACAGTGTGCTGAAGTCGCTCCTCGGCGCCTGGGCGCTGTCCGCCTGCTCCGCCGAGGAGACCGTGGCAGTCGAGGAACATCTCGGCGAGTGCGCGCCCTGCGCGGAAGAAGCCCTGCGGCTGCGTGACGCCGTCGGCCTGCTGCACACCGACCGGGATCTGGATCTCGACCCGCTGCTGCGCTTCCGGGTGCTGGAGAACTGCCTGGGCCGCAGGCCCGCCCGTATCCCCGTGCCCACCTGGGCGAATCCGTACGACGCCGAGACGGCGCGGCTCGACGCCCTGCTGCGGGACATCGGCGACACGGACTGGCATGCGCCGGTCCGGCTCAAGTGGTTCGAGGGCGAGCGGCAGGTGAGCCGGAAAACGACCGTCGCCGGGGTCATAGGGCATCTCATGACCGTCGACGGACTGGTCGCCGGTGCCCTCGGCCTGGACGATCCCCTCGGAGCGAACGCGCCGAGAGTGCCCACCGAGCGCACCGAGTCGTTCTGGCAGACCGCCGACCTGCCGCCCACCCGCACCATCCATGAGCCGTGGCGCGACCAGAGCCACACCCTCATCCGTACGGTGTCCTTCGCCGGCCGCGCAGTCGCCGAACTGCCGGTCTCGTACGGCGACTTCGCCCTCCCGCTGCAGGACTCCCTACTCGACCGCGCCTTCGAGTGCTGGATGCACGCGGGCGACATCGCGGACGCGGTGGACTATCCCTACGAGCCGCCCAGCGGCAAGCATCTGAACCGGATGATCGACCTGGCGGCCCGGCTGCTGCCCGCCGCCCTCGCGGACCGCAGACGCGCGGGTCTCGCCGGGCCTGCCCGGCATCTGGTCACGCCCGGCGCACCGGGCCGTTCGCTGCATCTGGAGGTGGAGGGCTCGGGCGGCGGGAACTGGTACATCGCCCTGGACTCCCCGGCCGCCACCGGCTCCCGCGACCTGGCGGTGGCTCAAGTCGCCCTGGACGGAGTGGAGTTCTGCCGACTCGTCGCAGGCCATGTGCCGCCGGAGGAGGCCGCCGCGGGCCAGGACGGCGACCGGGAGGCGATCAGGGACGTCCTGTTCGCGGCGGCGTCGCTGAGCAGGCTGTAGTGCGATGCTGGCCGATCTGCTCGCCTCGACTTTTCGCGTGGCCTTCGGCCGCGCTGTCCGCAACGGCCGGGCAGGCCGGATTTCCGCCCGTCCGGCGATGGAGGACGGTCCGGCAACCGGACCGCGCGGGCCGAACCGCCACGGTCACGGAACGGGCCCGGCGACACCGCAGCGAGGTGCCGCGCCGGGGCGGGCGAGCCCGGCACGATCAGAGAGGCACCCCCTGAGCAGAGCGCACGGTCACTCCCCGCCCACGCTGATGTTCGGGTTGCCGTCGCGTCCGTGCGGCTTCAGCTCGATGTTGATCGTGTGCGTACGGTCGTGTCCCGCCGAACCGCCCCCGCCCGCCGTGACCACCCCGATCCGCAGCTCCGCCCGCCCGCTGCCCTCCCGCCGCACCTGCACCGCGAACTCCAGATTCACCTTCTCCACACTGAACTTGAGTGCGCGTCCCTCTCCGGCCAGCTGCGCCCGCTCCAGCTCGTCGCGGACCTGTCCGATCACCTCGGCCAGTCCCGCCACCGCGGTTTCGTCACGCTCAGCCATCGCGCCCCTCGCCTCCCGTAGTTATCGTTGAGCAGTATGAGGGAGCCGTCACGCGCGTCCAACTCATCACCACAGGAAGAAAGTTGGCGGGTCTGCCTGCTCCGGACCCAGGATCGGTCCGGCCGTCCGCTGGGGGCCGGTGTGCTGCTCCCCGGAGGCCTGGTGCTCACCTGCGCCCATACGGTCCTGTCCCGGCCCGACCGCGACGGCACCCGTACACCCTTCGACACGGTGTACGTCGACGTCCCGAGCACCGCCCTGTCCGCCGACGCACCGGGACCGCTGCGCGCCCGGCTGCTGCGGGAGTACCTCGTCCTGCCCACGCCGCACTTCAGCGGCGACCTCGCCCTCCTCAAACTGGACCACGAGCCGTCCGTGGCCCACGCCGTACTGCACCGCCAGATACCGGCGCGCAACGAGCCCGTGCACTTCACCGGCTACCCGGAGGACCTGCCGGGCGGCGAGCATCTCGACGCCCGGCTGATGGGGCGCGGCGGCCCCGCCCCCACCCCCGAGTGGGTGCAGCTCGACACCGACGGCTCGCCGTACGTCGTCCGGCACGGCTACAGCGGCGGCGGGGTCGTCCACAGCCGCTCGCGCCGTGTCATCGGCATCGTGGCCCACCAGTTCGGCACCCCGCAGGCGCCCGTGCGGCGGGAGCACGCGTACATGATCCCGACCGAGACGGTGCTGAAGTATCTGCCACTGGAGCGGCTGGGACTGACGGTGACCGGGTCCCGTGCCGTCTCCGGCGAGGTCGCCGTCGCCCCCGACAGGACCGCCTCGGGCCGGATCCCCGGTCTGCACCGCCGGCTGACCCGGTGGCTCGACGGCGCGCCGGACACGGACCGCGTCGAGCAGGCCTTCGCCGGTGAGGGCGAGCACGCGCTGCTGCACACCATCAGATCGGTCCTCACCCTCGCCGACCGGGAGCAGAGCCCGCCCTCGGCGTCCGGCACTTCGACGGCGGGCGAGCCACAGGTGGGCAGCATCGACATCGCCGTCGACGTCACCAACCGGACGGTCGAGGATCTCGCCGTCCACGCGGCCGACCGCATCGGCCTCGACGCGCCGCTCCCCGCCCGTACGCCCCACCAGGCACTGCTCGCCCGGATCGCCGCCGACAGCCCGCCCCTCATCGGGGCGTTCCTCGCGGTCGACCGGTCCGCCTCCGGCGACGAGGAGATGGTGGCGCTGCTGCGCGCTCTGCTGGCGCACGACGACAGCCGCCTGCTGCTCGTCTTCAGCGATCCGCGCTCGCCGCTGCTCACCATGGTCCGCACCGAACTGCTCGAGCCCGACTGGGCCGACCGCCGGATGGACCGGCTCGCGGTCCGGGTGAGCCGGCTCGCCGAGACCGAGCAGCGATTACGACAGCTCCCCCAGAAGGCGGGCGCGGGCGGACGGCCCGCGCCGCGCCGCCCGGAGACCCACGCCCCGCGCCTGCGCCGCGAGCTCCAGCAACTGCGCCCCGACGGCCCGTTGTACGACACCCCCGCACTGCCGCACGCCCTGTTCCGGCTCACCGTCGACATCGAGACGACACTGCTGGCCGCCGAGGCCGCCGAGCAGGCGCTGGCCGGTCCGATGGGCCCGCACGAGTTCCTGGTGGAGCCGCCCGGTGACGGCCTCACCGATCTTCCGGTCGTCGCCGTACGCGATCCGGACGCGCTCGTGACCGCCCCGGCCGGGGCACATCTGGCGGGCGGCGACCGGTTGCACCAGCAGTACGAGGTGGTGGGTCCGTTCGGGCAGGGCAGCCACGGTCAGGTGTATCTGGCCCGCGATCTGCTGCTGGAGAACCGGCCCGTGGCGCTCAAGGGAATCCTCGACCCGGGGAACCCCGCCGCCGTCCTCCAGGCGCATCAGGAGCGGCTGCGACTGGTCAGCCTCAACCATCCGTCCGTCATCCGCGTGGTCAACTACGCGCGCCATCCGTCGTCCTCGGCCGAGTTCATCGTGATGGAGTTCGCCGACGGGGCGCCGCTGGAGTGGGTCGCGGCCCGGATCGCCCAGCACGACGCGCCGTTCTCCGGGCCCCGGGTCCGCGAGTTCATCGTCGCGTACGGGCTGCGCATTCTGGACGCGCTCAGCTATCTGCACGACCAGGAGGAGTTCGTCTACGGCGATCTGTCCCTCACCAACGTTCTGCACTGCGGCAACGGCATCAAACTCATCGACGTGGCGGGCGTACGGGAGCCGGGCACACCCGGACCGGTCAGCCACCGCCCGCCGGAGACCGGGGCGGCGGGCGAGATGACGACGGCCGGCGATCTCTACAGCGTCGGCGCGGTGCTCGGCGTACTCCTGGACAAGGACCCGGCGCCACCCGCCGACCTCGGCACGGAGTCGCTGCACCGGGCGCTGCGGCGCGCCATGGCCCCCGATCCCAAGCGGCGCTACGCCTCCGCCCAGGAGATGGCCGTCCAGCTGCGCGGTGTGCTGCGCGAACTGCGCTCCCTGCGGCTCGGCGAGGAGACCTTCGAACCGTCCCCGCTCTTCGACTCGGCGGCCATGGCGCTGGACGGTCAGCTGGGCAAGGCCCCGCCGCTGGACCGCTGGCGGGCCGGCTGCGGCGACGGGCACCGCCTCGGCGCCCGGGTGCCGGGGCCGGCCGAGGCCGCCGTCGCCCTTCCCGTACCGAAGGCGGATCGGCAGGACCCCAACTGGAAGGAGCTGCAGCGCACTTCGTACGACGACCCGGCCGGTCTGCTCCAGCTCAGCGACGAATGGCTGCCGTCCCCCGAGCTCCATCTGCTGCGCTGCCGGCTCCATCTGGAGCTCGCCCGGCACCAGGTGCGCGGGCGGGACCAGGTGCGCGGGCGCGACAGGGAGCTGGTCACCGCGGCCATGGAACTCGACCGCGCCCACCGGCTGCTCGGCGACCGGGCCCGCTACGACTGGCGGCTCGACTGGCACCGGGGACTGACCGACCTCGCCCAGGGCCGGCTGCGCCGGGCCCTGACCTCCTTCGACTGGGTCTACCACGCCATCCCCGGCGAGTACGCGCCCAAGCTCGCCCTCGGCTACTGCCACGAGAAGCTCGCCGACGAATGGCGCGGCGGCGCGCAGGCGGACACGGACACCGACACCCCGGAGGCCGTCGCGGCGCGGGAGGAGCACGAGCAGCAGGCCATGCAGTTCTACGACGCGGTGTGGCGGCGCAACCACGCGCTCGGCAGCGCCGCCTTCGGCCTCGCCCGGATCCATCTCGCCCGCCGCAGCCCGGACCTGGCCCTCGCCTCGCTCGACGGCGTCCCCCCGGACTCCCGGCACCGCACCGCCGCGCGTACGGCGATGGTGCGCATCCACGCCAGCCCACCCGCGGACGGCTCCCCGCCGACGGTGGCCTCGGCGGTGCGCGCGTATGCCGCCCTGCACCGGCTGGCCAGCCACGAGGGTCTCACCGACCGCCAGGCCCACGAGCGGCTCACCGCCGAACTGCGCGAGCTGCTCCTCGAACTGGTCCGGGCCGCGCGGCAGGACGGCGGCGCCGAGGTGCTGGCCGAGCTCCGCGCCTCGCTGCCGGCCTCGATTCCCGTCCCGGCCACGGAACGGGAGCTGCGCGAGCAGCTCTCCGCCAGCTACCGGCAGCTGGCCAAGCAGGTGCCGCGCACGGACCGCGCCGAGGACGCGGCGCTCGCCGAGGCGCTGCTGGACAACGCGTACCGGACTCGTCCGCTGGGCCTGAAGCACCACCGCGACGGGAAACCGGACGGGAAGCGGGAACGCACGCGGGAACGTACGCCATGGCGGCCGGCCGCCTGGCTGTCCCGCGAGAGCGAGGGCGGATGAACGCGCCGACCGGGCGGGTGCCCGCCCTGCTGCTCGCCCTGCTGCTCTCCCTGTGGCGCCGGGCCGCCGGCCGCACCACCGGGGGCATCCGCCCCACGGCCGCCTTCCTGCGCCGCCGCATGCTCGTCCTGCCCGCACTCGCCGTGGTCGCCCTCGCCCTCTCCGCCGCCGCCTACAGCGATGTCCACGGGCGTACGGAACGGCTGCGGGACCGGAGCGCGCCCGCCCTGGTGGATCTGGCGCAGGCCCGCACCTCTCTCGAACTGGCCCAGAAACAGGCCGAGTTGCGGCTGCTGACCGCAAAGAACGCCGGTCTGGTCGAGCTGGGGGAAACGTACCGCTCCCTGCTGACCGAGGCCTCCCAGAGCCTCAACCGGGTCGCGCAGTCCCGGGCGCTGCACAAGGCGCAGGAGCAGGAGCTGCGGGTGGTCTCGGGCCTGGTGGTCGCATACGGGGACAAGATCGCCTGGGCGGACCGGCACCGCACGAGCAAGGTGCTGCGCGACGCCGGGGTCGACTACGCCGCCGAGTTGCTCGGCGGCCAGGACGACGCGGCGGCCGGGCAGGACACCGCCGCGGCCGGCCGGGACACGGGAAAGGCCGGGCAGGACACGGGAAAGGCCGGGCAGGGCACCGCCGCCGCCGGGCAGCACACGGAGAAGGCCGGCCAGGGCAAGGGGCAAGCCACGCAGAGCCAGGAAGGGTCCGAGAAGGAGCCCACCGCCATCCTGGACCGCATTGAGGAGCTGGAGCACCAGCTGCGCCGGGAGAACCGCGACCTGGCGGCCTGGAGCCCCCTGACGCTCTCCGCCGCGGCCGCCGCCGCGCTGGTGGTGGCCCTCTTCGCCGTCACCACCCTCGGCACCTGGGTCTTCCTGCGGGAACGGCTGCGGCTGATCAGCGTTCAGCTGGCGGTGGCCGCGCTGCCGGTGCTCGTCACGCCCGTACTGCTCGCCATGGGCGGCGCCGAGGAGCACGGCGCACAGGAGCAGGTACGGACGGCGGTCGGCGCCCTGGAACGGGTGGGCGCGGACCGTACGGCCCCCGGCAGCATCGAGTCCGCCGCACACCGGTCGGCGGCCCTGATGCGTGAGGCCCACCCCGACAGCTGGTCGCTGGCCGCGGGCATCGCCGTGCCCGCCGCCGGCGTGGGCGCGTTCGCCTGCGGCGTCACGCTCTTTCTCTACGGCCGCCCCTATCCGGCCGGCCGCCCTCGACGGAAGTACACGGACGCATGAGGCGCTGGAGAGTACTGCTGGCCGGGTGCCTGTTCGCCGCTGCCGCCCTGGCGTCCGGCGGTTGCTCGACCGCCGGTGAGGAGCGCACGCTGGTCGTCCTCGGCCCGTGGACCGACGGCGAGGAGAAGCCCTTCGTGGCTGCCCTCAGGAGCATCGAGAAGCGGACCGGCCGCAGTTACGTCTACAAGGGCACCCGCTCGCTGCGCGAGACCCTGGTCGCCCAGCTCCAGGCCGGTGCGCCGCCGGACGTGGCGATTCTGAACAGCCCGGGCGAGCTGGCCGAGTACGCACGCGCCGGAGACGTGTATCCGCTCCCCGAGCTGGTGGTCGGGGCCGCGGTCCCGCCGTGGGCGCCCAGCGTCACCCTCGAGAACAAGGACGGCGAGGCCCGCACGCACGCCTACTGGGCGCCGGTGCGGGTGGATTTGAAGTCGCTCGTGTGGAGCCGTACGGCAACGGCCGGGAAGACCCGCGACTGGTGTCTGGGGGTGGGCTCCGGCGCCACCTCCGGCTGGCCGGGCACCGACTGGGTGGAGGATCTGCTGCTGCAGCGTCAGGGGCCGGCGGCGTACGAGAGGTGGGCGACGGGCAAGACCCCGTGGCGCAAGACCCGGCCGGCCTGGGAGGAGTGGGCCCGGCTGCTCGCCGCGAACGGCGGGAACCTGGCCCAGGAGGGGCTGGCGACCGGCTTCGAGCTGCTCGAGGACGGCCGGTACGGGCTGCTGAACAGCGGCGACTGCACCCATGAGCACCAGGGTTCGTTCATCCGCCGCCACTACGGCGACGATGTGCTGCCCACCCCCACCGGCCGGCTGCTCGCCCGGGGAACGACGGGCGAGAACGCGTACGAGGTCTCCGGCGACATGGCCGCCGTGTTCAAGCCCGGTGCCGCCGCCTGGGACCTGCTCCGCCGGCTCACCTCACGCCCCGCCCGCGAGGACTGGGCGAAGGCGGCGCAGCCCGGGGAGCGGCCGTACTTCCCCGGCGGCACCGTCGGCTCGGTCCCGCCGTCCCGCGGCACCCGCGCCGTCCAGGAGCTGCTCGACGGAGCGGGCCAGATCTGCCTGGACGCGTCGGACGCGATGCCGCCGACCCTGCGCGAGGCGTTCCACCGGGCCGTACTGGAATTCCTGGGCAACCCGCGGGACGGACGGCTGTTGACCCGGCTGCTCGACCAGCTGGAGGCGGAGCGGAATCTGCAGCGGCAGGACGGGGCGTTCGTTCTGGACGACCTGTGCGACGACCCCGTCACACACTCCCCCTAGGAACTCTCCGTGAGGCCGGCCGCGAGGGGTCAGCCGAAGACGACCGTGCGGCGGCCGTTGAGCAGAATGCGGTGCTCGGCGTGCCACTTGACCGCCCGCGCCAGCGCCTGGCACTCCACATCGCGGCCGATCGCCACCAGCTGCTCCGGGGTGACCCCGTGGCCGACGCGTTCGACCTCCTGCTCGATGATCGGGCCCTCGTCGAGGTCGGCCGTCACATAGTGCGCGGTCGCGCCGATCAGCTTCACGCCCCGGGCGTGCGCCTGGTGGTACGGCTTCGCGCCCTTGAAGCTCGGCAGGAAGGAGTGGTGGATGTTGATGATCCGGCCGCTCAGCTGCTTGCACAGATCGTCCGAGAGGACCTGCATATAGCGGGCGAGCACCACCAGCTCGACGCGCTCCTCGCGCACCAGCTCGAGCACCTGCGCCTCGGCCGCGACCTTGGTGTCCTTGGTGACCGGAATATGGTGGAAGGGGATGCCGTACGAGCCCACGAGCTCGGCGAAGTCCGTGTGGTTGGAGACGACCGCCGCGATCTCGACCGGCAGCGCGCCGGTCCTGGAGCGGAAGAGCAGGTCGTTGAGGCAGTGGCCGAACCTGCTGACCATCAGGACGATCCGCATCCGCTCCTCGGCGAGGTGGATCTGCCAGTCCATCTGGAAGGAGTCCCCGACGGCGGCGAAGCTGGCCCGCAGCTTCTCCACCGTCACCGGCTTCTCGGCCGAGAAGTGGACCCGCATGAAGTACAGACCCGTGTCCCGGTCCCCGAACTGCTGGCTGTCCTCGATGTTGCAGTCGGTGATGAAGAGATAACTCGACACGGCGTGCACGATGCCCTGTTTGTCCGGGCAGGAGAGCGTCAGGACGTACTGGTCAGTCATCCTCGTAGACTGCCATATCCGCCGGTCCGGGCAGGAACCAGTCCATCACGCGGACCCCGCACGTACCTCACGGGACCGCGAGGGCCCCGTACGGACCGCTCGGACCCCGTACGGACCGCTCGGACCTCACGCCGACCGCGTCATGATGCGCAGCACATCCAGCGAGCGCGGCGGCACGTCCGGGTCCTCCCCGTCATTGCCCGCCATCCGTACGTGTGCCTCGCGGGCGGCCCGTACGGCCTCCGGCCAGCCATGGTGCTCCAGATACGCGGAGACCGGGGCGTCCGCGCCCACCTGATGCATGATCCGCAGTACACGCAGGACGGCCACGTCGACAAGGGCGGCCTCGCCCGAGTCGCGGAAGATCGTCCCGACGTACTTCTCGGCGGACCAGTTGTCCAGCCAGGTGTCCTCGACCAGGCGGTACACGGCGTCGGTGACGTCGCCGTACCCCTCGCGGCCGGCCAGCCAGCACTCTTCGTGGAAGACAGGGTCGGAAAGCATGTGCAGCGCTGATCGCACATTGCTGCGCCAGCGCCACCAAGGCATGTCATTGAGCGGCATGCCGCCCATGGTGGAGGAGCGACGGCCGCGACGGGAAGGGTTGACCGAACCTTGCTGCACGCCTTCGATCGTACGTTCCCCCGAGACGCGGCCCCACGGCCCCCTGTAATTCACCTGTCCGTCACCCGCTGTTGAACAATGCTCACACCGCCGTTACCCCGGAAGCGGAATTGTGCAGGGACATGACCGGTCGGCGACGCTCCACCTCCCCCCGCCCCTCAAGGACCACACGAGTCCGTGCCGTATGTATAGCGACGGCCGCGGCGGCCGGAGTGTCATGGATCACCGGCTGCGGCGTGCTCCCTGGAGACCCGGGGGGCTCCAGGGAGCCTGTCACGGTGATGACCTTCGCCCCCGAGGAGACCCGGACAACGAACATGCCCGGCATGAACTCCATGGCGAAGGCGTACGCCCGCTGGACAGAGGCCCAAGGCGGCATCGACGGCCACGAGCTGCGCGTCATCACCTGCAACGAGGACAACACCAGCACCGGCGCGTCCACGTGCGCCCGCCGGGCCGTCAAGGAGGACGTGGCCGCGGTCGTGGGCTCGTACAGCCAGCACGGCGATGCCTTCATGGCCCCGCTGGAGGCCGCGGGCATCCCCTTCATCGGCGGATACGGCATCTCCGAGGAGGAGTTCACCAGCTACCTCTCCTACCCCGTCAACGGCGGCCAGGCCGCCCTCCTCGCCGGGAACGGCAGGCAGCTCGCGGACGCCTGCGAGAAGGTCTCGCTGGTACGGCCCAACAGCCTTGCGGGCGACGAGATGCCCGAGCTCCTCAATTCCGGCCTCACCGAAGGAAGTCGGCGCGAGTCCGCGGACATCCTGGCGGCGGAGGACGCGACCGACTACACCGAACAGGCCATGCAGGCACGCAAGCGGGCGGCGAAGCAGACCTGGGCGGAGCTCGGGACGGGGGACCGGCCGGGCTGTGTCACCGCCGCGCTCGGAGACCGCACCGAGACGTTCCTCGACTCCTTCCGGCGGCTGCCGGCGGACGGCAGGCAGGTCAGGATCTCCTCGGTGATGGGCAGCGTCGGCCAGCCGCTCATCGACCGCACCGGCGGCCGCAACGGGCCCTTCGAGGGCGCCTACATCACCGGCTGGTACCCGGACGCGGGCGATGTGCGCTGGGAGCCGATGCAAAAGGTGATCCGTACGCACGCCTTCGGGGACGACAGCATCGACCCGGCCGACGCCGGGGTGCAGACCACCTGGATCGCGTACACCGTCCTGAACCGGGTCATCCAGTCGATCAGCCAGGACGAGATCACGGCGGCGAAGATCTCGCGCGCGCTCGACGGCGGGGTGCGGGTGTCGACCGGTGGCCTCACCCCGATGCTGCGCTGGGAGTACGAGGACATGCTCGGCGCGCCCGGCTACCCGAGGATCGTCAACCGGAGCGTGACTTTCCAAGTGGTGCGCAGGGGACAGCTGGTGGCCGACCGGAAGAACTTCGTGGACGTCAGCCGGACCCTGACGAACGCAGCCGCCACCGCCTGACGGGCGGTCGGGCGCCTGCCGTCGGCTGCCGGCGCCCGTCACCACTCCACGTGGCGGGCGCCCTGCCTCCGGCTGCCGGGCGCCTCGCCCCTCGTTTCATCCCTACAGCTGGTCGCTGCGGCGTTCCGTGAGTCCGTACTTGCCGGCGATGCCGTTCCACAGCGCCGAGGCTTCCCGCTTCGCCGTGGTCGCCTCACCGCTGGCCCGGTTGCCCTGCGCGGTCTGCGGGGTGCTGCGCGCCGTGCCGCCCTTGCAGCCCTTCTTGCTCTTGGCCTGACCGGCCCAGGCCGCGTAGTGGTCGTCGGCCGACGCGGACGCCTGCCACGCCCTGGTCAGGGATGAGGTCAGCTTGGCGTTCTGGGGCAGCTTGTCCACGGTCAGGCCCTGGAGCCGGGTCACCAGCCCGCGGCGCTGCTCGGCGGCGCCGCGCAGATCGGTGGCCGCCTGGTCCAGGTTCTTGCACTGCTTGATGTTCTCCACCGAGCGGATGACCGCGGAACGGCTGTTGTTGCTGTCCGCGAGGAGCTTGTCGAGCGCCTCGGCCTGCGGCTTGGCGGGGTCGACGGCGGCCTGGGTGGTGGCGCTGGGGGCCGGGGAGTCCGCGGAGACGTTCTTACCGGCGTCGGGGGCCTTCTTCTCGTCGTCCCCGCCGCTGAACATCACGGCGCTGACGCCGAGGCCGAGGACGGCACAGCCGACGACGACAGCGGCGATGAGCGCCACGGGCGAGGATCTGCGCCGACGGGGCTCGAGTTCGGGCTCGGGTGCCTGCGGCTGGTGGTACTGGTGCTGCGGCGACTGCGGCTGCTGCTGCTGGTACGGGGGCTGGGCCGCCCGCGGGTTCGGGTTCTCGAACCGGGGCATCTGGGCCGTGGCGTCCGCGGGCTGGGACGTGGGCGCGTCCGAACGGAAGAGGCTGTCGAACTCCGCCGGCGGCTGGCGTTCACCGGGAGTCCCCGGCCGGATCCCGAAGGGCGCACCGGCGGGAGCGGGCGGGACGGGCGCGATGTACTGCGTCGCGTCGGCGTCGGCCCCGCCGGGCGCGGCACCGGGTACGGCACCGGGCAGCGGGCGCGTCCCGAGGAACTGGGTGGACTCGGCAGGAGCCTCGGGCGGCAGAGCCCCGGGCGCGACGGGTGCAGCCGGTGCGACGGGCGGGATGTACTGCGTCGCGTCGGCGTCACCCATGGCGGGCGTCTGCGGGGGCAGAGCCTGCGGCGGAAGGGCCTGCGGCAGCGGCTGCGCACCGTACCCGCCCTGCACCGGCTGCCCGGGCTGAGCGGACTGGACGGGCTGCCCGTACGACTCCTGCCGGCCCGGCTGACCGTACGGGCCCGGCTGGCCCGGTTGTCCCTGCTGGTTCTGCTGTCCCGGCTGGCTCTGCTGGCCATACGGCCCCGCCTGGCCCTGCTGTCCCGCCTGACCTTGCTGGCCATACGGCCCCGCCTGACCCTGCTGGCCCTGCTGGCTCGGTTGTCCCTGCTGGTTCTGCTGTCCCTGCTGACCGTACGGCTCCGGCTGGCCATACGGCCCCGCCTGACCCTGCTGGCCCTGCTGTCCCGCCTGACCCTGCTGGCCCTGCTGTCCCGCCTGGCCCTGCTGTGGTCCCCAGGGCTCCCCCCACGGCTGTCCGCCCGCCGGCGCCACCTGTTCGTCGGTGACACCGGGTATCCAGGGCTCACTTCCGTCGGCGGGCAGCACGACGCCTTCGTGCGCGGGCCGTACAGCAGGAAACTGCTGTCCGTCACCCTGTCCGCTTTGCGTCACCGGGACTCCTACGTGTGGACCTACGGAACCGTCGGTTCACGCTACCGGGTGGCTCCGGGACTCCGCACACGCGTCCGGGAGCAGTAACAAGAAGCACACTCAAGACGCTGTTGAGGGCCCCGATTCAGTCCCCGTCACCTCACCCGCCTCACCCGCCTCACGCCGCCTGGATCTCCAGCCGGGCGCCGAATTCCCGGACCGCCGCCTCCCCGGCGTACGGCTCCAGCCGCTGCTGGAGGTCGTCGAGGTACTCCGCGCCCCGGCTGGAGCGCAGCGTCCCGAGCAGCTCCACCGCACGCGTGCCCGTGTGGCAGGCCTGCTCCACCTCACGCTGCTGGACCTGGGCCGTGGCCAGCAGGACGAGGCCGATCGCACGCCGCCTGGCCCGCGACTCCGGGTGGCCGTCCAGCGCGTCCGCGGCATGCCGCGCGGCCGCCTCCGCCTGCCCCAGGTCGCGGTAGCAGTGCGCCAGCTCGTCGGCGAGATAGGCGTGATCGAAGTGGGCGATCCACGCAGGATCGTCCCCCGCCGACGACTCGGCCCGCTCGAGCGCGGCCAGCGCCTTGCCGGCCACGTCGTGGCAGGTCCGGGCGTCCCCGAGCAGAGCGTGGCCGCGTGCCTCGGCCGCGTAGAACATCGCCAGCGCCCGTGGGGTGACCTGCCCCCGCGTCCCTTCCTGCGCGGCCCGCGCCAGCTGCGCGATCTCCCGCGGGTTGCCGAGCTGCGCGGCCAGATGACTCATGGAGGCCGCCAGCACATACCCGCCGTACCCCCGGTCTCCCGCCGCCTGGGCCAGCCGCAGCGCCTGGATGTAGTAGCGCTGAGCGAGCCCCGGCTGGCCGGTGTCGACGGCCATGTAGCCGGCGAGCTCCGTCAGACGCGCGACCGCGGCGAACAGTTCACGGCCGACCGTTTCGCGGTACGACCCCGAGAGCAGCCCGGAGACCACACTGTTCAGGTAGTGCACGACGACGGGCCGGACATGACCGCTGCCGAAGCGGTGGTCCAGCTCGGTGAGCGCTCTGGTCATCGCTCGTACCGCTTCGACGTCCGAGGCTCCCACGCGCGCCCCGGCCGTACGCGCCACCTGGTTGTCGGCGCCGGTGATCAGCCAGTCGCGGCTCGGCTCGACGAGCGCGGAGGCCGCGACCGCGGACCCCACCAGGAAGTCGCGCCGGCCCACATCGCTGCGCCACAGCTCGCAGACCTGCTCGATGGCGCCCATGACGGTGGGCGAGAACTGCAGGCCGACGCCGGTCGCCAGGTTCTTGCCGTTCGCCATGCCGATTTCGTCGATCGTGACCGTACGGCCGAGCTTGCGGCCCAGCGCTTCGGCGATGATTCCCGGCGCCCGGCCGCGCGGCTGCTGTCCGCGCAGCCAGCGTGCCACCGATGTCTTGTCGTAGCGCAGGTCCAACCCACGCTCTGCGCCGACCATGTTGACGCGACGGGCGAGGCCGGCGTTGGAACACCCGGCTTCCTGGATGAGCGCCTGCAACCGTTCGTTCGGCTGTCGGGCGACGAGAGGCCTGGCTGCCATGAATACCCCCCTGGGGCCGCGGTGATCTCTGCAGTGATCACTGCCCGGCTGTTATGCGGAGAATGCAGAGAATGCAGAGTTGGTCAGTTTTTGCCAGGAGACGGCCGCATTGACATCTCCCGCACAGCTCGGCCGACACCTCGACCGTGACGCCCGTTCACGACGTCCCGTTCACGACGTCCCATTCACGACGTCCCATTCACGACTTCCTGCTCGTGACGCCGTCCGTGACGACCCGTTCGTTCACGCCCCCTGCGTGTGGCTACCCGCCCGCCGCGGCACAGCCCCATGCGCGCCCCCACCTGTGCACCCATGCGCCCCGTGTGCAGGATCGATGCTCCACCGCCCGCCGCGACCCGCCCGTAACCCAAGGTGACGGCGGGAGTTGAGTGTGTCGTGGAAGAGACCATCGGAGTCACGGAAGCCGTACAGATCCCCCAGCAGCGAGGTCAGCAGCTGCTGGACAATGCCGTGCGGTACGCGGAAGAGCGGCACTGGGACGTGTTCCCCGGCACCTGGCTGGAGGCGGTGGACGGCAGGGAACGTTGCTCGTGCGGCGAAGCCGCCTGCCCCTCACCCGGCGCCCACCCGGCCAGGCCGGACTGGGCGAACCAGGCGACCGGCAGCGCGGTGGGGGCACGACGGCTGTGGTCGAAGCAGCCGACCGCGTCGATCCTGCTGCCGACGGGCCGCACCTTCGACGCTCTCGACGTCCCGGAATCGGCCGGTTTCCTGGCGCTGGCGCGGCTGGAGCGGATGGATCTCCCGCTCGGCCCGGTGACCTGCACGCCCGACCGCCGGATGCTGTTCTTCGTCCTTCCCGGCGCTGCGCAGAAGGTCCCCGACCTGGTCCGCAAACTCGGCTGGGTACCGAGCGCCATCGACCTGATCGCGCGGAGCGAGGGCCACTACGTCGCGGCGCCGCCGACCC
Organism: Streptomyces sp. NBC_01142; assembly: GCF_026341125.1. Lineage (NCBI taxonomy): Bacteria > Bacillati > Actinomycetota > Actinomycetes > Kitasatosporales > Streptomycetaceae > Streptomyces > Streptomyces sp. NBC_01142. The sequence goes on from NZ_JAPEOR010000002.1 coordinate 2,590,048, forward strand.
GTCTCGGCGGCCATGGCGCGGTGCAGTGGGCCCGCCGCCCCACACCCGCCAACCGCTGGCTGCCGGACGCGGACGAGCTGATCCAGCCGCTGGCGTACGCGTGCGGAAGGGACGCGGCGGCGGAGCGGACCAGGGGCGGACCGGGAGCGCACAGCGCGGGTCGCGGGCAGGCCGGCCGACGAGGGTAAACGACGACCAGGGGGAGGCGACCGGGGGGAGGCGACCGGGAAATCGACCGGGGGTAATCGGCCCTGTACAACGCGGGCCGCGGGCAGGGGGGCCGTACTTAAAGTGGACCTGTACATACGGGGACACCGAAAGGCGGGGCACCATGCCGGACCGGGCAGTTGGAGCCACAGAGGCGGGCGGGGCGCGAACGGCGTCGGCCGCCGTTCGTGTGGAGGGTCTGTGGAAGCGGTTCGGCGAGCAGATCGCGGTCGCGGGAATCGATCTCACGCTCCCCGCAGGCCAGTTCATCGGTCTGGTCGGACCGAACGGCGCGGGCAAGACGACGACCCTCTCGATGGTGACGGGCCTGCTGCGCCCCGACCAGGGCCGGGTGGAGGTGGCGGGCCACGACGTCTGGCACGATCCGGTCGAGGTGAAGTCCCGCATCGGCGTACTCCCGGAGGGCCTGCGGCTGTTCGAGCGGCTCTCGGGCCGTGAGCTCCTCGGGTACAGCGGACGTCTGCGGGGCCTGCCGGGCGACGAGGTCGACAAGCGCGCCGCACAGCTCCTGGACGTACTGGACCTGGCGGGCGCGCAGCACAAACTGGTCGTCGACTACTCGACGGGCATGCGGAAGAAGATCGGGCTCGCCTCCGCCCTGCTCCACAACCCGGAAGTGCTGTTCCTGGACGAGCCGTTCGAAGGCGTCGACCCGGTCTCGGCACAGACGATCCGCGGAGTGCTCGAGCGGTACACCGGCTCGGGCGCGACGGTCGTCTTCTCCAGCCATGTGATGGAGCTGGTGGAGTCGCTGTGCGACTGGGTGGCGGTGATGGCGGCGGGCCGCATCCGCGCACAGGGCCCGCTGGCGGAGGTACGGGGCGATGCGCCCTCGCTCCAGAGCGCGTTCCTGGAGCTGGTCGGCGCGAGCGAGCGGCGCACGGCGGAGTCGCTCGACTGGCTCGGCGGCGGTACGCGTTGAACACATCCGCCCTCACCCCGGTCTTCATCCGCCTCAAGCTGTCGCTGCTGCGCAACGGGCTGCGCCAGTCGTCCGGCCGCACGGCCGCGTACATCTTCTCCATGGTCGTGACGCTGCTCTTCGCGGCGCTGCAGCTCATCGGCCTGATCGGGCTGCGCGGAAGCGATCACGCGGTGTCGCTGGTGGTGCTGCTGACAGCGGTACTCGCTCTCGGCTGGACGTTCATGCCGCTGTTCTTCCCGAGCGGGGACGAGACGCTCGACCCGACCCGTCTGGTGATGCTGCCGCTGCGTCCGCAGCCTCTTGTACGGGCCCTGCTCGTCGCCTCCCTGGTGGGGATCGGCCCGCTGTTCACGCTCTGCCTGGCGGTGGGCTCGGCATTCGCCCTCGCGCACGGCGCCTTCGCGGTGGTCGTCTCGGTGGTGGCCGTCCCCCTGACCCTGCTGGTGTGCGTGGCGCTGGCACGGGCGGTCGCGGCGGCCAACATCCGCCTGCTGACCTCGCGCAAGGGCCGCGACCTGGCGGTGCTGAGCGGCCTGGTGATCGCGATCGGCGTCCAGCTCGTGAACTTCGGCGCGCAGCGGATCTCCGAGGCGGGCGGACTCTCGGCGCTGCACCCGGCGGCCGGGATCGTACGGTGGCTGCCGCCGGCGTCCGCGATGGGCGCGGTGGACTCCGCGAGCGAGGGTGCGTACGCGGTCGCGGCGGGGCAGTTGGCCGTGTCGGCCGTGGCCCTGCTTCTCCTGCTGCACTCCTGGCAGCGCAGCCTGACGAAGCTGATGACGGCCGGGGACGGCTCGACACTGGCGGCGGCTTCGGAGCCGACCCGCAAGGAGTCCTCGTCCGGCATCCATCGCCTGCTGCCCGAGGGCCGTACGGGCGCGGTGATGCAGCGCAGTCTGCGCTATGTGTGGCGCGACCCGAAGACGAAGGCCTCGTGGATGGCGGCGCTGGCGATCGGTCTGATCGTGCCGCTGTTCAACGCCCTGCAGGGCACGGGCTCGATCTACTTGGCATGCTTCGCGGCGGGGATGCTCGGCATCCAGATGTACAACCAGTTCGGCCAGGACACCTCGTCCTTCTGGATGGTGGCGATGACGATCTCGTCCACCCGGGATGCGTACGAGGAACTGCGCGCCCGCGCGCTGGCACTGCTGGTGATCACCCTCCCGTACACGGCGGCGGTCGTGATCCTCACCGCCGCGCTGCTGGGCAACTGGCGGGCACTGCCGGAGGTGCTGGGCCTGTCCTTCGCCCTGCTGGGCGCAATGCTGGCGACGGGGGCCGTGGCCTCGGCCCGCTTCCCGTACTCCATCCCGCAGGACAGCGCGTACAAGAACGTGGCCCCGGGGCAGGCCGGGCTCGCCTGGATCTCGATCTTCGGCGGCATGATCGCGGCGGCGCTGCTGTGCGCCCCGGTGATCGCCCTGACGATCTGGCTGCACGCGGTGAACGCCCAGTCGGCGCTGTGGCTGCTGCTTCCGGCGGGAGCGGCGTACGGCGCGCTCATCGGCTGGGCGGGGGTGCGAATGGCGGCGCCGCAGACGGCCGGCAGGCTGCCGGAAATCCTGGCGGCGGTGAGCAAGGCGTAACGGACCCTGCGCCTGGGGCGCTTCGCGACCGTGAAGTAGCGTGAGGCCCATGTCGACGCCGCCGCCGAACCCTTACGCGCAGCCGCAGTACCCGCAGCAACCTCCGTATCCGCAGCAGCCGCAGCCGGGGTACGGGGGTCAGCCGCCGTACCCGCAGGCCGGATACGGACAGCAGCCGTACCCGGGGCAGGGCGGCCCCGGTGGCTGGGGCGGGCCGCCGATGGGACCGCCGCCTCCGCCTCCGCCGCCCAAGAACAAGGGCCCGATGATCGCGATCATCACGGTGGCGTGCATTGCGGGAGTCCTGGCCATCTCCTGGTTCGGCAACAACGTCAATCTCCGAAAGAGCAGCAGCAACGACCGCGGCAGCAGCAGCAGCGGCAGTAGCAGCGACCGCGGCGGCAGCAACGACGGCTTCCCCGAGGCGAAGTACCGGCTCACCGTTCCCCAGACACTGCTCGACGGAAAGTACAAGCTGTCCGACGACCAGTCCGCCCGGCAACAGGACAAGCTGACGGGCGCGAGCGAGGCCGACATCCGCGATCCCAAGGCCGCGGTGGCGCAGTACGTCTCGACGTCCGAGACCGGCGTCCTGGTCATCTCGGGCATGTACGGCAGCATCAGGAACCCGGACACGGCCCGCACCAAGATGCTGAAGGGCGCCAGCGAGGCCGACGGAGCCGAAGTCGGCGTAGCGCCCAAGGACTTCACCCCGGCCGGCTCGGGCATCACGGTCACCTGCCAGGTACTGAAGGCCGAGCAGGCGGGCGGCGGCACCAGCACGATCCCGATGTGCGCCTGGGGCGACGACAACACCGGCGCCTCGGTGGGCCTGATCACGCCGGAGTCGGCGAAGCAGTCTCCGGAAGAGGTCGACCTCGAGGCAGTGGCGGAGGCCACGGTGAAGGTACGCGAGGAGATGCGGAAGCCGATCGGCTGACGGCGGCACGGCCCTCGTTCTCCGGAACGGGTGACGACAGCAACTGCGCGGAGGTGGGTCCGGCCACGGTCGGCATCCGCCTCCGCGGCAGCGAAACCTCCACCGTGGTCCTCTCCACCACACGCACACAACTACGCGCCCTCAGAGGGGCCGTCAAGCCTGGGGCAACCGGTTAGCGCACGTATACGACCCGCCCCGCAGACCTGCCGCACCGCGTAGCCCGCACCCGTCGCCGAGCGACACTTTCCAGTCGAAGCGAGCTTCACAGGGGAGAATCCCGCCCGGGCATCTGCGCAGGTCAGACGGTAGTTTTCCGTTGCACCACTGAAGATCGTCCATATGACGGACACCCCTTCACACCCGCCCCGAGCAGCCCGAACGACCATTCGGTCACCCATGCGTGAACGTACGCGGCCGGAAAGTAGCGATCGATGTGCGCTCACTGTCCGCGTGCGCAAGACTCCCGACCGCAATCACACCTCAAGCGAAGGAGCTTCACACATGCGTTACAACCGCAACACATTCGCCGCGTCCGCCATAGCCACCGCCCTCCTCCTTTCCGGCACCGCGGCTGCGGGCGTCGCGCAGGCCAAGCCCGCGCAGCCGGACAGCCTGTACGCCCCCTCCTCACTCGTACTGACCGTCGGCAAGGGCGCCGACGCCGCGACGGCCACCGTCGAGCGGGCCGTGACCCTGGAGTGCGCGCCCCGGCCCGGTGGCAGCCACCCGTCACCGCGGTCCGCGTGTACGGATCTGGCGGCCATCAACGGCCAGTTCGCCCAGCTGGTCGCCTCCTCTTCCCAGAAGCCGTGCACGCGGCAATGGGACCCGGTCGTGATCACCGCCGCCGGAGTGTGGGAGGGGAAGCGTGTCACCTGGTCGATCACCTTCGGCAACGCGTGCGAGATGGCGGGGAGCATGGCCGAGAACTCGGTCTTCGCCTTCTGACGGGACCCGTCACACGACGTTCCACGAGGCCGGCAGCTCACCCCCGCAGAAGACACATACGAAGTCGCCCTCCCGCACGACGCTGACCTCCCCGCAGGCGACGCACCGCCGGAAGACGACCTCGTACGTGAAACCGTCAGGACGACCGATCCCGACCCGATCCAGCGCGTCCGCGACCGCCGACCATGAATCGAGGTCGGGGCAGTAGCCGGTCGACTGGTTGCTGACCTCGCAGATCGCCCAACCGACGCCGCCGCGGCTGAAGGCGATCTCCCCCGCACCGAGCACCGCCCCGCGTCCGGCACAGGCGACATGCTCACTGCGCCGCGGCGCCAGCCGAAGGTCCCCGTCCCCGTCGACGACATACGTGAACGGCTCCGCCAGTTCGTCAACCGCCTGGTCCGAGGCCCACGCCTCGAAGTCGTCGAGGGTACGGATCACCCGCCCCTCGCTCCCGGGCCGAACGGCGGCCCGGATCTCGGCGGGCCCCACATATCCGTAACGCCGGTACCCCGCCGAGGAGATGGTGATCCAGGCGCGCAGTCCCGCCACCCCGTCGCCCGAGAGCTGAACCTTCGCGGCATGCGGAGGGCTGACGACGTCCACGCGCCGTTCGCCATATCTGACGATCCAGTCCAGGACGACGCGTCCGGATTCAAAGACCTGCCCAGGCCGGACGACGCCGCCCACACACCGCACCACGCACACGGCTGTGCCCGGCCCGGCCTCCTCCACCGACACGATCTGCAACTCGCCGTGGCCGGCATCCATGCGCACACCTCTCTCCCGGGCCAGGAAGCCTGTTTATAGGGTTCAGTCCATGGGGATGCGCGACGGAGGCCGGCCGGACGACACAGCCTACGCACAGGCATGGCGGGCGCCGACGGATGTGGAACAGCGGCTGTACGACGCGAAGCTGCACGGCGAGTGGGGGACGTACTTCGACGTCCTGGCCGGTGCACGGCTGTTCCATGCGATGTCTCGGGCGAAGGCCGAGGCCGATCCGGACATACTGACCTGGACTCCGTACTGGAACCCGGCAAACCGCTCGTACTGCTTCGCCTTCCTCACCGAGGGCCTGCTTCCCGCGCCGATGCCGGACCCGGTGTTTCTCAGAACCTCGCTCGGGGACCTCGCGCGACGCGCGTTCTGGGACGGCGCCTGGATGGCGATCAACCCCGGCACCCCGTGCGAGGCCTACTTCCCGGCCACCCCGGCCCACCGCGCCGAGTGGAAGCAACACGACCTCCGAGCACCGGGCACCAGACAGCCGACGACCCTGCGCGCGCTACGGGTCGGCGGCCCGCTGCATGGACCCGTGGCCCACGGACTGGCGTGCGGCGCGCTGTTGTGCGTGAGCAACGGTTCACTGTGGAACGCGATGGGCTGGCACGGAACGGGCTTCCACTCCGAACGGGAACGTCTGCTGGAGTGGTGGGGCATCGCGAGCCGGGTGCAGTGGCAGGCGTACGAGGAGCAGCTGCTGAACGGCCGGATGAGCGACCCGATGTGGGAGTTCGCCCTGAAGATCCGCAGGGCTCTGGCCGACGAACTCGGCGGTGCCGCGGTCGAAGCCGGGCTCTGGCGGCATGTGTCGGAGAGCTCGATGCGCGGGCGGGCGCAGGAAACCGGCGACGCCGATGGCCTGGAAGAGGCGATCGACGCCGTGCAACAGTTCATCGGACGCGTCACCCGCTACGAGGCGCGCTTCCGCGCCGACGGCCTCCTCGCCGAGAACCGCCAGGTGCGCTCGGTCCTCGCCTGGGACTACGGCCGGGCGTCCAAGATGGCGCGCTGGGGCCTGGGCGCGCGCTTCTGCGAACTCCCGGAGGCGGAAGCGGCAGTGGTCCGGGCGGGCGAGGTCAGCAAGGCTTCGTACGACTCGTGGGAGGACTTCTCCGCCGGGTACGTCCTGGGCCGCTGCCTGCACTTCGACGGGGAGGAGTTCGGCACGTGGTACGGCAACATGCTGGACGCCCACCGCATCCTGACGACGGATCCGGGCAGCCCTTGGCTCAACATTCCCTGGAAGTGACATGGTCACGCGTCGGACCAGGGCGCCGAACCCCCTCCCCGAACGGCAGTTGCGGTCGGCTCGCTTCCCCGGACAACGACGCCGCAGAATCAGGACCGGTCGTGGAGCCTCTCCGTCGCGTCAGGGCGTCAGCACGCCGTCCAGGAACGGCTCGATCGCCGTGCGCCAGCCCTCCGGCTGGTCGTAGTGGACCAAGTGGCCCGCGTCCGCCACCTCCCCGTACTCGCCCCTCGGCAGGACCCTCACCATTTCCTGGGCCTCCGCGCGGCCCAGCTCGCCGTCCAGGCCGCGGACCACCAGGGTCGGGCAGCGGACCTGGGCCAGTTCCTCCCAGTGGGCGTCGTACACCCACGTTTCGCGGGAGGTGAGCATCTGGCGGCGTGAGAACACCGGGTGCCAGCCGTCAGCCTGTTCTGCCATCACCTCTGCGAAGAATTCGCCGCGGGACGGATTCGGGCGCTCCAGCCACGGGTCGTCCTCGCCGAACCACTGGCGCACATCACCCAGGGTCGCGAAGGGCAGCGGCCAGGTGCGGAACCAGTCCTCCCACTCGCGCTGCGAGGCCGCGCCCAGTGCGGAGGCGCGCATATCGCAGATGATCAGGGCCTGGACCAGATCCGGGCGCTTGGCCGCCAGTTGCCAGGCGGTGAGCGCGCCCATCGAGTGGCCGATCAGGGTCACCGGAGCGAGGCCCAGTTGCTGAATGGCGGCCTCGGCATCGGAGACGTACGCCTCGCGGGTGAACGGACCCTCCGCCGGCTTGTCGCTGCGGCCGTGGCCTCGCTGGTCGAGCGCGACCGCCCGGTGTCGCTCGGCGAGCCAGCGGGCTGTCGAGGCCCAGTGGGAGCCACGGCCCATCAGACCGTGAAGCAGTAAAACTCCCGGGGCGTACTCCGCCTCGCCGCGGCCCTTGGGAGAGTCGGCGAACTCCCAGGCAGCGAGGCGTACGCCGTCGGTTCCGGTTACGTCGATGCGCCGCACCATGTGGCCTGGCACCCCCTTCTCTCCCCCAGTGGTCGAGCCCCTGCCGGGCTCATGTCGAGTACCGCCAGACTATCGAACCTCTATTCGAAAACAGGGTTCTGCCGCGTAACACCCCTCGTTCGAGTGACCACCCTCAAGGATTGACCCGCGCTGCCGAGGGGAGATCTTCTGCGGGAGGCGGGCCGCTCGGGGATGACGGTCCGAGGGGGTTGACCCTGGGAGCTCGGGGCTCCGGGTCAGCACAGGGGAGGACAGGCTCCGGCGCCTCAGGGCGCCGGGGCCCTCCTGTGTGTACGGATCCTTTGCGCATGGGTCCGTTGTGCATGGGTCCGTTGTGCATGGGTCTGCATACGGGCCGGAGGGCGGGGCGTACGAGCCGTCGTACGTGGTGCACGGGCCGCCGCACGCAGGGTTCGGGCAGCGCCGGGCGTACGGAACGCACTGGGCGCGCCCCGGTGCGTACGGGGCGTGCGGGGCGTACGACGGGCGCATCACCCTGATCCCTCCCCGGCCGTGGGGTCATATGCCTCAGCCACAGAGTGGCACGCGATTCACCCGGGCGCTGGCATTCCGGACGGAAAGCGGCTCCAAAGAAGCGCACGAAATGCCGCGCACCCGGACTGCCGCGCGCCGGCTACTGCTTGGCGACGAACACGTGCGACGCCACATCCGCCTCCAGCTCCGCAGCCTCACCGCTGGAGCCCACCAGCACCCCGCCCGCGGACTCCGTCACGCTCACCACCGAGCCGGGCTGCACGCCCGCCCGCCGCAGCGTGTACATCAGCTGGGCGTCCGTCTGGATCGGCTCGCCGATACGCCGTACGACCACGGTCTTACCGTCCGTGCCCGGGTCCAGGTCTGCCAGCGAGACCATCCCCTCGTCCAGGAACGGGTCGGCCTCCGCCTTCTCGCCCAGCTCCTCCAGGCCCGGGATCGGGTTCCCGTACGGCGACTCCGTGGGGTGGCGCAGCAGCTCCAGCACGCGCCGCTCCACCGCCTCGCTCATCACGTGCTCCCAGCGACACGCCTCGGCGTGGACCTGCTCCCACTCGAGGCCGATCACGTCGACGAGCAGACACTCGGCCAGGCGGTGCTTGCGCATCACACGGGTCGCCAGCCGCCTGCCCTCGGCGGTCAGCTCCAGATGACGGTCGCCTGCGACCGTCACCAGGCCGTCCCGTTCCATACGCGCCACGGTCTGGCTGACCGTCGGGCCGCTCTGATCGAGCCGCTCCGCGATGCGGGCCCGCATAGGCACCACGCCTTCCTCTTCGAGCTCGAGGATGGTGCGGAGATACATCTCCGTCGTGTCAATCAGTCCGGACATACGTGCCCCTCGATGAAATCGTGCGCTGCGTCCCCGGCTCAATTCTGACGCATCCCACCGACAACCGTGCCGTGCCGGGCAAGCCCGTTGCACAGCCCTGTGCGCGAATCCGCCGGAGAGCCCGTATTGACAGGGCAATGGTCCAGACCGCAACGTGATCCGCGGCACGGGTATTCCCGCCCCTGCTCCCTGCCTGTACCCCGCGTACCCCGCGTACCCCGCGTACCCCGCGCTCCCTACCCCCGGAAAGGGCTCGGCGATGAGCGAGAGCAAGCTGGCCGGTCAGTTCTTCGAGGCCGCCATCGGTCTGCTGCAGCGCGTACGGGACGAGGAGTCCGCGAACATCGCGGCCGCCGGAGAGGCCATCGCCGACACCGTCGCCGCGGGCGGCCGGCTCTTCGCGTTCGGCGCCGGGCACTCCTCGCTCGCCGCGCAGGACGTCGTCTACCGGGCCGGCGGCTTCGCCCTGATGAATCTGCTCGCCGTCCCCGGTGTGGTGGGAGTCGACGTGATGCCCGCGACGCTGGGCTCCGCGCTGGAGCGCGTGGACGGGCTCGCGGGGGCCGTCCTCGACTCCAGCCCCGCCAGGGCCGACGACGTACTGGTGATCATCTCCCTCTCCGGCCGCAACGCCCTGCCCGTCGAGATGGCGATGAACGCCCGCGCCCTCGGGCTCAAGGTCATCGGCGTGACCTCGGTGGCGTACGCGGAGGAGACCAAGGCCCGGCATGCCTCCGGCACCTTCCTCAAGGACCACTGCGACATCGTCCTCGACTCCAAGATCGCGGTCGGTGACGCGGAGCTCAGCCACGAGGGCATCGAGGCGCCGTTCGCGCCCGCGTCCACCGTGGTCACCAGCGCGCTGATGCAGGCGACGATGGCTGCCGCCGCCGAGGTTCTCGTCGCGCGCGGCATCGAGCCGCCGCTGCTCAGGTCGGGGAACGTCGACGGCGGTCACGAGTGGAACGGCCGCGTGATGAACGAGTACGGCGACCGGATCTTCTTCCGCCACTGACCGGATCCTCCGGAGAGGACGGAGGTCAGTCGGCCGTTTGCTGCGCCAGATCCAGTGCCGCCGCCGTCAGGACCGCCACGCCCTCCGCGTGCACCGCATCCGGGCGTTCGAACGCCGGGCGACTCGCACCCCGCAAGAACGTCAGCACCCCCAGCGTCCGGCCCCGGCTCCGCAGCACCGTGCACAGTGCGTGCACCGCGTCCCGGGGCCACTGGCGCTCCGCCGCCCAGTCGCCCGCCGCCTTGCCGGACGTCGGTCTCGCACTCGCCCGCACCGAGCCGTTGCGGTCCGCCGCCTGAAGTGCCGGGTGACCGGGCGGGTAGCGCACCGGGATGCCCGCCCCCGCCACCGGCGCGCACGGCCCCGGCGCGCCCGACGGAGTGGCCGCGGCGCGGATCAGCCGCTCGCCGTCCGGCTCCACCAGGTCGATCAGCGCATGGTCCGCGAAACCCGCGAGCGCGAAGTCCAGATACGCCGTCGCCGCCTCCATCGGGTCCTCGCACTCCACCGCCGCCCGCCCCGCACGGTGCAGCTGGCTCGACCGGAAGCGCAGCCGGTCCGCCTCCTGCTCGGCCAGCTTCGCCTCCGTCACATCGTGGAACAGCCATCCCACGCCCAGCGGAACGGGCTCCTCCGCGAGCGGTGAGGCCAGCCGCAGGAACCCGCTGCGCCAGCACCTCCGCCGCTCCCCCTGGGCCGTACTGAGCGTCACCCACAGCTCCACGAGCCCCCGCAGGGCGCCCTCCGCCAGCACATGGTGGAGCGCGCCCTCCAGCTCCTCCACGCCCTGCACGACCAGCTCGCCCAGCGGCCGCCCCAGCGGCGAGGTGCGGCCCGAACCCAGCGCGCGCGAGGCGTAGCCGTTGACGACGGTCGGCCGCAGATCCACATCGACCAGGACGACACCCCAGGACGCGTCCTCGAAGAGCGCCTCGCTCAGTGCGATCGAGCGCTCGAGATCGATCTGCGCATGCACCTCGCTGAAGGCGCAGTACACCCCTGCCGGCGTCCCGTCCGTGCCCAGTACCCGCGCGGACTGGGTCCGTACGAGGACCCGCCCGCCGTCCTTGCGCAGCATCGCGAACTCGAGGACCTGCCGCCCGGGCGCCTCCATCGTGGCCATCAGCCGCCCCTGCACCTCATCGGCATCGGCGGTCCGCACCGCCCAGCCCGCGAACCCGCGGCGGCCGACCGCCTCCTCGGGAGACCAGCCGAGAATCCGCTCGGCCTCGCGGTTCCAGTGGGTGATCCGGCCGGCCGCGTCGAAGGCGCAGAGCGCCGCATCCATCCCGTCGAGCAGTGCGGCGAGCAGATCGGATCCCGGCACCGGTGCGGGCACCGCACCGGTGCCCTTCCGCTCCGGCTCGTCAGGCCCGAGCGCACTGGTGGTCTCACTCCTGGAAGCACTCATCCTGGACCCCCTGCAGGACGCGTCCGCGCGAACTGATGCACGTCACATCATTCAACTGGAACGTGACGCAGCGCACACTCTGTTCCCGGAAATCGATGCTTCCCGGAAATCATAAAAAACAGGTTGAGCCGCTGCCCGGAGGTTCCTAGGCTGGGGCCACACGGTGAAAGGAGGTGATCCGGAAGTGATTTCGTTTCGGATGCGTGAGGTGACTGCGGGCTGACGGCCCGTCGTCGCACTCTGTGTGCAGCCGACACCGTCGGCCGAAATACCAAGCAGTCACCGACCCGCGGGCTCGCCGGCACATCCGGCCGGCCCCTCCGCAAGGAGGGACCAGAGCCCGCGGGTTTCTGCGTTCCCGGGCCGGCGGCCTCGGACAGGAAGACCTGGACAGGAGGCCCCGGACAGGAAGACCCCGGCCGGAGGCCCCGGCCGGGATCGGATCGGCTCGTCCGCGCACCCGACAGCCCTGCGCGCAGCGGGAGTTCACCGAGGTCCCGTCAGGGGGCCAGGCGCTCCACCCGCCAGCCGGAGGAGTCCGTACGCACATAACGCAGGCGGTCGTGGAGCCGGTTCCGGTGGCCCTGCCAGAATTCCACCGCCTCCGGTTCGACCCGGAATCCGCCCCACTCCGACGGCGTGGGCACCTGCTCGCCCTCCGGGTAGCGGGCCTCCAACTCCTCGTACCTGAGCAGCAGTTCCTCGCGCGAGGCGATCACCGAGGACTGCTCGCTCGCCCAGGCGCCGAGCTGGGAGCCGTGCGGGCGGGTGCGGAAGTACGCTGCCGTCTCGTCCCGGCCGATACGCGCCGCCGTGCCCGTGACGACGACCTGACGGGCCAGCGGATGCCAGGGGAAGAGCAGGGACACGTACGGGTTGGAGTCGATCTCCCGGCCTTTGCGGGAGCCGTAGTTCGTGAAGAACACAAAGCCGCGCGCGTCGTACTGCTTCAGCAGCACCGTGCGGGACGACGGGCGGCCGTCCGGCGTGGCCGTGGAGACGATCATGGCGTTCGGCTCGTGCAGACCCGCGGACACGGTCTCCATGAACCAGCGGGCGAACTGGTCCATGGGGGATGGAGCAAGATCCGTCTCCACGAACGCGGTGGAGCGGTACTGCTCCCGCATCCTGGCGGGATCAGCAGTGTCGGCCGGGTTCAGGGCGTCGTGGTCGGTCACAGGGCCATCCTGCCGCAGTGGGCCAGTTTGCCCGGCACGGAGTGCCGCTAACCCTCCCCGGCCGAAATGGGGCACTGTGCCGGATGTCACGCTTCCCCGCATCATCCGAACCCGCCAAAATCTTGGATGAGGCCACTGTGGCCTCCATACAGCAGGGGATATCGTGCCTGCCTTCCCGGCGATTTGGGTGACCACCTGCCGCACGGGGCATCACCGGGGTGACCGACCCACGCCTGTCGTACACGTCTTGAGGAGCCGCCTGATGTCCGACTTCGTACCTGGACTCGAAGGAGTCGTCGCGTTCGAAACGGAGATCGCCGAACCCGACAAGGAGGGCGGCTCGCTGCGCTACCGGGGCGTCGACATCGAGGACCTGGTGGGCCAGGTCTCCTTCGGAAACGTGTGGGGCCTGCTGGTCGACGGCGCCTTCAATCCCGGTCTGCCGCCCGCCGAGCCCTTCCCGATTCCGGTGCACTCCGGCGACATCCGGGTCGATGTGCAGTCGGCGCTGGCGATGCTCGCCCCGGTGTGGGGCATGAAACCGCTGCTGGACATCGACGAGGCCCAGGCCCGCGACGACCTTGCGAGGGCCGCCGTGATGGCGCTGTCGTACGTCGCCCAGTCGGCGCGCGGGCAGGGGCTGCCGATGGTCCCGCAGAAGGAGATCGACAAGGCGGAGTCCGTCGTCGAGCGCTTCATGATCCGCTGGCGCGGCGAGCCGGACCCCCGGCACGTCAAGGCCGTGGACGCGTACTGGACGTCCGCCGCCGAGCACGGAATGAACGCCTCCACCTTCACCGCTCGCGTGATCGCATCGACGGGTGCGGACGTCGCGGCGGCGCTCTCGGGCGCGGTGGGCGCCATGTCGGGCCCGCTGCACGGTGGTGCTCCCTCCCGTGTGCTCGGGATGATCGAGGAGATCGAGCGCACGGGCGACGCCACGGCGTATGTGAAGCGCGCCCTGGACAAGGGCGAGCGGCTGATGGGCTTCGGACACCGCGTCTACCGCGCCGAGGACCCGCGCGCCCGGGTGCTGCGGCGTACGGCCAAGGAGCTGGACGCGCCGCGCTACGAGGTGGCGGAGGCGCTGGAGAGGGCCGCGCTGGAGGAGCTGCACAACCGTCGCCCGGACCGCGTCCTGGCGACGAACGTGGAGTTCTGGGCGGCGATCATGCTGGACTTCGCGGAGGTCCCGGCGCACATGTTCACGTCGATGTTCACCTGCGCGCGTACGGCGGGCTGGTCGGCGCACATCCTGGAGCAGAAGCGCACGGGCCGGCTGGTGCGGCCGTCCGCGACGTACATCGGGCCCGGGACGCGCGACCCTCGCGAGATCTCCGGCTACGAGGACATCGCGAACCTGGCCGGCTGAGCCCGCAGGACGCAGAACCACGCAGGCGCGGACCGCAGGGGCACCCCCGAAACGTGAGGGCGCGGCCCCGAACCACGCAGGCCCCGAACCACGCAGGCGCCGAACCTGAAGGGGGCGGCCGGGTCTCCCCGGCCGCCCCCTTCGGCGTGCGCGCGCCTCAGAACTTCCCGCTGTGCTCGTCGGTGCGGTGTCCCAACTGCTTGCCGAACTCCGCCACGAAGCTGTCGTCGAGCGGCGGCCACCCCCAGAAGTCGAAGGCCAGGGCCCCCAGCGCGAAGCCCCAGCTCCACTCCCACTCGGTGATCGGGACCGGGACGCCGCAGGCGGAACAGACGGCGCTGCCCTCGCCCGTCTCCTTCCAGGCGGCGATGCCGTCCTCGAACGGCTGCCAGACCTCGTCGTCCGCCTCGAAGCTCTCCGGGTAGTCGATGATCACGGTTTTCGTGTCGCAGCGCGGGCAGTTCGCCCACTCCGCCTCGTCCTCGCCCTGACCCCCGACGTGGTAGTCCCGACCGACGACGACGGCCACCGGGGCGGGCTCCCACGACGGATCCGACACTGCCCGCGCCCAGTTGGGGCCCGGCACATGGCCCTCGTCCACGGTCAGGCTGTACACCGCGTCACCGGACATCTCGCGCGTGATCACACCCTCGGCCACCAGCCAGTCGACCATCCGCTCCGCGAGCGGCCCGGCCTCCTCCTGCGTGACCTCGACGTCGACGATCCGCTGGAAGAAGTCACCCATGGTCCCTCAGCCCCTCCTCGACATGAGCCGCCCACTGTGCCACCACCCTCTGACGGCGGGCGGCGTCGTCGGTGAGGAGGTTGGCCAGGCCCAGGCCGCGGGCCATGTCGAGCAGGCCCTGGACCGTTTCGCGTACGCCGGGCCGTGACTCGTCCGCGTCCAGCAGCTGGACGGCGATCCGGTGCGTCTCACGGCCGACGCGCGCCTCCAGCTCCGTGACGCGCGTGCGCAGTTGCTCCTCGTTGCAGGCGGCGACCCAGAGGTGGAGTGCGGCGCGGAACAGCGGCCCGGTGTAGAGGTCGACGAGGGCCGCGACGACCGCTGTCCGGTCCTGCGTCGGCAGCTCGCGCAGTGCCTGGGAGCGTTCCTCGGCGACGTACTCGACCGCCGCCGTGAACAGGTCCTCCCTGGTCGGGAAGTGGTGCTGTGCCGCGCCCCGCGAGACTCCGGCCCGCTCGGCGACCACCGAGACGGTCGAGCCCGCCCAGCCGACTTCGGCGAGGCAGGCCACCGCGGCTTCCAGCAGCCGCTGCCGGGTCACCCGGCTGCGGTCCTGCTTGGGAGCTGTCACCACACCCATGCGGGGTCCCGTCGTTCGAGGAAGGCCGTCATGCCCTCGCGCGCTTCCGCCGACGCGAAGAGCGAGGCGGAGCGCTGCACCAGGTCTTCGGCGTCCCGGTCGAAGGTCTCCAGCACCCTAGCCGTGACCAGCTGCTTCGCCGCGTTCAGCCCCTGCGGCGACGCTTTGCGCAGTCCGTCGAGCACCGGCGCGAGCGCCGCGTCCACATCGTCGGCGGCAAGGGTGAGCAGCCCGGCGCGGACGGCCTCCGCCGCGTCGAAGCGCTCCCCGGTGAGGTAGTAGCGCTCGGCCGCGCGCGGATCCATGCGCGGCAGCAGGGGCAGTGAGATGACGGCGGGCGCGACCCCGATGCGTACCTCCGTGAACGCGAAGTCGGCGGCGCTCGCGGCGGCCGCGAGGTCGCAGGCGCCGAGGAGGCCGAGCCCCCCGGCCCGTGCGTGGCCGGTGACACGGGCCACCACGGGTTTGGGCAGCGTGACGATCTGCCGCAGCAGCGCGACGAAGGTGTACGGATTGGGCGGGGCCTTCAGATCGGCGCCGGCGCTGAAGGTGGAGCCGGTGTGGGTGAGGATGACGGCCCGTACGGAGTCGTCCTTGCCGCAGTCGGTCAGCGCCTCGCCGAGCTCACCGACGAGCCGCGCCGACAGGGCGTTGCGGTTCGCGGGCGAGTCCAGCGTCAGGGTGGTGATCCCGCGCTCGTGTGCGGTCGCGACGAGTGTCACGTGTTCTCCCTTTCCCGGTCCCTCAGTTCACGCCTGAGGATCTTCCCCGAGGCGGCGCGCGGTACGCCGCCGATGAACTCGACGCGGCGGACCTTCTTGTACGGAGCGACGCGCTCGGCGACGTAGGCGAGGACGTCGTCCTCGCTGAGCTCCCCGGCGTCCTGTGCGGTCGGCTGCCGTACGACGTACGCCTTCGGGATCTCGTTCCCGTCCGCGTCGTACACCCCGATCACCGCCGCGTCCGCGATGCCTTCGTGGGTGAGCAGCAGGGCCTCCAGTTCTGCGGGGGCGACCTGGAAGCCCTTGTACTTGATGAGTTCCTTGACCCGGTCGACGACGAACAGCCAGCCGTCGGCGTCGACCCGCCCGATGTCGCCGGTGTGCACCCACCCCTCGTCGTCGATCATGTCGGCGGTGGCTTCGGGGCGGCCGAGGTAGCCCTTCATCACCTGCGGGCCGCGGATCGCGATCTCGCCCTCCTCGCCGACGCCGAGATCCTTGCCGGCCCCGTCCGGGCCGTCGAGGGAGAGGATGCGCATCTCGGTGTTGGGCAGGAGCTGTCCTACGGCTCCGGGGGGCGGCGCCGTCGCGGCGAGCGGTACGACGTGGGTGCCGGGCGAGAGCTCGGTCATGCCGTACGCCTGCCGGACCGGCGGGAGGCCCAGCCGCGCCGAGCAGGCTTCCCCGAGCCGGGCGTCGAGCGGGGCGGCCGCGCTGACGATGTACTCCAGCGAGCCGAGGTCGTACTGCGCGACGGCCGGGTGCTTGGCGAGGGCGAGGACGATCGGCGGGGCCACGTACAGGCCGTTGATGCGGTGCTTCTCGATCGCCGCGAGGAAGGTGTCGAGGTCGAAGCGGGGCAGTACGACGACGGTGGCGCCGTGGCTGAGCGGTGCGTTCATCAGGGCGGTGAGGCCGTAGATGTGGAAGAAGGGCAGTACGGCGAGGATGCGGTCGCCGGGGCCCATCGGGATCATCGGGTCGAGCTGGGCGAGGTTGGTGGCGATGGAGCGGTGGGTGAGCATCACGCCCTTGGGGACGCCGGTGGTGCCGGAGGAGTACGGCAGGGCCGCGATGTCCTCGGACGGGTCGATGGCGATGTCCGGCTCGGGTGCGGTCGAGCCGAGCATGTCGAGGATGCTCACATGCCCGTCGGCGCGGTCGCAGACGAAGATCTCCTCTATGCCGGCGACGAGTTCGGCGGCCCTGCGGGCGATCTCCAGGAGCGGTGAGACGGTGACGATCCAGCGGGCGGAGGAGTCACGGAGCTGCTTGGCGAACTCCTCCGCCGTGGCGAGCGGATGGACGGTGGTGACGGACGCGCCGGCGCGTGTGGCGCCGTAGAAGACGGAGGGGTACGCGACGGTGTTGGGGCTGTGCAGGGCCAGGACGTCGCCCTTGCGCAGGCCGGCGTCGGCGAGCGAGGCGGCGATCCGCCGGTGGAACATGTCGAGCTGGGCGTAGGTGACGGTGATGCCGTTCATGCCGTCGACGAGGGCGATCGTGTCGCCGTACTCGGCGGCGGCCCGGCCGAGGACCACCTCGTGAATGGGCTGTGAGACGGCTTGGACATCGGCGTACGCGCTGTGAAACACCATTACGGCCCCCTCGGCTTCGTGGACGGCCAGAATCTCCCGTGTCAGTACGACTTGGGGAGACCCAGGGACTGGTGGGATACGTAATTGAGGACCATCTCGCGGCTGACCGGGGCGATCCGGGCAACCCGGGCGGCGGTGACGAGGGAGGCCAGGCCGTACTCACGGGTGAGGCCGTTGCCGCCGAGCGTGTGGACAGCCTGGTCGACAGCCTTCACACAGGCTTCGCCGGCCGCGTACTTGGCCATGTTGGCGGCCTCGCCGGCGCCGGTGTCGTCGCCCGCGTCGTAGAGCGCGGCGGCCTTCTGCATCATCAGCCGGGCGAGTTCGAGTTCGATGTGGGCCTGGGCGAGGGGGTGGGCGATGGCCTGGTGGGCGCCGATGGGGGCCTTCCAGACCTGGCGGTCCTTCGCGTACTCGACGGCTTTGGCGAGCGCGTACCGCCCCATGCCGATGGCGAAGGCGGCGGTCATGATGCGCTCGGGGTTGAGCCCGGCGAAGAGCTGGAGGAGACCGGCGTCCTCGTCGCCGACGAGGGCGTCGCCGGGGAGACGGACATCGTCGAGGACGAGCTCGAACTGCTTCTCCTGGGCGTCCAGTTCCATGTCGATCTGCGAGCGCCGGAAGCCTTCGGCGTCGCGGGGGACGATGAAGAGGCAGGGCTTGAGCGTGCCGGTGCGCGAGTCCTCGGTGCGGCCCACGATGAGGGTCGCGTCGGCGATGTCGACGCCCGAGATGAAGACCTTGCGGCCGTTGAGGGTCCAGCCGTCGTCGGTCTTGCGGGCGGTGGTGGTGATCCGGTGGGAGTTCGACCCGGCGTCCGGCTCGGTGATGCCGAAGGCCATGGTGAGGCTGCCGTCGGCGAGGCCGGGGAGCCAGGTGCGCTTCTGCTCGTCGGTGCCGAAGCGGGCGATGACGGTGCCGCAGATGGCGGGCGAGACGATCATCATGAGCAGCGGGCAGCCTGCCGCTCCCAGCTCTTCGAGCACGAGGGAGAGTTCGGCCATGCCGCCGCCTCCGCCGCCGTGCTCCTCGGGGAGGTTGACGCCGAGGTAGCCGAGCTTGGCGGCCTCGGCCCACAGCTCTTCGCGTACGTATCCCCGGCCGTGCCGCTGCCCGAGGGCGGCGACGGCGGCACGCAGTGCCTTGTTCTCTTCCGACTCGATGTTCATGACGCGGCGTCCTCCTGTGCTTCCTGTACGACGGCGAGCAGGGCACCGACCTCGACCTGGCGGCCGGGGACGGCGTGGAGCGCGGCGAGCGTGCCGGAGGCGGGCGAGACGATGCGGTGCTCCATCTTCATGGCCTCCAGCCAGACGAGGGGCTGCCCCTGGGTCACCCGGACCCCTTCGGCCAGCCCTTCCCCGACCCGGACGACGGTCCCGGGCATGGGCGCGAGCAACGACCCCGGCGGCGTTCTGTCCTGCGGGTCGGCGAACCGGGGCTGTACGGCGAGGGCGTGGGCGCCGGTGGCGCTGTCCACGTGGACGTGCCCGTCGCCGTGGTCGGTGACGTCGAAGGACCGTACGACCCCGTCGATCTCGAGACGGACGCGGTGGGGTGCGACACCGAGGACGCGCACCCCGGGCGCGTCGGCGACCTCGAACCCGTCACGGGTGCGGCGGTAGCGGACCTCGTGGTCTCCGTAGACCTTGACCTGGGGCTGCGAGGCGACGTTCCGCCACCCTCCTAGCCGCGATGCCACGGTCGTCCCCGGCCGGCCGGCCGCATCCGCCAGGGCGGCGGCCACGGCTGCGTGCGGTTCCCCGTCGGCGGGGGCGGTGAGCGCGTCGAGGTGGCGTTCGTAGAACCCGGTGTCGAGCTGCGCGCCCGTGAACTCCGGGTGCTCCAGGGACCGTACGAGGAGCCGCCGGTTGGTGACGGGCCCGTGCACGCGCGCGCGCCGCAGGGCATGGGCGAGCCGCCGCACGGCCTCCTCCCGGGTGGGGGCCCAGGCGATGACCTTGGCGATCACGGGGTCGTAGTGCACGCCGATGGAGTCCCCGTCGGTGTACCCGGTGTCGACGCGGACCCACGGGGCATCCCCGGGGACCTCCAGCGCGTGCAGCACGCCCGTCTGGGGGGTCCAGTTCTTCGACGGGTCCTCCGCGTAGAGCCGTGCCTCCACCGCGTGGCCGCTCGGCGCCGGAGGGTTCGCCGGCAGGGCCGTACCCTCCGCGACGCGGAGTTGGAGCGCGACCAGGTCCACGCCGAACACCGCCTCCGTCACCGGGTGTTCGACCTGGAGGCGGGTGTTCATCTCCAGGAAGTGCGCGTGGCCCTGGGGGGAGACCAGGAACTCCACCGTCCCCGCTCCCCGGTAGCCCACCGCCCGGGCGGCCGTCACCGCCGACGTGTGGAGGGACTCCACAAGGGCGGCGGGCAGGCCGGGCGCCGGGGACTCCTCGATGACCTTCTGGTGCCTGCGCTGGAGCGAGCAGTCGCGTGTACCCAGCGCCCACACCGTGCCGTGCGCGTCCGCCAGGATCTGGACCTCGACATGGCGGCCGCGTTCGATGTACGGCTCCAGGAACACCTCGCCGTCACCGAAGGCGGACACGGCCTCGGACCGGGCGGCCTCCCACTCCTCGCCCAGCACGGCGAGTTCGCGGACGATCCGCATGCCCCGGCCGCCACCGCCCGCCGCCGCCTTCACCAGCAGCGGCAGATCCGCCTCGGTGACCTGCCCGGGGTCCAGCGGCGCGCCCCCCATCAGTTCCTTCGCCCGCGTCTTGGACGCCATCGCCTCGATCGCCTCCGGCGGCGGCCCGATCCACAGCAGCCCGGCGTCCCCCACCGCCCGCGCGAACTCCGCGTTCTCGGACAGGAACCCGTACCCCGGGTGCACCACGTCCGCGCCCGCCGCCAGCGCCGCCTTCACGATCAGGTCACCGCGCAGATACGTGTCGGCGGGCGCCGAACCCGGCAGCCGTACCGCCGCATCCGCCTCCCGCACGTGCAGCGCTCCCGCATCCGCGTCGGAGTACACCGCGACCGTCGAGATGCCCAGCTCACGGCAGGTTCGAAAGACCCGGCAGGCGATCTCGCCCCGGTTGGCGACAAGTACAGAAGAGATCACTGGAAGCCTCACATCCGGAAGACGCCGAAGCCGCCGCGCGCGCCCTCGACCGGTGCCGTATGGATCGCGGACAGACACAGACCGAGCACGGTCCGCGTATCGCGCGGGTCGATGACCCCGTCGTCGTACAGGCGCCCCGACAGGAAGTGGGGCAGCGACTCCGCCTCGATCTGCTGCTCCACCATCGCCCGCAGCCCCGCGTCCGCCTCGTCGTCGTAGGGCTGTCCCTTCGCCGCCGCCGACGCCCGCGCCACGATCGACAGGACACCCGCAAGCTGCTGCGGGCCCATCACCGCCGATTTGCTGCTCGGCCAGGCGAAGAGGAACCGCGGGTCGTACGCCCGCCCGCACATGCCGTAGTGCCCGGCACCGTACGACGCGCCCATCAGCACCGACAGATGCGGGACCCGCGAGTTCGACACCGCGTTGATCATCATCGCGCCGTGTTTGATGATGCCGCCCTGCTCGTACTCCTTGCCGACCATGTAGCCGGTGGTGTTGTGCAGGAACAGCAGCGGCACATCGCGCTGGTTGGCGAGCTGGATGAACTGCGCCGCCTTCTGCGACTCCGCGCTGAACAGCACACCCTGCGCGTTGGCCAGCACACCCACCGGATAGCCGTGCAGCGACGCCCACCCCGTCACCAGGCTCGGCCCGTACAGCGGCTTGAACTCGTCGAAGTCCGAGCCGTCGACGATCCGTGCGACGACCTCACGCGGGTCGAACGGCGTCTTGAGGTCTCCCGGGACGATCCCGAGCAGCTCCTCCTCCGGGTACTTCGGCGGCTCTGCCGGTCCCGGATCGGCGTGCGCCTTGCGCCAGTTGAGGCGGGCGACCACCCGCCGCGCCTGCCGCAGCGCATCCGCCTCGTCGACGGCGAAGTAGTCGGCGAGACCGGAGGTACGGGCGTGCATCTCCGCGCCGCCGAGCGACTCGTCGTCGCTCTCCTCCCCCGTCGCCATCTTCACCAGCGGCGGTCCGCCGAGGAAGACCTTCGACCGCTCCTTGATCATGATGGTGTGGTCGGACATTCCGGGGACGTACGCCCCGCCCGCCGTCGAGTTCCCGAAGACGACCGCGAGCGTCGGAATACCGGCCGCGGACAGCCGTGTGAGGTCCCGGAACAGCGCCCCGCCCGGGATGAAGATCTCCTTCTGGGACGGCAGATCCGCGCCGCCCGACTCGACGAGGGAGATGCACGGCAGCCGGTTGGCGTACGCGATCTCATGGGCACGCAGGGCCTTCTTCAGCGTCCAGGGGTTGGACGCGCCGCCGCGTACGGTCGGGTCGTTGGCCGTGATCAGGCACTCGACGCCCTCCACCACCCCGATCCCGGTGACCATGGACGCGCCGACTGTGTACTCGGGGGAGGCGCTGCCCCACGCGGCGAGCGGCGACAGCTCCAGGAAGGGGGTGTCGGGGTCGAGCAGCAGCTCGATCCGCTCCCGCGCGAGCAGCTTGCCGCGCTTTCGGTGCCGGGCGACGTACTTCTCGCCGCCGCCCGCGAGCGCCTTGGCGTGCTCGGCCTCCAGCTCGGCGAGCTTGCCGAGCATGGTGTCGCGGTGGGCGGCGTATTCGGGGCCCGCGGGGTCGAGAGCCGAGGCGAGCACGGTCACAGCAGTACCTCCGGGATGTCGACGTACCGGGAGCGGAGCCATTCGCCGAGCGCCTTCGCCTGCGGGTCGAAGCGGGCCTGCGCGGCGACGCCCTCGCCGAGGATGCCCTCGACGACGAAGTTCAGGGCGCGCAGGTTCGGCAGGACGTGGCGTACGACGCTCAGGCCGGCGGTCTCCGGGAGGAGCGCGCGGAAGCGGTCGACGGTGAGCTCGTGGGCGAGCCAGCGCCAGGCGTCGTCGGAGCGGGCCCATACGCCGACGTTGGCGTCCCCGCCCTTGTCGCCGCTGCGGGCACCGGCGATCAGTCCGAGGGGGGCGGCGCGGCGGGGCCCGGCGGCCAGTGGCACGGGCAGCCCGTCGAAGTCCACGACGGGCTCGATCTCTTTCTTACGTACGGGAGTCGGCACCACGACCCTCTGCCCGTCCGGCAGCACGGCCGTGTGCGTCACCTCGGCCGCATCGGTGTACTCGGCCTCGAAGACGCCGTACGGCGCGCCCCTGCCGGGCGGAGCCGTCACATGGAAGCCGGGGTAGCTGCCGAGCGCCAGCTCGACGGCCGCGCCGCTCACCGCGCGCCCGACCCGCTCGGGGTCGCTGTCGCGCACGACGAGGCGCAGATAGGCGCTGGCCCGCTCCTCGGTGTCGCCGTCGGGCCGCTCGGTGCGGGCCAGTTCCCATCGCACCTCGGCGGGCCGGTGCTTGCCGAGGGCGTCGTCCAACTGGTCCTGCACCAGCTGCGCCTTGGCCTCGATGTCGAGCCCGGTGAGCACGAACACGACCTCGTTGCGCCAGCCGCCGAGCCGGTTGAGGCCGACCTTGAGGGTGGGCGGCGGCGCCTCGCCGCGTACGCCGGAGATCCGTACGCGGTCGGCTCCGTCCTGCGCCAGCCGTACGGTGTCGAGGCGGGCCGTGACATCAGGTCCGGCGTACCGGGCGCCCCCGGTCTCGTACAGCAGCTGCGCGGTGACCGTCCCGACGTCCACGAGCCCGCCGGTGCCGTCGTGCTTGGTGATGACGGAGGTGCCGTCCGCGTGGATCTCGGCGACCGGGAAGCCGGGCCGGCGCAGGGTCCGTACGTCGTGTCCGGCGAAGAACGCGTAGTTCCCGCCGGTCGCCTGCGTCCCGCACTCCAGTACATGCCCGGCGACCACGGCTCCCGCGAGCGCGTCGTAGTCCTCGGGCCCCCAGCCGAAGTGCGCGGCCGCGGGCCCGGTGACCAGGGCGGCGTCCGTGACCCGCCCGGTGACCACCACATCGGCACCGGCGCGCAGACACGCGGCGATGCCGGCGCCGCCGAGGTACGCGTTCGCGGTGAGGACGTCCTCGCCCCAGCCGCCGCGCGGCAGCAGGTCGTCACCCTCGACATGGGCGACGTTCACGGGCACTCCGACGCGGTCCGCGAGTTCGCGTACGGCGTCGGCGAGGCCCGCCGGGTTGAGCCCGCCCGCGTTGGCGACGATCTTCACGCCCCGCTCCCGGGCGAGTCCCAGGCCCTCCTCCAGCTGCTTGAGGAACGTCTTGGCGTAGCCGAGGCGAGGGTCCTTCAGCCGGTCGCGGCCGAGGATGAGCATGGTGAGCTCGGCGAGATAGTCCCCGGTCAGTACGTCGAGCGGCCCGCCGGTGAGCATGTCGCGTACGGCATCGAAGCGGTCGCCGTAGAAGCCGGAGGCGTTCCCGATGCGGAGCATGCCGCCGGTCACGAGGCCCCCTTGGCGTCTCGGCCGGGTCCCGCCGGTCCTGCGAAGGCCTGCGCGATGTCCAGCCACCGGTCGGCGTCGGCGCCCTCGGCCCGCAGCCCGAGGTCGGCGCGGTGCGCGCGCTGGGTCACCAGCAGGCAGAAGTCGAGGGCGGGGCCGCTCACGGACTGCCCGGCGTCCTCGGGGCCGTACGTCCAGAGCTCGCCGCCGGGTGCGGTCAGCTCCACGCGGAACGGCGCGGCGGGCGGTGTCAGCCCCCGTACCCCGAAGGCGTAGTCGCGGGCCCGGACGCCGATGTGTGCCACATGCCGCAGGCGTGCGGTCGGGGTGCGTACGGCTCCGAGCGCGTCGGCGACGTCCTGGCCGTGCGCCCAGGTCTCCATCAGCCGTGCGGTCGCCATCGAGGTCGCGCTCATCGGCGGCCCGTACCAGGGGAAACGGACGCCGGGCGGGGCCGCGCGCAGCGCCCGCTGGAGCCGTTCGCGGCCGTCGCGCCAGCGGGCGAGCAGTTCCGCGGGCGGCAGTGCGGCGCCTTCCCCGGCGCCGTCGTCGACGAAGGAGCCGGGCGCGACGAGGGCCTTCTCGACCTCGGCGGCGAAGGCCCCGGGGTCGGTGACGGCGAGCAGCGAGGCCGCGTCCGTCCAGGCGAGGTGGGCGATCTGGTGGGCGATGCTCCAGCCGGGCGCGGGCGTCGCGCCTGCCCACTGCCCGGCGCTCAACTCCCCTACCAGCCGGTCGAGTTCATCGCTTTCGCTGCGCAAGTCGTCGAGTACGACGGCCGGGTCGGACACGGTGCGCTCCCTCGGGACACGACGTTGTGTGTCCCGGAGCATGGCAGCACCGATAGAAACAAGCAAGCATGCTTGCTTTGGTTGTTGCGGGGTTCTACGACTTTCCGGCCACCTGCGTCCGCACCGCGCCCATGCTCGCCGCGATGACCAGCGCGATCGCCAACGAGTCGGTCACCGAAAGAGCTTGATGCAGTACGAGGAACCCGGCCGTGGCCGCGATCGCCGGCTCCAGACTCATCAGCACCGCGAAGGTCGGCGCGGGCAGCCGGCGCAGCGCGAGCAGCTCCAGGGTGTACGGGAGGACGGACGACATCAGCGCGACCGCGAGGCCGAGGCCGATCGTGGAGGGCACCAGCAGCTTCGACCCGGCCTCGGCGATCCCCAGCGGCAGGGTGAGCACCGCGCCCACCCCCATCGCGAGGGCCAGCCCGTCGGCCTGCGGGAAGCGCCGGCCGGTGCGGGCGCTGAAGACGATGTACGCCGCCCACATCGCGCCCGCGGAGAGCGCGAAGGCCGCGCCGAGGGGGTCGAGCCGGTCGAAGCCCCCGCCGCTGAGCAGGACCACGCCGCCCAGCGCGAGCCCCGCCCAGACCAGGTTCACCAGCCTGCGCGAGACGATCACCGAGAGCACGAGCGGCCCGAGGACCTCGAGGGTGACGGCCGCGCCCAGCGGGATGCGGTCGACGGCCTGGTAGAAGAGCACGTTCATGGCGGCCATGACGGTGCCGAAGGCGACGACGGTGCCCCAGTCGGCGCGCGAGTGCCCGCGCAGGCGGGGCCGGCAGACGACGAGCAGGACGACGGCGGCGAGGACGAGCCGGAGCGTGACGACGCCGACGGCTCCGGCGCGCGGCATGAGCAGTACGGCGACGGCGGCACCGAACTGGACCGACAGCCCACCGGCGACGACGAGAGCGACGGGACCGAGGGCGCGGCGCGGGGCCTTGCCGCCGGGGCCCGCGTGGATGCCGGGGCCCGCGTGGGTGCCGGAGCCCGCCGCCGCGTTCAGGGCCGCAGCGTTCAGGGCGGCGGTGTTCAGCGCGGCGGTCTCCAGGGCGGCAGCGGCTTCCGGCTCGGCGGCCACCGGCGTACGCGGCTCGTTCACCGGAAACCTCCCAGGCTGCGTCTCGGCCGTCCCCTCCACGCTACGGGCCCTCACGCCATCCGTGAAATGCCGATTGGGCTGCCGTTATGCTCCAGGCGCATGAACATCGAGCTGCGCCATCTCCGCTGTTTCCTGGCCATCGCGGAGGAGGCCGGCATCACCAGGGCCGCGGCCCGGCTGCACGTCACCCAGCCCGCGGTCTCGCGTGCGCTCGCGGCGCTGGAGAAGCACCTGGGCACCCGGCTGGTGGACCGCTCCACCCACCACGTCGCGCTCACCGCGGAGGGCGAGGCCTTCCGCGACAAGGCGGCGGCCGCGGTCGCCGCCTTCGACGAGGCACTCGACGCGGGCCGGCTGCGCCGGGGGCCGCTGCGGCTGGGGCACGCCTGGTCCGCCCTCGGTCCGTACACCACCCCGCTCCTGCGCCGCTGGCAGCAGGAACACCCGGACACCCCGCTGGAACTCCTGCGGATCGACGACCGCACGGCCGGACTCACGCGCGGCGAGGTCGACGCGGCAGTGCTGCGCGGCCCGGTGGACGCCCCGGGCCTGGTCACCGAGCTGCTGTTCACGGAGCCCCGCGTGGCGGCGGTGACGGCGGACGGCCCCCTGGCCGCGCGCCCTTCTCTGACACTCGCGGATCTGACGGCCGGACCGGTCGTCCTGAACACGGTCTCGGGCCTCACCACGCTGGACCTGTGGCCCGAGGAGATCCGCCCCACGACGACGCTCACGGTCGCCAACACCGACGACTGGCTCGCGGCGATCGCAGCGGGCCGGGGCACGGGCGCCTCGGTGGCCTCCACGTCCTCGATGCACCCGCATCCCGGCGTGTCCTACCGCCTCTTGGCCGACGCCCCACCGGCCCCGGTCCTCCTGGCCTGGCGCACCGCGTCACCGCACCCGGCGCTGCCTCGGCTGGTGGCGCTGGCACGGGAGGTGGCCGCGGCGAACGAATGACATGACGAACGACATGGGGAGCCGGGCCCTGCGGCCCCCACCCCCGCGTCGTCAGCCGCTGCCCGGGAGCTGGTCGGGCGTCGTGCCGCCCGGTGGCCGGCCGCTCAGCCGTCCAGCCCTTCCGCCAGCACCTCCGCCAGGTGCCGGGCCCGCCGCCCCTCCAGCTGGTCCAGTTGCGTACGGCACGAGAACCCGTCCGCCAGGACCTCCGCGCCCTCTCCCGCCGCCCTGACCGCCGGGAGCAGTTGGTCCTCCGCGCAGGCCACCGATACCTCGTAGTGGCCCTTCTCGAAACCGAAGTTTCCCGCGAGGCCGCAGCATCCGCCGCTCAACTCACCTGTCAGACCGGCTCGTTCACGCAGCCGGCGCTCCGCCGCGTCGCCCAGGACCGCATGCTGGTGGCAGTGCGTCTGGCCCGCCACCCGCCGGTCCAGACGTGGCGGCTCCCAGTGCGGCGCGCACTCCTCCAGTGCCTGCGCGAAGGTCCGCACGGACGCGGCCAGCCGGGCCGCGCGCGGGTCGTCGGTGAGCAGTTCCGGCAGGTCCGTCTTCAGTGCCGCCGCGCAGCTCGGCTCCAGTACGACGACGGGAGCGCCCAGGTCCAGCAGCGGTTCCAACGTGTCGAGCGTGTGGCGCATGACCGTGCGCGCCCGGTCGAGCTGGCCCGTCGACACATACGTCAGCCCGCAGCAGACCCGGTCCTGCGGCAGCAGGAGACCCATGCCCGCCGCCTCCATGACCCGCACCGCCGCCCGGCCGACCTCCGGCGAGAGGTGGTCGGTGAAGGTGTCCGGCCACAGCACGGCCGCCCGACTCGTGGAGAAGATCTGTGTACGGCCGCTCCGGTGCTTCACCAGCCAGCGCCGGAACGTCACCGGCGCCAGCGTGGGAAGGGAACGCTGCGGGGCGATGCCGCCCAGACGCTTGGCGAGCGCCGCCAGCGGGCGCACCCGCGACACCGCGTTGACCCCCCGCGCGAAGGGGGCCGCCGCCCGCAGCCAGACCGGCAGCCGGCCCATCGCGTAGTGTGCGGCCGGCCGCAGCCGCCCCGCGTAGTGGTGGTGCAGGAATTCCGCCTTGTATGTCGCCATGTCGACACCCACCGGGCAGTCGCTCCGGCACCCCTTGCAGGACAGGCAGAGGTCGAGCGCGTCCCGTACCTCCGTCGAGCGCCAGCCGTCGGTGACGACCTCGCCCGCGAGCATCTCGTGCAGCAACCGCGCCCGCCCGCGTGTGGAGTGCTGTTCCTCGCCGGTCGCCCGGAAGGACGGGCACATCACGCCGCCGCCCGAACCGGCGTCGGTCGTACGGCACTTGGCGACGCCCACACACCTGCGTACCGCGCCCGCGAAGTCCCCGCCGTCCTGCGGATAGCCGAAGGCGACCTCCACCGGCTTCCTCGGCAGCACCTCGAAGCGGAGATTGGCGTCGAGTCGGTCCGGGCGGGCCAGCATTCCGGGGTTCATACCGCCCGCCGGATCCCACAGGTCCTTGAACCGGCCGAAGAGACCGACCATCTCGTCGCCGTACATCTTCGGCAGCAGTTCGGCGCGCGCCTGCCCGTCACCGTGCTCCCCCGACAGTGATCCGCCGTGCGCGACGACGAGTTCCGCCACCTCCTCCGAGAAGGTGCGGAACCGCGCCACACCCGCCGTACTCATCAGGTCGAAGTCGATACGGACATGGATGCAGCCGTCCCCGAAGTGCCCGTACGGCGTCCCGCGCAGGCCGTGCTGCGTCAGCAGTGCCCGGAAGTCCCGCAGATACGCCCCCAGCCGTGCGGGCGGCACCGCGCAGTCCTCCCACCCCGGCCAGGCCTCGCCGCCGTCGGCGGTCCGGGTCGCCGTGCCCGCCGCGTCCTCCCGCACCCGCCACAGGGCGCGCATCCCGGCCGGGTCGTCCACCACCGTCCCGTCCAGCGCATCGGCGGCCCGTACGATGCCTGCCGCACGGGCCCGCGCCTCGGCCGCCGTGTCCCCGCCGGTCTCCACGAAGAGCCACGCCCCGCCGCGCGGCAGCCCGTGCCCGTCGGGCACCAGGTCCTCGGCCATGCCCTCGACGGTCAGCGGCCGGTACGCGAGCAGCCCTGAGGCCGCTTCGGCGGCCGCGCTCTCGTCCGGGTAGCCGAGCACGGCGAGCGCCCGCGCATGCGGCGCGTCCACCAGGCGTACGCCCGCCTCGGTCACCACCCCCAGCGTGCCCTCGCTGCCGCAGAAGGCCCGCGCCAGATCGACACCCTTCTCGGGCAGCAGGGCGTCCAGCGCGTACCCGGAGATACGGCGGGGCAGCCCGCCCGGGAATCCGGTGCGCAGCAGGGCGAGATTGCCGTCGACGAGCTCCCGCAGCCCGGCCGGGGCACCGCTGTCCCAGCCCTGCCCGAGCCGCAGTTCGGCCCCTCCGTACGTCACCACCGAGAGGCTTCGGACGTTGTCCGCGGTCGTCCCCCACGCCACCGAGTGAGACCCGCAGGAGTTGTTGCCGATCATCCCGCCGAGCGTGCAGCGGCTGTGCGTGGACGGATCGGGGCCGAAGGTCAGCCCATGCGGCCGTACGGCGTCCCGCAGCGTGTCCAGGACGACGCCCGGCTGCACCACCGCCGTACGCGCCTCGGCGTCGACCTCCACGACTGCCGTCATATGGCGGGTGAAGTCCAGCACCACGCCGATGCCCGTGGCCTGGCCGGCGATGGAGGTCCCGCCGCCGCGCGGCACCACCGGCACACCGTGGTGCCGGCACACCTCCAGGGCGGCGGCCACGTCCGCGGCGTCGCGCGGCGCGACGACACCGACCGGTACGCGCCGGTAGTTGGACGCGTCCATGGTCATCAGGGCCCGGGCGGTCGTGCCGAAGTCCACCTCGCCGCGCACTGCTCGCGCGAGCGCCCGCGCCAGTGCACGCGTCTCGCGCTCGCTCGCCTCGCCCGGCCCGTCCGTCCCGTTCCGCTCGTCCGGCCGGTCCAGCCCGTCCCGCGTATTCCGCGCATCGCGCGCATCGCGCGCATCCCGCTGCTCAGCCATGTCTCTCAGGATGCCCCCGTCCCTCTCGTCACACCGGCAGGAAACGTGCCACTTGCACACGATGCGCGCCCCGCCCCCGGGAAAGCCCCGGCAAAGCCCCGCGAGAACTTCCCCATGTGATCGTCAACCCTCCTATAGTGACGAGCACTTGATTGGGAACTCACGGCTCCAGTTACGCCCCCCGCCACCCCCGGAAGGCAACAC
Organism: Streptomyces sp. NBC_01142; assembly: GCF_026341125.1. Lineage (NCBI taxonomy): Bacteria > Bacillati > Actinomycetota > Actinomycetes > Kitasatosporales > Streptomycetaceae > Streptomyces > Streptomyces sp. NBC_01142. The sequence continues at coordinate 2,620,111 of NZ_JAPEOR010000002.1, forward strand.
TCGATGACCGGCACCGACGAGAACCGATGACCCGATGACCCGAGTCACACGGACGGCCCCCACGGCGCAGCCCCACCCCCCGCTCGCCGGGACGACCGTCAAAGCCCTGAAGATCGTTGTCCTGGGCGGCTTCGGAGCCGGCAAGACGACGATGGTCCGCTCCGTCAGTGAGATCCGTCCGCTGCACACGGAGGAGGTCGTGAGCCGCACGGGCCACCCCCTGGAGGACACCACCCTCGTCCGGGGCAAGAACGCCACCACCGTCGCCTTCGACTTCGGCCGGATCACGATCGACGAGCGCAGCGTCCTGTATCTCTTCGGCGCCCCTGGCCAGGAGCGCTTCTGGTTCCTGTGGGAGCGCCTCTTCGCGGGCACGCTCGGCGCGGTCGTCCTCGTCGACACCCGCTCCCTCACCGACGCCTGCTACACGCTGGACCGGCTGGAACACCACGGAACGCCCTTCATCGTCGCCGTCAACGACTTCGGCGGCCCCTTCCACAGCGAGGACCGGATCCGCGACGCACTCGCCCTCGGGCCCGATGTGCCCCTGGTCGAGTTCGATGCGCGGGACCACTCCTCCAGCAAGTTCGTGCTGATCGCGTTGATCGAGCACCTCCACGCGCTGGCCGTACGCCGGGACCAGGACCTGCGCCAGGGGGCCCACCCGGACGTACGCCAGGACGGCTGAGCACCGAACGCCGGGCGCCGCCGAGTACCCGCAGGTCAGCCGTGCCGCCGGGTGAGACAGCCGTCTCATCCGGCGGACCGCGTATCCGCCGCGCCCCGGGACCGGATACGCTCCGGAACGTGGCTGAGATCCAGATTCCCGCTGACATCAAGCCCGCCGACGGCCGTTTCGGCGCGGGCCCCTCCAAGGTGCGTACGGAGGCGCTGGACGCCCTGGCCGCCACCGGCACCTCACTCCTCGGTACGTCCCACCGCCAGGCCCCGGTCAAGAACCTGGTCGGCGCGGTGCGCGACGGCGTACGCGACCTCTTCTCCCTCCCCGAGGGCTATGAGGTGATCCTGGGCAACGGCGGCTCCACCGCCTTCTGGGACATCGCGACGCACGGACTGATCGAGAACAAGTCGCAGCACCTGTCCTTCGGCGAGTTCTCCTCCAAGTTCGCGAAGGCCTCGAAGCTCGCTCCGTGGCTGGCGGAGCCCACCGTCATCACCTCCGACCCGGGCACCCACCCGGACCCGGCGGCCGAGGCCGGCGTCGACGTCTACGCCTTCACGCACAACGAGACCTCGACCGGCGTCGCGGCCCCGATCAAGCGCGTCGCGGGCGCGGACGAGGGCTCCCTGGTCCTGGTCGACGCGACCTCCGGCGCGGGCGGCCTGCCCGTCGACATCGCCGAGACGGACGTCTACTACTTCGCCCCGCAGAAGTCCTTCGCCTCCGAGGGCGGCCTGTGGATCGGTGTCTTCTCCCCGGCCGCGCTCGAGCGCGCCGCCCGCATCCACGGCTCGGGCCGTCACGTCCCGGAGTTCTTCTCGCTTCCGACGGCGATCGACAACTCCCTCAAGAACCAGACGTACAACACCCCGGCGCTGTCCACGCTCTTCCTGCTGAACGAGCAGCTGACCTGGCTGAACACCCAGGGCGGCCTGGACTGGTCGGTCCGCCGCACCGCGACGTCGTCGCGCACGCTGTACGGCTGGGCCGAGGCGTCCAAGTACGCGACCCCGTTCGTGGTCGACCCGGCCAAGCGTTCCCAGGTCATCGGCACGATCGACTTCGCGGACGAGATCGACGCGGCGGCGGTGGCCAAGGCGCTGCGCGCGAACGGCATCGTCGACACGGAGCCGTACCGCAAGCTGGGCCGCAACCAGCTGCGCGTGGCGATGTTCCCGGCGATCGACCCGGCGGACGTCGAGGCGCTGACGGCCTGCATCGACTACGTGATCGAGAAGCTGTAACGACGGACAGCTGTACGACGAGGGGCCCGGCGGCGCACATGCTGCCGGGCCCCTCGCGCTCTCACTCCCGCCGCCGCACTCCGTCCGGCCACACGTACGAGTGACGGGTCGCGAACCGGACGCACGACCGCCTTCCGGCCTACGATGATGCTCTCGACACCAGCCACCAGGAGGCCCGCATGTCTGCCGCAGCAGCCGAGCACCCCTGCGACGGCCCGCCGGCCACCCTGCTCGAGACGGCCAACAGCCTGATGGAGCAGCACCCCGGCTACCGCGTCGAGATCATCGGAGGCGTCATCACCGTGGCCCCACCACCCGACGGCGCCCATGCAAGGGCGCTCACCAAGCTCATGAGCCCCTTCATGGTGGCCGGCCTCGATGGCGGGGAGACAGAGGTACTCCAGGCAGTCGGGCTCTGGCTGCCGGGAGGCCCGGACGACTACGCCATCCCGGACCTCGCCGTCGTGGACGCCGATTTCGAAGAGCATCTCGTCGAGAACAACTCCTACGACCCCGCCGTGTTCCGCCTGGTCCTGGAGGTCACCTCCACCAACTACCAGTCGGACCTGCGGAACAAGGTCGCCGCCTACGCCGAGGCCAAGATCCCCGTCTACGTGATCATCGACCGCAAGCACACACGCGTCCACGTTCTGACGGAGCCCGTCGCCGGCGCGTACGACCAGCACCGCGTCCATGCGCCCGGCGAGCAGATCACGCTCCCCGACTCGATCGGTGCCGAGGTCAAGCTCGACGTGGCGGCCCTTCTCCAGGCCGGGGAGCGCAAGGCCTGACCCGAGCCGCTCTCACCGGCTCAGCCGCTGGAAGCGCCGGACCGCCAGCGGCAGGAACACCGCCGTGATCGCCACCGGCCACACCACCGCCATCAGCAGCGCGTTCTCCTGGATCCAACTGCCGTCGCCGGCCACCGGATTGCCGAGCAGCTCGCGCGCGGCCGCCGCCGTCGACGAGATCGGGTTCCAGGCGGCGAGCGTGCCCAGCCAGTCGGGCATCGTCGAGGGCGCCACGAAGACGCTGGAGATCATGGTGAAGGGGAAGGCGACGGCGTAGAGCCCGCCGGCCGCCTCCGGGCTCGGGACCAGCAGTCCGAGCAGGACGCCCACCCAGATCAGGCAGAACCGCAGAAGCAGCAGCAGCGCGAATGCGCCCACGACGGCCGGCCACTGGGCATCGGCGCGCCAGCCCATCGCGAACGCCGTCACCGCGAGGATGGCCAGCTCGGCGCAGGCCACGATCAGATCGTTGACTCCCCGTCCGGTGACGACGGCGGACGGGGCCATCGGCATGGACCGGAAACGGTCGGTCACGCCTTTTGTGGAGTCGGTGACCACGGCCACCGCCGTGTTCATAAAGCCGAAGGCCATCGTCATCGCGAACATGCCGGGCATCAGGAAGTCCCGGACGCTGCCGCCACTGGGAGGCTTCATCGCCCCGCCGAAGACGTATCCGTACAGCAGCACGGAGATGAAGGGGAACCCCAACTGCCAGGCGATCAGGACGGGTTGGCGCTGATAGTAGGTGAGACCGCGGCGCACGAGACTCCAGCAGTCGACCACCGCCCAGTACGCCCGCCCCCGCGAGCCCTCCACGTTCAGGTCCACCGCGCTCATGCCACCGCCTCCTTGCCGGTCGTCTCCGTACGGCGTCCGGTCAGGCGCAGGAACACATCGTCCAGGCTCGGCCGCCGCAGCCCGATGTCCTCCACCCCGACCCCCTCCTCCTGCAGCGTCCGCGCCACGTCCGTCAGCGCCGCGACCCGGTCCGTCACCGCCGCGTGCACCCGTCGCTCCGCCTCGTCCGTCTCCGGCCCCGTGTCCGCGACCCGCGCGACCGCCTTGAACGCCGCCGGCAGATCCGCCGCCTCGCCGACCACGACCTCGATCCGGTCGCCGCCCACCGTGTTCTTCAGTCCGTCCGGGGTGTCGTCAGCGATGGCCCGCCCCTGGTCGATGACCGTGATGTGCGAGGCGAGTTTGTCCGCCTCGTCCAGATACTGCGTCGTGAGCAGTACGGTCGTGCCGCCCGCCACCAACGCACGGACCGCGTCCCACACTTCGCCCCGCCCGCGCGGGTCGAGCCCGACCGTCGGCTCGTCCAGGAACAGCACGTCCGGCGCGAGGATCATCGATGCCGCCAGGTCCAGTCGCCTGCGCATGCCGCCGCTGTACGCGCCGACGCCCTTGCCTCCCGCCTCGACGAGGTCGAACTGTTCCAGCAGTTCGCCGGCCCGCAGCACCGCCCGCTTGCCTCCCAGGTGGAAGAGCCGGCCGAACATCTCCAGGTTCTGACGCCCTGTCAAGGTCCCGTCCAGCGCCGCGGACTGGCCGGCGAGCCCGATCCTGCTGCGCACGCGACGCGGATCGCGCGCCACATCGATGCCCGCGACCTCCGCCCGCCCGCCGTCGAACCGCAGCAGCGTCGCGAGCACGCGCACCGCGGTGGTCTTCCCGGCACCGTTCGGCCCGAGCAGGCCATGCACGGTGCCTTTGCGTACGGCAAGGTCGAAGCCGTCGAGGGCGCGTTTCTCCCCGTACCTCTTCTGGATCGCTTCGGCCAGCACGGCGTATTCGTTCACTGCCCCTCCGGTGATGTAACTGGGTACGGTGTACTCACATGAGAGTACAGCGTACCCAGTTCTTGTCCAGAGGATTAGGGTGAACCCATGACGACGACCGAAACGAGCGGCAGCGGCGACGTCTCGCGCAGCCTGGAACTCCTCTGGGGCACGGGCGAACGCCCCACCCGCGGCCCCAAGCCCGGACTCACCCTCGACCGGATCGTGACGACCGCGATCGAGGTCGCCGACGCCGAGGGACTGGCCGCCGTCTCGATGCGCCGGCTCTCCACCGAACTGGGCACCGGCACCATGTCCCTGTACCGGTACGTCCCCGGCAAGGCCGAGCTGCTCGACCTGATGCTGGACCGCGTCCAGGGCGTGCCGCCGACCGCGGCACAGCCCGAACCCGACGCGGACTGGCGCGCGGCCGTGGAGCGTCTGGCCCGCGCCCATCTCGAGCTGTTCCGGGCCCACCCGTGGCTGCTCAACATCAATCAGTCCCGCGCGGTCCTGGGCCCCCACACCGTGCGCGGCCTGGAGCTGTCCCTCGCCGCCCTGCAGGGCATGGGGCTCAGCGACCCCGAACTGATCTCGGTGATCATCACCGTGCAGAGCTTTGTGTACGGCATGGCCCGGATGGAGATCCAGACGGTCGAGGCGGCCAGGGAGACCGGCCTGAGCGACGAGGACTTCTGGGGGAACCAGCAGCCGTTCCTCGAGAAGGCCATGATGAGCGGGGAGTTTCCGCTGATGGCGGCCCTGTCGGAGGACGCGTTCGGCGAGTTCGACCACTTCGGGTTCGGGCTGCGACGCCTGGTCGATGGCCTCGAGGTGCTCGTACGACAGCGCGCGGAGGGTGGCGCGGAGGGCTGACGGCCAAGGTGTGTCTGGCCGGCCCCCGCCGCCAGTGACCGGCGGCGGGTGAGAGCCACGGCGGCGTCCGCTTCCGGCGCCGGGACGAGATGCTTGCGTCGCCGGAAGCGGTGCCCCCGGCGCCCGGCCCCGCCCTTCTCTTCCGTCAGCGGCGCCGCAGCAGCCGCTTCAGCCCGAGGACGAGGGCGGCCGCGCCGCCCAGGATGAGCACCCCGTAGGTGAGGCTGTTTCCGCCGTCTCCCGAGATCCCGTCGTCAGCGACTGAACCGCCCTCCTCGGAAGGCGACTTGTCGCCACCGCCCGACACGGAGTCCTTGTCGAGCGCGACCCGCTCCACCCCGCTCTGGTCCCCCTCCGAACCGAACATCAGCGCCTTGCCGTCGGACGAGTACGTCACGGACTCGGCCTGCCCCTGAATCGGCGCGCGCACCCGGTGGTCCGCCCCGAGCCTGCCGTTCTTCCACTCGTACCCCCGCGCACTGAAGTACGAGCGCAGTACGAGCTCCTTCCCGTCCGGCGAGAAGGCTCCGTCGGTCACCCACGGCACGTCCCCGATCCGCCGGAAGGTATTGGTCCCGGATGCGGTGAGCGTGGCGGGGCCCTCGTACAGCCCGCCGCCGTCCTCGTTCTTCGAGGCGATGTAGACCCGGCCGGTCTTGGGATGGACCATCATCGCCTCGGCGTTGCGCGCCCCGTCCGCGTACTTCACCGTGAACTGCGTCGCACGGACCGTCGCGTCCTTGAGCTCCTTCGGCTCCGGGAAGCGGTAGATCCAGACGTGGTCCCAGCTGCCGTCGAGGTTGTCGCCGATGTCCCCGACGTAGACACTCCCGTCGGCCCCGACGGAGATCGCCTCCATGTCGCGGGGCTTCCCGACCCCGGTCATCGTGATCGTCGCGACGGTCTCGCCGGTCCTGGAGTCGACGGCGAAGACGCGCGGCTCGTCCTGGTCGTTGTGCGTCCAGTAGATCCCCGGGTGCGCCCTGCTGGCGGCGAGCCCGCTGGACTCCTTGACCCTCGGGTCCTTGATCGTGAAGTCGGAGTCGTCGGCCACGGCGGGGCCGGCAGCGGTGAGCAGCACGACGGCCGCGGCCGCGGCGGCACCGGTGACGTACGGAAGCGAACGCATGCGCCCAAGCCTGCCACCTCCGGGCGATACCGAGCGCAGCACCCGCTTCGGACGGGGGCTCGACCTCACTGGTGGTGTTCCCGGACCGAGCAGTCGTGCGCGAAGAGCACCCTCCGCGGGTCGAAGTCCGCGAACCGCTCCAGCCAGGGCCGGCACGGGGGCAGTGGCTGTTCCCCGCCGTGCAGGGTGGCTCCGACCCGGGCCGTACGAAGTACCCCAGATCGAGGCGGTGCACCGCCGTGTTGTCGCCCATCCGGTCATCCTCGCGGGTGCTCGCCCCGTGTCCAGCCTCACATCGCAGACGGGCGCCGTGATCGGCCATGATTGCGCCCATGCGTTTTATGTTCGTCGGCGACTCCATGACCATCGGACGGGCCGGCGACTTCACCTGGCGCTTCCGGATGTGGCAGCACCTCAACACGTCCTTCGGCGGCCCGTACAAGATCGTCGGCCCGCGCAGCGAGCTGTACGACACCGTCGCGAACGCTCCCCTCTCCGGCGCGTACGCCGAACCGTCGTTCCCCGGGCACGCCCGCCGGCACCTGGCGGGCTGGGGCGAGGGCTGGCTGCACATGGCCCCGCTGATCCGGGAGGCCGTCACCGCCCAGAAGGCCGACGTCCTGCTGGTCTCGCTCGGCCTGATAGACCTCGGCTTCTACACGGACAGCACCCAAACCGCCCTGAACGCAAGGCAGTTCATAGCCGAGGCACGCGAGGCCAATCCGCATGTACGGATGGTCCTGCTGCCCGTGATCCCGAACATCCGGGCCCAGTCCGACGCTCCCTTCGCGGCCGAGTGCGACCGCTTCAACGAGCTCCTGGCGAAGGCGGTCGCCGACCTGGACACCGCCTCCGCGCCGATCCTGCTCGCGTCGACCCCGCCGTCGTACGACATCCACACCGACACCTACGACGGCACGCACCCGGGCCCGTCCGGCGAGCACAAACTGGCGGCGGCGTTCGCGGCGGCGATGCACCAGGCGTGGGGGCTGGGCGGGCGTTACCAGGCATAGGCGGGCGCCGTCAGATCCGGGCGGGCATCTCCTCGGCCCCCTCCCGGACCGCCCTCGTCGAAAACCGTCAGGCGTACGCCGCCCACCCCGTCACGGCGAACGTGGCACCGTCGCGCCGCACCTCCACCGCGCCCGCTCCCCCGAAGTGCGCCGGAATCACCAACTCCCGCTCGTCCGCCGCGCGTTCGAGGACCCTCCGCCGGCTCGCCGCCGCACCGGCCGTGTCCTCGTCGAAGCAGCTGTTGCACGACGGCTCGAGGATCTGCACCGGGCTGTGCAGCAGATCGCCGACGAAGACCGCCCGGTCACCCCCGGATGCCAGTCTCAGTACCGTCGATCCGGGGGTGTGGCCCGGTGCGGGCTCCAGTGTGAGGTGGGCATCGATGCGGTGGGCGTCCTCCCAGAGCACGGCCTGGCCCGCCCGGCGCACCGGCGCGATGCTGTCCTCGAAGACCAGGCGGTCCCCCTCGCGGCGAGGGCGGCTCCGCTCCGGGTCGAAGTGGGCGTAGTCGGCCGACGGAATGAGATAGCGGGCATTCGGGAAGGCCGGCACCCACTCGCCGTCCCGCTCGACCGTGTTCCAGCCGACATGGTCCACGTGGAGATGCGTGTTCACCACGACGTCGACATCCTCGGGCCGCACTCCGGCCCGGTCCAACTGCCCCAGGAAGTCGGTGCTGAGGTTGTCGAACTGCGGGGAATCCGGCCGCTGCCGCCCATTGCCGACCCCCGTGTCGACCAGTACGGTCCTCCCCTCGCTGCGCAGCACCCAGGTCTGGAGCGCGGCGACGTAGCTGTCGGTGTCCGGCTCCCAGAAGTCCGGTGCCAGCCACTCCTTGTTGTCTCGCCAGAGCTCCTCCGGGCTGCCCGGGACAATCGCCCGGGCAGGACCGAACGGCACCTGCATTTCCTTGATCCTGATGACCTCGACGTCACCCAGCAGGATGCGCTCCACGGCTTCTCCGCCTCTCTTCGGCTGCTCTCTCCGGGTCGAGCCTAGGAGGGGTGCGTTGAGGGTCTCAATGCTCTTTCGGCTCAATCGGATACGCGTACGCCTCATCCATGGCTTCTCTCGATACGCTGGTGCGATGGATGTCGTCAGCGACGCGATCTCGGCCGTACGCATCGGACGGCCCTCGTCCCACCGCGCGCGAGTAGCCGGGACGTGGTGCAGCCGACTCCCCGCCTACGACGGAGCAGGCTTCCACGTCGTACTGGAAGGCAGTTGCTGGCTGCTGCCCGACAGCGGCTCGGCGGTCTCCCTCGGCACGGGCGATGTGGTGCTCCTGCCGCACGGCGCCGGGCATGTGCTCGCCGACGCTCCCGCCGACCGGCACGCCGTCGAGAGAGCGGTGCCGTTCGAGCGCTGGCTCGACGGGCACGGACTGCGGATGGCCACGAGCGCACCACCTGCCGACGCACCCGGCGCGACGGAGCTGCTGTGCGGCAAGTACCGGCTCGACCGGAGCCACACCCACCCTCTGATGACCGAACTGCCCGACGTCATCCACCTCCCGAACCGCATCGGCCGGTACCCCGAACTCCGTGCGGCGATCGACCTGTTGGGATGCGAGATCGGCGCCGCCCGCCCCGGTACGGGCGTGGTCGTTCCCGGCCTGCTCGACCTGCTGCTCGTCTACATGGTGCGCGCCTGGATGGCGGACGGTACGGCCGACGGCAGCGCCGGGTGGCCCGCCGCGCTGAACGACCCGGTGGTGGCCGAGGCGCTGCGCGTCCTGCACGAGGATCCCGCCCTGCCCTGGAGCAACGACCGGCTCGCCGCACAGGTCGGCGTGTCCCGGGCCACGCTCGCGCGCAGGTTCACCGCCCTGGTCGGCCGCCCGCCGATGGCCTACCTGGGCTGGTGGCGGGTAACCCGTGCGGCGGCGATGCTGCGCGACACCCAGGAGCCCCTCGACACCATCGCCCGCCGGGTCGGCTACAGCTCGCCGTACGCCCTCTCCCACGCCTTCAGCCGGCTGTTGGGCACGACGCCCGGCCGATACCGGACGCGGACATCGCAGTAGGGCGGCGTCACGCGAGTGTGCGTGACGCCGCCCCCTGTGTCTGCCGATCTCTGCTTGCCCAGCCGTCAGAACACGAACGGGCCGGGAGACTGCGGCGAAGTAGCCGTGCAGGTCGCGGTGACGCCGAAGACCACGACCTGCAGCGACTTCGCCTCCAGGCTGTCGCCCGCGGCGACCGTTCCGGCGAGCGGGCCGGTGGACACGTCGCTCCCGGCCGGGATCGCCGGGTTGGCGTTGCCGGTGAACATCGTGGTCCCGGAGCCGTTCTTGGTCAGGGTGAGTGTCGACTTGACCGAGTTCGCGGCGAGGTCGACGGGAGAGGTGATGGCCGATGTGGACAAGCTGATGGTCGCGGCCGTCCCGTCCTGAGTGGCCGTGAGCGTCGCCGTCCCCGAACCGAACCAACCGCAGTCGAACGAAATGGTGGCCGTCTCCGGCGTCACCGCGCTCGCGGTGGGTGCCGTCACGAGCGCACCGGCGGCCATTGCGCCGATGCTCAGTAATGCGCCGAATCCGAGTCTGCCGTGTCTCATGAGTCCCGCCTTCGTGTGGGGGTGTACGGGATGACGTCGCCGGCCGCCACTGGGCGGGCTCGGCGTCCGTGGGGTGTGGGGTGTGGGGATGCCCCACGGACTCGGTCCCGCGCCGACCGCTCCGGGCCTGATGGACAGTCAGCGACAGTTGCCATTGGGGCATGTACACCTCAAGAAGACAAGGCCAACGCCATGGCCTCGACACGCAACGACCGGATTCGCCTTGACTAAAGCGCTGCCCGTGTAAGCCGGTTGGCGAGCGTCGACATCGTGTACGTCCCGATACCCATGACCACCTCCAGCGCGTTCTGCTCGGTGTATCCGTGCCCGAGGAACGCCCGAAGCTCCTCATCGCCCACACCTCCGGCGGTACGCAATACCTCCAGCGCGAACTGCCGTACGGCCTCGAGGCGTTCGTCGGGCAGGGGCTCCTGTCCGGCCAGTGCGGCGATCAGCTGATCCTCCGCGCCCAGCGCCCGCAGCTTGCCGGTGTGCATCGCGACGCACACATGGCACTCGTTCCGCGTCGCGATCGTCATGACGACCACCTCGCGCGCGACCGGCTCCAGTGTCGTCTGCTCGAACATCGCACTGAGCTTCAGGAAGCCGTCGAGCAGGTGCGGGGACGTGGCCAGTCTGGCCACGGCGGGCGGCAGGTGACCCAGGCGCTTGACGGTCGACTCCATGGCGCGGCGCGACGCGGCCGGCGCTGATTCCAGGGTGTGCTCGGCGAACATGGCGCGACTCCTATACTCGACAACATGGTTGACGATGAGAACGTAAACCAGGTTGTCGAATCGCGCAACGCTCTTTCCGACGTGCCTGGATACGAGCTGCCCCTCCTCCTCTTCGCCGGGTTCCGCTCACTCATCGACCGGCTGCATGCCGAACTGGCCGAGCAGGGACACCCGGACGTCCGGCCGGCGCACGGGTTCGCCATGCAGGCGATCGGGGCGGGCGGGGCGACGGCGAGCGAGGTCGGCCGGCGGCTCGGGGTCTCCAAGCAGGCGGCCGGCAAGACGGTCGACCGGCTTGTCACCCTGGGCTACGCCGAGCGCACCGACGACCCGGCCGACGCCCGCCGCAAACTCGTCCGGCTCACCCCGCACGGCCTGGACGCCCTCGCCCGCTCGGCCGCGATCTTCGACGAGCTGCGGGCGGAATGGGCGGGTGCGCTCGGCGCCGGGCGGGTGCGCGAGATGGAGGAGTCCCTCCGCGCGGTCGTCCCCGCCGATGCGTTCCGGCTCGACGCCGCGGGCTGGTTCGGCGGCGCGTGACGAATCCTTGCCACGGCGTGCCGTTGTCGCCGTGCGTATCGTTGTACGAGGCGACTGCATGCAACCACGCGGCAGTGGGGAGGAGCGCCACGATGACCGTCGTAGTGAGCGGCAGGATCGACATGGCCGACAACAACGCCGAGCGCTTGGACGAGTGGTTCGAGAGGCTTGAGCAGATGCCCGTCCCCGAGGGAATCAAGGTTGAGATCGTCGGGGGAAGCGTCTTCATGTCGCCACAGCGGAACGTCCATTGGCAGATCATCCGCAGGATCGTCAGAGCACTGGAAGACAGGTTCGGCATGGATGTTGAGGTGCTGTCGGACGTGCGCATCGATTTTCCCGGCCCGGAGAACGGCTTCTGCCCTGACGTGGCAAAGCTCCGCGACGGAGCGGTGGAGGACAGCCGAGGCCGCTGGCACTACGAGGACGTGGAGTTCATTGCCGAGGTGATTTCGAAGGGCACTGCACTCAACGACTACGGGCCGAAGAAGATCGCCTACGCCGTCGCCGAAGTCCCCGTCTTCTTGATCGTTGACCCGTACACCGGTAAGTGCGTCCTCCACACCGAGCCGAAGGACGGGGAGTACACGACCGAGACGAAGGTCTCCTTCGGGCAGCCGGTCGACCTCGGCGCCACCCCCGTCGGCCTCACCCTCACCACCGACGAGTTTCCCCGCGACTGACCGGCAGCTTCCGGCAGCTACCGCCGAGGTTCCTCGCCCCGAGCGCACGACTGCCGCGCGCGGGCCCCGCCAAGACGTCCCGCGCGCCGCACCGTTCTGCCGGCTTACCAGGCGAACGCCTCGGGGGACGGGCCCGGGCCGGGGAAGATCTCGTCCAGGGAGGCCAGTACCTCCTCCGAGAGCTCCAGTTCCACGGCGCGCAGGGCCGAGGCGAGCTGGTCGGCGGTGCGCGGGCCGACGATGGGACCGGTCACGCCGGGGCGGGTGAGCAGCCAGGCCAGGGCCGTCTCGCCGGGCTCGAGGCCGTGCTTGTCGAGCAGGTCTTCGTACGACTGGATCTGCGCCCGTACGGAGGTGCTGGCCAGCGCGTCCGCCGAGCGGCCGCCGGTCGAGCGGGTTCCTGCTCCCTCCCGCTCCTTGCGCAGTACGCCGCCGAGCAGCCCGCCGTGCAGCGGGGACCAGGGGATGACCCCGAGGCCGTACTCCTGGGCGGCCGGGATGACCTCCATCTCGGCGCGGCGCTCGGCGAGGTTGTACAGGCACTGCTCGCTGACCAGACCGAGGCTGCCCCTGCGGGCCGCGGCCTCATTGGCCTGGGCGATCTTGTAGCCGGGGAAGTTGGACGAACCGACGTAGAGGATCTTGCCCTGCTGGATCAGGAGGTCGATCGCCTGCCAGATCTCCTCGAACGGGGTCCGGCGGTCGATGTGGTGGAACTGGTAGATGTCGATGTAGTCCGTCTGGAGGCGCTTCAGAGAGGCCTCGACCGAGCGGCGGATATTGAGCGCGGAGAGCCGGTCGTGGTTGGGCCAGACCGTGTCGCTGTCCGACGTCATCCTGCCGTACCCCTTGGTACCGAGGACGACCTTGTCGCGGCGGTCGCCGCCCTTGCCGAACCAGGAGCCGATGATCGATTCCGTACGGCCCTTGTTCTCGCCCCAGCCGTAGACATTGGCCGTGTCGAAGAAGTTCAGGCCCGCGTCCAGCGCGTTGTCCATGATCGCGTGGCTGGCCGCTTCGTCCGTCTGCGGGCCGAAGTTCATCGTCCCCAGCACGATGCGGCTGACCTTGAGTCCGGTGCGTCCCAGCTGCGTGTATCTCATGCGGTTCAGCCAACGCCTTTGAGTCCACTCAAGGCAAGGGAGGTCCCCCGAACGCGCCGGGGAGCGCCTGGGTCTCGGTGTGCGAAGGGATTTCCGCGCTCTCCAGCGCTCCCCGCGCTCTCCAGCGCTGTCCGCGTTCTCCAGCGCTGTCCGCGTGATCGCGCGTATCCCGTCGGCAGTGGCCTCTCGTGCGCCACGGTGACGACTGCCGGCCGGGGCGACTGCCGCCGCTACTGACCGACCGCGGCCGCCACCGCGATGATCGCGAACAGCAGTACCAGCGCGCCGGCCATGATCTGGTTTCTGGTCTTGGGATTCACGCAACGAGGTTAACTCGCCCGTTCGAGTGGCCAGGACCCGACCGTCTCGTACCGCGGCTGTTCGCCCCTGATCCCGCTCACCGGCAGATTGCTGCGTACCAGTGCGAGCTCGCCCACCTGCCAGGGCGTGCCCTCGAACGTGTCCAGCTCCTCGACGTACGGCCGCAGGTCCGCCTCGTCCCGGCTGCTCCGGGCGATCGTCAGATGCGCCTGGTAGCGCCGGTGCTCCTCCATGGTGATCCCGGCCCGCCGCGCCGCCGCGTCCGCGCGTTCGGCGAGCAGTCGCATCTCCGCGATGCCGCCGGCGGCCCCGACCCACAGCGCCCGCTGCCCGAACCGGCCGCCGCGGTGGACGCGCAGGGGGAAGGCCGCGGTCCGGTGGGCGGCCCGCCCGAGCCGCTCGTGCAGCTCGGGCAGCAGCTCGTCGTCGACCTCGCCCATGAAAGCGAGCGTGAAGTGCCAGCCGGCCCGGCCGGTCCAGCGGAGTCCATCCGCCCCGGGGAGGGTGTGCAACTCCTCTACAGCCACGGCGAGTTCGTCGACGGCCGGTGGGGGTGGCAGTACCGCGGCGAAGAGTCTCATGCGTCCCAGTCTGCCGGGCGCGCGCCCTGCGCCGCACCCGTGTTGTCACCTGTGCGCCCCCGCGTCCCGCACCCCCGCGGCCGTCAGGCCGCCTACGCCGCCGTCGCCAGCTGTTCCCTCGGGACGAACTCCAGATGCCGGTGTCCCGGCCGCAGGTCGATCTTGAGGCGGAGGCCGCCCACCCGGGCGAGCATCGCACCCACGGCGAGCGCCGCGACCAGCGCGACCGCGCCACCCGCCGCGAAGCCGATCCGCGGGCCGTACGTATCCGTGATCCAGCCGACGAGGGGTGCGCCCAGGGGGGTGCCGCCCGTGAAGACCATCATGAACAGGCTCATGACCCGGCCCCGCATCAGCGGGTCCGTCGCCATCTGCACGCTGGAGTTGGCCGTGACGTTGACCGTCAGACCGAACATGCCGATCGGCACCATCAGCGCCGCGAACATCCAGAAGGACGGCGCGAAGGCGGTCACCATCTCCAGGAGGCCGAAGAGCACGGCCGCGCCCACCAGCACCCGCAGCCGCGAGGCACCGCGCCGGGCGGCGAGCAGGGCGCCCGCCAGGGAACCGGCCGCCATCAGGGTGTTGAGCAGGCCGTACGTACCGGCGTCGCCGTGGAAGACGTCGTCGACGAAGGCGGAGAGCCAGATCGGGAAGTTGAACCCGAACGTGCCGATGAAGCCGACGAGGACGATCGGCCAGATCAGTTCGGGCCGGCCCGCGACGTACTTCAGCCCCTCCCGCAGCTGGCCCTTGCCGCGCGGCGCGCGCTGGACCTTGTACAGCTCGCTGTTGCGCATCATCAGCAGGCCCACGATGGGCGCGAGGAAGGACAGCCCGTTGAGCAGGAAGGCGTAACCGCTGCCGACGGCAGTGATCAGCACACCGGCGACGGCCGGGCCGACGAGGCGCGCGGACTGGAAGTTGGCGGAGTTCAGGCTGACGGCGTTGCCCAACTGGTCCGGACCGACCATCTCGGCGACGAAGGACTGGCGCGCCGGGTTGTCGACGACGGTGACGAGGCCGAGCAGGAACGCCGTGAGGTAGACGTGCCAGACCTGGACATGGCCGCTGAGTGTGAGGACGGCGAGCGCCAGGCCGGTGAGGCCCATCGCGACCTGGGTGGCCAGCAGCAGCCGACGCTTGGGCAGGCGGTCGGCGAGCACTCCGCCGTACAGCCCGAAGAGCAGCATGGGCAGGAACTGGAGCGCGATGGTGATACCGACGGCGGACGCGGATCCGGTCAGGGTCAGCACCAGCCAGTCCTGGGCGATGCGCTGCATCCAGGTACCGGTGTTGGAGACCACTTGTCCCGTCGCGAAGAGCCGGTAGTTACGGATCTTCAGCGAGCTGAACATGGTCGTCTTGCGGTCGGTGCGGGTGGTGTCGTCGTGGGTGGTCGGTGCGGGGGCGGAGTCTGCTCCGGATCCCGTACTCAAAAGGGTTCGCCTCCTCAGTGGCGCTGTCGTCAAAGGTGCGCGAGCTTCTCCAGTACGGGGGCGGCAGCGCGCAGCTTCGCCCACTCGTCCTCGTCCAGACTCTCGGCGAGGGAGGCCAGCCAGGCGTTCCGCTTGCGGCGGCTCTCCTCCAGCATGGCCTCTGCCTGCTCGGTCTGGCTGACCACCTTCTGCCGGCGGTCGTCGGGGTGCGGCTCGAGCCGGACCAGTCCCTTGGCCTCGAGCAACGCCACGATCCGGGTCATGGACGGCGGCTGGACATGCTCCTTGCGGGCCAGCTCACCGGGGGTGGCCTGGCCGCAACGGGCGAGGGTGCCGAGCACCGACATCTCGGTCGGGCTCAGCGATTCGTCGACGCGCTGGTGTTTCAGGCGCCGGCCCAGCCGCATCACGGCCGAGCGCAGGGAGTTCACGGCGGCGACGTCGACGTCAGAGCCGTGGGACAGGTCTGGCATGTTCGTTAGCGTAACTCATTACCCAGCCTAAAGACCAGTCCGGATGATCCGGAGCCGGCTTCGTCACCCATATGAGTGAGAAGCATCCGGAAAGTGACGCATCGGCCACGACTGTCCGGCAACCCTGGCTGCCATGGGATCGACAGTGCTCAGCCTGCGGATGGACGGTGAGCTGCTCGACCGGCTCCGCCAGCATGCCGCCAAACGCGGAATGAGCGTCCAGGACTATGTGGTCCGGACGCTCATCCGCGATGACTTCGACGAACGCTTCAAGGCGGCCGTCGACGAGACGGAGAAGTTCTACGGCCTTGCGTGAGAGACCTCAGTCTCAGGTGAGACCCAGGGCCGGCATGGCGTAGTAGAAGACGAAGACCGCCGACACCACGTACATCGGGATGGGAACCTCGCGGCCGCGCCCGGCCGCGAGCCGCAGCACGCTGAAGGCGATGAAGCCGATGCCGATGCCGTTGGTGATCGAGTACGTGAACGGCATCATCACCATCGCCAGGAACGCGGGAACGGCGATGGTGTAGTCGCCCCAGTCGATGTCCCGCACGGAACCGGCCAGGATCAGGAAGCCGACCGCCAGCAGGGCGGGCGTCGCCGCCTGGGACGGGACCATCGTGGCGAGCGGAGTGAGGAACAACGCCACCGAGAACAGCCCGCCGGTGACGACGGAGGCCAGCCCCGTACGCGCCCCCTCGCCGACGCCCGCCGTGGACTCCACGAAGCAGGTGGCGGCCGAGGACGAGGTCGCGCCGCCCGAGGCGACGGCCAGGCCGTCCACCAGCAGGACCTTGTTGATGCCGGGGAAGTAGCCGTCCTTGTCCGTCAGCTTGGCCTCGTCGCCGACGCCGAGGATCGTGCCCATCGCGTCGAAGAAGCAGGACAGCAGCACGGTGAAGACAAAGAGCACGCCCGTCAGATAGCCGACCTTCGCGAAGCCGCCGAAGACGCTGACCTCGCCGACCAGACCGAAGTCGGGCGAGGCGACCGGATTGCCCGGCCACTCGGGCGTGGTCAGGCCCCAGGCGCCCGCGGGCAGGTCCGTGATCGCCTGGATGGCGAGGGCGACGACCGTCATCACCACGATGGAGATCAGGATCGCGCCCGGCACCCTGCGGATGATCAGCACGAGCGTGAGCAGCGCGCCGAGGACGAAGACGAGGACCGGCCAGCCGCCGAGATGACCGTCGGCGCCGAGCTGCAGCGGGACGGTGGTATGGGCGATGTCCGGGATACGGGAGACGAAGCCCGCGTCGACCAGGCCGATCAGCATGATGAAGAGGCCGATACCGATCGCGATGCCCTTGCGCAGACCGAGCGGCACCGCGTTCATCACGCGCTCACGCAGACCGGTGGCGACCAGCAGCATCACGATGAAGCCGGCGATGACGACCATGCCCATGGCGTCCGCCCACGACATCCGGGGCGCGAGCTGGAGGGCGACGACGGTGTTCACCCCGAGGCCGGCCGCGAGCGCGATCGGGACGTTGCCGATGACACCCATGAGGAGGGTGGAGAAGGCCGCGGTCAGCACGGTGGCGGTGACGAGCTGCCCGCCCTCGAGCTGGTGCCCGTACATGTCCTTCGCGCTGCCGAGGATGATCGGGTTCAGCACGATGATGTAGGCCATCGCGAAGAAGGTGGCGAAGCCGCCGCGGATCTCGCGGGCGACGCTGGAGCCGCGCTCCGAGATCTTGAAGTAGCGGTCCAGCACACCGGAAGGCTGCGGACGTGGCGGCTGACCCGAGGAGTCGACCTTGGCGGTGGCCGGGGAGGGCATGCGGAACCTCAGTCGGGGAGGGGAGACGGCGGGACAGAAAAAACCGGCTGGACTTGGATGTTCCAACGAATCAAACGAGCCAGCCGTAAGTGGTTTCAGTATGAATACATCAGACGAAGATCGCTATCTCCGCGCGTAGACCCTTGGGCCGTGCGGCAGGACCGGGCCCGTCGGCCCCGGCGGCCCCTGTGCAGGTGCCGCCTACACTGTGCGCATGGCGAAGTGGACCCCCAAGCACGAGGCACCCGAGCCCCTGGAGGGGCCCGTCGTCGCCACCATCATCGGCGGCACGATCCTCTGGTTCGTCCTCTTCCTCGTCCAGGTCCCCTTCTACAGCTGGTTCGACGACCGCGATCTGGCCTGGTGGGTGTGGACCTGCCTGGCCGGCGCCGGGCTCGGGCTCATCGGCATCTGGTACGTGCGGGGGCGGGACGCGGCGATCAAGCGCGCGGAGGCCGCCGAGGCGGAGGCCGGGGCTCAGACCGGGACTCAGACCGAGGCGCAGACCGGGACTCAGACCGTCGCTGAGACCGAGGCGCAGACCGGTACCGGCACGGACCCGGCAGGCGACGAGAGCAAGTGACCCGCACCCGTACCCCGTCCGTACCCCCGCAGGACCATGCCCGTCCTCCCGCGGTCTGATTCGTCTCCTACCGGGGTCTGATCATCTCCGTACTCGGCGGGTGAACCGGCCCTTCCGGCCGTACCGTCGAAACCATGACTCAGCGGGCGAGGACCGACACGGACGGCCCCGAGCGGGGCGGACCCGTCATCGACGCGGGGGCCGAGCTCGACCCCGTACACCCCATGAAGCCACCGCGGTCCGCGATCGTCGCCCCGGTCACCGGGCTGACGACGGCCGAGGTCGCCGAGCGGGTCGCCCGGGGCGAGGTCAACGACGTTCCCGTACGCAGCTCCCGCTCCACCGCCGACATCGTCCGCGGCAATGTCTTCACCCGCTTCAACGCCATCATCGGCGTGCTCTGGGTGATCATGCTCTGCGTCGCGCCGATCCAGGACAGCCTCTTCGGCTTTGTGATCATCGCCAACACCGGAATCGGCATCATCCAGGAGCTGCGCGCCAAGAAGACCCTCGACGGGCTCGCGGTCATCGGCGAAGCCAGGCCGACGGTACGGCGGGACGGCGCCGCCGCCGAGATCTCCACCTCCGAGATCGTGCTCGGTGATCTCGTCGAACTCGGCCCCGGCGACAAGGTCGTCGTGGACGGCGCGGTGGCGGAGGCCGACAGTCTCGAGATCGACGAGTCACTGCTGACGGGCGAGGCCGACCCGGTCCTCAAACGGCCGGGCGACCTGGTGATGTCGGGGAGCTTCGTGGTCGCGGGCGGCGGGGCGTTCACGGCGACGAAGGTGGGGCGCGAGGCGTACGCCGCCCAGCTCGCGGAGGAGGCGTCGCGCTTCACGCTCGTCCACTCCGAGCTGCGCAGCGGCATCAGCACGATCCTGAAGTACGTGACCTGGATGATGATCCCGACCGCGATCGGGCTCGTCATCAGCCAGCTCGTCGTCAAGGACAACAACTTCAAGGACTCGGTGGCCAGGACCGTCGGCGGCATCGTGCCGATGATCCCCGAGGGCCTTGTGCTGCTGACATCGGTGGCCTTCGCGATCGGGGTCATCCGGCTCGGCCGCAAACAGTGCCTGGTGCAGGAGCTGCCGGCGATCGAGGGCCTGGCGCGGGTGAACGTGGTCTGTCTGGACAAGACGGGCACGCTGACCGAGGGCGGGATGGACGTCACGGAGCTGCGGCCGCTGGGCGGGGCGGACGAGGCGTACGTACGGAAGGTGCTGGGGGCGCTCGGCGAGTCCGACCCCCGGCCGAACGCCTCGCTCCAGGCGATCATCGACGCGTACCCGGACAGCGAGGAGTGGCGCTGCACGCAGTCGCTGCCCTTCTCCTCGGCCCGCAAGTACAGCGGAGCGGCCTTCAGCGAGGGCAACGGCGACCGCTCCGCGTGGCTGCTGGGCGCGCCCGATGTACTCCTGCCGGCCGACGACTCGGCGCTGCTGGAGATCGAGCAGCTCAATGAGCAGGGGCTGAGGGTGCTGCTGCTGGCGCAGGCGGCGGGCGAACTCGACACCGAGCCCCTCGCCGTGGGGGCCAGGCCGACCGCGCTGGTCGTGCTGGAGCAGCGGCTGCGGCCCGACGCGGCCGACACGCTCCGGTACTTCGAGGACCAGAACGTCGCGGCGAAGGTCATCTCCGGCGACAACGCGGTCTCGGTGGGCGCGGTGGCCGGAAAGCTCGGCCTGCCGGGCGCGGAGAACACGGTGGACGCGCGCCGCCTGCCGACCGAGCAGGCGGAGATGGCGGCAGCCCTGGACTCCAACTCGGTCTTCGGCCGGGTCACCCCGCAGCAGAAGCGCGACATGGTCGGCGCGCTCCAGTCGCAGGGTCATACGGTCGCGATGACGGGCGACGGCGTGAACGACGTCCTGGCACTGAAGGACGCGGACATCGGCGTCTCGATGGGATCGGGGTCGGAGGCGACGCGGGCGGTCGCGCAGATCGTGCTGCTCAACAACAGCTTCGCGACGCTGCCTTCGGTGGTGGCGGAGGGCCGCCGCGTGATCGGCAACATCACGCGGGTGGCGACACTGTTTCTGACGAAGACGGTGTACTCGGTGCTGCTGGCGGTACTGGTGGTGTGCAGCCAGGTGGAGTACCCGTTCCTGCCGCGGCACCTGACCCTGCTCTCGACCCTGACGATCGGCGTCCCGGCGTTCTTCCTGGCACTGGCGCCCAACAAGGAGCGCGCGAAGCCGCACTTCGTACGCAGGGTGATGCGGTACGCGATCCCGGCGGGCGTGATCGCGGCGGCGGCGACGTTCTCGACGTACCTGCTGGCCCGCTCCCACTACAGCGGGCCGGGCGCGCTCGACGCGGAGACGAGCGCAGCGACGATGACGCTGTTCCTGGTCTCGATGTGGGTCCTGGCGATCGTTGCCCGCCCGTACACCTGGTGGCGGGTGTGCCTGGTGGCGGCGATGAGCCTGTGCTTCCTGATCGTGCTGGTGGTGCCCTGGCTCCAGGACTTCTTCGCCCTGAAGCTGGTGGGCACGACGATGCCCTGGGCAGCGGTGGCCATCGCGGCGGTGGGGGCGGTGCTGCTGGAACTGTCCTGGCGCTTGGTGGACAGGAAGTTCCCGGCGTAGGGGACGCCTGGGCCGACAGGCGTCCCACCTGCTCCGGCCCCGAGGCGGTCGCCTGCGGACCGGCAACTTGCCGTACCGGAAACTCGTCTCTTTCCGCATCGGAAACTATCGGCTACTCTTTCCGTCATGGAAACAAACGGGGTACGACTGACGCCGGAGCAGGCCCGCTCCGCCCTGGCCAACACCGAGCACGTCCGGGCCTCCGCCGCAGCGCTGTCGGCCACACCGTGGCCGAACTGGTTCTTCATCACGCTCACGCTCTACGCTGCCGCGCTCCCGATCACCTACGGAGGTGTCATGGCCGACTCGGACTGGCTGCTGCCGCGCCCGGCCTGGACGGGCATCATGCTGGCGATCACCGCGGCGTACGGGGCGCTCTTCGTCGTCGCGGCCAAGACCTGGCGCAACAAGACCGGGGTGGCGCTGCGGTTCGACGTGCTGCCGAAGCGGGCAACCGTGCCGCTCATGGCCGGCCTGCCCCTGCTGCTGGTGGGGGCAGCGTTCGCGTTCCGCGTCACGGGACGGCCGGTGTGGCTGATCGCGGCCTCGCTGATCAGTGCCGCTGTGTCCGTCGGCTTCCACCTCACCTTCGTCCGCCTGCACCGGAAGACCGCGTGAGCGCCAACACCCACGACCTGCCGGAGGGATTCGACGCCACCATCCACGCCCCGAACCGGCTGCGTATCTGCGCCTTGCTGGACACCGCGGGCGAGGCGGAGTTCGGCCTGGTCCAGAAGCAACTCGAGGTCTCCGCCTCCGTGCTGAGCAAGCACGTCACCGTGCTGATGGACGCCGGCTACGTCGAGCAGCGCAAGGCCGTCCGCGACACCCGGCAGCGCGTGTGGCTCCGCCTGACCCGGCGAGGCCGGGATGCCTACCGGGGGCACCTTGCGGCGCTGCGGGCGATCGTGGGACCGCCGGATCCGGCTCTCTGATCCACCGCCACCTCCGCCGGATCTGCGCGCGCACCCGCTGCCGCTGGTCACCGTGCCCGGCCATCGCGCTTCAGCCGGCGCCGAGGACAGCGCAAAAATCCCGAAAGTGATCGTGCGCCAGACCTCACTTCATGTTCCTGAGGCCAGTGGGCCGACGCGGAACTCGACGGCTGCCGCCCACCCAAAGGCCGAGGGGGAGATCCCCCTCGGCCACTCGCCTGCTCGGCTACTTCGAGATGACCGCGCGGAGTGCTCCCGCGGTGGTCGCCTCGAACTCACCGAAGCCAGTTGTACCGTCCGCGAACTGCACGAAAGCCCGGGCTCCGGACATGTCGAGGACCCTCACCCCGGCTGACGAGGCGCCGGTGAAATCGGGATCGATTCCGGTGAAAGACACCTGCTCTCCGGGAGAGAAACCGGAGAAATTCACAACCACGACCTCGGTGTCCACACCGACCGTGCTCGCGAGCGTCGCGGGGCCTGCGAAAGTGCCCATGCTGTCCCAGGTGACGGGGAACTTGGCCGTACGGCCGCTGATGCCCACCGATTGAACCTCAGAGCTGCTCGCGTTGCCGAGATTGAGGTTGATGGAGAATGAGTCCAGCGGACCAGCGAATGTGGCCACGACTTCTTCAGCCATGTGCGATCTCCCGTCCCATCATTGCAAGGGCTGCAATTCGGCCCATGCGGTTGGTTCTTATGATGGACACACTTGGGCCTCGATGGTCATAGCTGAGGACAACCCGAAGGAAGCAGAGCATTTTTGAAGGTAAATCAGCTGCGACTCACACATCCCCTCACTGCATCATTGCGCTGTTTCGCTGCGCCGCCGGACGGGTATTTCAACAGCAAGCCAGTCGGATAATACGAGAAGGACGGGTGGCCCGGGGCGTTGACAGCCGCCATGAAACGGCCCCGGAGTCCTGGCTCGGACACCAGCCGCAAAGTAGCGGTCAGGACTTCGTCACCACGGTCTTCGTGGGCCGGCGGGGGCGGGGCTGCTGGAGGTGGTGTGGCGGTCGATCGACAGGAAGTTCCCGGCGTGGACCGGGAACTTCTCGCGTCGAACCGGCGCTGCCTCAGAGCGCGGGGGCCACCGGGCTGTTGCCCGCGCCGAGCGCGATCTCCTTCTCCTCTCCGCCCCAGCCGTCCGTCGTACTCCATACGACGTGGACCCCGAACACCCCTCTCACGGTGTCGGCTGCCCAGCCTTCGGCGGGCGGTTCGGACAGCACCAGGTACAGACGGTCGGCGGTTCTCGGCAGAGTGTGGTTGATCTGAGCGGGGACCTGGTCCACCTGCGCAACCTCTACGCTGGCGACGGCGGCTATCTCGACACCGTCAACGCCGCCACCCCGGCGCAGCTGGGCGGCGGCGGCAAGTACGGCGTGGCCACCGCCGATTCCAAGGACCGTACCCCTGGCAGCGGCCGATGGCGGATCTTCGCCCAGACCTCCACGCCTTTCGACCAGAACGTCCGGGCGGGGGACGTGGTCCATCTGTGGAACACCTACGACGACAACGGCGGGTTCCTGGAGGTCAACCAGAACGCCGCGAACAACACGGCGGGCGACCAGCTCGACGTCTGCACCAACGCCTACTTCAACCGCGGAGGCAACGTCGCCGACTGGAAGATCCACACGGCGTAACCCGCCCCTGCGGCTCCTGGGCCCCGGCCGCTGCCAGCGGCCGGGGCCCAGCCTTCTTCACCGCATACTCTGTCGCCACCCATCGCTCTGGCAGGGCGGTTCCAGCTTCTCCGCCCCGCCCACGTCGAACGGAACGATCTTCCGGTGGGCACGTCACCCGACCCGTCAGACAGACCCCAGGGGCTATGCCTGGGCGAAGCGCCAGGCCCCAGAGTCGGTTTGGCGGTTGGAGTAGTAGCTGGTGAGGGCAGTGTGCAGGCCGCCCCCACTGGGGGCGCCGCCGCCGCTGATGTCCAGCCAGCCGCCGTTGGCGTTGCTGTAGTTGCTCAGGAGGTGCACCACATCGCCGGTGCGGATGGCGCCGTCTTGGGGCGAGGAGGACTCGGCGAAGAGGAACCACTCGCCGGTAGAGGCTCCGCGGTTCGGTGCCGCCGACGTGTAGACGCCGTATTTTCCGCCGGTGGAGCCCGCGACCGGGCCTCCGTTCACGTCCAGGTAGCTCGTGTTGCCGAACTGGTTCACCAGGTGGACGAGGTCTCCCGAGAGCACCGTTGCTCCGACAGGCTTGGGCGTGGGGCTCGCTGAAGCGATCTTCCAGGTGCCGCTGAGGCCGCCGCGCGTGGAAGTCGAGGCCGTTTGGACCGCGTAGGCAGCACCGGACGGCCCGCCCGCAGTGACGTCCAGGAAGCCGCCCGCCCAGTTCGAGTATCCGTTCTGCAGCGAGACCGCGTCCCCGTACTTCAGCTCATTGGTCATAACTCTCCCTTGTGCTCCCTGCACAGCCCCATGGAAGGGCCGCGCGCCGATCGGGAAGCTATCCACCAGTTGGGACCGAGAAGCAGCTTTCATTTCAAATGGCTTAAATTGGACTGAATCGCCGGGTTGCGCGACCCGGTACCTACGGGGCTGTGTGGAGACTTTGCGGCCAGCAGCTGGCCACGCCGGACGACTACCTGCCCAGCCAGCACTGGAAGCCGCTAGAAGACCGATGAAGATCTTGCTCTGACCGCCTGACTCACCCCGGATTGCCGGTAAATGTCAATCGCCATGAACTTGGGCAAGCCAGGCGCGATTTCAAGATCTTCAGGACACTTCTAGGAAGACGTCGCCACCTCCGCCCAAACGGTCTTGCCGATGGGGACACGGGGCGTCGTACCCCATCGACTGGCCAAGACGTCCACGAGGAGCAGACCGCGGCCCGACTCGTCGCCGGGAGAAGGCGCGGGCGGATTGGTCGGGGGCCGGTCCGAGGAAGCGTCCGAGAGCTCGATACGGATCAGGCGCGTCCGCGCTTCGAAGGTCAGGCGGAGGTGGAAGCAGCGTCCGGGGACACGGCCGTGGCATACGGCGTTGGCGGCAAGCTCGGCGCTCAGCAGGGCAACGGTGCACGAGAGGTCCGACGCGGGCGGATACCCCCACTCCTCCAGACGCCGCACTGCCAGCCGTCGGGCCAGCCGCGCCCCACGGGCTGACGAGCTGAACTGCGCGGCGAACTCGTGGTCTTCGGCCCCGGAGTCTTGCGCTTCCTCTCCGAGCACCCCTACGGCCGATTCCGTCTCGCGCTCCGGGCCGTCGCCCGACATGGCCATGGTCTTCAGCACGTGCCGTCCATCCCAGTCCGTCGATCCTTCGCCCAACCCGCAGCGTGTACGGGTCGTGACGTTCCGTGCTCAAGAATCGTCCGGCGCGCCTACGCTCGGAAGGTGACGAAGCCTTACATCGCAAGCGGTAAGGAACGGAAGTGAGCCCATGGCCAAAGGAATTCAGCCCGAGGAGTCGATGGCCGCGCTCTTCGGCTCACGTGTCCGCAGACTCCGTACGGCCGCCGGACTGACCCAGGCCGAACTGGGCGCGAAGACGCACGTGGTGAGCACCCGAATCACACAGATCGAGCGATCGTCGGGAGCCAAGCCGACGCTGGAGCTGGCACGGGCGCTCGACGAGGCCCTCGGGGCGGACAACCTGCTGGTCGACCTGTGGCCGTACGTCTACCGCGAGGCGTTCCCGGACTGGTCACGGGCGTTCATGGCGCACTCGGCGCGGGCGGTGACCATCGGGCAGTACGCGGCGCACGTCGTGCCTGGCCTCTTGCAGACGGAGGACTATGCGCGGGCCGTTCTGAGCGTCGGGCGCTCGCTCACCGGCGAGGAACAGTTGGAGGAACGTCTTGCCGCCCGCCTCGCGCGGCAGGAACGGCTCGGTTCGCCGGATCACCCGGAGCTGTGGGCGGTCCTGGATGAGGCGGTGCTCAGGCGGCCAGTCGGTGGCAGAGCTGTCATGCAAGGCCAGTTGGCCCGGCTGCTGGATACCGCTGCCGCGCCCCACATCACCGTGCAGGTGCTCCCCTTCGACCAGGGCGAGCACGACGCGATGGGCGGCTCACTGACCGTTCTGACGCAGCCGGACGGCTCAGAGGTCGCCTACACGGAAGGCGCGCACTACGGCCAACTCGTCGAGGATCCAGCCGAAGTCAGGCGCTTCACGGTGACCTACGATCGGCTGCGGGCAGCAGCACTGCCCCCGCTCATGTCGCTCGACATGATCCGATCCGTGATGGAGGACAACTACCGTGCAGCGACTGTCCCGTCCCGATCTGAACGCCGCCGCCTGGCGCAAGAGCAGCTACAGCAATCAGGAGGGGGGCGACTGCGTGGAGGTGGCGGACGGATTCCCCGGCGTCGTGCCCGTCCGTGACAGCAAGGCCCCGAACCGGCCCCCTCTCGTCTTCCCCGAAGCCTGCTGGACCTCGTTCATAGGCGAGTTGAAGGCCGCCGACCGGCACTGAGCCACCCGGGGACCGGTGCGGGCGTCGGCCTCCCCGAGCCTCCGGAACCTCGTGCGCGGGGGTCCGGGCCGCAACGAACTCCCCCAAAGAACCTGGGGTGAAGAACCACCTGCCCTCCCTCCCCTCCCCCGCGTCACCCAGACGGGTGACTGGCTTGCGGGGGCGGGAAGTTGGCGGTTACGTTCGCCGCAACAACCCCAGACATATGACGGCCCCCGGCCGGGACGGCAATCCCGATCGAGGGCCTGACCGATCAGGAAGAAGTAGCTTCCCGATGGCTGAACCGCAGTCTAACGCGCGCCTGCGCGCCGACGCCGGAGCACCGACCTCCGGCGTGATCCACGTCCGTACGCGCCTCACCGTCGACTTCACGGTGATCGCCAACGCCCTTGCGCAGCGCCGCGGAAGCGCGGTCACGGTCGGCGTCGCGGCCTACATCGCCTCGCTGCCGGACGGCGCGTCCGTGAGCATCGCCACGCTGTGCGATCACTTCACGGAGGGCGAGATCCTGATCTCGCGGGCGCTCCGGGAGTTGGAGGCCGCCGGCTACCTGGAGCGGCGCCGCGAGCGCGGGCCCGGCGGACTGATCCGTACCAGGACGTACTTCTACGATGTACCGGGCCGGGGCCTGCCCAGCCCGCCACCGCCGACGCCGCCACATCGTCGAAGGCCCGCGGCGGAGCCGGTACCCGCGCAGACACCCCGGCCGGAGGCCGCCCCGGGCACTCGCCCCGCAGCCCCCACTCAAGCCGGTCCTGTGCCTCGGCCCGAGCCCGCACAAGGGCTGACGCCTCCCACGGCACCGGAGGCAGGGGACGCCCCGGACACCGCGCCCCCTCCCCAACTCGCCGAGGACGACCCGCAAGCCGTCGCCATCCTCGCCTCGCTGCGTATCCGCGACCGACGGCTGATCCTGTCCCGGCGGGAGGTCGCCGAACTCGCCCCGGCCGTCAGCCAGTGGCTCGCGCAGGGCACCGGACCCGAGGAGATCACCGAGTTCCTCACCACCGGCCTCCCGGACCGCTTCCGTTGTCGACCGGCTCGGATCCTGGGCTTCCGGCTCCGCGACCTGCCCGTCGCCGCGCCCACCCAGGCCGCCACGCCTCCTGTCCTGCCCTGGCAGACCTGCGACGGCGGCTGCGAACGCGCCTTCCGCGCCGCGGAACCCGGCCGCTGCCGCGACTGCCCGCCCGACGACGTGACCCCGGCAGATCCCGCCATCACCCACGACGATCACCTGCGAGCGGCATGCTGAGCCAGGCGTGTGCCGCCGCTCCCCTCGTGGGAGCCTGGTTGTGCGACGATGCGGGACCTGACAGCAGCGGGAGGTGGATCATGGTCGACAGGTTCAGGGACGGGCTCCTCACACCTGCGGAAACGTCCGCCTACCTTGAGATTCCGTCGTCGACTCTCACCTCCTGGCTGAAGGGCAGAGCCGCCGGGGCCCCTCTCGTGCATCAGGTGGAGCCCGTGCGCAATGGCCGACCCTCGGTGCCGTTCATCGCCGTGGCCGAGGCCCACGTCCTGCGCTCCCTGCGCTCCCTCGGCCTGCGGATGAGCGAGATCAGAGAAGCGGCGGCCGCGGTGCGGGACGCCTTCGACACCCCCTACGGCCTCGTCTCGAAGCGGATCGCCACCGACGGCGTGGACATCTTCGTCGAGCACGGTTTCGGCGATCTGCGCAGAGCCCGGGACGGACAGGCCCCCATCCACGACGTGGTGTCCGAGTACCTCCGCTACCTGACCTGGGACGCGGACGACGATTTCCCTTCGAGTCTGCGGCTGAGGCAGTACCCGGATTCCGTTCCGATCGTGATCGACCCGAGGTTCGGTCGTGGTCTTCCCGTCATCGCGGCCAATCGCGTCCCGGTCAAGGCCGTCACCGACCTCTGGGAAGCCGGCGAGACCGTCGAGGACATCGCCTACGAGTTCGACATGACCCCTGAGCAGGTCGACTCGTTGTGCCACGCAGTGGTGCATCTTGCCGCCTGAGTTCTTTCTCGATCGCAACCTCGGGCGGCGAGTCGCGGAGGAACTGAGAGCGCGCGGATGGGCGGTTCACTGCATCGCCGACGTCTTTCCGACAGACGCGCAGGACATCCCCGATGAGCAGTGGATCTCCCACGGCCTCGACCAGTCCTGGGTCCCCCTGTCGAAAGACGGCCGGATCAAGACGCGGGATCTGGAGATCCGGCCCGTGCTGGACCTGGAAGCCGTCTTCTTCTACCTCGACAACCAGCAGCTACGCAGTATCGAGATGGTCGAGCGGCTCGACGCACACCGCAGCGCGATATACCGGGCCATCGAGAAGGGCGGCCCCGCCGCGTATGCGGCACAACGCCCCCGCGTCGAGCGCACCTGGCCCTGACGGCGGCACGACGCCCCCGTCAGGAAGAGGCGTCGAACCAGCGGTCGCGGGCCAGTTCCTCCGTGCGGGACGGGTCCTCCAGCAGCGCCGCCACCTCGAAGCGGCGCGGCCACTGGCCCGCCGCCCAGGCCAGGCCCGCCGCCACGCCCTCCAGGGTCGACGCGTGGATCACACCGTCCGGGGTGCGGCGCCAGTCCAGTTCGACGCCGCCCGCCACCAGCTCCTCGTGCTCGACGTACGTCGCAGGGGTGCCGCGGCCGAGCAGGACGTGGACCGACTCCGGGACCTCGTGTTCCTCGCCCTCCGTCGTCACCTCCGCCTCGACCGTCTCGCTCAGGCGCCGGACCTGGAACAGCTCCGCCAGCTCCGCCGCGCGCGCCGGGGAGACCGGGAGCAGCGGCAGGCCCTCGGTCAGCGGGAGCAGATCGGGCGCGTCCGCGACGACCGCGTCCGCCGCGTCGACCACCCGGACCTCGCCGTCCACGACCGCCCGCAGGTCGTCGGGGAGCGTGACCTGCTCCGGGTCGAGGTCCGCCAAAGCCGTGTACAGGGCGTGCAGTTGAGCGCCGGACACGCTGCGGGAGGGGTCTGCGAGGCGGCCCAGGAGCTCCGCCCCGCCGCCCGGTTCGTCGAGCAGCGCGGCGACCGAGGTGCGTACGCCCAGTGCCCGCAGTACCTGCACATCGTCGAAGCCCGTCGCGTCCACCGTGTCGTACAGGCCGTCCAGCAACGGGTCCCCGCCCGCCGCCCGCAGCCCCGCCGGCCGCCGCCCGTCCAGCACCGGATGGTCGCGCAGCCACCATGCGGTGTACGGGCGCACCGTCTCCGTCGTCCCGTCCGGAAGGAGGATCCGTACGGACTGGGTGAGCGCGTCCCGCAGCGGCGGCTGCGCCAGCAGCGTCAGCGCCTGCGGCCAGCGGTCGTCGTCCACCAGATCCAGGTCCCGTACGGCCACGAGCTCCGTGGCGACCGGCGGCACGGGCGTGTCCGGCAGCCGGTCGAGCACGTCCTCGCACCACACGTCGACCGCGTCCAGCAGACCCGTGTCGTCGGGCTCGGCGAAGTCCCCGTCGCGGGGCTCCAGTTCATCGGGGTCCAGGACGACGTCCGTGGCCCGCACCAGTGCGAAGTTCGCCAGCACTCCGCACGCGGCCAGCGGCTCCTCGCCCCAGCGTTCGGCCAGTTCCCCGTCGCAGAGCGCCAGCTCGCCCTCGCGCATCACCGAGGCGAACGGGCTGCCGGGCAGCACCAGTTCACCGGCCGGCGCCAGCTCCCCGTCCTCGTCGGTGAGCGCCAGCGCGCCCAGCCACGGCTCGTCGCCGGGCTCGAGATGCGCATCCCGTACCAGCGCCAGCACGGTGTCCGCGAGTTCGTCGGCGTCCAGGGCGGCACCGTCCCCGACTTCGTCGTACCACACCTCCCCCGACTCCATCGATCCGGCGACCGCGGCCCGCACCTGCGGAGTCCTCAGTACGGCGCGCGGTGTCGCGGGCAGCGCGCCCAGCTTCTCGAGCAGCGGATGCGCGGCATCGGGGTGGACGACCTTCAGCCCGAGACGGGCCAGATTCGGCGGGGTCTGAGGCATCGGCAGCAGCGTCTGGCGGGGCCCGATCGTCGTACGGCCGTCGGCCAGCGGCACGGGCAGCCCGGACAGCCGGTCCGGGTCGACCCCGGCCAGGCTGTCGTACAGCCGCCGCCACCAGCCGGGCTCGCGCTCGAGGCCGGCGAGCCGGTCGACCGCCTCGGTCAGCGGCACCCGCGCGACACCGAGCGTACGCAGCTCCACGCGGCGCTCGAGACCCGCGGGGAGCAGGCACGGCAGCACCTCGGCCAGCACCTGCACGGTCTCCGCGCCCGCGCCCTCCAGAACCTCCGCCTCGATCGGGCGCAGCCCGGCGGAGACATCCTGGCGATCCGGCAGCCCGGTGTCGGCGGACCACTCGCCGGACACGTCGCGCGGCGCCGCTGCCTCGAGGAACGCCGTACGCGGCAGCCGCTGAAGGATCTCCGCCCGCAGCGCGCCGTCCAGCTGCCCCTTGCCGAGCGGGCCAGGCACCAGATCGATGGTGCCGACGCTCACCGGCTGCCAGTTGCCGAGCAGCTCGGCGTACGCGTCGGCCGCACGCTGCACCAGGAAGTCGGTGAGCCGCCCGGTGGCCGGATGGCGGCGGGTGGTGTCCAGCGGCAGCGAGGCGATCAGCAGCGCGGGCACGCCGAGGGGTTCGTCGGTGGGGGTGGGCGCGTGCACGACCGGGGCCGTACGCGGCCGGGCCGGCGCGCCCTCCTCGTCCACGGGCACGGCCCAGGTGACGGACCAGAAGGGCCGCAGCCGCTCCTCGGTGGGCCGGTCCGCGAGCAGCGCGGGCTCGATGGCACCGCCGTGGCTCACGACCCGCCAGCGCCGGTCACCCTGCGCACTGTCCTCGATGTGCACATATGCGTCGCGCTGGGAGCGCTTCAACACCCGTACGCCGTCCGGGGTTTCGACGACGATCTCGGAGAGCCCGGCCAGGGTCAGCAGCAGCGCGTCGTCGATCCCGGCGAGCAGCCGCTCCACCAGGTCGACCGCCGCCCCGTCCCGCAGGGGCAGGACGACCACGGTGTCGTACCCGTCGGGGGCCGTCCCCTCGGCGGGCAGCGGCAGACGCAGCAGCGGTACGTGCCCGTCGCGGCGCCGCAGCTCGTCGCCGAGGCCGGGGCTCGCCTGGGCCGTCCGCCCGGCCAGTTCCCTGGCCTCCGCGAGCGACCAGCGCACACCGCCGTGCCGGCCGACGACGGCGGGCTCGTCGCTCACCGCGAGGACGGCCGCGAAGCCGACGCCGAAACGGCCGACGGCGGACTCGTGGCCCTCGCGCTTGGCGGAGGCCCGCAGGGTGGAGAGCGATTCGACGCCGGTCGCGTCCAGGGGCGCACCGGTGTTCGCGGCGGCGAGGACGGCGGGCTCGTCGCCGGTGGCGGGCCGCAGGGTCAGCCGGAGCCGGCCGGGCACCTTGGCGCGGGCGGCGGCGTCGGCGGCGTTCTGTGCGAGTTCGACGACAAGACGGTCGCGGTACCCGCCGAGGGCGAGATCCTCCTCGGCGTTGGCGTCCTCACGGAAGCGGGCGGGACTGGCCCCCCACGCGTCGAGCACCCCGCGCCGCAGCCGTGCCGTCCCGAACGGGTCGGCCCACTCGGTCGTCCTGACGCTCACGCTGTGACTCCGCTCTCTCCGGTGTACCCGCTTCACCCGCGTACTGCCTTGCGGCCGAAGGTACCCCCTGCGGCGCGTTCAGCACGCCGCAGGCATCGTGGAGAGCTGCCGGAAGGGGCTACGAGTGGCCGAGATCCTCCGACTCGCCGTCCGGCTCGGAGGAGACCGAGCCGCCGTCACGCGCCGGACGCAGCGGGAACTCGTCCGTGCCCATCGAGTCGAACACGTGCGGCGCCGGTGTCGGCGGCTTCGGCATGACGGCCGCCTCGGAGTGCGCGCCGCAGCCGTACGTCAGCGAGACGACACGCCCGTCCGCCGGGGAGAACTCGTTCGCACACACACCGAAGGCCTGCCGCAGGGAGCCCGCCATCGGGACCAGGAACCCGCAGGTGACACAGGCGGCAGGGGCAGCCTGGGCCATGGGGGTCTTCGCCCCGAAGGACTCCTCCCAGCGGTCCGCGGCAACATGCAGCCCGTACCGGGACAGCACGCGCGCCCGGCGCATGCCGAGCTCCTCGGCGAGGGCCGCGATGGCGCCGCGTCCGTTGTCGATGGTGGTGTCCGTGCCGGCCCGGCGGTCGGTGAGCTCCGCGTCCTCCGCCTCGACGCGCTCGGCCAGGTCGTGCGAGGGCACGGCGTCGCCGAACACGGAGTTCGGCGGGGGAATGTCCTCACCCGTGAAGCCGGGCTCGAGCCGCAGATCCTCCGCCTCGGTGGGCAGCAGGTCGCCCGGGCCCAGGTCACCGGGCCGCAGCCGCTCGCTCCACGGCACCCACTCCGGTGCCAGCAGCGCGTCCGATCCGGGCAGCAGCACGGTCTCGTCGAGCGTGACGACCTTGGCGCGGGAGGCCCGCGTGACGGTCACCGCCCAGCGCCAGCCCCGGTATCCGGCTTCCTTGGCCTCGAAGAAGTGCGTGACGACTCGGTCACCCTCCGAGACAAGGGATACATGCTCGCCGACCACCCCAGGGGCCGCGGCCTCCTCGGCCGCCGACCGGGCAAGGTCTACCGCCTCGGCGCACAGGCGGTCAGGGGTCCGGCTTCGCGTCGTCGCTGCACTCACAGGTCTCGCTTCTCTCCTACGCCGTCTCACGGGTGCGCCGGCCGATTCCGAGGTACGGGGCGCAGGCGGAGCGGACCAGGGGGCCGCATCGACGTCCGCGCCCGGACCAACCTGTCTCGGGCACACCTAACGTCATCCATTCTGCGGGATGCCGAAGAGGCGCGCGGCCGAGAACAACCGCCGGTGGCGCGCTACGCACGCTACCCTCTCCGCCGCCCCCCGCCCACCTGCCTGCCCCAACAAGGGGCGAACACGCCGCATCCACCGGGGCGAACCCGGCGTATCACGGTTCGCCCCGGCAGGGGTTGGGGCACTATGACGGGGTGGCAGCCGCGAGGTCGTCCGAGGAAGCCGGACCGCTGGGCAGAGCGGGCCGGACGGTGGGCCGCGCCCTGCATCTTCCCTTCACCGGCACGGCACGCGGTATCCGGAAAGCGACCCATGCGCACGGCGCGGGCGAGTCCGGCCTCGGCAAGCTGATCGAGCTGCACGCCGTGAACGGCGCGGGTGACGTCATGATCACCGTCGCACTGGCGTCCACGGTCTTCTTCTCCGTGCCGACGGACGAGGCACGCGGCCGCGTCGCGCTGTATCTGGCCGTCACGATGGCGCCCTTCATCCTGCTCGCCCCCGTCATCGGCCCGCTCCTGGACCGCCTCCCGCACGGCCGCCGCGCGGCGATGGCGGGCGCGATGCTCACCCGCGCGCTGCTCGCCCTGACCATGTCGGGGGCGGTCGCCACGGGGGGCCTGGAGCTGTATCCCGCGGCGCTGGGCGTGCTCGTGGCATCGAAGGCGTACGGAGTGGTGCGCAGCGCCGTCGTGCCCCGGCTGCTGCCGCCACGCTTCTCCCTGGTGAAGGCGAACTCCCGGGTGACGCTCGCGGGGCTGCTGGCGACCGGGATCGCGGCGCCGATCGGGGTGGGGCTGCAGAACATCGGGCCCCAGTGGCCGCTGTACGGGGCGTGCGCGCTCTTCGTCCTCGGGACGTTCCTGGCGTTCAGGATGCCGCACAAGGTCGACTCGGCGAAGGGCGAGAGCAAGGCGCACATGCTGACGCACGGGGAGAAGAAGCCCAGTCTCCGTACGGTCGGCCCCTCCGTACTGCACGGGCTCCAGGCCAACGCCGCGTTCCGTGCACTGTCCGGCTTCCTGATCTTCTTCCTCGCCTTCCTGCTGCGCGTGCATCCGCTCGCCGGGCAGAGCGCGGCGGTCTCGCTGGGGATTGTGGGCGTCGCGGCGGGCGTCGGCAACGCGCTGGGCACGACGGTCGGCGCCTGGCTCAAGGCGCGCGGCCCGGAAGTGATCATCGCCACGGTGCAGCTGCTGGTGCTGGGCGCGGCGATCACCACGGCGGTGTTCTTCGGCGCGGGCATGGTGCCGGTCCTGGGCGCGTCGGCGGGCTTCTCGCAGGCGCTGGCGAAACTGTCGCTGGACGCGCTGATCCAGCGGGACGTCCCGGAGGAGGTACGTACGTCGGCCTTCGCCCGCTCGGAGACGCTGCTGCAGATGGCATGGGTGGTGGGCGGCGCGATCGGCATCGCGCTGCCGCTGAACGGCGCGCTGGGCATGTGGGTGGCGGCGGGAATCGTCGCGCTCGGCGTCCTGACGACGATGAAAGGTCTGCTGGGCGCGGCAAGACGGGCCGGCAGCGCGTCGCCGCGGACGCGGGTGGCGTAGGCGCCGCGGCAGCCGGGCCGCACGGCCTGGGCACCCCCGGCGCCACACGGCCGTCCCGGCACCGGGCAGCACCACCCGAAGCCCGCGCCCCACGGCAGAAACCGCACCCCCGCGCCCGGGGCACGGCCTGGGCAACCCCCCCGGCGACGCACGGCCGTCCGGGCGCCGGGGAGCCCCGGCTGAAGGCCGCCCCGCGCGGCAGACACCGCACCTGCCCGGGCCCGGGGCACGCCGAGGCACCCGGGCGACGCACGGCCGGTACCGGCACCGGGCAGCACCACCCGAAGCCCGCGCCCCACGGCAGAAACCGCACCCCCGCCCGGCCGCCGGTGCCGCGCCCCGCCTGGCCCAACAGAGCAACGGCCCGTCCGGCACGCCGCACCCCCGCGTGGCAGGACAGACGGCGCCCGATAGCCTTCGGCACATGACCGTTGCGTTCTTCTCGGGCAAGCGCCGCCGGGCCGCTGCCGCTCTCGGTGCCGTCTCCGCCGGGCTCCTCGTCCTCTCCGCCTGCGACAAGCCGACACCGCTCGCGACCGTGACGGTCGGGACGGACACTGTCACCACCGAGGCGGCCTGCTACAACGACGGAAAGCAGATCAAGGAATCGCTGCTCCAGGGCTGCCTCACCGAGAAGCCCGCAAAGACCATCAAGGTCGCCATGGACGACAAGGTCCGCATGGGCGTCGACCCGGAGATCGCGGACAACGGCTGGACGCTCCTCTTCGGCGGTCAGCCCGTCGAGCAGGAGCCGTACAAGAAGACGTACCGGACCATCCCGGGCAACGCCTTCTTCTCCTCCCAGACCGGCGCGCCCACGAGCAAGACCATCGTCAGCATCATGGAGACCAGCGGCAAGAAGGTCATCGGCATCTGGCACTTCCAGTTCGAGAAGGCCTCCTGACCCGGAGGGCCGTACTGTGCGCGTACTCGTCGTGACCGCGGTGGCGGCGGAGGCCGACTCCGTCGCCGCGGGCCTCACCGGCCCCGCACCGGACGCGCGCCGGCTGCCCGGCGGGTACGCCCTGTCCCGCCACTCCCCCTCCCTCGTGGAGGTGGACGTGCTCGCGGGCGGGGTCGGCCCCGCGGCGGCCGCCGCCTCCGCCGCCACCGCGCTCGCCCTGGACGCGTACGACCTCGTCGTCTCCGCAGGCATCGGCGGCGGCTTCGCGCCCCACGCCCCCCTCGGCTCCCTCGTCGTCGCCGACGCGATCGTCGCCGCCGATCTGGGTGCCGAGACCCCCGACGGCTATCTGCCCGTCGACGAGCTCGGCTTCGGCCGTTCCGTGCACCGTCCGCCCGCCGAGCTCTCCGCACGCATCGCCAAGTCCCTCGGCGCCGTGTACGCGCCCGTCCTCACCGTCTCCACCGTGACCGGCACCGCCGCCCGCGCCGCCGAGCTGAGCGCCCGTCACCCCCGCGCCGCCGCCGAGGCGATGGAGGGCTTCGGGGTGGCGGAGGCCGCCGCCGCCCACTGCGTACCCGTCCTCGAAATCCGTGCGGTCTCCAACGCCGTCGGCCCGCGCGACCGCGCCGCCTGGCGTATCGGCGAAGCGCTGGGCTCGCTGCGGTACGCCTTCCAGCTGCTCGTTCCCGTACTCGAGGAGTCGCCGTGACCTTGCAGATCGCGTACTCGCCCTGCCCGAACGACACTTTCGTCTTCGACGCGTGGGCACACGGCAGGGTGCCGGGCGCGCCCGCCCTCGATGTGACGTTCGCGGACATCGACATCACCAACGGCATGGCGGAGCGCGGCGAGTTCGACGTACTGAAGGTGTCGTACGCCGTTCTGCCCTGGGTCCTCGACGAGTACGCGCTGCTGCCGTGCGGCGGCGCGCTGGGGCGGGGCTGTGGGCCTCTCGTCCTGACGCGCGAGCCCGGGGCCGGCGGGCCCGCCTTCCGGACCGAAGGCCCCGGGGGACTGACGGGCAAGACCATTGCCGTCCCGAGCGAGCGCTCGACGGCGTACCTGCTGTTCCGGCAGTGGGCGGCGGACGTCGTCCCCGGCGAGGTCGGCGAAGTCGTCGTGATGCCGTTCCACGAGATCATGCCGGCGGTGCGCGACGGCGTGGTCGACGCCGGACTCGTCATCCACGAGGCCCGGTTCACCTATCAGCGCTACGGACTGCACTGCCTCGCCGACATGGGCGAGCACTGGGAGTCCACGACCCGGCTGCCCATCCCGCTGGGCGCGATCATCGCCAAGCGGTCGCTGGGCGCCGAGACCCTGAAGCTGCTGGCCGATTCCGCCCGTACGTCCGTACGCATGGCCTGGGACGACCCGGAGGCGTCGCGTCCGTACGTACTGGAGCATGCCCAGGAGATGGACCCGGCCGTCGCCGACCAGCACATCGGCCTCTACGTCAATGAGTTCACGGCCGACCTCGGCGACGCCGGATACGCGGCGGTGCGCGGACTGCTGACACGCGCCGCGGCCGAGGGGCTGGTTCCGCCCCTCGGCCGCGATGCGCTGAGTTTCGTCTGAATGCCGGGCGACACCTACGGGCAGCGCCTAGACGTCGAGCTGGTCCGCCACCGCCCGCAGAAGGCCCGCGATCTTCCCGCCGTGGACCTTGTCGGGGTACCGGCCGCGCTCCAGCATCGGCGTGATGTTCTCCAACAGGGTCGTCAGGTCCTGCACGATGGACGCCAGCTCGTCCGGCTTGCGCCGCTGAGCCGCCGCCACGGACGGGGTCGGGTCGAGAACCGTCACGGAAAGCGCCTGGTCACCACGTTGGCCTGCCACCACGCCGAACTCGACGCGCTGGCCCGGCTTGAGTGAGTCGACTCCGGCGGGGAGCACCGACGAGTGAACGAAGACGTCGCCGCCGTCGTCACGGGAGAGAAAGCCGAAGCCTTTCTCATTGTTGAACCACTTGACCTTGCCGGTAGGCACGTCTGTCCTCGTCCTCGTACTCGTTGGGGCGCTGGGCACCGAACTTGGGCACCGCAAAAACGGCTCTGGATAGCACTACAGCGGGTCGCCTGACCCGCCACCCCCAAGGCTAATGGTCCAGGAGCTGGTGACAAGACGTCGCCGGTTGGTTCCTCTGCGCAGGGAACTACCCTGGCCTGATGACTGCTACTCCTCCCGCCCCCGGTGACGGGCTGGTGCGCGTCGGCGCGATCGTCTTCATCGTCGGCGCCGTGGCCACTCTGATCACCGTGGCCCCGCTGTTCCTCGGCACCGAGCCGTTCCCGTCGATCGCGTACGCGGTCTGCATGCTGATGGGCGCCGGGTTCCTGATCGCGGCCGCGGGCGTACTGCGCTCGATCGCGGCGCAGCGGCGTCAGGCCAGAACCGCGCTGTAGCCGCAGAGTCGCGGCGGCCGGCTCAGGACGGATCCGCCCGATACGTACGCAGCCAGGCCGGGAACGCCGTCAGATCCTGAAGGATCACGTCCGCCCCGGCCGCACGCAGCTCCGCCGCGTCGCACGGCCCCGTCGGCACGACGACCGCCAGCGCCTCGGCCGTGTGCGCGCCGCGTACGTCTCCGGTGTGGTCACCGACGTACACGCTCGCGCCGTGCTCGCGCAGCGCCTCCGCCTTGGCCTCCGCCCACAGCCAGCCGATGACCTCGTCCGGATTGATCCCGAGATGGGCGAGATGGAGCTTGGCGTTCGGCTCGTGCTTGGCGGTGACGACGATCGCGCGGCCGCCGAGGGCCTGTACGGCGGCGATGGATTCGCGGGCGCCGGGCATCGCGAGGGTCGGCTCGATCGCGTGGGCGGGATAGATCTCGCGGTACCGGTCGCTCATCTCCTGGATCTTCTCGTCCGGGAACCAGTGCGCCATCTCCTGTTCGAGGGGCGGGCCGAGGCGGGTGACGGCCAGGTCGGCGTCGATCCACACTCCGGTCTCGGCGGACAGCTCCCGATAGGCGGCATGGATGCCCGGCCGCGAGTCGATGAGCGTCATGTCGAGGTCGAAGCCGACCGTCAGCGGGTGCGATGCCGTGTGCGAAGCCATAGGGGCCATTGTGCCCAGGGGGCCGCGCGGCCCCGATGTCCGATGCGCGCCCGGCCCCGCGCCTGGAGCGCGCGAGCGTACGGCTGCGCGACCGCCGAGGAGGAGGGACAGCGCTGCGAGGGGGCGCCGGCTGCCTCGCGCCGGGCGCACCCGATGCCGCCGCCCCGGACAGGTACGGGTGCGTACGCCAGGAGGAGCTGGATCCGGCTGCCCGGCTCGGACCAGGGGCTTCGCGGCCTCGCCGCACCGGCTGGACGGCGGCAGCCGTCGTGGCCCCGCTGCTCGCGGTCCTGACCGGCCTCGCGGTCGAGGCCGGTCACACCCTCGCACCCTCGCGCCGTCCGCCGTCCGCCGTCTTCGACACCGTGCTGCACGGCAGGCACAGCGACCACGCCGAAGTCGTACGCGAACTGCGGCTGCGGCCCGCACGCACGCACGCACCCACGCCGGCCGTCGGCCCGATGGCCGGTACCCAGCAGGCCGGGTCAGCGCCTCCGTGCCCGCCACACCAGGTAGAGCGCGGAGGCGACGGCCGCGCCCCGCACCACCCACGGCCAGGTGCCGCTCAGCGCCTCGCGCATGCCCTCCTCCGGGATCGGCTCGCCCCAGCGGCCGTTGATCCGGCCCCACAGCCAGAGGAGGCCCCCGGCCGCGGCCGCACCCGGCAGACCGGCCACCGCCCATTTCGCCTCGGCACGGGACAGCCGGCGCGAGGCGTACGCGAGGAGCCAGCCGCCGCCGAGCGCCAGCCAGGAGCCGAGGAGGGCCCCGGCGACCAGCAGCGTGGCGGCGAACAGCAGGAACGGGTTACCCGGGCCCGCCCGTTCGGGCTGCTGCTCGGTACCGCGGCGGAGCCGCAAACGCCACCGGCGCGGTACGGCCCAGGCCTGCGCCGCGCCACCGCCGTCCCCGTCCCCGTACTCCTCGTTTGCGTACTCGCCGTTCTCGTACTCCTCGTGCGCGTACGAGCCCTCCGGGCCCTCCAGGTCCTCCGGATTCTCCGCGTCCTGCCGGTCCTCCTCCTCGAGTTCCTCCTTGGACGGCGGGGGTTTCAGTATTTCCGGGATCTCCACACCACCCTGGAACCCGGCCACGGACTCGCCCGCCCCGAACGGCCCCGGCTCGATCCGCCACCAGTCGGGCTCGCTGCCCGAGGGCCCCAGCTCGTCCATCCCGGCCAGATGCGGCGGCGACGCGCCGGGCGGCATCCCCGGGTTCGACGGGGTCCCGGACTGTTCCGGAGCCGCCGATCTGCGCGGCCGCGGAATGCGACGACGCCCGCGCTGCAGCGGCAGAGCGGCCGGTTCGGGCTTCGGCACCGCCGCCTGCGAAGGCTTCGGCGCCTTCGGCAGAGCTCCGTCGCCGTCCTCCGACGCGGCCGCGACCACTTCGTCCGGCGTACCGATCCTGCCGAGGATGCGGCGTACGGCTGCCGGGCTGTCACCGCCGAATCCGGCCCGCTGCCGGTCGATCTCGGTGCGCAGCGTCGACACCAGCCGCATACGGGTGCCGGACGGCAGCTGATACTGCTGGGCCAGGTCGCCGACCTGGCTCAGATAGTCGTAGACGAGCTGATCACTCTCGATCCCCACCGGCGTTCCCCTGACGTTCCCTGCCGGGCCGCCCGCTCTTCCCGGGCCGACCTGTCCCCGACGGTAGCGTTCCAGCGACTACCGTGGGGCGGATGGGGACCATGCCCGAAGGAAGCAGTCCACGCACGCTTGCCGAAGCCCTGCGCGCCCGCGGCGACGAGGAGCTGGCCGCCTTGCTGCGCGCCCGCCCCGATCTGCTGAACCCGGTACCGAACGACCTGTCCCAGCTGGCCACCCGGGCCGGTACCCGGGCCTCCGTCGTACGGGCACTGGAACGGCTCGACCGCTTCACCCTGCAGACCGCCGAGGCGCTTGCCGTGGCCCCCGAACCCGCCCCGTACGCCACCCTCCAGGCGCTGCTGACCGGCGACGAGGGCAACGCGACGATCGAGGCGGCCCTGCGGCACGCCGTGGGTGTGCTGCGCACCCAGGCCCTGATCTGGGGCGGCGGCGACCGGTTGCGGCTGGTGCGCACCGCGCGCGAACTCCTCGCCCCGTCCCCCACCCGCCCCTCCCCGACGGGCCTCGGCCCGACCGTCGCCGAGGCCACCGCCGGGATGTCGCCGGGCCGGCTGCAGGAAATCCTGGCGGCCGCCGGGCTGGCGACGACGCATGACCCGGTCTCCGCGGTCGCCGCGCTGACCTCGCTGTTCACCGACCGGACGCGGATGGCGGCGCTCCTGGACACCGCCCCGCCGGAGGCGCTGACGGTCCTGGACCGGCTGGTGTGGGGTCCGCCGTACGGCGAGGTGACGGCCAGCCCGACCCCGCCGGTGCGGTGGCTGCGCGACCGGGGGCTGCTGCTGCCCGCGTCGCCGCGCACGGTCGTGCTGCCGCGCGAGGCGGCGCTCCATCTGCGCGGTGGGCGCGCGCACCGGATGCCGGAGCCGGTGCCGCCCGCGATCACGCCTGCCGCGACCGCGTCGATCACCCAGGGCCGTCCACAGGTTGTGGACAGTACGGCGGCGGGCCAGGCCTTCACCGCGCTCTCGACGGTCGAGGACCTGCTGAAGGACTGGCACGAGGGCGGCCCGGCCGTGCTGCGCTCGGGCGGCCTTGCGGTACGCGACCTCAAGCGCACGGCCACGGCGCTGGACACCACCGAGCAAATGGCCGGCTTCTGGCTCGAACTGGCCTATGCGGCAGGCCTGCTGGCGCCGGACGGCGAGGCGGACGAACGGTACGCGCCGACGCCCGCGTACGACGACTGGCTCACGCTCCCGGCGCCGGAACGGTGGACGGTCCTCGCCACGGCCTGGCTCACCGCGACCCGTACGCCGGGCCTGATCGGCAGTCAGGACGCCAAGGGCCGTACGCTCTCCGCCCTCGGCCCGGACCTTGACCGCTCGGCGGCACTGGAGGTCCGCCGCCGGGTCCTCGACCTGCTGGCCACCCTCCCGCCGGGCACGGCCCCGGACCCGGAGACGGTGCTGGACCGCCTGCGCTGGGAGCGCCCGCTGCGCAGCGGCGGGATCGGGGTGACGGGCGGCGACGCGAGAGCCGCCAGAAGCGCGGCGGGCGGTCCGGCCGACCTGCGCTCCCGTATCGCGGCGTGGACGCTGAGGGAGACGGAGCTGCTGGGCATCACGGGCCGGGGTGCGCTCGCGACGCATGCGCGGGAACTGCTGGGCCCGCCGGGCCCGGGAGCCTCGCCGGAGCGGAAGCCCGACGCCTCTGCCGGCACGGGGGTCTCTGCCGGCACGGGCGTCTCTGCCGCCGCGGCGGGCGTGGGCGCCCCGACGACCGGCGCGCCCGAAACAGCTTTCGGAACAGCTTTCGGAACAGCGACCGGATCAACTGGCGGAACAGCTGGCGGAACAGCTGCCGCCGCAACTGCCGGGCCCGCGCCGGGCGCCACCGCGTCGTCCGGCCTGCTGTCCCCCGCGCCCGA
This sequence comes from Streptomyces sp. NBC_01142, assembly GCF_026341125.1. Classification (NCBI taxonomy): domain Bacteria; kingdom Bacillati; phylum Actinomycetota; class Actinomycetes; order Kitasatosporales; family Streptomycetaceae; genus Streptomyces; species Streptomyces sp. NBC_01142. Next base: position 2,662,149 of record NZ_JAPEOR010000002.1, read on the forward strand.
GTACCCCGCCGACCCGCTGACCCGCCCCGCCACCCACGCACCGCACGTCTCCGTGCCCGACGGGCCCTCCGCGCAAGCCGCCGCACGCGCGGCCGCCGCGCTCGCGCCCCTCCTCCCCCAGCCCCTCGACCACGTCCTCCTCCAGGCCGACCTCACCGCCGTCGCCCCCGGCCCCCTCGAACGGCCCCTCGCCGAGACGCTCGCCGTCCTCGCCGACATCGAGTCCAAGGGCGGCGCGACCGTCTACCGCTTCACGCCCGGCTCCGTACGCCGCGCCCTGGACGCCGGACAGTCCGCCTCCGACCTGCACATCTTCCTGGCCACGCACTCCCGCACCCCCGTGCCGCAGCCGCTCAGCTACCTCATCGACGACGTCGCCCGCCGCCACGGCCATCTGCGGATCGGCGCCGCCTCCGCCTACGTACGCTGCGACGACGACGCGATGCTCGGCGAGATCCTCGCCGACAAGCGGTCCCAGGGCCTGCGGCTGCGCCGCATCGCGCCCACCGTCCTGGCCGCTCAGGTCGACCCGGCGTCGCTGCTCGAAGGGCTGCGCGCCATGGGCTACGCGCCCGCCGCCGAGTCCCTGGAGGGCGATGTACTGATCACCCGCGCCCACGCCCGCCGCACCCCGCCCCGTACGGCGCCCGCGCCCGTGCCCGACGGGCCGCCGGTGCCCGGCGGGACGCTGCTCGGCGCCGCGGTGAAGGCGATCCGCGCGGGCGACCTCGCGGCCACCGTCGTACGCAAGCCCGTGCCCGAGCCGGCGAAGAACGGCGAACTCCCCCGCACCACCTCCGCCGAGACCCTGGCCACCGTCCAGGCCGCGGCGATGACCGGCTCCGCCGTCTGGATCGGCTACGTCAACGCGGACGGCGCGGCCAGCCAGCGCGTCATCGCACCCGTCCGTGTCGAGGGCGGCTTCGTCACGGCGTACGACCACACGGCCGACGAAGTCCGTACGTTCGCGCTGCACCGCATCACGGGCGTCGCCGAACTCGCGGACGACCCCGCCTGAACCGGTCCACGACCCCGGTCCGCGCGGCCGGCCACCCGGCCCCCGGCCGTACCCGGGCCTTCATCCAGTACGGCGCGGCCTTCGGCTTCCGGTCCCCCTCCGCACGTTCGTCCACGTCCGCACGCTCGTCGGCGTGCACACGCTCGTCCACGTCCGCACGCTCGTCGGCGTGCACACGCTCGTCCACGTCCGCACGCTCGTCGGGGTCCGCGTCCGCGACCGCGGCGCGCGGCACGGCGAGCGCGTGGAAGCGGTGCCCGATCCGGCGTCCCAGCAGGAGGTACGCGATCAGCGCACCGCCGGTGTTGAGGATCACGTCGTCCACGTCGAAGGCACGCCCCTCGACGATGGCGCCCTGCGCCAGCTCCACCAGCACCATCACCAGACCGGTCAGCACAACGACCCGCACCATCCGCAGCCTGCGCGGCACCAGCACGGGCAGGATCAGCCCGAACGGCGCGCCGAGCACCAGGTTGCCGCCGATCTGCTTGCAGGCGGCGAGGAACGTGTAGTCCTCGGCGTACTGCCGCAGCGAGTGCCCCGGCCGGAGATTGGCTCCCGCGATGTCCGCGGAGGTCTGCGAGGGTGTGAGGGTCAGCCTGGCCAGTACGGCGGAGAAGGCGACCAGCGCGACGAACCCCACCACCACGATCAGTGCCCGCAGGACGGTTCTGCCCCATGAGACCCGAACCGGAGCCCGGCGGGCCCCGGCGTCTTCCGCTTGTGTCGTCATGCGTTCCCGGATGCCCCCGGCCGCCGCGATCAGGCCTGACGGTCTGAAGACGACCCGGACGAACACCATGAGTGCCCTCGTGCAGAAGAGGGCGAAGAGGCAGCCCGGACGCCCAGCGCCCTGCGCTGCGGACGCCGCTGAAAGCCACCGTTCGGATCAGCTGAGGCGGCCCTTCAGGTGATTGCCGGACGCCTCATGAGCCAGGCAGCTGTCGCAGGGGTACGAGGTCTCAGCAGAAAGCGAACCCAGAACCCCGTGAGGAGCTTGGCGATGTACGCAGCGGTCCGGCGGTACGAAGGGGTGACCGAGCCGGCCGAGGCGGGACGCCTCGTGAACGAGGGGTTCGTGCCGCTCATGCGCCAGGTCTCCGGCTTCGTGGCCTACTACTGGGTCGATGCCGGGGACGGAGTGATGGTCTCGACCAGCGTCTTCCAAGACCAGGCGGGTGCCGAGGAATCGATCTCGAGGGCGGCGGACTTCGTACGGGACAACCTTGCGTCACTGCTCCCCAACGCTCCCCAGGTCATGGCCGGGGAGGTTGTGGCTTCCGCATGACAGCGGTAGCAACCGTGCGTACACCAGCACAGGGCGTTCTCCGTGATGCGCATGATCTCTGCGAAGTCGACCGTGGAACGTGCAAGACGGTCGTCCCAGCCACGCGGCTTGCACAGGGCTTCGCACGCTGCGCGCCGGCGCTCAGGTGACGTCGACTGTGACGTCGACTCCTCCCTCTCCCTGGAGGGACGGACTCAGATGGCAGCACGCATGCCGGGCGCACTGGTCGGGACTCCCGTAGCGCGCCTGGCTCCGGGCAGAGCGCGTACCCTGGTGGGTTCGGTGTCCATGTGGGCGAGCCCAACTGTGAGGTATGCGTGTCCTGCCTGATCGTCCAGAGCGACAAGACCCTCCTCCTCGAAGTGGACCACGAGCAGGCGGACGCCTGCCGTCGCGCCATCGCGCCCTTCGCGGAGCTGGAGCGTGCCCCGGAACACATCCACACCTACCGGCTCACCCCGCTCGGCCTGTGGAACGCCCGCGCCGCCGGACACGACGCCGAGCAGGTCGTCGACGCCCTCGTGGAGTACTCCCGCTATCCCGTCCCGCACGCTCTCCTCGTCGACGTCGCCGAGACGATGGCCCGATACGGCCGCCTCACGCTCTCCAAGCACCCCGTCCACGGGCTCGTGCTGACCAGCACCGACCGCCCTGTGCTGGAGGAGATCCTCCGGTCCAAGAAGGTCCAGCCGCTGGTCGGGCCCCGGATCGACCCGGACACGGTCGCCGTGCACCCCTCCGAGCGCGGTCAGATCAAGCAGACCCTGCTGCGGCTGGGCTGGCCGGCCGAGGACCTCGCCGGGTACGTCGACGGCGAGGCGCACCCCATCGAGCTGGACGAGTCCGGCTGGGCGCTGCGCCCGTACCAGAAGCAGGCCGTCGAGGGCTTCTGGCACGGCGGCTCGGGTGTGGTCGTGCTGCCCTGTGGCGCCGGAAAGACGCTGGTCGGGGCCGGTGCGATGGCGCAGGCCAAGGCGACGACCCTGATCCTGGTGACCAATACGGTCTCCGCCAGGCAGTGGAAGCACGAGCTGGTCAAGCGCACCTCGCTGACCGAGGAGGAGATCGGCGAGTACAGCGGTACGAAGAAGGAGATCCGGCCGGTCACCATCGCCACGTACCAGGTGCTGACGACGAGGCGGAAGGGGATCTATCCCCACCTGGAGCTCTTCGACTCCCGCGACTGGGGCCTGGTCGTCTACGACGAGGTGCATCTGCTGCCCGCGCCGGTCTTCAAGTTCACCGCGGATCTGCAGGCCAGGCGGCGGCTCGGCCTGACGGCGACGCTGGTGCGCGAGGACGGCCGGGAGTCGGACGTCTTCTCTCTCATCGGGCCGAAGCGTTTCGACGCGCCGTGGAAGGAGATCGAGGCGCAGGGCTATATCGCGCCCGCCGACTGTGTGGAGGTACGGGTCAACCTCACCGACTCCGAGCGGCTCGCGTACGCGACCGCCGAGACGGAGGAGAAGTACCGCTTCTGCGCGACGACCGCGACCAAGCGGAAGGTGACGGAGGCGCTGGTCGCCAAGCATCAGGGCGAGCAGACCCTGGTCATCGGCCAGTACATCGACCAGCTCGACGAGCTCGGCGAGCATCTGGACGCGCCGGTCATCAAGGGCGAGACGCCGAACGCGCAGCGCGAGAAGCTCTTCGAATCCTTCCGCCAGGGCGAGATCTCGGTCCTGGTCGTGTCCAAGGTCGCGAACTTCTCGATCGACCTGCCGGAGGCGACGGTCGCCATCCAGGTGTCGGGCACCTTCGGCTCCCGGCAGGAGGAGGCCCAGCGCCTCGGCCGGGTGCTGCGGCCGAAGGCGGACGGTCACGAGGCGCGGTTCTACTCGGTGGTCGCGCGGGACACGATCGACCAGGACTTCGCGGCACACCGCCAGCGGTTCCTGGCGGAGCAGGGGTACGCGTACCGGATCGTGGACGCGGACGAGCTGCTGGCCGACGACTGAGACAAGGCTCGGGCTGCCGGGACGCCTCCGGCCTCGGCTACGGCCTCGAGGGCCTCGGGACCGGTGACGTCGCATGCTCAGGGGGCGTACGGGGCGCCGCCGCAAGAGGGCGCCCCGTACGCCGCCGCATCACGTCGCGTTCAGCGCCACCGTCGGGTGGAGACGGGAGGCGCGGATCGCCGGATAGAGGCCCGCGACCACGCCGATCAGGAGGGTGGCGGCCAGGCCTCCCGCCAGGGACCAGGGCGGGACCACCGCCGTCCACCCCTGGACCCGCGCGAAGACGAACGTCGCCGCCGCGCCCAGCAGCGCGCCCGTCGCCCCGCCCAGCGCCGACAGCAGCAGCGACTCGGTCAGGAACTGGAGCCGGATCGCGTTGCGGGTCGCGCCGAGCGAGCGGCGCAGGCCGATCTCCTGGCGACGCTCCAGGACGGAGATGACCATGGTGTTGGCGACGCCCACACCGCCGACCAGGAGGGCCACCGCGCCCAGGCCGAGCATCAGGGTCGTCAGGCTTTCGTCGGTGGCGGCCTTGGCGGCCAGCGCGTCCGAGGGGCGGGAGACCTTGACGCCCGCCTCGTTGCCGGGGCTGATGGTGCGGGCCAGGACCGCCCGTACGTCCTCCACCGAGGCGTCCGTGGAGCGCTCGAAGATGGTGGTGGGGTGGCCGTCGAAGCCGAAGTAGCGCTCGGCGGCGGGGAATCCGACCATGGCCACCCGGTCCAGGTTGGGGACCAGTTCGAGCGGTTTGAGGATGCCGACGACGACCACGCGCGTGTCGTTCATCATGATCGTCTCGCCGGCGCGGGTGATGCCGAGGCGGTCCGCCGCCACCGCGCCGAGGACCGTCGCCGGAAGGCGTTCGCCGGCCGGATTCAGCCAGGCGCCCTTGTCGACCTCGCCGCCCAGCGCGGACAGCAGGTCGAGGCGGGCCGCCTGGGTGGTGACGCCGGCGGTGCGCTCCTCGGGGACCACGTCGCTGCGGCGGATGCGGGCGTCGACGTTGGCGGTGGCCGTGGCGTGCTGCACCGGACCGACGCGCTCGACCATCGCGACCGCGTTCTTGGGGAGCTTGACCTCCTGCCCCATGGCGTCCTTGCCCGCCTCGGCGGTGAGGAGGTTGGTGCCGAGGCGGTCGAGCTGGGCCATCAGGTCCGCGCGGCTCGACTCGGACAGGCCGACGACCGCGACCATGGTCGCGATACCGATGGCGATGCCGAGCGCCGAGAGCACCACGCGCGCGCGACGCGCACGCAGGCCGACCGCACCGACGCGGAGGATGTCGCGGGGGGAGAGGCGGGAGGGCTTGAGGTCGTTCCTCATGAACCGACCTCTTCCGTACGGGAGGCGGAGCGCGCGTCGCAGCGCGCGTCCGAGACGATCTCGCCGTCCTTGAAGCGGACCCGGCGCGGCAGCGAGTCCGCGATCTCGTTGTCGTGGGTGATCACGCAGATGGTGGTGCCGGATGCGTTCAGCTCGTGCAGCAGCTCCATGACGATCTCGCCGGACGCGGTGTCCAGCGCCCCGGTCGGTTCGTCCGCCAGCAGCAGCCGGGGGTCTCCCACCAGGGCGCGGGCGATGGCCACGCGCTGCTTCTCGCCGCCGGACAGCTCGTTCGGCGTGTGCGAGCAGCGGTGGTCCAGTCGCACCTTGGCGAGCGCTTCCCGCGCACGCGTGCGCCGTTCCTTCAGCGGTACGCCCGCGTACAGCAGCCCGTCGGCGACGTTGTCCACCGCGTCGCGCCCCGCCGCCAGGTGGAAGTGCTGGAACACGAAGCCGATGTGGCGGGCGCGCAGTGCGGACAGCCGGGAGTCGGAGAGCGCGGACACGTCGTACCCGGCGACCCGGACGGTGCCCGTGGTGGGCTTGTCGAGGGTGCCCATGATGTGGAGCATCGTGGACTTGCCGGAGCCGGACGGGCCGACGACGGCGAGCAGTTCGCCCTCTGCGACGGTGAGGTTCACTCCGCGCAGGGCGTGGACGCCGCCGGGGTACGACTTGGTGGCGTCCCGCAGTTCGATCACCGCGTCCGATGAGACCGTCATGACGTCGCCACTCCGACCTTCAGGCCCTCGCGCACGTCCGGGCCGCTGACCTCGATCTGCCCGTCGGCGGTCATGCCCGTCTCCACCCGCACCATCTTCGAGGTGGCGCCCCGGACGACTTGGAGGCCGTAGCCGCCGTTCTCGCCGCGCAGGGCGACGACCGCCTCGACGGGGACCGCGAGGACTCCCTTGCGCGCCTCGCTGACGAACTTCACGCTCGCCGACGCCTTGGCGTCCTCGCCGGACGCGGCGCTCACCCCGCCGTCCAGGACGACCTCGACGGTGATGCCCTCCTGGGCGCCCGCACCGCCTTCGGAGGCAAGCTCCTCGGGACGCACCGTCCCGACGACCCGGCCGGCCACGGTCTTCCCGCTCGGCAGGGTGACCTCGACCTTGGTGCCCTTTGCGGTGAGCGCGCCGTCGGTCTGCTCCAGTTCCGCCCGTACGACGGGCTTGGTGGAGGCGATCGTCAGGACCGGCTTGTCCGGGCCGACCTGGTCGGCGAGCGCGGAGTCGGCGGAGACCACCTTGACCTGGCCGGGCTGGAAGACGACGTCGCCCCTGCCGACCCTGCCGGTGCTGTCGCGGTTCAGGGACTTCTGCCACTGCTTGACGGCGGCCTCGGTGCCCTTGTCGTACCGCGTGTCGACGTACAGCTTCGACCCGTACCCCAAGTCGCGCAGATTGCGCTCCAGTTGAAGTACGTCACTGCCCCGGTCGCCCGCCTTCATCTCGCGGAACATCGGGACCGGGCCGTAGAGGAGGGTGACGGGCTTGTCGTTCAGCTCGTACAGTGCCTGCCCCATGGTCAGCGTCCTCCCTTCGGAAGCGGCCACCGTGACCGTGCCCTCGACGGCCGACTTGACGGCGCGGCGCTGCGCGAAGTCGAGCTTGCCGTCGACCGTCTTGGACTGCACGAGGTCGGTGCGGACGACGGTCGCGGTGGCGGGCGGCAGGTCGCCGCCTCTCCCGGAGGCGCCCGCGTCGCCGCCGTCGCCGAGGAGCAGGCCGCCCCCGGTGACGGCGACGGCAACGCTCACCGCGCCGAGCGTGAGGAAGATGGTGCGGCGCTTCACTGCATGCCGTCCAGACCGTCGAGCAGCTTCGTCTTGCACGCCTCGCGGGCCTGCTTGTACGACGGCGACTCATGGTCGATGGACGGGGACGCCGGGTTCGGGTCGCCGCCCGGCTGGGCGTTGCCGCCGCTCATGGTCGGGTTGGTGAACTTGGAGACGCCGTTGTCCCGCATGCACTTGGCGTGCGCGAGCATCGACTCGTAGTCCTTCTGCTGGTCGCGCTTGGGCTCGGCCGTCATGGCGTTCTGGAGTTCGGGGCCGCAGACGGCGTTCTTGCCGCCCTTGGCGGCCTCCATCTGGCCGGGCTGGGACGCGATCTCGTCGACCTTCGCCCAGTCGAGGTGGCCGCTGAGCTTCGGGTCCGGGAAGTCCTTGTAGCCGCCCTTGGTACGCATGCACTGGACGTACTTCACCTGGGCGTCGTAGAAGGCGCTCTTCCCGGCGGGTCGGGAGCTCGGGCCGGTGTCGCTGTTCGCGGGCTGCGAGGCCGACGGGGCGTCCGGCACCGAGGCGATGTCGTCACTCTCCCTCGCGCCGCCGGCGTCGTCACCGACGCCGCAGGCCGCCGAGAAGGCGAGGACGGGCACCGCGACGAGCGCGGTCAGGCGCAGCCGGGCAGTGGCGCGGGAGGTCGTCTTCAGGTTCATGCCCGCAACCTTCGCCACGCCACATGATGGCCCCTCCATGGCCACATGATGAGAACGTAACAATGCCCCCGACCTGCACATCGACCCCCTGCCCGGGCAGCGGACCAGCGGTCGTGGCGCCCATAATCGACCGCATGCCGCATGTGCTGCTCATCGAGGACGACGCGTCCGTACGGGACGGAATGGAGCTCGTGCTGCGCCGGCACGGGTACGACGTCGACACGGCGGCCACCGGCGAGGAAGCCCTCGCCCTGCTGGACGGCCCGGGCGGCGGGAAGGTCGAGCTGGCCGTGCTGGACCTGATGCTGCCCGGCATGGACGGCTTCGAGGTGTGCCGCCGCATCCGCGCCAGGACCACCGCCCTGCCGGTCATCATGCTGACCGCGCGCGGCGACGACCAGGACATCGTGACGGGCCTGGAGGCGGGCGCCGACGACTACGTGGTCAAGCCGGTCACCGCACCCGTGCTGGAGGCCCGCATCCGGGCCGCGCTGCGGCGCGCGGAACCGTCCGGGCATGCGCAGGGGGCGGACGCCGACCGCGCCGGGCTGGTGATCGACCGCGCCGGGCTGACCGTCACCAAGCACGGCGCCCCGATCGCACTGCCGCCCACCGAGCTGCGGCTGCTGCTGGAGCTGTCGGCCTCCCCCGGCCGGGTCTTCAGCCGCGAGCAGCTCCTCGAATCCATCTGGGACCACACCTTCCTGGGCGACTCCCGGCTGGTGGACGCGGCGGTCGGACGGCTGCGGGCCAAGCTCGAGGACGTACCGGCGAAGCCGCGGTACATACAGACGGTGCGGGGCTTCGGCTACCGCTTCGGGCCGCTGTGAGCCGTACGGACGAAGGCAAGCGCGGCACCGCCGCGAAGAGGCGCTCCCGGCGGCTCGTCGGCGGGCTGCGCACCCGGCTCGTCGTCACCTTCGTCGTCGTCGCCCTCATCAGCGCGGTGACCGCGACCGCCCTCGCCTACCGGGACGCCCGCACCGCCGTCCTCCAGCGCACCCAGAACGCCGCCGTGAACGACCTCCGGGAGCGGGTCACCGCGGTCGCCGCCGACTTCGACGTACCGCCCGACCAGCGGTCGCTGTCCCGGTTCGCGGCGAAGGTCTCGGAGGGCATCGGCGCCCGCATCGTTGTCGCCCGCTACCAGGACCTCGTCGCGGTCTCCGACTCCCTCGCCGAGACGGAGGGCCGGATCACCGCCGAGCTGCGCACCGCCGTGCGCACCGGGGACGGGGCCCGGTTCCAGCGGGTGGTGTGGCGGGGCGAGCCCTATCTGGTCGTCGGCATGCCCGTGACGTACGCCGACGGGGACCGCCGCACCTCCGGCCTGGAGGTCTTCGCGATCGCCGATCTGCGGGCCGAGCGCGACGACACTGCCGCCCTGCTGGACTCCGTACGGGCGGGCATCGTGCCGGTGGTGCTGCTGGCCGCCGTCCTGGCGCTGCTGGCCGCGGGGACGGTCCTTCGTCCGGTACGCAAGCTGGGCCGGGCCACCCGCGAGCTCGCGGCCGGAGACCTCGGCAGCCGGGTCGCCGTCACCGGGCACGACGAACTCGCCGACCTGGCGAGGACGTTCAACGAGACCGCCGACGCGCTCCAGGCCTCCGACGCGGAACTGCGCGAGCAGGAGGCGAAGGCACGCCGCTTCGTGGCGGACGTGTCGCACGAACTGCGTACGCCCCTCGCGGCGATGACGATGGTGGCGACCGTCCTGGAGGAGGACGCCGACCAGCTGCCGCCGGACGCGGCGCGGGCGGCCCGTACCGTCGGCACGGAGACCGCACGGCTGTCCCGGCTGGTCGAGGACCTGATGGAGATCTCCCGCTTCGACGCCAAGGCGGTACGGCTGAACGCGGCCGAGACGGACCTCGCCGACACCGTACGGGCGTCGCTGGCGCTGCGCGGCTGGACGGACCGGGTGCGGACGCACCTCGATGAGGGCGTACGGGCGGTGGTCGACCGGCGCCGCATCGACGTGATCGTCGCGAACCTTGTGGGCAACGCGCTGCGGCACGGAGCCCCGCCGGTCACCGTGACCCTCGGGACGGCCCTCGCGGCGGACGGGGAGTGGGTGACGCTGGAGGTCGCCGACCACGGTCCCGGGCTGCCGCCGGGGGCTCGGGAGCGGGTGTTCGACCGGTTCTACAAGGCGGACGCGGCCCGCACGCGTGGCGCGGCCGACGACAGCGGACAGGGCAGCGGCCTCGGCACGGCGATCGCGCTGGAGAACGCGCGGCTGCACGGCGGCACGATCGACGTCGCCGACGGACCGCAGGGCGGCGCAGTGTTCACGCTGCGCCTGCCCCTGCGACGTACCGGAGAGGGCACGGAGTGAAGGTCCGGCAAGGGGTCGTGGTCGCCGCGCTGGGGATTGCCCTCATGGGCTGCGGCGTCCAGCCGACCGGAGTGATAGGCGCGGGCGAGCCCGCGTCCGGGCTGACGCGCGGGATGCGGCTGTACTACGCGTCCGACAGCGGACTGCGCGGGGTGCCCCTGCTCGACAGGGAGGTCAAGGACCTCAACGCGGTGGTGAAGCTGCTCGCCGGGGGGCCGCCGCCCGCCGAGCAGCGCGACGGGCTCACCTCTCTCGTCCAGGAGCTCGGCGGCTACTCGGTGACGGGAACGGGTTCCCGCGTCACGGTGCGCCTCGACGGCCCCTATACGGCGACGGGGCGCGACCAGGGCACGGGGCAGCTGGTGTGCACCCTGGCGCGCGCCCAGTCCGTACTCGACCCGAAGGTCCGGGCCGACGACGTCGAGGTCACCCTGCGGCCGTCCGAAAGCGCCGCGCTGGGCCCCTACCGGTGTGCGGAGTTCCTCAACGGGTGAGGTGGGCAGGTGAGTTCGCGGCGGCGTGCCGGGTGAGCGGCCGCGCCGCCGCCCACACCGTCCCGTACAGCGCCATCAGCAGGAGGAACGGGAGCAGTCCGAGACCGCATCCGTCGCCGCCGCAGAGGTCATCCCGTGGTGGCCAGTCGCTCACGCCACCAGTCCACCGTTGTCTTGACCTGCTCATCGACGGGGGTGGCTCGTACCGCGAACTCGGCTTCGTAAGCCGTTGAGTCAACTACGAACGGTCGGTCGAACTGATAGCGGATCTCCTTCAGTTCGCGGATCAGCCGAGAGAAGACCGACACGACACCCAGTACGGCCGGCGGGAGCCTTCGCACCGCGACCGGACCCGTTCCCGACTGAGCGGCAAGGCGGTCGACCATCTCGCGGGTGGACAGCGCGGGCTCCGTCGGGACGTGCCAGGCCCGTCCCCAGGCCCGCTCCTCGCCCGCGACCTCGACCAGGGCCCTGGCCACATCGGGGAGATAGCTCCAGCTGTGCGGGGCGTCCGGATCCCCGAGCGTGGAGACCTGCTTGCCGCGCAGCAGTCGTGGCACGACCCGCGCGGCCAGGTGCCCGCCATCGGTCACACCGGGCCCGAAGAAGTCCGAGGCCCGAAGCTCGACCGCCTTGATACGACCCTGCTCGTGCAGTTTCTGCGCCTGCTCCCAAACGGCGGCGCGCACCCGCCCCTTGGGACCGGTCGCCGCGAGCGGCAGCTTCTCGGTCATGGGACCGTCCACCGGACCGTAGCCGTAGAGGTTGCCCAGCATGACCAGGACGGCCCCGGTCGCCTCGGCCGCCGCGCAGAGGGACGAGGCCAGCGGCGGCCATTCACTCGCCCAGCGATGGTAGGGCGGTGCGGCGCAGCTGTAGATCGCGGCCGCGCCCTGCGACACCTCGATCAGTCGCTTGCTGTCCGTCGCGTCCAACGCGACGTGCTCGATGCCGGGTTCCGGGCTTCGGCCCGACCTGGTGACGACCCGTACCGAGTGACCCTTCTCGGCCAGCAGCCGAGCAGTGGCCGCCCCGGCGGGCCCGAATCCTATAACGACATAAAGGCTCACGTACGAACACTAGCGCGAGTGTGTTGCTCATGTGGTGGATCTCCGCACCCCGGAGGCCGGTGACCGCCGGGGCCGGCTGATGATCGCCGCGGAGGTTCCGCGCCTTCCTGAACAGCCCGGGTGGACCCGTGTCTTGGCACGAACCCGCGGGTCCTTCGGGAGAATCAGGGCGGTCAACCCGCCGCGGGGGCGAGTGGCACTCATGGTGGCCTCTCCCCGGGGGTGGGCGGGCGCTGTCCTTGCTCTCCTCAGGAGGGCGGGCTGTACTGCGTCTCGACCACCCTCACCCATGCTCCCCAGCGCTGCACGCTGACCTCGAGCCGGCGGCCGTTGCCGTTCGTCGGCCCGCTGTAGCCGCCGCCCTTGTGCTCCTTGAGGCCGCAGTCGCCGAGTGTCTCCCCGAGCCGGCGGACCGCGTCGAGGGCTTCGGCGGTGTTCGCGTACTGGGCCACGCGGTGCCGGGCCCTCGCGTCGCCCTTGCCGCTGTAGGTGTGGGTGAACTGCTGCTCGGGGGCCCGGACGCCACCGGGCCGGCCGTTGCAGACGCTGTCCAGCCCGGCCTGCGGCAGGGCGCTTGCATCGGATGCCTTTTCGTCGCCTTTCCAGTGCAGGGCCGCGTACCTCGGCAGCTCCGAGGGCTTCAGGTCCTGCACCACCCCGTGCGACATGAACGGGTTTTCGCCTTCCGAGGCCACCTGCGAACCGCGCGGCCCCGGTGTCGGATCCGTCCACGAGCCGATGCCCACCGCCGTCGCGGCGATCACCGCCACTGCGACCACGCCGCCCATCCGCTGCCGTGCCCGGCGGCGCTCACCACGGGCGCGTACGGCCTGTGCGGGCGCAAGCCGCACCGGGACACCGTCCAGCAGTTCCTCGACGTCAGCCATTCGTGACGACCCCCTCGTCGTATGTGTCGATGTTCGTGAGCTGCGCGCCGAGCAGTTTGCGCGCCCTGCTGAGCCTGGTTCTCACGGCGCCGCTCGAGGCGCCCGTTTCGCGCGCCACCTCTTCCACCGGCAGGTCGAGCAGGTGGTGCAGCACCACCGCCCGCCGCTGGTCCGGGCTCAGCTCGCGCAGCGCCGCTACCAGGGCGACGCGATCCTCGGACAGCCCGGGCACGTCCGGCGCAGGGCCGTGCCGCAGTTGGGCGCGCAGCCGGTTGCGGGTACGCCGCCAGGTGCTGATGGCCAGCCGGGACGCGACGGTGCGCACCCACGGCAGCGGGTCCCCCTCCCGTGTGAGCCGGCTCCATCGCTGCCAGGCCCGTGCATACGCCTCCTGCACCGCGTCCTCGGCCTCGGCCAGGTCCCCGGTCATTGCGTAGACCGTGGCGACAAGCCGTTTGGCCGTGGCGGTGTAGAAGGCGTCGAACTCTGCGTCGGTCGACATATGCCTCTGTTCCCGTTTTCCGGTCCGTGCCCGTAGCGCTTCCTGTCATCAGCACGCCCGGGCAGCCCGCGATGTTACAAACCGGCCCGGGCGCACATCCGAGCCGGCGATTCGTGCGCCGCGGCGCGACCGGTCCCGGAACTCAATTCGCCCCCAGGCGCGTACTCATGTCACTCGGCTCACTCTGCTTCCGCGGTGCTGTGGCGCGTGGCCCCGGTACTGCCGCGCGCCGGTTCCCCAGGGACAGGGCCAGGGCCAGCACCGCCAGGCCCAGCAGCGGATAGGGGGACGCCAGGGGCTGCTGCCACCAGGGGAGCTTCAGATCCTGCTCTCCCTGGTGGGGGACCAGCCACAGGGTGCGGGCCAGGAAGAGCGCGGTCACGGCCGCGGCCGTACGGAGACGGCCCTCCGCGATCAGTACGGCCAGCAGCGGTACGCACCACACCCAGTGGTGCGACCAGCTGATCGGCGAGACGAGGAGCGCGGTCATCGCGGTGACCAGCACTCCCCAGGCCGTGCTCGTGGAGCGGCGGGCGATCCACAGCCCGGCGACGGCGGTGAACGCGGCGGTGGCGATCCAGACAGGCCCCGGTTCCGGGGTGTGCAGCAGCCGGGCCAGCAGCCCCTGCAGCGACTGGTTGTCGACGATCCACACCTTGCCGACCCGGCCGGTCTCGAAGATGCGCCGGGTCCAGAAGTCGACGCTGGCGTACGGGAGCACGAGCGCTCCCAGCAGCACCGTGCCGGTGAAGGAGGCGAGGGCGGTGAGCCCGGCCCGTACCCGTCCGGTGATCAGCAGGTACACGATGAAAACGGCGGGCGTGAGCTTGACGCCGGCCGCGACGCCGAGCGCGAAGCCCTTGCCGAGGGCTTCCTCGTCCCGCGACAGGTCCCACAGGACCAGGCAGACGAGGGCGAGGTTGATCTGCCCGAAGAGGAGAGTCTGGAAGACCGGTTCGAGCCAGAGGCCGACGGCGACCGCGGCGATGATCAGCGGGGGCCGCGCGGGAAGCCCGGCGAACCGGCAGGACAGGCGCACGAGCAGAGCGAGCAGCAGCGCGTTCCCGACGACAAAGACCACCTTGAGCGCCGGGACGGGCAGCCAGGTGGTCGGTACGAAGAGGATCGCCGCGAAGGGCGGGTACGTGGCGGGCAGCCGCCACTCGGTGACGCTGAACCCGTAGAGAGCGGTGCCGTTTGCGACGGCGGCCCCCTCGGCCCGGTACACGAGCGTGTCGGCCATCGGAATGCGCTGGGTGACGCAGAGCGCGGCGAGCGCGGCCAGGGAGAGCGCGAGGGTCAGGGCGCTGAATGCGGTGAGTGAACGAAGAGTCACATTCCGGTACTTCACGGGCGCGACCCTACTAGGGGGTCGACGGCCCAGGGGGTCAGCAGCCCCGGAGGTCAGCGGCGGTGGACACCTGCCTCCTCGGCGTACTCCCCGAGGACGGCGACGCTGAACACGGCCTCGGCGAAGACCTTGACCGCGCGCAGAGCGTTGCCGACGCGGTGGGGCGGGTGGGGGGCGGCGCCGGTGGCGGTGGCGCCGTGACGGGGGTGGGGGACGTGGGTGCCTGGGGTGAAGGTTGCTGTGCTCATACCTCCATGATGGCTCGCCGGCACCGCGCGCCACATCGATCTGCGGACGGAACCGCGGGACCGCGCGTGTACGACTCCAGGCATACGCCGTCCCCTACGGGAAGGACCGCCCGAGCGCCCGGGGAGGACCTGCGCGAACCGACCCCGAGAAAAACCATTCGCCCGCGATCCACCCTCTGGCTACAATCGCCCGTCTTGCCCGCCTCCCCTCGTGGAGTGCCGCCGCCCGGACGGAAACCGGCCGGTCCGTCATGCCGTGATCCCGCCGTGTCCGCCGGAGGCAACCCATGTCCGAACCCGACCCGCTCGGGCGCGAACGCGCCCATCTCACCGCCTCGCGCGCCGCCCTCCGCACGATGCGCGAGGACGTCCAGGCCCTCGACATCCGCGACGTCACCGCGAACTGGGTCAACGCCGCCGTCCTGGAGTCGCAGATCGAGGAGCGCATCAAGGCACTCGCCGATCTCTCCCACACGCCGCTCTTCTTCGGCCGCCTCGACTATCTGCACCGGGTCGGCGCGGACCGGGCGGAGGGCGCGGAGGGCGAGCGCTTCTACATCGGCCGCCGCCACGTCCATGACGCGGACGGCGACCCGATGGTCATCGACTGGCGCGCACCCGTCTCGCAGCCCTTCTACCGGGCGTCCCGGAAGGACCCGCTGGACGTCGGGCTGCGGCGGCGCTTCGGCTACACGGGCGGCGAGCTCACGGCGTACGAGGACGAGCATCTGACCGACCCCGCCGAGCGGGAACAGACCAGCAAGCTGCTCCAGGCGGAGATCGAGCGCCCGCGCGTGGGCCCGATGCGGGACATCGTCGCCACGATCCAGCCGGAGCAGGACGAGATCGTACGGTCGGGGCTCGGCGGCACGGTGTGCGTGCAGGGCGGCCCGGGCACCGGAAAGACCGCGGTGGGTCTGCACCGGGTCGCGTATCTGCTGTACGCACACCGGGAGCGGCTCGCCCGTACCGGCACGCTGGTGATCGGGCCGAACAGGTCCTTCCTGCACTACATCGAGCAAGTCCTGCCCGCGCTGGGCGAGCTCGAGGTCAAGCAGTCGACGGTCGACGACCTCGTGGCCCATGTGGAGGTACGCGGAACCGATCCCTCCGACGCCGCCGTGATCAAGGGTGACGCGCGGATGGCGGAGGTGCTGCGGCGGGCCGTCCGCTCGCACGTGACGATGCCGGCGGAGCCGCTGATGGTGGTGCGCGGCTCGCGGCGGTGGCGCGTACCGGCGTACGAACTCGAGGAGATGGTGCGGGAGTTGCTGGACCGGGACATCCGGTACGGCGCGGCGCGCGAGGCGCTTCCGCAGCGGATCGCGCACGCGGTCCTGGTCCGCATGGAGCAGGCGGGCGAGGCACCCGACGACCGGGTGCAGGACGCGGTGGCCCGCAACCCCGCGGTGAAGGCGGCGGTGAAGACGGTCTGGCCCCCGGTGGACCCGGCGAAGCTGGTGCTCCGGCTGCTGTCCGACCCGGACTTCCTTGCGGAGCAGGCGGAGGGCCTGCTGACCGCGGAGGAACAGAAGACCGTCCTGTGGACCAAGCCGGCCCGCAGTGTCCGGGCCGCCAAGTGGTCCTCGGCGGACGCGGTGCTGATCGACGAGGCGAACGACCTGGTGCAGCGCACGCACTCGCTGGGCCATGTCGTACTGGACGAGGCGCAGGACCTGTCCCCGATGCAGTACCGCGCGGTGGGCCGCCGCTGCACGACCGGCTCGGCGACCGTCCTCGGCGACCTGGCGCAGGGCACCACCCCGTGGGCGACGGAGAGCTGGCAGCAGGCCCTGACCCACCTCGGCAAGCCGGGCGCGGCCGTCGAAGAGCTGACGGCGGGCTTCCGTGTGCCGCGCGAGGTGATCGCGTACGCGTCCCGTCTGCTCCCGGACATCGCACCGGGCCTGGCGGAGGTCGGATCGGTCCGTGAGGCCCCCGGCTCCCTGGAGGTCCGCGAGGTCACGGATGTCGCGGAGCTGGACGTGGCGGTCGTCGCGGCGTGCGAGGACTCGCTGCGCCAGGAGGGTTCGATCGGCCTGATCGCCGCGGACGCCCGGATCCCGGCCCTGGCCGAGGCCCTGATGTCGGCGGGCCACGCGTACCTCTCCCCCGGCGAGGAGACGACGGCCGAGTCCCGCCTGACGCTGGTCCCGGCGTCGCTGGCCAAGGGCCTCGAATACGACTACGTGGTCCTGGACGAGCCCGCGGCGGTGATCGACGCGGAACCCGACGAACGCACGGGCCTGCGCCGCCTGTACGTCTCCCTGACCCGCGCGGTCTCCGGCCTGACGCTCCTCCACGCGTCCCCTCTGCCGCACCAGCTCGGGTAGCCCCGAGGGGGCGGCGGGTTTCCGGGGTGTCCGGTCCTGGGGGTGCGGGTTCCGGGTCCGCTCCGGGGCGCCAGGACCACGGCCAGGAGGTGACCCGCTGAAACGTCAGCCCCTCCGGCGTGACCGGAGCGCCGCGCGCAGGTGACCCTCGCTCTCCGTCAGGAGACGCGCGGCCGTCGGGCCGTCGACCTCGCCCAGGATCGTCAGGATCGCGTTCTTCACCTCGCCGTCCGTGGCCGCCAGGGCCGCCTCGATCTCCTCGTCGGGCGCGCCCGTGGCAAGGGCGACGATCCGGTGCGAGCGGGCGCGCAGCTTCTCGTTGGAGGCGCGGACGTCCACCATCAGGTTTCCGTACGTCTTGCCGAGCCGGATCATCGTGATCGTCGAGATCATGTTGAGGACCAGCTTCTGCGCCGTGCCCGCCTTCAACCGGGTGGAACCGGTGAGGAGTTCGGGGCCGACGACGACCTCGATGCCGTGATCGGCGGCCGCGCCGAGCGCGCTGCCCGCGTTGCAGGACAGGCCGATGGTGAGCGCACCGCCGGCGCGGGCGTGCTCGACCGCGCCGATCGCGTACGGAGTACGGCCCGAGGCCGAGATCCCGACCACCGTGTCGTTCGCGGTCAGCTTGAGCGCGTCCAGGTCGGCCGCGGCCAGTTCCTTGCTGTCCTCGGCGCCCTCGCTCGCCCGGACCATGGCGGCCGGGCCGCCCGCGATCAGGCCCACGACCTCTGCGGGGTCGGTGTTGAAGGTGGGCGGGCACTCGCTCGCGTCCAGCACGCCGAGGCGGCCCGCCGTGCCCGCGCCCGCGTAGATCAGCCGGCCGCCGCGGGACATCCGCTCGGCGGTGCCGTCGATCGCGGCGGCGATCTGCGGCAGTTGCGCGGCGACGGCGTCGGGGACGGACCGGTCCTCGCCGTTCATGATCCGGGCGATCTCGAGGGTGGGGAGCTGGTCGATGTCGGCGAGCTCGGGCCGGAACGCCTCGGTGGTGAGCGTGGCCAGCTGGGCACGGAGTTCACCGTACGCAGCCGAAGCCGAAGTCGAAGTCGCAGCCGAAGCCGAAGCTGCCGCCGACGAAGCCGAGGACCCCGCCGCGGACGAAGCCGAGGACGCGGACGACGCAGAGGACGTGGAGGTCATGAAGAGCGGCTCGGCTTTCTAGCGGGTGCGCGGGCTGTGGCGATGGGCGAGCGCCTCGTACGAAGCGGCCAGGGCAGGGGCCGCCGTCTCGTACGTACGCTGCGCAACCCCTATGAACAGGCAGTCCACGACGAGGAGCTGGCTGGTACGGGACGACATGGCGGCCGGCCGCAGCTCGCTCTCGCGGGCGGTGGAGGTGGTCAGCACATGGTCGGCGTACTGCGAGACCGGGCCGTCCGGACGGCCGGTGATCGCGATCGTCGTCGCGCCGCGATCGAAGGCGACCCGCAGTGGTTCGATCACATCGCCGGTGGAGCCGGAGTGGGTGATAGCGATGGCCACATCGCCGGAGCGCAGTTGCACGGCGTTGGTGACGGCAAGGTGCGGGTCGGCGTGGGCGTGCGCGATCAGGCCGATCCGGAGCAGCTTCTGGGCGAGGTCCATGCCGACGAGCGAGGATGCGCCGACGCCGTAGATATCGATCCTGCGGGCGGTCGATGCGGCCGTCACGGCCGCTCCCAGCTGGACGGTGTCGAGTCCGGCTGCCGTGTCGGCGAGGGTCTGCTGCTCGTCGTAGGCCAGCTTGGCGACCACGTCCGCGATGGGGTCGTCGACGGCGATGTCGGCGGTGACCGCCGGAGCCCGGCCGGACAGCTGGTGGGCGGCGAGCCCGGCGAGCGCGAGGCGCAGGTCGCGGTAGCCGGGGTAGCCGAGGAGCCGGGCGGTGCGGACCACGGTGGCCTCGCTGGTGCCGGTGAGCTCGGCGAGACCGGTGACCGTGAGGGCCGCGCAGCCGGCCGGGTCGTCGGCGACGGCTTCGGCGACCCGCTGCATGGAGCGGGTCATGGACGGCGCGAGGGTCCGCACCTTGGCCGCGAGAGCGGCCGGGGCGGGCGGAGCGGCACCGCTGAAAATTTCCTTCACTGGATTGGTCACCCTTGAAAGATATTTTCGGCGGTTGTTCATCGTCAACCCCTTCGGTTCCGGCTGGGGCCGGTGGGGCGACAATGGCTGCATGGACGACATGAACCCCCTCGAGCAGGCCCTGCACGCGGCGCGCGCGCTGGTCCTCGCCGATCTGGCCGCCCGCGATGTGGCCGATGCCGGGGTCGTCTCGATGGTCGAGGACGCGGTGACGCACCGCCGCTGGTGGGTCGAGCAGTGGCCGGAGGGCGTCGAGTACGTCGCCGGTCTGGTCGCCCAGGACGTCCAGGACGCGCTGCTGGAGCGGCACGGCCGCTGGCCGCTGTGCCCCGTCTGTGACGCCGGTGACCCGCACGCGCTGGATGTGGACCCGGAGCTGGGACCCGATCCGCACTGGGTCTGCGCGAAGGCCGGCGTGATCGTGGCCCCCGTCGGCGGGCTGACCCCGTGACGATCTATATCGACCCGCCGACCTGGCCGGGCCATGGCAGGCTGTGGTCGCACCTGGTCAGCGACGTCTCGTACGAGGAGCTGCACGCCTTCGCCGCGTCGATCGGCTGCCCGCCCCGCGCCTTCGAGCGGGACCACTACGACGTCCCGGAGTCCCGCTACCGGGACGCGGTGCGGGCGGGCGCGGTGGAGATCGGCCCCAAGGAACTCGTACGGCGGCTCACGGAGGCGGGGCTGCGCAGGCCCAAGCACCGGCGCGTTCCCTAGAGTTGCCGCTCATGGGAGTGGACATACACGGGGTCGTCGAGGGCCGGCTGTGGGGCAATGAGTCATGGGCGAGAGATGCGCAGTGGGACGTGATTCTGGGGCTGCACGAGCTGCGGACCGGCAGGGGCGACCAGCTCTCCTGGCACTGTCTCTTCGGGTACTCGTACCTCGAGGACATCGTGCCGCTCTTCGACCAGCGGGGCGTGCCCGCCGACTCGCCGCTCCGCCCGGACGCCGAGGACCCGGAGGATGCCGGGCACAGCTACTCGTACGCCACCTGGGCCGAACTCGCGGCGGTCGACTGGGACGAGCCGTGCATGGAGGACGGCAGGGCGGCCTTCTACCACGTGGAGCAGTGGCGCAGGCAGCCTGACGGCACGCTTGCGTACGACGGCTTCGCGCGGGCGTCGACCGACGTCTACGACGAGGCGTGGGACCGCTTCGGCAAGGACAACACGGCCCCGTACGACTGGCCCGAAGGCGCCGAGGTCGAGCTGGGCGAGTACGTCTACCGGCCGTTGGTCTTCACCCGCCGCCGGCTCGTCTTCGAGGACACCGGCAAGTGGGAGCCGGTCCTTTCGGTCATGCGCACCCTGGCCGGGCTGCACGGTGACGACAACATCCGACTGGTCGTCTACTTCTGCTGAAGCGACTCCAGCTCCGCCGCCAGGTTCCGGCGGGCCGCGGACTCCCACGCGCGTTCTCCGTGCGGCGTGCGGAACAGCCGGGGCAGTTCCAGGAGTTGGCGCAGCACCGCCGCCCGGCCCTCGCGGAAGGCGTCGTCCGGGACGAATCCGTACTCCTCGCGCACGGCGGCGGCGTACGCGGCGTACGGCTGAGGGGCCGCGGCCAGGATCGCCAGGTCCGCGTCGCACAGGACCGCGCCGTTGGCGTCGCCCTCCTCGGCGGCGTGGGTGACCGTGAGACGGACCAGCCGGGCGACCTCGGCGGTGCGGCCGGGGTCCAGTCCGGCTTCGGCAAGGGCGCGTTCGGCGAGTCGGGCCGAGCGTTCCTCGTTCTCCGAACGGTCGGGATGGTAGACCGCGTCGTGGAACCAGGCGGCGAGGCGGACGAGGTCGGGATCGTCGGCATGCCCGGCGAGGGTGTCGATGTGGTCGAGGACCGCGGCCAGGTGGGCGGTGGTGTGGTAGCGCCGCTGCGGCTCGGCCCAGCGGGCGAGCAGATTCTCCGCGTACGGCAGAGGGTCCGGCGTGCTCGCGCCGTCGCGGGCGGCGAGGAGGGTCTGCGTCCAGCGGTCGCGAAGAACCTGGGAGCGATCGGTCATGCGGTGACTCTAGACATGCGGTGACTCCGGAGGGGTACGGGGTGACTCCGGAGGGGGCGGTTGGCAGTCGCGTATCGAGTGGTGGTAAATGGGTATGAACGAAACATAACGGCATGTGTGCCATCCCCCATGCGCGGAGGCAGACGCCATGAACGCCTTGCTGACAGTCCAGAGCATCTCGGCTTCCGACGTCACGGCCGGTGAGCATCTGACCGGAGCCGGTCCCTTCATCATCGGGATCGTCCTCGCGGCCCTGCTGGCGGGCGCCATGTGGTGGGACGGGAGGCGCCGGGACCAGCAGGCGCCCGCGCCGCCCCCCGCGGAGCAGCCGAAGCCGCCCGACCACCCCACGCACATCGAGGAGGTACGGGTGCCGGACGAGGACGACTTCCCGCACGACGGGGGGCGCCTTCTCCCTTACAACCTGAAGACTCACAGCACTCACGGCGCGGGGCAGGGGCGCGAGAGCGGGCCGCCGCGCGGCGGTGAAGGCGGAGGCGCCGTCGGGGGCGGCGGCCCGGGCGGCTGAGTCGCTGAGTTGCTGCGTCTCCGAGCCGCTGAGTCCGAGCCGCTGAGCCGCTGAGTCTCTGAGCCGCTCCGGATGCGGCTGATGTGGGGGGACGGTGATCCCTTAGTCTGGATATTGGACTAGACCTGTAGCAGTCTCGCCGAAGGAATGGGGTCACATGAGCAACCGTGCAGTCCTGGAGGTCATCGCTCTCGACGCGGAGGACGCGGTCGCCGCCCAGTCCGGAGGGGCCGACCGCCTGGAGCTCGTCACCGACATGGCGTCGGATGGGCTGACCCCGACGCGCGAGACGTTCGCACGCATTCGCGCGGCGGTCGACATCCCGCTGCGGGTGATGCTGCGGCGGGCGAACGGCTTCGGCGCGGGCGGCCCGGGCGACGTGGACGCGCTGGTGCGGGTCGCGGGGGAGATGCGGGCGGAGGGCGCGGAGGAGTTCGTGCTCGGGTTCCTGGACGAAGCCGGAAACGCGGACCTGGTCACGGTGGAGCGGCTGATGGCGGAGCTCGAGGGCTGCCGGTGGACATTCCACCGGGCGATCGACCGGGCGGTCGACCGCGACGCCCTGCGCAAGCACCTCGCGGACATGCCGGGTCTGGACACGTATCTGACCGCCGGGTCCGCGGCGGGCGTGGACGACGGTCTCCCCACGCTCCTGGCGGAGGCGGCGCGGCGGGGTGAACCGGGTTACGAGGCCCAGATCCTGGTGGGAGGGGGCCTGCGCCTGGACCACCTTCCGGCGCTCAGGTCGGGAGGGGTGGACGCGTTCCACATCGGCGGCGCGGCGCGGCCGGGAGGGTGGTCGGCGGGGGTCGAGGCGGGGGCGGTACGCGGGTGGCGCGAGGCGCTGGACGCGTAGGGAAGGCGGGGGCGCATGACCGCCGCGGTCATGCGCTCACCGGCGCTGCGACCCCGGCCGCGGCGAGGGAGTCGAGCGGCGCATCCAGGGACTGCCGGGAGGTCGGGGGCGGCCGCCCCGGGCACTGAGCGGCGCGCTGGGGGTCAGCCAGTTGGTCGCGATCCCCGTCAAGGGGCGGGTTCGTCGTGCCGAAGGCTGCGGAACACCGCGGGGGTCGTCCAGCCGCGCAGCGCGGCGTGGATCGTCGATCGGAATGCGGCCTCTGCTGTGGGGGCGTCGAGGGCCCCGGCGAGTTCGAGTGTCACGAGCCCGTGCAGGGTCACCCAGAGCGAGACAGCGATCGACGTCACGTGGCCGTCGAGGACGGACTCTGTCACGGCGCGATCGATCGCCGCGATGAGCGGCCGGATGGGGTCACTCGTACCGACCGCCCCCGACGGCTTGAAGGATTGCACCCCACCGAACAGCACCGAGTACAGGTGGCTGTGTTCGCGTCCCCATCGTCGGTATGCGGCGGCCAGTGCGTAGATGTCGGCGAGGGGATCCTCGGAGGTCGCCACCGCCGTCAGCGCCTGGAACAGACTGGCGACGGCTCTGTCGCGTACCGCTCCGATCAGTCCGTCCTTGCCGCCGAACAGGGAGTACACCGCCGCCGTTGACGTGTCGGCGGCCGTGGCCACGGCGCGGACTGTGAGCGACTCCTGCGGACGGGTGGCGAGCATCTCGGTCGCGCACTCCACGAGTCGCTCTTTGACGGTCTCGTCGTTTGTTCTCGGCCTACCCATGACGAGAATCCTACCTCTTTGATAACGTCGTTTTGAAACAGCGTTTTGAAACTTCGGAGGTCCGCCGTGCCCACGTTCGCCATACGCCTTGCCCGCCTTACCGGTCGCTTACTGCTGGCCCTGGCCGCCGTCTCGGCGCTGGTCGTCGCCTTTCTCGTTCTGATCGTCCTCACGGACGGGGCAGGCTCGGGGTTCGGCGCATGGCTGACGATCCTTGGAGTCGGGACTGTCGCCGCACTGTGGCGGGGTCGGCGTCGTACCCGGGCGGCGCGGCTCGTGCCGTTCCTGCCGGTGGTTGTCGCGGCAGCGTTGACGGCGTCGGTCTGCATCCCGACCGTGCCCACGGCCCGGCGGTACCCGCCCGACCTGCCTTTCGTGGCCACGCAGCACTGGAGCCTGGCCACAGGCAGCCGGGTCGCGGTGTACCACTACCCGCCCGCGAACCCCGGCACCCGGCATCCCATCCCGTTCGTGTACCTCAACGGCGGACCGGTCCGCGGCATCTCGCTGCTCGACCACCGGTTCCTGCAACTCCTGGCGCGCCAGGGCTACGACGTCTACGCCTACGAACAGGCCGGCGGCGGACGAAGCGGCCTTCTCCCCATGGACCAGTACACGATCTCCCGGTCGGTCCGCGATCTCGCCGCCTTCATCGACCGTCTGGACAAGGGCAGGGTCGACATCCTCGGATTCTCCTCAGGCGGGGTCGTGCTCACGCGAGCCCTGGCTGATCCGCGGGTCGCCGCACACCTGCACCGGGCGATCGTCGCCGAACCCGGCCCGATGGACGGCCCCACCGCGCAGAACACCGGGCACAAGGGCCGCCCCTCCGCGCGCGGCCTCGCGCCGGCCGTGACCGGACCGAAGTCGACAACGGTTCCCCGGTACGCCGTCGGATTCGGCCTCATGCGCCTCGGACTCCTCACTCCCGACACCGGGCTGATCGGACAGGCCGAAGGCGACAACGCGTTCACGGCCGCTGACCTCGGCAGCGACACCGCGTCCGCCTATTGCGCGCGCGACGCGCAGCGCATCCGAGGCTGTCGCACGGCTCCTGCCCGGTGAAGGTCAAGAGCGATTCGTTGTTCGGTTCCGAGGATCCAGGAGGCGTCGGAATCTTGGCTGGTGGGGCGGAACTTCTGGTCGTGCGACCGTGAACGTGATCTTGAGATGCCGCGGGATGTCCGGGAGTGGCTGCCGCCCGAGCACCTGTGCTGGAAGGTGCTCGACGTCGTCGAGCTACTTGACCTGTCGGCGTTCGAGAACAGCTACCGTGACGACGGGCGGGGCGGGGTGGCCTACCCTCCCGCGAGCCTGATTGCGCTGCTCCTGTACTGCTACAGCAAGGGAGTGCGTTCCTCCCGTCGCATCGAGCAGGCTTGCTGGGACGACGTGGGCTGCCGAATCATCACCGCGAACCGCCGAGTGGACCACTCCACCGTCGCGCGGTTCGTACGACGCCACCGTGCCGCCTTGAACTCACTGTTCGTGCAGGTGTTGTCGCTGTGCGGCCGACGTGGCCTGGTCGATCTTTCGGCGGTGGCCGTGGACGGCTCACCGATGGAGGCGAACGCCTCACGCGACGCCAACCAGCGGCTCCAGCGCCTGGAGGAGACCATCTCCCAGTACGAGAAAGAGATCCACGCGTTGATGGAGGATGTAGTCGACCACGCGCTGAGCGTCGAGGCCGATGACTCGGCAGCACAGGGAGATGGCGAGGACGCGTGCGACAACTGGCCTCGCCTGTCCCGGCTGTGCGACCGGCTCACCCGGGCCCACTTGGCCAGGGACAGACTGCATGAACGGGCTATGCCTTCACCCACCGAGATCCGGATCAAGGTCGAAGCCGCCGAGCGGATGGTGGCCCGCGCGGAGAAGCGCCTGGCCGCCGAGACCGAGGCTCACCAGGAGAAGCTGAAGAAGTACGAGCTCCGCGTCCGAGAGGACCGGGCGGCAGGACGTCGTGGAGCGAACGGACGGCCGCCGGTCCCGATGGAGCACAAGACCGTCCTCGTTCGCCAGCGAACGCGACTGGTGAAGATGCGGGCCTGGCTGGAGCGGGCCCGCACACCCCGACCGGCCCCCTCCCCGGAGTCCCGTTCCTGCCTGAGCGATCCCGACTCCCGGCTGATTCCCGGCAAACGCGGCGGCTACCTGCAGGGATACAACATCCAGATCGTGTGCGCCCGCCGTCAATTCTTGCTGGCCATCGAAGCGCACGACAATCCCTCGGACAGGACGGCCCTCGTTCCGATGGTGAAGAAGACCCAGCACAATCACCAGGCCGCACGGCTCCCCGGCGACATCCAACTCTGGCTCGCCGACAGCGGGTACGCTTCCGCCGCGTCCTTCGAGGCCCTCGCCGACCTCCCGCTACTGGTCTCGGTCACCAGCGATGCCGACCAGGCAGGCTTTCCCGCGAAACGTCAGCAGGCCCCTGCCGGCCAGCAGGACATGGCGGCCCGCCTCGCCACCCCAACAGGACGGGCCCAGTACCGTCAACGCAGTGCCCTGGTCGAGCCGGGATTCGCCCAGATCTTCCAACGCTTCGGACGGCACCTCAACTACCGCGGCCGCCAGGCGGTGGACGCCGAGATCAAGCTCCTCGGCACGGTGCACAACCTCAACAAGCTCATCAACCACACGCCCAAGAAGCACTCTTGACCTTCACCGGGCAGGAGCCGTGCGACAGCCTCATCCCGACCGAGGACACGGCGCAGAACTTCTCCTTCAGCGCCGCCGCCAGCCTCCGCGTCCAGCAGACGATCAAGGACTCCCCCTCCATCGCTCCGCAACTGAGGCGCTCCCGAACCCCCGCGATGCTGATGATCGCCGAGTGCTCTTCCCAGGTCCGGCAGTGGGCGACCGCCGTCCTCGCTGATGACCCCGCCATCCAGCGCGCGCAGTACATGCCCGGAGTCGGGCACCGCATGTGGAACGGCCTCGACGACAACAACGACCGAGCCGCCGCCGTCATCACCGCGTTCCTTCAAGCCAAGCCGGCACCTGTGCCGAACTACCCGACCCGTGACGAGATCCCCGCCTTCCTGCGCGACCACAAGTGAAGACCTGCCGCCCGTCTCCGGCATCGGCGGACGAACGCTCGAAGCCGCCTGGGCCCTGCGCCAGGTACAGCCACCGAGTGTTCACCAAAGGGACGAGAGACAACTGGGATGCCGTGCCCGGATTTCATCTGGCAGCCCGGCCGCGCGGCCGGTTATTCTGCCTCCCTACGCGATCACTCAGCATCGCTCGCGGTGTGCCGTTTCCCGGCGACCGCTTCATGACCTGTGGGGGGTCCCTTTCATGCGCCCAGCGCGCCTGTTTCCGCATGCCTCGGTGCGTGCGGCAGCTGTATTCGCACTCTCGGCGGGGCTGACGCTCCCCGCCCTGGCGACGGCACCCGCCGCCTTCGCGGTCGGCACCGGCACTGCCACCACGGCCGCCAGGACTGCCGGGGCCGCCGCCGCGGCTCCCGTGCCGGTCACCCGTACCGACACCTTCGACGACGGCCGGCTCGACATCGGCCTTCCGTACAACGCCCTCTGGGTGAAGGTCAATGTGTTCGCGCCCGGGCAGCAGCCCGGCGCCGCGCCGCTGCTCTCCACCGACGAGCTGTCCTGGCACGACTACACCAGCAGCAGGCCCGGTGGCTGGGCCACCGACCAGCCGCTGCGGCTGCCCGAAGGCAGCGCGTTCGGCGACTACCCGGTGACCGTGGACTACCGCATGCCCGGCGGAACGATTCAGCACTGGGAGGGCGGCGGCAAGCTCAGCTACCGGCTGCACACCGGCGTCTCCGGCCTCGCCTTCGACCGCGAGTCCACCGACTACGAGCACCGCGACGCCGTCCTGACCGGCACCGCGACCACCCTCGACCCGTCGACGGGCCTGCGCACACCGGCCCATGAGGGCACAAAGGTCAAGGTCGGCTTCCGTATGTACGGGACGGACTGGACGGATCTCGCGAAGACGGCGACCGTCACCGGGAACGGCGGCGGCTTCTCACTGCCCCTCACTCCGGGCGCCGACGTGCGCGGCGGCGGGGCCACCGTCGAGGCGACCGCCGACACCGACCCGGACGACGCGGCCGAGGTCCCCGATCTGCCCATCTCCAAGACGAAGTACCGGATCTCCGCCGACCTCAGCAAGAAGCGGGTCCACAAGGGCGACTCCGTCACGGTCACCGGCCGCGCCGAGCGGCTGACCCCGGGCGGCTGGAAGCCGTTCACCGGGGCGACCGTGATCTCCACCCCGCGCGAGCCGGACACCTCGCGCCACGAGGTCGGCACCGTGATGGGCAGCTCCACGGTCGGCGAGGACGGCACGTTCACGTACCCGGCGAAGGCCGCGTACACGACCGGCGTCCACACCTACCTCAAGCCGAGCGTGTACTACGCGGACCTGCCGTACGACCGCGGCGACATCGCGGTCCCGAAGGCGTTCAAGTACACCAACGTCAAGATCGAGCTCAGCCCGTACGGCAAGGTCAGGGCCACCGGCCGGCTGGCCGCCGACTGGTGCTGGGACGAGCGGGTCACCCTCCAGTACTCGGCGGACGGCAAGACGTGGGTGAACCTGCGCCACGGGGTCGCCGAGGGCGGCACCGCGGGATACTGCCCCTTCACCATCGAGAACGACGGCTTCGTCAACGCGTACTA
The DNA here is from genome assembly GCF_026341125.1 of Streptomyces sp. NBC_01142. Taxonomy (NCBI): domain Bacteria; kingdom Bacillati; phylum Actinomycetota; class Actinomycetes; order Kitasatosporales; family Streptomycetaceae; genus Streptomyces; species Streptomyces sp. NBC_01142. The sequence continues at coordinate 2,690,304 of NZ_JAPEOR010000002.1, forward strand.
CCGCATCGCGCACGCCGAGAACGACAACTTCCTCGCCCAGAACAGCGCGCCGGTACGTCTGACCCGCACCCTCACCCGGTTCTCGTCCTTCTCGGTCTCCCCGACCCGCCCGCACAAGGACGCCAGGTTCACCGCGTCCGGCACGCTCCAGCAGCACACCGGCGGCAAGTGGCAGGGCTACAAGGGCGCAAAGGTGACACTGCTCTTCAAGCCCAAGGGCGAGAACCAGTGGTACTGGGTGGCCAAGGGCACCACCGGCAGCAGCGGCAAGTACAGCCTCAAGGGCACGGCATACGGCGACGGCCACTGGGCCATGGCTCTCCAGCCGGACTCCAAGCACTTCTACAGCGAGTCGAAGATGAAGTACGTCGATGTCCGCTGACCGCCACCGCCTTCCCCGACCGGAGAACACCCACGTGCCCAAGCGCGCTCTCACCCTGCTGACCGCGGTCGCGGCGATGTCCGTGTCCGTACTCCCGCTCGGCCCACTGGCCCCGGCCGCCTTCGCCGCGGACGCCTCCCCGGTCGGCATCGGCCCGGCCAGAACGGTCGACACCCAGCGCGGACAGTTCTCCGTGACCGCCTGGACCGACACCGCGGGAGCGGACATCGTGTCCGTCTCCGCGAAGGTGCGCCAGGGCGGCACCGTGGTCTCCGAAGTGCCCTCGCTGACCGAACAGTCCTGGAACAAGGGCAGGTTCCTGGTGCCGGACAGCGCCCTCCTCAAGCTCACCGAGGACGGCGGGACCATCCCGGAGCTCGGCCGGTACACGATCGACGTGACCGCCACCGACAGCAAGGGCGGCACCACCACCCGCGAGGGCGCGGGCGTCCTCGACTTCACGCTGCGCCCGTACTTCGAGACGATGACGCACGACGCGCTCCCCAGCCGGGAGAACCCGAACGTGCGGATGAAGACGCAGCTCCGGGCCGTCCAGCCCGGCAGCGGCGACCTGGTGCCGCTCGCGGGCCGGACGGTGGACTTCACCCGTACGTTCAAGAAGCCGGGCTCCGCCACGATCACCGAGTCCGCGCTCAGCGACGACCAGGGCAACGTACTCAGCCCGGTGTTCGCTCTGCCGGAACACGCGACCTTCAAGGCCGCGTTCGCCGAGAACAACACGACCGTGCGCGGCGTGGCCGGCGAGGAGTACGCGTCGTACGCCTGGCAGTCGTACCCCGTGACCGTGACCGCCACGGCCGACAAGACCCGCGCCCTGCCCGGCGAGACGGTCACGATCACCGGCCGGGTGACACACGAGGGGGCGGCGGTGCCCGGCACCACGGTCCGCGTCAGCCTCGGCACCGACGGCCGCGGGACCCCGTGGGGCGAGACGGTCACCACGGACGCCGAGGGCCGGTTCACGGCGAAACTGACCGGCACACCCGGTGTCCGGCTCAATGGCTGGGTCGCGGAGGCGAGCGAGTTCTACGTCTCCGGGGCGACGTCGGGGCCGCTCGTCATGCCCGCGGAGTCGCGGATCGACGGCGTGACCTCCAAGCTGGCGGCCAACGGCAAGGTGACGGTCACGGGCACGTTCCGGAACAGGTACGACCGCGAGGACCGGTTCGACGCGGAGCCGGTCCAGCTCGAGTTCTCCACGGACGGCAAGTCCGGCTGGAAGAAGGTCGCGAGCGCCAAGCCGAGCTACTACTACTCGACGTTCACCCTCAACACGACGACCACCACGGGCGGCTACTACCGGGTGCACCACGTGCTCAACAACGCGTTCACCGAGAGCTTCGGCCCGGTCGCCCGCCTCACCCGGACCCAGACCCGCGTGACATCGGTCAACGCCGCTCCCGAGCCGGTGAAGAAGGGCGCCACCGTCACGGTCACGGGCACGCTCCAGCAGAACTCCGGGAGCTGGAAGGCGTACGCGTCCCAGCCGGTGAAGCTCTACTTCCAGGCCAAGGGCTCCAAGACCTGGACCCCGGTCGCCTCGGGCAGGACCGCCGCCAACGGCAAGGCCACGCTCAAGGGCAAGGCGAGCAAGGACGGCTCCTGGGTGATCCGCTACCTGGGCGACGGCACGCACTTCGACAGCACGGCGACCGCCGATTTCGTCGACGTACGCTGACCCGCCCCGGCGCGCGGCGACGCGCGCCGAGGCACGCCGACGCACGCCGAGGCACGCCGACGCACGCCGACCGTGAGGCCGACCGTGAGAGGGCGGCACCTCCGTGGAATGGGGGTGCCGCCCTCACGGCAATCGCCGCGCAGCGTTGATCTCCCGCACCCGTGCCCGCAGCACCTCCCCCGGCGGAGCCGGCCGCACGTCCCCGGGTGGACAGTCCCACTCCTTGCCCCCGCCCGGCGGCCGGAGCTGGATGTACATACCCACATGCCCCATCACCTGTCCGAGGCGCCCGTCACGGGCGTCGACGGCGTACGTCCCCGTATCCGGCACCCCGTCCCCCGTCATGGCCTCAGCCCCTCGAGCGCGGCGGCCAGCCGCAAGGCCGTATCGAGGTTGCACCGCCCCAGATCCACCAGCGGATAGGGCGTGTCGCTCGCGAGCGACACCGGGTCGACCCGTAAGGACGGCAGAGTCACCGCCACCACACCCAGCCCGTCCCGCAGTTGGGACACCACCTCTTCCGCGGTCCGCAGCCGCTCCGCCGCTCGCACCACCATGATCAGGCACCTCCACGCTGAGTGTGTGCTTTCTCTACACAGAGTGGTCGAGTGCGGGCTAGCCTGGCCAGTAACGGACGCCCAACAACCCCATCTGTCCTAACCGGAGTTGACATATGCCCGGTCCCAAGGATCTGGATCCGTCGTCGTCCCCGCGCGCGCTGCTCGGCGCGGAACTGCGCCACGCCCGCGAAAATGCGGGCCTCACGCAGGAGGAACTCGGCAGACCGCTCTTCGTGAGCGGCTCGTTCATCGGCCAGTTGGAGGCCGGCACGAGACGGATGATGCCGGAATACGCCGCGCAGATAGACGAGATCCTGAGAACGAACGGGTTCTTCAGGCGGAACTGCACAGCGTCGAGCAGATCGAGGTATCCGGACCACTTCGCCGTGGCGGCGGAGGCGGAAGCGACCGCGACGACGATCAAGGAGTACGCGCCGCTGCTGATTCCCGGGCTGTTGCAGACGCAGGCTTACGCGAGAGCGATCTTCCGGGCGTATCAGCCGACGGCGACGGAGGACGTCATCGACGAACTCGTCGCGGCCAGACTGGAGCGTGCGCGTCTCCTCGACGATCCAACAACGCCGTTGTTGTGGGCGGTGCTGGACGAGGCGGTACTGCGACGCGAGGTCGGCGGCGCCGCGGAGATGGCGGAGGCGCTGCGCCGTGTGGCGGGGATGATCCGGCGTCATCGCGTCATCGTGCAGGTGCTGCCGTTCGAGGCAGGCGGTCACGCGGCACTAGAGGGCGGTCTCAAGCTGATGACCTTCTCCGACGGACCCCCGCTCGCCTACCTCCAAGGCCTGGGTACAGGTCAGTTGGAGGACGATCCGGCTACCGTCGCCCGCCACGAACTGACATACGATTTGGTCGGGGCCATGGCGCTGTCACCCAAGGAATCCCTGGCCCTGATCGGATCAGTGGCGGAGGATTACGCGCATGAAGATCAGCCCTGAGTACGACCTGACCACGGTGACCTGGCACAAGTCCAGCTACAGCGGGGGCAGCGGCGGCGACTGCCTGGAGGTCGCCACTTGGCGCAAGTCCACGCACAGCGACGGTAGCGGCGGCGACTGCCTCGAAGTCGCCGACGGCCACCCCGGCGTCGTCCCCGTCCGCGACTCGAAGAACCCCGACGGCCCGGCGCTCGTGTTCCGGACAGCCTCCTGGTCCACATTCGTCACGGACCTCAAGCACGGCTAGTTCCTTCGAGGGACGCCGAAGACCCGGTCCCCGGCTCCGGCCGCTCCGCCACGGACCGGGTCTTTACCGCGCGCACCACCAGGAAAACGGGCAGCGCGAACGGCGACAGCAGGATCGTTGCGACCAACAGCGGCCCCATCACCAGCGGATGGATCCCCAGCCGCCGCGCCTCGAGGAACATCCACTGACCGAGCAGCAGGTCCCAGGCGATGATCTGGGCCCAGACGGCCCCGGCGCCGTTGGCCAGGATCGCCAGATCCCGGAATCCGTCGATATCGGGGCTGCGTACGGCTGCCCACAGTTCGGGGAACACGGGGATCGCCATGGCGAAGTAGACGACCAGTACCGGGATGACGGTCAGTGGTGTGGCGGCGATCCGTGCCGTGACGCGCGCGTGCGGAGCGAGGATCAGCAGCAGCCAGATGGGTGCGGCGAGCCAGAAGGCCAGTTCGAAGAGGAAGCCGGTCATGCCACAAGCTCCTTGCCGTGGTCGACGTCTGTGACTGCGGATGCGGGAGGTGTGCGCAGCGCCATGAGTACGCCGACGGCGCAGCCGACCAGGATCACCGCGGCGGCGCCGAGCGTCGCGCCGTCCGGGTGGATCAGCGGCTGACCGCGCAGCGCCTGCCAGATGAGGAGGGCGAGCACGGCGGCGTACGTCCCCGAGGCCACCAGTACCAGTCGCAGCCGTATGCGCTCGTCGCGCAGTCGGGCGAACCGCGGCGCCAGGACGAGGAGCGCGAGCAGGAGAAAGGGGAGCACCTGTAGCGCGTGCATGCCGAAGAAGTGCGGGATGCGCAGATCGCCCCCGGTGGTCGACCAGCCGGTCAGCGGCATCGACGGCCCGCCGTCCGCCACGCCGACGCTGTGCGCCCCGATCACATCGGCGACGCCGGCTTCGGCCGCCTCCGCCTGCTCGGGCGTGGGCCGCGTCATCAGGAAGCCGATGCCCGCGCCGACCAGTGCGAGGACCGCACCGAGCCGTACCGCCCAGGCGGACGCCCGGTCGGCGATGCGCGCCCGGAACAGCAGCAGCGCGATGACCAGCGTGCCGGTCCACAGGACGACGACGGACGCGCCCATCACGTTGAACACGAGCGAGTCGAAGGGCGTTTCCTGGTTGAAGTGGCTGCGCTTGCCGCGGACCACCTGGCCGGTGATGGCGATCATCTCGATCAGACTCGCCCCGGCGACCACCGTGCCCGCCCACCATCCGGCCCGCCGGGCGCGGGTGAGCAGCGAGAGCATCCAGGCCAGGGCAAGCGAGAAGGCGACGAACGACACCGAGAACTTGAACGGCTTGGACCAGATCGGCGAGTCCACCAGGACCCGGTCGTCCACCACGATGCCGACGGCCGAGATCACGGCCAGCACGGCCATCGACGCCGCGAAGACCATCAGCGGCCGGTGCCAGGACATCCATGAGTTCGAGGTCCGCGAGGACATAGAGCTACCCCCAGAGCATTATGGATAGTGACACTCTCCGCTATCCGATAGTGGAACTATCTATGATGAGCGCGAGGCTGGCAAGTGCAGAGACCGGCCAAGGCGATGACCGAAGGTGAAGGGTGAACACGCGGTGCGCATCGGAGAGCTGAGTCGCAGGACCGGGGTTCCGGTGCCGACGATCAAGTACTACGTACGCGAGGGACTGCTCCCGGCAGGGCGGCTGACGAGCCCGAACCAGGCGAGCTACGACGACGCGCACGAGCGCAGGCTGCGGCTGATCCGCGCGCTGCTGGAGGTGGGCGGGCTCAAGGTGGCGGCCGTCGCGGCGGTCCTCGCGGCGATCGACGACCCCGGCAGGTCTGTGCACAAGGTGCTGGGCGCGGCTACGGACCGGATCGTCCCGCGGTACGGCGACAGCGCGCAGGACGAGGAACTGGAGGCCGCCCGCGAGGAGGTGTCCGAGCTGATCGGGCGGCGCGGCTGGCGGGTCGACCACGACAACCCGGCCGCAGAGGCGCTCGCGGGTGCGCTGGCCGCGCTGGAAGGGGTCGGGCACGGGGAGTTCACCGGGCTGCTCGACGACTACGCGGACGCCGCAGAACAGGTCGCGGGGGTCGACATCGCGTATGTCGGACGTTGGGCGGGCCGGGACGACGTGGTGGAGCGGGCGGTGATCGGCACGGTGCTGGGGGACGCGGTATTCGCATCCCTGCGCCGTCTGGCCCACGTCGACGTTTCGGCACGCGCTTTCGGTGACGAGGGCGGCAGGCCGGCCGACTGAGCGCGGCCCACTGGGGGTCGGGTGGGGGCGGTCCCCAGCGGTGGGGAACGCGCAGGCGGGCCACCCGCCTTCGAACGGGCACACAAACAACGCAACACCGCCGAACGGTGCATCAACCACTTGAAGCGGCATCGCGGCATCGCGGCACGCTACGAGAAGACCGCGACCATGCACCTGACCGACCCGAACGAAACCGGACCAGCCACCGGACGGCCCGCGCTCAAGCCCCGAGCCCCGAACCTCTTCCCAAGGCACCCCAAAGGGTCCATGCGTGACAATTCGGCTCACTCACTCCGGAAGCGGGGCACGATGGAAGGGGAGGAGGCGACGCCATGACCCCCAGCACCGCCAAGCCCCTGCCGGACCAGCTCCACGGGGCCATCATCATGTGGCTTCTGCGCCAGTGCATGCACCAGCGGCCCGAACTCGCGCTGTATCCGGGGCAGGGCCTGACGATCAAGACCTACCGCGAGGGCCGCACCCGGGCGGACGGCGCCCTCGCGCCACTCGATCACTTCGTGAAGCAGCCCGGCGAGTGGGCCGACCCGGACGGCGTCCTCATGGTCGTCGAAGTCACCTCCCCCCACTCCGGCGACGACAGCCGGTGCGACACCGAGAAGCGTGAGGCCTACGCGGCGGCGGGCATCCCCGTGTTCCTCCTCGTCGACCGCGACAAGGAGACGCTCACCGTGTACAGCGATCCGGAGAACGGGGTGTACCGGCACAACCCCGAGCACTCGTACGGAGCGACGGTCAGGATTCCGCACCCGGTCGCCGTCACCCTGGAAACCGAGAGGCTCAAGGGCTACGCCCACTGACCCCCAGGGCGTCTCCGGCCCACCGGCTTCCCTACAGCTCCCGTACAACTCCCCTACATTCAGAGAATTTCATTCTGCAAACATATTGACCCCGTACACATTCGATCATACGGTCGAACCCGTTGGCTGACTGGGGACGAGGGGGAGTTCAGCCCGTTCACGGATGCGGTGGAGATGCCGCAATCCGGCCTCCTTATGCGGTTTTTCCAGGACATGGATCGACCACCCATGCTCCAGCCACGAGGGAATCGACGATGCGCGCGGCCCTGCCGCGCGCCGATCGCACGGGGAAGACACTTTGACAAGCAAATACGCACGCGCAACTGGAAGAGTAGCGTCCTGTACCGCTGTGGCCGTCGCCATAGCCCTGGGTGGAGCAACAACAGCCGAGGCCGACTACTACAGCGGCGGCATGCCGGGGCGGTCGTTCAACGTCAAGGCCGTCGGCATCAACCCCACCTGGGTCGGGTTCCTCGACACCGGGCGCAAGAACTGGAACGGCTCCGGCGCCGGGGCGAACATCGGGCGCAAGTCCAGCGCCAAGGCCACGTTCACGGCCGCACGCTACAACGCCAGCTGGTACGGCGTGTATTCGCCGTCCGGCCTCCGGCCGATCAACCGCGTCTTCAAGATCAAGGTCAACGCGAGGACGCTGGACAGAGACTCCGGTTCGAAGATGACCGAGTGGTGCCGCAGCACCGTCACGCACGAGCTGGGGCACGCGCTCAGCCTCGATGACAACCCGGGCACGCGTAAGGCGTCGCTGATGAAGCACAGCAGGAACCGGGCGACAGTACAAAAGCCCCTGGCATACGACGTGGCCGAAGTGAAGAGGATCTACTGATGAGCGCGATACGGAAGGCCCTCGTCGGCGGATCGGCGCTGATCGCCGTTCTCGCCGCCGCCGGCTGCTCCACGAACGGCGCGTCCAAGGCCACGTCCGAGCCCAAGGGCGAGCCGGACGTCGTGGCCTACGAAGCGGACTACCCCTCCTTCGACTCCATCGACGAGGTCATCAAGAAGTCCGACGTCATCGTCAGGGGGACCGTCATGGGCTCCCGTGTCGAGGAGATGCGGCCCGAGGCGTCGACCGGCGGCGACCCGGCCTCCGATCCGCAGGCCGGGCTTTCTCCCGAAGAAGCCGCCGAAGCGGAACCGGTCGTCGTCACTGTCTCCACCGTCAAGGTCTCCGCAGTGCTGTCCGGAGACGTAGCGGTCGGAGACACGGTCGAAGTCAGCCAGCTCGGCGGCACCCTCGGCGGCGTCACGTACCGGGACAAGACGACCACCTTCCTGGCCAAGGGCAGCACCGAGTACGTGCTGCTGCTCGCCGACCACGGCAGCAAGGCTCCGTACGACCTGCTCAACCCGGAGCAGGCGCTCTACACCGTCAAGCCCGGTGCCCGGGTCGAGCCGGTGTCCGAGGGAGGATTCGACAACGTGGGCGAGGTCGGCCGACTGGCCGCCAAGGCCGAAAAGATCAAGAAGTCGGACCGCCGGTAGCCTGCCGGGCCGGACGAGAAGGCGGGCCCCGCGGATCATCGTCCGCGGGGCCCGCCCTGTCAGCGTTCCAGCCGCAGCGCCGTGCGTGCCTTCTCGCTCAGCGCCACGTCGTTGTCGGCTCCGGCGCGGGCGCGGCCACCCTCGATCCCGTACGAGCCCTGCGTGCTGTTCACCAGGGTGAAACGCCCGTCGTCCTGCCGCTCGAGCAGGAAGACATACTCCTTCCCCTCGGTCAGCGCGGCCGTCTCGGGCCCGGACCCGGGGGTCGTGTAGGCCAGTTCGATGGAACGGCCCGGGGCTTCGCCCTTGGCGATCGCCAGCACATCCGCCGCGGCAACGGTTTCGCTGTAGTCGTCGGCACTCTCCTCGCGTCCGGCACCGAGCCGCGCCCGGACGATCAGGTCGGCCGCCCCTTCCAGCTGCGCCGTGCTTCCGTAGTACGGCTCGTCCGCGACGAGTCGCCCGCCGCCCGGCTCCTCGGGACCTTGCAGGGTCAGGACGGCGACGCCCGCGACCACGGCGGCGGCACCGCAGACGGCGGCGGCCAGGAGGAGCCTGCGCCGGGGTGAGCGGCGGCTCGGCAGGGGAAGCGCCGGACCGGACCCGACCAGAGAGGCGAGCTCGTCGGACGCGCGCGCCGGCATGCCGTCCGCCGTGGTGTCCGGGACCGGATTCGCGCGCTTGATCAGGGACTTCACACGGATCATGCTGACTCCTCGGGCGAGGTGTAGATCTCACGGAACGCTTTGCGGGCACGGTGCAGCCGGACCCAGACGGCGGGCGCGCTGCACTGAAGTACCTCGCCGGCCTCGGCGGCACTGAGGCCGTCCCAGTAGCTCAGGAGCAGTACGTCCCGGTGCGGGGCGGGGAGACGGTCGAGGGTGTCGAGAACGGTGGAGTCCTGTACGGCCGCCGGCATACGGTCCAGCTCTTCGCCGATACGGCCGTGCAGCTCTCTCAGACGTGCCATGGCGCGGTAGTGGTTGCTCAGCAGGTTGCGGGCGGTGACGAAGAGCCGGCCCGCCGAGCTGTCTCCGCCGCCGAGGGCGTGCTCCCACGCGATCCGGAAGACCTCCGCGGTGACTTCCTCCGCCGCACTTCGGTCGCCCACTCTTCGGTAGACGAAGGCGGACACGCGAGGGTACTCACGAACGTACAAGGCCGTGAACCGCGCGGCGCGGTCCCGGTCGCTCCCGGTCTGAATGCTCTCCACACCCTGTATATGTCATGCGCCTGGCAGATCCTTACAGCGCACTCTCCTCTCTCCTCACCCTCCTCACGCCTCGTCACCTCACCTGCCCGGCAGGGCCGTTGGCCGTCGGTCGTCAGTCGTTGGCCGTGCACGCGCGTCCGAAAACGCCCGAGGGCGGCACCCCCCTGGAAGTGGGGGTGCCGCCCTCGGTCAGGACCGGGTCCGAGCCGTCAGGCTCAGAAGTCCATGTCACCGCCCGGCATGCCGCCGCCCGCGGGGGCACCGGCCTTCTCGGGCTTGTCGGCGATAACAGCCTCGGTGGTGAGGAACAGCGCCGCGATGGAGGCCGCGTTCTGCAGAGCAGAGCGGGTCACCTTCGCGGGGTCGATGATGCCCTCGGCGATCATGTCGACGTACTCGCCGGTCGCGGCGTTCAGGCCGTGGCCGACAGGCAGGTTGCGCACCTTCTCGACGATGACGCCACCCTCGAGACCACCGTTGACGGCGATCTGCTTGAGCGGGGCCTCCAGCGCGAGCTTCACGGCGTTCGCGCCGGTCGCCTCGTCGCCCGTGAGCTCGAGCTTCTCGAAGACCGAGGAAGCCTGGAGCAGAGCCACGCCACCACCGGCGACGATGCCCTCCTCGACGGCGGCCTTGGCGTTGCGCACCGCGTCCTCGATGCGGTGCTTGCGCTCCTTGAGCTCCACCTCGGTCGCCGCGCCGGCCTTGATGACGGCCACGCCGCCGGCCAGCTTCGCGAGGCGCTCCTGGAGCTTCTCGCGGTCGTAGTCCGAGTCGGAGTTCTCGATCTCGGCACGGATCTGGTTGACGCGACCCTGAACCTGGTCGCTCTCACCGGCACCGTCGACGATCGTGGTCTCGTCCTTGGTGATGACGACCTTGCGGGCGCGGCCCAGCAGGTCCAGGCCGGCGTTCTCGAGCTTGAGACCGACCTCCTCGGAGATGACCGTGCCGCCCGTGAGGATGGCGATGTCGTTGAGCATGGCCTTGCGGCGGTCACCGAAGCCCGGGGCCTTGACGGCGACGGACTTGAAGGTGCCACGGATCTTGTTGACGACCAGGGTCGACAGGGCCTCGCCCTCGACGTCCTCCGCGATGATCAGCAGCGGCTTGCCGGACTGCATGACCTTCTCGAGCAGCGGAAGGAGGTCCTTCACGTTGCCGATCTTGGAGTTGACGATCAGGACGTACGGGTCGTCGAGCGACGCCTCCATACGCTCCATGTCGGTGGCGAAGTACGCCGAGATGTAGCCCTTGTCAAAGCGCATACCCTCGGTGAGCTCGAGCTCCAGACCGAAGGTCTGGGACTCCTCGACGGTGATGACGCCTTCCTTGCCGACCTTGTCCATGGCCTCGGCGATGAGCTCGCCGATCTGGGTGTCGGCGGCGGAGATGGAGGCGGTCGAAGCGATCTGCTCCTTGGTCTCCACGTCCTTGGCCTGCTCGAGCAGGGCACCGGAGACGGCCTCGACGGCCTTCTCGATACCGCGCTTGAGGGCCATCGGGTTGGCGCCGGCGGCCACGTTGCGCAGGCCCTCGCGGACGAGCGCCTGGGCCAGGACGGTCGCGGTGGTCGTACCGTCACCGGCGACGTCGTCCGTCTTCTTGGCGACTTCCTTGACCAGCTCGGCGCCGATCTTCTCGTACGGGTCCTCGAGCTCGATCTCCTTGGCGATGGAAACACCATCGTTGGTGATCGTGGGGGCGCCCCACTTCTTCTCGAGGACGACGTTGCGGCCCTTGGGGCCAAGGGTGACCTTGACGGCGTCGGCGAGCTGGTTCATCCCGCGCTCGAGACCGCGCCGTGCCTCCTCGTCGAACGCGATGATCTTGGCCATGTGAAGTGGTCCTCCCGGACTGGGGTGGATTGCTCCGGACCGCGCTGGCGCCCGCGACGGACGGCCTGAGAGCCGTACGGTTCCTTGCCCCGGCGGCTCTTCGGGCCTCACCGACCCGGTCCTTAAGTTGTCACTCTCACCTGCAGAGTGCTAACGCCAATGATTAGCACTCGACCCATGAGAGTGCAAGCGGCTCTCACGGACCGGCGGCGGTCGGCAGACAGTCCGCAGACGGTCCGCAGACGCACGAGGGGCCCGCATCCCTGGTGGGATGCGGGCCCCTCGGCGTGAGTGCGTCGGTGGCCGATCGCGCCGAGAATCAGACGGCGAGCTTGACCATGTCCGCCTGCGGACCCTTCTGGCCCTGCGAGATCTCGAATTCGACTCGCTGACCCTCTTCAAGGGTGCGGTACCCATCCATCTGGATCGCGCTGTAGTGGACGAAAACATCCGCACCACCGTCGACCGCGATGAAGCCGTACCCCTTCTCCGCGTTGAACCACTTGACGGTGCCCTGAGCCATGCCTAACTCCCCTATTACTGGCCCTTGCGCAGGACCGCACTTCGCGGACCCGGGTCAGACCTCACCCCGACAGGAGGGGTGTGCGCCGGAACGCGTCGACCGCGGCTGAATGTATCTGCCCAACTGCCCTCTGCAACAGGTCAGTCGGACGAGAAATCCGAGCACGCGAGAACGGATTATTACGCTGAATTCAGTGAATTCCGGGGCAAGTCGGGCCCGGCAAATGACGCCTAAGAGGCAATTCGATCGCGTACTTTGGCTGCTTCTTGTCGCGCCCGGGCGCATTCTCATATGCGCGCGGCACAAGCAGCGGAGGGGGCTTCCCCAACTGTACCGCGCTCAACCATACAGAATTGCCCCCTCCGCTTCTCTTGCGGAGGGGGCAATTCGTATAACTCTGCGTAGCATCCGTCGGGGCCGCGCTTGAGGCGCGTGAGGCTCCTGAGGCGCCTGAGGGGGGATCAGCCTCCGGCAACGGCCGGGATGATCGAGACGCCGGCCCCGTCCGGGGTCGCGGTCTCCAGACCCTGCTCGAAGCGCACATCGTCGTCATTGACGTACACGTTCACGAAGCGGCGCAGCTTGCCCTGGTCGTCCAGGACGCGTGCGGCGATACCGGTGTGGTTCTTCTCCAGGTCCGCGATCACCTCGGAGAGGGTCTCGCCCTGAGCCGGAACCTCGGCCTTGCCGCCCGTGTACGTGCGGAGAATGGTGGGGATGCGGACGTTGACGCTCATGGTGCGTGCCTTCCTTGAGTCTCAGGAGTCCGGGGAGTCCCGGGTGGTCAGCGGGCCAGGCCGGCGTCGCGGAACGCGTCCAGGCTGGGGCGGATCGTCGCGGTCGGACCGGTCGTCGGCGCCACCGCGTCCAGCGTCTTGAGCCCGTCGCCGGTGTTGAGGACGACGGTGGTGAGCGTCGGGTCGAGCACGCCCGCGTCGATCAGCTTCTTGGTGACACCCACGGTCACGCCGCCGGCGGTCTCCGCGAAGATGCCCTCGGTGCGGGCCAGCAGCTTGATCGCGTCGACGATCTGCTCGTCGTCGACGTCCTCGACCGCACCGCCGGTGCGGCGCGCGATGTCCAGCACGTACGGACCGTCGGCCGGGTTGCCGATCGCCAGCGACTTGGCGATGGTGTCCGGCTTCTGGGGCCGTACGACGTCGTGCCCGGCCTTGAAGGCCGTCGACACCGGCGAGCAGCCCTCCGCCTGGGCGCCGAAGATCTTGTACGGCTTGTCCTCGACCAGCCCGAGCCTGATCAGCTCCTGCAGACCCTTGTCGATCTTCGTGAGCTGCGAGCCGGAGGCGATCGGGATCACGATCTGGTCGGGCAGCTGCCAGCCGAGCTGCTCGCAGATCTCGTACGCCAGCGTCTTGGAGCCCTCGCCGTAGTACGGGCGGAGGTTGACGTTGACGAAGCCCCAGCCCTCGCCGAGCGGGTCGCCGATGAGCTCGGAGCAGAAGCGGTTGACGTCGTCGTAGTTGCCCTCGATGCCGACCAGCTCACCGCCGTACACCGCGGCCATGACGACCTTGCCCTGCTCCAGGTCGTGCGGGATGAAGACGCAGGAGCGGAAGCCGGCGCGTGCGGCGGCCGCGCCGACCGCGCCCGCGAGGTTGCCGGTGGAGGAGCAGGAAAGGGTGGTGAAGCCGAAGGCGCGGGCGGCCTCGACGGCGATCGCGACGACACGGTCCTTGAAGGAGTGCGTCGGGTTGCCGGAGTCGTCCTTGACGTACAGGCCGCCGGTGACACCCAGTTCACGGGCGAGGTTGTCGGCCTTGACCAGCTTGGTGAAGCCGGGGTTGATGTTCGGCTTGTCGGCCACGTCGGCGGGGACGGGCAGCAGCGGGGCGTAGCGCCAGATGTTGTCGGGGCCCGATTCGATCTGCTTGCGAAGCTCTTCCGGGTTGCCGCTCGGCAGGTCGTACGCGACTTCGAGCGGCCCGAAACACAGGGCGCAGGCGAAGATCGGGCCGAGTTCGAATCGCTCTCCGCATTCGCGGCAGGAGAGTGCGGCGGCGGGACCCAGGTTCACAGGGGTCGTGGTGCTCGAAACAGTCTGCACAGCCATGGTGGCGAGGCCCTTTCTCCTCATCTTCCTCGTGACGCATTTCGCCACAAGACGGAATTGGCACCTTCCCCACCGTGACCTCGCGGTCGGCGGGAGGGTTGCCGGGACTTCAACGGGCCGTTCCCTCTGTCCCTCTGGATGAGCGCTATTCGGTTATCAGCGTGAAGACCCCCGACATGCGACGGTCATCCGCGTTGTTCAAGACTGTAACCGAAGGCCCGGACGCTTGAGATAGTCGTCCGAACCGCGAGATGGATCACAAGGTCCGGATGTCAAGGGAGACGCGCACGTGCTGGAAGAGGTGGAGCGTTGGCTGACCAGGCGTTCCTGGTCGGCGGCCGACCGCCCGCTCGACCGGCTGATGGCCGCCAAACGCGGCACGACCGTCAGCGTCGTCCTGCCTGCGCTCGACGAGGAAGCGACCGTCGGCGACATCGTCACCGCGATCCGCCGCGAGCTGATGGAGGCGGTCCCGCTCGTCGACGAGCTGGTCGTCGTCGACTCGGGCTCGAGCGACCGTACGGCCGAGGTGGCCGCTGCCGCGGGCGCGCGCGTGGTGCACCGGGACGTGATCCTGCCCCGGATACCGGCCGTCCCCGGCAAGGGCGAGGTGCTGTGGCGGTCACTGATGGTGACCACCGGCGACATCGTCTGTTTCATCGACGCGGATCTGCGGGAGTTCTCGGCCAACTTCGTCTCCGGGATCGTGGGGCCGCTGCTGACCGACCCCGAGGTGCAGTTCGTCAAGGCGATGTACGACCGGCCGCTGGGGGACGTGGCCGGTCAGGGCGGCCGGGTGACCGAGCTGGTGGCCCGCCCGCTGCTCAATCTGCACTGGCCGCAGCTGGCCGGGTTCGTCCAGCCGCTGGGCGGTGAGTACGCGGCGCGGCGCTCGCTGCTGGAGCGGCTGCCCTTCCCGGTCGGTTACGGCGTGGAGCTGGGCCTGCTCGTCGACGCGCTGCACACGGTGGGCCTGGACGCGCTGGCCCAGGTGGACGTCGGCTCGCGCAAGCACCGCCACCAGGACGGGCAGGCGCTGGGCAGGATGGCCGCCGCGATCTACCGTACGGCCCAACTGCGGCTCTCCCGGGGCCACTTGGTGCGGCCTTCGCTCATCCAGTTCGAGCGGGGCGAGGACGGCTTCGTACCGCGGACGCACCCGGTGGACACGGAGGAGCGGCCGCCGATGCGCGAGATCGGTGAGTACGCGGCGCGTCGCGCGGCCTAACCGTATCTATTCGGTCTTTCTGTCTTAATTTCGCATTTATGGGCTTGAGAGGCTTGAGACTTCGTACGGGCGCTCCGCGCCGCAGTGCCGGGCTGCCCCGACTCCTCGGGGCCCTGGCGGTCATGACCACCGCCGTGACCGGGGTGGTGGTTCCGGGGCAGGCCGCGGCCGAGGTCGTCTCCCCCCTCGGCGGCCGCGTGGCTCCCGCCGTCGCGTCGCCGGACCCGGTCCCGGAACCTGATTCGGATTCGGATTCGGACCGGGTCCCTGATTCGGATTCGGACCGGGTCCCGGGCCGGAACGCCCCTCCCCTGCCCGCGCCGAGTCCCGCCGGCGAGATGGCCAGGAGCAGCAGCGCGGCCGAGCGGCTGTGGCTGCTGGGCGGTGTGGCGCTGAGCCTGGCCGCGGCCGGAGTGGTCGCCATCGCCGCCACGCGCGTGCGCCGCAACCCATGACCTGTTTGCCACGATCGTCGCCCCCTGAGAGCCGCACGCACGTTTGAGGGTTTACGGGACGGGCTAGGTTTCGGCACATGGTCTCCGAGCACACTGCTGCCCAGGTCCTCGTCGCGTCCAACCGCGGCCCGGTCTCGTACACACTGAGCGAGGACGGCTCGCTGGGTGCCCGCCGCGGCGGGGGCGGGCTGGTTTCCGGACTCTCCGCCATCGGCTCCGAAGCAGAGGCGCTGTGGGTGTGCGCCGCGCTGAGCGACGGAGACCGCGAGGCGGTCCGGAGCGGGGTCGGCGAGCCCGGCGTGCGGATGCTCGACATCGACGCGTCCGTCCACTCCGACGCGTACAACGGCATCGCGAACTCCGTGCTCTGGTTCGTCCACCACATGCTGTACCAGACCCCGCTGGAACCGGTCTTCGACGCCGAGTTCCGGCGGCAGTGGGGTGCGTACGAGACGTACAACCGGGCCTTCGCCGAGGCGCTGGCCGAGAGCGCGGCCGAGGGCGCGGCGGTCCTGGTGCAGGACTACCACCTGGCGCTGGTCCCGGGGATGCTCCGGGAGCTGCGGCCCGACCTGCGGATCGGGCACTTCTCGCACACGCCGTGGGCGCCCATCGAGTACTTCAGGATGCTGCCGGACGACATCGGCGAGCAGTTGCTGCTCGGAATGCTCGGCGCCGACCGGGTGGGATTCCTGACCTGGCGGTGGGCGCAGGCGTTCCAGGGCTGCTGCGGGGCGGCGCTGACGGCGCACGACGTGACGACGTACTGGCCGAAGGACGAGCCGCCCAGCGTCGAGTTCCGGCCGCACGGGCAGCAGCGCAAGCGGACGGTGATCGGCGTGCACGGGCTCGGCGCGGACGCGGACTTCCTGCGGGAGCGGTCGCGGCGGGCCGATGTGGAGGAGCGGCTGGCCGCGCTGCGCGAGCAGGTGGGCCCGGGACGGAAGACGATCGTCCGGGTGGACCGTACGGAGCTGTCGAAGAACATCGTGCGGGGCATGCTGGCCTACCGGGCCCTGCTCGACGACCACCCCGAGTGGCGGGGCCGGGTCGTCCATGTCGCCTTCGCGTACCCGTCGCGGCAGGACCTGGCCGTCTACCGGGAGTACACGGCCGAGGTGTCCCGGGTCGCGGAGGAGATCAACTCCCTTTACGGAACGGGCGACTGGACCCCGGTCGTCCTCCATGTGAAGGACGACTTCGCCCGCTCGCTGGCCGCATACCGGCTGGCGGACGTGGCCCTGGTCAACCCGATCCGCGACGGCATGAATCTGGTCGCCAAGGAGATCCCGATCGTCTCGGACCACGGCGTCGCCCTGGTCCTCTCGCGCGAGGCGGGCGCCCACGAGGAGCTGCGCGAGGACGCGATCACGGTGAACCCGTACGACGTGACGGGCACGGCGGCGGCGCTCCACAAGGCCCTGACCATGCCGGAGGCCGAGCGGGCGGAACACACCAAGCGGCTGGCCGCGGCGGCGACCGCGCTGCCACCGCAGCGGTGGTTCCTGGAGCAGCTGGAGGCGCTGCGCGCGTAGGCGTGTCTTTCGGGTGTCTTGCGGGTGCTTTCGAGTGTCTTGCGGGTGCCTCGGGGTGTCCTCGGCAGCGTGCCGGATCAGTGAGCGGGATCTGGCGTGGTGCGTCCGTCGCAAGGCGAACACACCTCCTGGCCGCGGGCGGCGTGGGAGACGGTCCAGCCCCGGCGAAGGGCGCGGTGGGAGACGGTCCAGCCCCGGCGAACGGCGCGGTGGGAGACGGCCGGCGCCGGGCCGCGTGCGCGGTGGCAGGCGCCGGGCGCGGTCAGCCCCGGGCCGGGGGCGAGATGGCCGCCGCCAGCGCCGCGAGGAACTTGACCACCGCGACGGGGCCGCCCGGCAGCAGCAGATCCGCGCGGTCCGCCAGCTCCGGGACCTCCGCGCTGCCGCTGCACACCAGCAGGCCGGGGACGCCGTCCGAGCGAAGCTTCTCGACCGCCCCGAAGGCGGGCAGGTCGCCGAGGTCGTCCCCGGCGTAGAGCACGGCCTGGGCGTCCACCTCCCGTACGTACTCCAGCAGTGCCACGCCCTTGTCCATGCCGGGCGGGCGCAGCTCCAGGACCATGCGGCCCGGCTCCACGATCAGACCGTGGCGCGCGGCGAGCGCGGCGAGCGGTTCGCGCAGGGCCTCGAAGGCGGCCTGCGGGTCGGACGCGCGGCGGGTGTGGACCGCGACGGCCTGCCCCTTCTCCTCGATCCAGGTGCCGCTCCAGGACCCGATCCGGTCCAGGAACCCCGGCAGTTCGGCGCGGGCGGCCGCGACCCCGGGGAAGGGAGTGGGCGTACGGACGGTGCCGCTGACCGCATCCCACCGCTCGGCGCCGTAGTGGCCGAGGACGACGAGGTGATCGAGGCCCGGCACCCCGGCGAAGCCGCCGTACCGGACGGCGACACCGGCGGGCCGGCCGGTGACCACGGCGACGGAGGCGACCTGCGGCGCGAGCGCGGCGAGCGCGGGAACGGCACCGGGGTGGGCGCGGGCCCGCTCGGGGTCGGGCACGATCTCGGCGAGGGTGCCGTCGAAGTCGAGGGCGACGACGGCTGTGCCCGGCCGGGCAAGAAGTGCGGCCAGACCGTCACGGCCCGCCGGGGTGGACGGCGTCGGCAAAGGGTGCGCGTACGGGGAGCTGCCCATGCACCCGACCCTATCGGCGACTTCGGCGCGCGTCTCTCACACGGCGGAGCCGGTTGACCGTGACCGGATCGTGGACCAGGGCGCGCTCGTCGTCGATGAGGGCGTTCAGGAGCTGGTAGTAGCGGACCGGGGAGATGCCGAGCTGCTCCCTGATGGCCCGCTCCTTCGCGCCGGGCCCCGGCCAGGAGTGACGCTCCATGGCCAGTACGGCACGGTCGCGCTCGGAGAGCACCTCGTTGTCGGCCCGCTGCTCGTCGGCCGGCTCATCGGTCATACGAACCAACATATCCGCGCGGCGAGGCTCGCTGCCCTGCCGCTGACCTACTCGGCGTTCTCCGCGGCGGTGGCGTCACGGGCTATCCGGCCCAGGGTGGCCGCCGGGCTGCCGTCCTTCTCCACCGCAGTGCCGATGTTCTTCTTGATGTTCTCGCTGACCGCGGCCCACGACGTCTTGCCGACCGGCGGAAGCACCGAGGTCGGGAGCTCCTCGAGGAACTTCTTCAGGTCCTTGTGCTCCGGGTTCTTCTCCATCGCCTCGGACGCGGAGATCGTCACCGGCAGCAGGTCGTTCTGGCCCGCAAACTCCAGGACGTTCTTGTCACTGAAGACGAAGTCCAGGAACTTGCCGATCTCGGCCCGGTGGTCGTTCTGCTTGAAGCCCATGATCCAGTCGGCGACGCCCATCGCCGCCTTGGCCTCGCCCTCCTTGCCGGGCAGCGGCACCTTGCCGACCTCCACGCCCGCCTTCTTGGCGGCCTGCATCAGCGAGGGGTGGCCGTTGAGCATGCCGACCTCGCCGCGGGTGAAGGCGGCGAAGGCATCCTTGCGGTTCAGCTTGGAGGGAGCGACCGGGCCGGTGAGCTTCTGGTCGACCAGGTTGTCCTTCAGCCAGTCGAAGGTCTCTATGTTCTGCGGCGAGTCGATGGAGTACTTGTCGACCGCGTCGGTGTACCCGTCACCGCCGCTGAGCAGCCACATCATGGTCTCGGCCTGGGCCTCTTCCGGCCCCAGCGGCAGCGCGAAGGGGAACTTCACGTCCGTGTTCAGCTTCAGCTTCTCGGCGTCGGCCCGCAGGTCGTCCCAGGTCTCGGGGTCCTCGGTGATACCGGCCTCGGTGAAGAGCTTCTTGTTGTAGAAGAGCAGCCGGGTGGAGGCGACGAACGGCAGTCCGTACTGCACGCGCCGCTGCTCGCCGGCGTCGACGAGCGGGCCGAGGAAGTTGGACTGCACCGGGATGGAGAGCATCTGGTCGGCGGTGTAGAGCTTGTCCGCAGCGGCGTAGTCGGCATACGCGCCGATCTGAGCGATGTCCGGGGCGTCGCCGGCCTTGACCATCTCGGCGACCTTGCGGTCGACGTCGTTCCAGGACTCGATCTGAACGTCGATCTTGATGCCGGGGTTCTCGGACTCGAAGGCGCCGGCCAGATCGGCCCAGTACTTCTTGCTGCTCTCGCCACCGGCCACGTCGTAGTCGGCCGCCACCAACTTGAGAGTGACCTCGCCGGAGCCGCTCGAGCTGCCACAGCCCGAGAGCGCCACCGTCGTACCCAGTGCGGCGAATACCGCGGTCAAACCCAAGAAGCGCCGCTGCACAGCTCTTCCCCACCCTCTGCTGTTGATTGCCCGTTTGTTCCAGGGTCCCCCGTGACGTCCTGTGAGATGAGCTGCGATATTTCCTCATGACGGGGTATGAGGTCTACACCACCGGTGGTATCACTTCTGCAACGTCACCACCAAAGTGGGGCGGCATTGCCCGCGTACGGCGCGGGCTGCTAAGCACGTCCCGTCCCGGCACGCAGTGGGCGGTGCCCGTCCTGAGTCCCGAGCCCCGAGCCCCGAGCCCCGAGCCCCAAGTCCCGAGTCCCGAGTCCCGAGTCCCTGAGTTACGCGTACATCGCTAGGAGTCTTGCCGCATGTCCCGTACCGCAGCAGAGATAGCCACCCAGCCCACCTGCTGGCGCCGAGCGGCCGAGGCCGCCGCCGCCTTCGAGGGACTGCCGAAGCCGGGTGAGCGCGTGGCCGTCACCGGATGCGGGACGTCCTGGTTCATGGCGATCGCCTACGCGGCGCTGCGTGAGGCTGCGGGGCAGGGGGAGACCGACGCGTTCGCGTCGTCCGAGTTCCCGGCGGGCCGGTCCTACGACCGGGTCGTCGCGATCACCCGTTCCGGCACCACGACGGAGGTGCTTGAGCTGCTGGACGCCCTGCGGGGCAAGGTCCCCACGCTGGCCCTGACGGCCGATCCGAAGACGCCCGTCATGGAGGCGGCGGACGCGGTGGCGGTGCTCGACTGGGCGGACGAGGAGTCGGTCGTCCAGACCCGGTTCGCGACGACGGCGCTGGCGTTCCTGCGGGCGGGGCTCGGCGACATCCCGGGCGTGAAGTCCCTCACGGACGCGGCGGTCGACGCGGAGCTCGCGATCACCGAGCCGCTGCCGGAAGCGGTCGTGGCGGCGGAGCAGTGGACGTTCCTGGGCCGCGGCTGGACGTACGGGCTGGCGCTGGAGGCGGGCCTGAAGATGCGCGAGGCGGCGGGCGCGTGGACGGAGTCGTACCCCGCGATGGAGTACCGCCACGGCCCGATCTCGATCACCGGCCCGGGGCGGGTGACCTGGGTCTTCGGGCCGCTTCCGGAAGGCCTGGCCGGGGATGTGGCCCGGGTGGGCGGCACGCTGGTGGCCCGCCAGGAGGCGGACCCGCTGGCGGACCTGATCCGCGCGCAGCGCCTGGCGGTGACGCTTGCGGAGTCGCGGGGCTTCGACCCGGACCACCCCCGCAACCTGACGCGCAGCGTCATCCTCACCTCCTGAGCACGGGGGCCGCGGGCGGCCTCCGGCACGGGTCCCTTCGGCGTGCGGCTCGGGCCTGTGGCGCGGGGTCCTGCCTTGGCGCGGGCGCATCCGGCTCGGGCCCCTGCTCGCTGCGGGCGCGGGTGGCTCGGGCTCGTGGTGCGGGGTCCTGTCCGGTGCGGGCTCCGGGGCCCCTCCGGGCTCGACTCCTCGGAGTCGGCGGCATACAGGGCCCCGATTTCGCGGGCCGGGTCCTGCCGCCAATCCCCTGCGGGGACGACCCTGCACGGCCCCTCCCCCAGCGGAACGGGACGGGCGTGGGCCAGCCCGTGGCTCGGGGGCCTGTCCGGTGCGGGCGCATGTGACTCGGGCCCGTGGTGCGGGGTCCCGTCCGGTGCGGGCGCGGGTGGCTCGGGCCTGTGGCGCGGGGTCCTGCCTTGGCGCGGGCGCATCCGGCTCGGGCCCGTGGCGCGGGGCCCTGTCCAGTGCGGGCTCCGGGGCCCCTCCGGGCTCGACTCCTCGGAGTCGGCGGCATACAGGGCCCCGATTTCGCGGGCCGGGTCCTGCCGCCAATCCCCTGCGGGGACGACCCTGCACGGCCCCTCCCCCAGCGGAACGGGACGGGCGTGGGCCAGCCCGTGGCTCGGGGGCCTGCCTTGGCGCGGGCGCGGGTGGCTCGGGCCCGTGGCGCGGGGCCCTGTCCAGTGCGGGCTCCGGGGCCCCTCCGGGCTCGACTCCTCGGAGTCGGCGGCATACAGGGCCCTGTCTTAGTGGGCCCGGTCCTGCCGCCAATCCCCTGCGGGGACGACCCTCCACGGCCCCTCCCTACCAGAACGGGAAATGGGTGTGGGCCCGCCCCTGTGGTGCGGGTCCGGCAGCCCTCACACCTCGAAAGTCCCCGCCGAGCCGGATGCGGCGACGCGAAGCCGCAGCGTGGTGGGGGGTGCGGGAGCGTCAACCGCCACGCCCCGCCGCACGGCACCAGCGGCCCCTGTTTCTCGGGCTCCGCGGCGAAGCCGCCGGAGCGGTGGGGGTGCGGGCGTCAGCCCCCGCACCCCCACGGGGGGCTGGGGGCACCGCCCCCAGTTCGGGAAGGGGCGGGGTGGGGGAACAAGCCCACGGTCACCGAACACGCTTCCCCCTCCAGGGCCCCGTTTTGTATGCGTCCGCAACAATCCGTCGTAGTGGACTAGACCTTTCCTGGGTGTACGCGCCAGACTGTGCACGTGAGACACGTCATCGCCCTCGATGTGGGCGGCACCGGGATGAAGGCCGCCCTCGTCGGGGTGGACGGGACGCTGCTGTACGAGGCGCGGCGCGCGACCGGGCGGGAGCGCGGGGCCGACGCCGTCGTCGATTCCGTCCTCGGTTTCGCCGCCGAGCTGCACGCGCACGGCTCCGAACACCTCGGCGAGCCCGCCGAGGCCGCCGGAGTCGCCGTCCCCGGCATCGTCGACGCCGACCGCGGCATCGCCGTCTACGCCGCCAACCTCGGCTGGCGCGATGTGCCGCTCAGAGCGCAACTCGCCGAGCGGCTCGGCGGCGTACCCGTCGCCCTCGGGCACGACGTCCGGACCGGCGGCCTCGCCGAGGGCCGGATCGGGGCCGGCAAGGGCGCCGACCGGTTCCTGTTCGTGGCGCTCGGCACCGGCATCGCCGGGGCCATCGGTGTCGCCGGGGCGATCGAGGCCGGCGCCCACGGGTCTGCCGGCGAGATCGGCCACATCGTGGTGCGGCCACAGGGCCCCGCCTGCGGCTGCGGCCAACGCGGCTGCCTCGAGACCCTCGCCTCCGCCGCCGCGGTGACAAAGGCCTGGGCGGAGGCCTCCGGCGACGCGGACGCGGACGCCGCCGACTGCGCGAAGGCCGTCGCGTCGGGCGACGAGAGGGCCGTACGGGTCTGGCAGAACGCCATCGGCGCCCTCGCCGACGGGCTCGTCACCGCGCTCACCCTCCTCGACCCCCGCACCCTGATCATCGGTGGCGGTCTCGCCGAGGCAGGGGAAACCTTGTTCACACCACTTCGGGCCGCGGTCGAGGAGCGAGTCACGTTCCAGAAGCTGCCCGCCATCGTCCCGGCGGCCCTCGGGGACACTGCCGGCTGCCTGGGCGCAGGGCTGCTCGCCTGGGATCTGCTCGCCATCGACTCGGAGGTAACCGACTAATGGCCGCACGCGCCGCACGCGCCGCAAGCGCCGCCCGCGCCGGAAGCACCGTTCTCGCCGGCGCCCGGGTGGTACTGCCGACCGGGGTCGTCGAGAACGGGCGGGTCATCGTCGAAGGCCGGAAGATCGTCGGCGCGGCGCCCGCCGACGCCCCCGCCCGCGACCTGTCCGGCCACTGGGTCGTCCCCGGCTTCGTCGACATCCACAACCACGGCGGCGGCGGCGCCTCCTTCACCTCCGGCGGCGCCGAGGACGTACTGAAGGGCGTGGCAACCCACCGCGAGCATGGCACCACCACCCTCGTGGCCTCCACCGTCACCGGTGAGATGGACTTCCTCGCCCACCGGGCCGGATTCCTGTCCGAGCTCGTCGAGCAGGGCGACCTGGCGGGCATCCACTTCGAGGGACCGTTCATCTCGCCGTGCCGCAAGGGCGCGCACAGCGAGGAACTACTGCGCGACCCCGACCCGGCGGAGGTCAGGAAGCTGATCGACGCGGCGCGCGGTACGGCGAGGATGGTGACCCTCGCCACCGAACTGCCCGGCGGCATCGACTCCGTACGGCTGCTCGCCGAGCACGGCGTGATCGCCGCGATCGGCCACACGGACGCGACGTACGAACAGACCGTCGAGGCGATCGACGCGGGCGCGACCGTGGCGACCCATCTCTTCAACGCGATGCCCGCCCTCGGCCATCGCGCGCCGGGCCCGATCGCCGCGCTCCTCGAGGACGAGCGGATCACGGTCGAGCTGATCAACGACGGCACGCATCTGCACCCCGCCGCCCTGGAGCTCGCCTTCCACCGCGCGGGCGCGGGCCGGGTCGCCTTCATCACGGACGCCATGGACGCGGCGGGCTTCGGCGACGGCCGCTACGAACTCGGCCCGCTCGCCGTCGAGGTCAAGGACGGGGTGGCCCGGCTGGTGGAGGGCGGCTCGATCGCGGGCTCCACGCTCACCCTGGACACCGCCTTCAGGCGCGCGGCCACCATCGACCGGCTGCCGGTCGAGGACATCGTCCGGGCCATCTCCGCCAACCCGGCGAAGCTGCTCGGCATGTACGACACGGTCGGCTCACTGGAGCCCGGCAAAGACGCCGACCTGGTGGTTCTCGACGCGACGTTCACGCTCAAGGGCGTGATGCGCAAGGGCGAATGGGTGATTGACCCACAAGTAGGGTGATTTAGCGGCATGTTAGGGCAAGGCGGGTTGGACCGGGACTGCGTCGGGGGCTGGGCCAACCGCCTTCCGTTTGGCATGATCAGGCCCCGTACGAACACGGCCAGCACGTCTCCGGGGGGTGTCTACGGGTGATCCTGACGGTCACGCTCAACACCGCTCTCGACATCACCTACCGGGTCCCCGCGCTGACCCCGCACGCGAGCCACCGCGTCCGCGAGGTCCGCGAGCGCCCCGGCGGCAAGGGCCTCAACGTCGCCCGTGTGCTCGCCGCGCTCGGCCACGAGAGTGTCGTCACCGGCTACGCCGGCGGGGCCACCGGGGCCGTACTGCGCGATCTGCTGGCCCCTCTCGCACCCCATGACGCGCTCGTCCCGATCGCCGGGAGCACCCGCCGTACCCTGGCCGTCGTCGACGACGCGAGCGGCGACACCACCCAGCTGAACGAGCCCGGCCCCACCGTCACCACCGAGGAGTGGGCCGCCTTCCTGGAGACGTACGGATCGCTGCTGCGGGAGGCCGACGCCGTCGCGCTGTGCGGCAGCCTGCCGCCCGGCATCCATGTGGGCGCGTACGCCGACCTGATCCGCCGGGCCCGCGCCGCACACGTCCCCGTGCTCCTCGACACCAGCGGCGAACCGCTGCGCCGCGGCATCGCCGCCCGCCCGGACCTGGTCAAGCCCAACGCCGACGAGCTCGCCCAGCTCACCGGCTCCCGCGAACCGCTGCGCGCCACCCGCGACGCCCGCCGCCGCGGGGCGCACGCGGTCGTCTCCTCGCTCGGCCCGCAGGGCGTACTCGCCGCCACCCCGGACGGCGTCTGGCAGGCGGTCCCGCCCGCGCCGGTGAAGGGCAATCCGACGGGCGCGGGCGACTCCGCGGTGGCCGGTCTGCTCTCCGGGCTGGTGGAACGACTCCCCTGGCCCGAACGCCTCTCCCGGGCGGTCGCACTGTCGGCGGCGACCGTACTGGCCCCGGCGGCGGGCGAGTTCGACCTCGCCGCGTACGAGGACCTGCTGCCGCGCATCGCGGTGACCGAGCACGCGGAAGCAGCGTGACAAGGGGGCCGTACGGCCCCGGAATGGGAAGGCGCCATGCCACTCGTCAGCACAGGTGACCTCGTCTCTGCCGCCGCGGCCGAATCCCGCGCTGTCGCCGCGTTCAACGTCATCACGCTCGAACACGCGGAGGCCATCGCCGCCGGCGCCGAGCAGGCGGGCGCACCCGCGATCCTGCAGGTGTCGGAGAACGCGGTGAAGTTCCACGGCGGTGCCCTCTCCGCGATCGCCGCCGCCATGGCCGCGGTCGCCCGCGCCTCCTCCGCCCCGCTCTCCCTCCACCTCGACCATGTGGTCTCCGCGGACCTGCTGCGAGCGGCACACGACGCGGGCTTCAGCTCGGTGATGTTCGACGCCTCGAGGCTGTCGTACGCCGAGAACATCAAGGCCACGGCGGACGCGGTCCGCTGGGGCCACGAGCGCGGCATCTGGGTCGAGGCGGAACTGGGCAAGGTCGGCGGCAAGGAGGGCGAGGCACCCCTGGACGCCCACACCCCGGGCGTCCGCACGGACCCGGACGAGGCCGTGTCCTACGTCGCGGACACCGGTGTGGACGCCCTGGCCGTCGCGGTGGGCTCCTCGCACGCGATGACGGAGCGCACGGCGGCCCTGGACCACGCACTGATCGGCCAGCTGCGCGACGCCGTCCCCGTACCGCTGGTGCTGCACGGTTCGAGCGGTGTACCGGACGAGGAGATCCGGAAGGCGGTCGCCGCCGGCATGGTCAAGATAAACGTCGGTACGGCCCTGAACACCGCCTTCACCGGCGCCGTACGGGCCTACCTGGAGGCCAGTCCCTCGACGGTCGACCCCCGGAAATACCTCGTCCCGGCTCGCGAGGCGATGGCCGGGACGGTGGCGGGCTTCCTGGCGCTGCTCCCAGGGCTCCATCGCTGAGGACTCGCCGCCCCGCTTACGGACGCGGTGTCATTGTGACTGTTTTGGACCGCGTATGAGCTGAGGTGATGCGGTGTCAGGAAGTTGTTGACGGTCGGGTAGGCCCCGCCGCCGCCCTCGTACGAGGAGCTTGCCGCGCTGGTGGTGGAGCTGAAGCTGTTGGTGTCCGCCCAAGCGGCGACGATCGCGGAGCTGACCGCGAGGAACGCCGAGCAGGCGGAGCGGATCGCGGAGCTGGAGCGGCAGGTCGCATCGGCTCTCGCGCAACTCCTCCAAGCCGCCGTCCATTTGACGGGCTCGGCAAGAAGCCCGCGCCGAAATCTCCGCGGCATCGTTCGGGCTGCAAACCGGGCCGGGCCAAGGGCGATCCGGGCGGCTGGCTGGAGCAGGTCGCCGATCCCGACGTGATACTCGATCACCACCCGGCATGACCGACTTCACCGTCCCCTTCGACAACAACCAGGCCGAACGCGATCTACGGATGATCAAGACACAACAGAAGATCTCCGGATCCTGGCGGACCCTGACCGGCGCCAGGCGCTTCGCCCGGATCCGCTCCCACATCTCCACCGTCCGCAAACACGGCATCAACCCCCCTCACCGCCCTACGCGGCCTGTCCGCCGGATAGCCATGGATGCTGCCCGCAACCAGCTCAAACCCCTAAACAGTTACGTGTCATTTGATCTTCCCAATAGGATCATGATCGACCAAGCGTTCTACCAAGGGGAACTGATGCGCGGGAAAGTCCTCACAGCGGGAGCAGCGGCCACTGCGGCGTTGGCGCTGACCGTGTCAATGGCGGGCTCCGCCCAGGCGGCGGGATTCAGTGGATACCGGGGGTGCAGCACAACGGGCGCTTCCGGCGGCTACGAGTTCAGCAATTGGCACGGGCCGGACGCCAAGATAAACCTCTCCATCTACTGTCTCGTGATTCCGTCAGCGTTACTTGATCTTGTATGGCAGGGTCTTCTGGTGTGGAGCTCTCCGTGGAACAGGCCGCCGAGTTGCGGGAGTTGGTGAACAGTCGGGATGTTCCTGCGGACATGGCAACGCGGGGCCGGATCGTGCTGTGGTCGAGTGAGGGGCGTCGGCGCAAGGACATTGCCGAGCTGCTCGGGGTGTCGCTGCCGACCGTGGACCGCTGGAAGATCCGCTATGCCGAGCAGGGCCTGGCCGGGCTGGAAGGTGAGCGTCCTGGTGGCGCGCGGGAGCAGGTGCCGGCGCGGGTGCGGGCCCGGGTGATTGCGCTGACGCGCATGACGCCGCCGGACCGTACGGGGCTTTCGCACTGGTCCACGCGGGAGTTGGCGAAGTATCTGGAGCGGGCCGAGAACATCACCGTGTCCTGGCACTACATTGCGCGCGTCTGGCGGGAGGAGAGCCTGAAGCCGCACCGGTTGGGTACCTTCAAGATTTCCAAAGACCCCGCGTTCGCGGAGAAAGTGGCCGATGTGATCGGCCTGTATCTGGCTCCGCCGGGTGGCGCGGTGGTCCTCTCGATCGACGAGAAGACGCAGATCCAGGCTCTGGACCGGACCCAGCCGGTGCTGCCGGTCGCCTTCGCGGCGAGCGAGCAGCGCACCGCCGACTACGTCCGGCACGGCACCACGAACCTGTTCGCCGCCCTGAACGTGACCACCGGTGAAGTGCTCGGCGAGTGCAGGCCGACCCGGAACGGCAAGGATTTCCTGGCCTTCTTGAAGAAGGCGGTGAAACCGTACGCCGGGAAGGACATCCATGTCGTCCTGGACAACCTCTCGACGCACACCACACCCGAGGTCAAGGAGTGGCTGGTCAAGAACCGGCAAGTCCACTTCCATTTCACTCCCGTCGGTTCTTCGTGGCTGAACCAGATCGAGATCTGGTTCGGAATCCTCACCCGGCAATCCATCCGCCGCGGCACGTTCTCCAGCGTCAACGTCCTGATCAAACAGATCCGCG
The DNA here is from genome assembly GCF_026341125.1 of Streptomyces sp. NBC_01142. Taxonomy (NCBI): domain Bacteria; kingdom Bacillati; phylum Actinomycetota; class Actinomycetes; order Kitasatosporales; family Streptomycetaceae; genus Streptomyces; species Streptomyces sp. NBC_01142. Next base: position 2,718,720 of record NZ_JAPEOR010000002.1, read on the forward strand.
ACTACATCAACTCCTGGAACACGACAGCGAAACCGTTCACCTGGACCGCGACCTCCGGCGAGGTCCTCGCGAAGGTCCGACTCGTCGCGACCAACGTGAAGAAACTCGTCAATAACAACTCGAACTGACATGAACAGAATCACGAGACACTACGCGACCGACACGACGGCCGACGGGGCTCACGTTCGAGTTCGCCTCGTGTCCAAGGACGTGCGGGGAACCGTCAAGAATTGGCCGTGGCGCTCCAACACCGGCGCCACCGACACCACGAAGAGATGGAAGACGACGGCTTCCTATGACAGAGGCCTCTTCGTCATCGGAGTACAGACGGCCCGGTTCAAGGGGGACAAGCTCGTGAACTACTGCACTGACTGGTAGACACCAGCGAAGAAAACGGGGTAGCGGGAAAAGGGGAGCTCAGGCACTACCGACTGAGCTCGTTCGCAACATCCTCAGTGCTCATGGTTGCCCCGTCCGTACATCCCGACGGGGCAACCGAGCTTCCGCGCACTCACCGAGTGATGTTTCAGCTTCCGACCTGGCCCTGCTTCAGGGCGACCTGGTCGAGGAAGGCCTCGCACTGATCACCCTGCTCGCAGGAGATCTTGAGGTCGTTCTTCCCCTGCTGCAGGTTCACGTAGGCGTACGTGCGCGTCCAGCCCTTCTCCCAGTCGCCCTCTGCAGCCTTCGCGAAATTCGACATGTTGATGGAGCGGGGCGTCTGACCGTTGATCGTGAGCGAGGTCTTGGCATCCTTGCCCGGCACGCTGTACGTGATGAACATCGTGTACTCGCCCGCCTCGGGCACGTCGACCGACCAGCTGGCCGAGCCGCCGACCCCGTTGAACGTCACATACGCGCCGTCCGCGCCCTCCGCGCCCTTGATGTCCGTCGCCAGGGCCGCGGGCGGCCCCAGCTTCAGCGTCGCCGCGTCCTGCTTCGGCAGCTCCTGCGGCTTCTCCTCGGGCTTCGGCTTGTCGCTGGGCTTCACCGACTGGCCCGCGGTCGAGCCCCCGCCGGTGTTCCCGGCCTGGGCGCCGCCCTTGTCGTCCTTGTCGCCGCTCGTCATGAGCGCCGCGGCGATGCCGATGACGACCACCGCGACCACCGCGACCGCGCCGATCAGCAGGCCCCTGGTGTTGGGGCCGCCGCTGCGGCCACCGCCCTGCTGCTGCGGCGTCTGGCGGGTGGGGGCGCCACCGGGGTACGTCTCGGGTGCCGCGTAGTGCGCGGTCGGCTGCTGGGCACCCTGCTGGCCGTAGGCCTGCTGGTGCGGGACCTGCTGGCCGTACTGCTGCTGCGGACCGCCGTACTGGCGCTCGCCGACCGTCCGTACCTGGTTGTACGAGGTTCTGGGGACCCCCGGCTGCGCTGCCGGACCCGGGTAGCCGTAGCCGCGGCCCTGGCCGGGCGGTGTTGCGCCCGCCGCCTGCCCGTCCTCGTACAGATAGCCGAACGGATCGTCGTCCTCGGGCGTGCTCGCGCCGTTGTTCGCGGCCGTCATCCCTAGTCACTCCTCACCATGTCGTCAGCACATCGCCGACGCGGCGAGCCTACCCGGTTCGGCGTAAGCAAAAGGGTGGCGTCGGCCTCAGCCCGCCCGCCGGTGCACCTTCGCCCGGGATCGCTTCTCGATATACATCCGCTGATCCGCGGATTGCAGGACCTCCTCGACGGACATCCCGCAACTTGCCCATCCGATACCGAAGCTGGCCCCGACCCGGACTCCGCGGCCGCCCACCCTGATCGGCACGATGATCGCGTTCCGCAGACGTACTGCCAGGTCGGCGGCGTCGGCCGCGCCCAGGCCGTCGGCCAGAACGACGAACTCGTCACCGCCGAGCCGGGCGACGGTGTCGTTGTCGCGTACGCCGGTGGTGAGCCGGCGCGCGACCTCCACCAGCACCGCATCACCCGTCTGGTGCCCGAAGCGGTCGTTGATCGACTTGAAGCCGTCAAGATCACAGAAGAGGACGGCGAGCCCCTTGGCCCCGTCGTCCACCTCGGTGTCGGGCGCGACGGTGTGGACATGGTCGTACGGACCCGCCGGTTCGATGTCGAATCCGTCACTGCGGAAGATGCGCCCGCCGTCAGCGGCATCCGCGCCGTCGTACCCGTCGTACGCCGCGTCCAGCGCCTCGATCGCCGTGGCGCGGGCCGCGTGCGGCCGCTCGCACAGCCGGGAGCTGAGCCGGGCGCGCAGCTCGGCGCTGTTGGGCAGGCCGGTGAGCGAGTCGTGCGAGGCACGGTGGGCGAGCTGCAGCTCGTGGCGCTTGCGCTCCTCGATGTCCTCGACGTGGGTGAGGAGAAACCGGGGGCCGTCCGCGGTGTCGGCGACGACGGAGTTGCGCAGCGAGACCCAGACATAGGTGCCGTCGCGGCGGCCGAGACGCAGCTCGGCACGCCCGCCCTCGGCGGACGTACGCAGCAGAGTGCCGACGTCCTCGGGGTGGACGAGGTCGGCGAAGGAGTAGCGGCGCATCGCGGAGGCGGGGCGGCCGAGCAGCCGGCAGAGCGCGTCGTTCGTGCGCAGCAGCCGGCCGTGCTGGTCGCCGCCCATCTCGGCGATGGCCATACCGCTGGGTGCGTACTCGAAGGCCTGGCGGAAGGATTCCTCACTGGCGCGCAGAGCCTGCTGCTCACGCTCGAGGCGGACCAGGGCGCGCTGCATGTTGGAGCGCAGCCGGGCGTTGCTGATCGCGATCGCCGCCTGGGAGGCGTACATCTGGAGCGCTTCCTGACCCCAGGGCCCGGGCCTGCGGCCGTTGCGCGGCCGGTCGACGGATATCACGCCGAGCAGTTCACGGCCGCCGCCCGATGCGTACATGGGGGCGTAGAGACGGTCCTGCGGGTGCCACTCGTCCTCGAAGCGGGGGTCGGGGCCCTCGGTGTGCCACTGCGGGACGTCGTCCTCTATGAGGACCCAGCCCTCGGTGTGCGGTATGAAGCGGAGCTCGCCCCAGGCCTCGCCCATGGACAGACGGCGTTCCCAGGAGGGGCGGGAGCCGACGCGTCCGGTGATCAGGGCTTCGGCGGCGGCGCTGCCGGCGAACGCGGCGACCACGAGATCGCCGTCGGGGCGTACGAGATTGACGCAGGCCAGCTCGTAGCCGAGTCCGGCGATGACGCCGTCGGCGACGGTCTGCAGAGTGTCGGCCAGGCTCCGGGCCGTGTTGAGCTCAGCGACGACCTGATGCAGCTGCCGCAGGGTCGCAAGACGGACGTAGGGCTCCGACTCGGTCTCCATTGCTCGCTCTCCCCGAGACCTCGACAGCAACTCCAGGGTTCTCATCAGCGTTCTTGATGCGGTATCACGGCCACTGAATCACAGCGAGCTGCTCACTCGGTACACAGGGTCAACAATTACCGCACTCTGTGACTCAAGTCACATCAGATGATGAAGGGTTGCGAGCGTCACATGGGAGCGCTCCATCGGTTTCTTGAACGCGAAACGATACCGGGGCAGTACGAGGGCACGACCGGGGCGCGTGCCCGTTGTCCGGCGGGGCGTGCCCTTGGTCCGGCCGGGGCGCGTGCCTGTGGTCCGGCCGGGGCGTGCCCTTGGTCCTAGGACCCGGCTGGTTCCCTGGCCCGATGCGGGCGCCGGACGGCCGGGACTAGCGTTCCTCGTGTGTTGCAGACGACCCCCACTCCCGCCCCTGTTGCCATCCCCCATGCTGAGGGGGTGAGCAACGAGGAGTTCCGCGCGGCCATGTCGCGACTGGCCGCCGGTGTGGTGCTGGTGACCGCGCACGACCCCGACGACGGCCCGCACGGCGCGGACGCCGGCATGACCGCGACAGCGTTCATGTCGGTGTCCCTGGACCCACCTCTGGTGCTGGTGAGCCTGCGCAACGGCTCCCGCATGGACGACCTGCTGGCCGAACAGCCGTTGTGGGGCGTCTCGGTGCTCTCGGAGAGCCAGCGGCACATCGCCGGGCGCTTCTCCATGAAGGGGCGGGTCAGCGATCGGCTGCTCTTCGAGGACATCCCGTACACAAGGGGCGAGGTGTCCGGGGCACTGCTGGTCCGGGGCGCGCTGGCAACGCTGGAGTGCCGTACGGAACAGCGGATGGAGGCGGGCGACCACACGCTGGTGATCGGCCGGGTGCTGAACGTGGACCTGCCGAGCGGGGACGGCGGCCCGCTGACGTATTTCCAGGGCCGGTACCGGCAGTTGGGGTAAGCCTCGCGCGAGCCCGGCCGGACTCGGCCGACCGCGGGTGAGGCTCCCGGCCGCGGGGGGCCGGTGCGGGTGGGCCGGTGCGGAGTAGGGCCGGTGCGGACCCGGCTACCAGTCGCGGCCCGTGCGGCCGCGCTTCGTCTCGGCGCGCTGCTTCTTCTCGCGCAGGCGGCGTTCGTTGATGCCCCGCGGGATCCTCGTGGGGCGGCGCGGCCGCGGCGGCGGCGCCGTCGCCTCGGCCAGCAGCGAGGCGAGTCGGACCGCGGCGGTCTCACGGTTGCGCCACTGGGAGCGGTGTTCCGACGCCCGTACGGCGACGACCCCACCCACCAGCCGGCTCGCGAGGCGCTCCAGCGCCCGCTCCTTCCACACCGGCGGCAGCGCCTCGGTCCTGGCGAGGTCGAAGCGGAGCTCCACCTGCGAGTCGCTGGTGTTGACGTGCTGGCCGCCGGGCCCCGACGACCGCGAGAAACGCCAGATGAGCTCGGCCTCCGGCAGGGAGACCGAACCGCGGATGATGTAGGGCCCGGACATGTGTCCCATGGTCGCGTGCCCGCGCCGTTCGCGTCACTCTCTTTTCGGCACTCCCGGCCAAAATAGACCGGAACACCCCGAAAGCCCGGTAAAGAAAGCAAAGACGGGGTGGAACCTCGCGGTCCCCTGCCTGCGTTATGACGGGTGACGGTAGCTTTCGGAAAGGGCTCATAGCCCGCGCACTCGATCACGAAGGGGACTTCCCCATGGCAGTAAGCCTGTCCAAGGGCGGCAACGTCTCGCTCACCAAGGAGGCACCGGGCCTGACCGCCGTCACGGTCGGCCTCGGCTGGGACGTCCGCACCACCACCGGCACCGACTTCGACCTCGACGCCTCGGCGATCGGTGTGAACCCCGGCGGCAAGGTGGCCTCCGACGCCCACTTCGTCTTCTTCAACAACAAGGCCACGCCGGACCAGACCATCGTCCACACCGGTGACAACCGCACCGGCGAGGGCGGCGGCGACGACGAGCAGATCAACGTCAACCTGGCGGGTCTGCCGGCCGACGTCGACAAGATCGTCTTCCCGGTCTCGATCTACGACGCCGTGACCCGCAGCCAGAACTTCGGCCAGGTGCGGAACGCCTACATCCGCATCGTCAACCAGGCCGGTGGCGCCGAGCTCGCCCGCTACGACCTCAGCGAGGACGCCGCCACCGAGACCGCGATGGTCTTCGGCGAGCTCTACCGCAACGGCGCGGAGTGGAAGTTCCGTGCCGTCGGCCAGGGTTACGCCTCGGGCCTGGAGGGCATCGCCCGCGACTTCGGCGTCAACCTCTGACCCGTCCGAGTCAACGTCTGACACGTCTGACGCCTGCGCCGTACCGGTCGAGGCACAGATCGACGTACAGACAGACGTATCGGTGACAGGGCCCCGGCCGCCACGGAGACGCGGCGGCCGGGGCCCTGTCATTCCCTAGGGCTGTTCCGGCTTGTCCTTGCCGTAGAGCCAGGTGTCCCAGAGCCCGGTCAGATCCTTGCCGGCCTTCTCCTCGACGTACGCCGTGAAGTCGTCGGTGGAGGCGTTGGCGTGGCGGTTCTTCTTCGCCCAGCCCTGCAGGATCTCGTAGAACGCGTCGTCACCGACCGCCTGACGCACCTTGTGCAGCACCATCGCGCCGCGCCCGTACACCGGAGACTCGGAGATGTCCGCCGCGGTGGGCGGATCGGCGGGCGGGAAAGCCCAGTTGTCCGCTTTTGCGAATTCCTTGTCAAAGCTCTTCTGGGCCGGTACGTCCTCGAAGTCCTCGGCCCAGATCCACTCCGCGTAGGTGGCGAAGCCTTCGTTGAGCCACATGTCCTTCCATGACTCGGGGGTCACGGAGTTGCCGTACCACTGGTGGGCCAGCTCATGGACGAGGGTCTCGGTGTCGAACTGTCCCTCGGGGAAGACGGGCCTGTTCTGGGTCTCCAGGGCGTAGCCGACCTCGCCGTCCGGCACGACGATCGCGCCGGTGGAGGAGAAGGGGTACGGGCCGAAGTTCTCCGTACCCCACTCCATGATCTCGGGGATCCTGGCGAGGAGAGCCGCGCTGCGTCCGGCCACGGCCGGGTCGGCGGCGGTGAGGACCGGCAGTCCGGCGGGGGTACGGGAAGCCTTGACCCGGTAGTCGCCGATCGCGAGCGTGGCGAGATAGCTCGCCATCGGCTCCCCCGTGTGCCAGGCGAAGGTGGTGCGCTCGCCCTTCGCCCCCTCGCTCTTCGTCCGCCGGCTCTTCAACTCACCGTTGGAGATGGCCTCCAGCTCCTTGGGCACCGTCACCGTGATGTCGTACGTCGCCTTGTCCGACGGGTGGTGATTGCCGGGGAACCAGGCCATCGACCCGGTGGGCTCCCCGACCGCGAGCGCGCCGTCCGCGGTCTTCAGCCAGCCTTCCTCCGTGTCGTCGTCGTCCGTGATCGTCTTCGGGACGCCGGAGTAGCGGACGACGGTGCGGAAGGTCCTGCCCTTGTCGAGGTCGCGGTGCGGGCGCAGTGTCAGCTCGTCGCCGGCCCGGTTGGCGGCGGCCTTCTCACCGTCGACGGTCGCGCCGTCGACCGTCATCCCGTGCAGGTCGAGGTTGAAGGCGCTCAGGTCCTGGGTGGCGCGGGCGGTGATCTCGGCGGTGCCCTTCAGACGGCCCGTGTCCGGGTCGACGTCGAGGGTCAGGGCGTAGTGCTGGACGTCGTAACCGCCGTTGCCGAGCTTGGGGAAGTACGGATCGCGGACGCCCGCGGCGCCCGGCTTTCCCTGGACGCCGGTAGCGCCGTCCGTGCAGCCCGTCAGGAGCAGCAGGGCGGCGGCGGGCGCCAGGGCACGTATGCGTACGAGAGTTCGCTGGTCCACATCCTTGATCCTATGCGGGCGGACTCCCCGGGCCCTGGGTGATCTCCGGTACCGCGGAGCGTGCCCAACGGTCCGGGCCGGCCCGGCATCCGTACGTTCGTGCCCGGAGTCCGTACATCCCGTCCCCGTCCGTACGTCCCGTCCCCGTCCGTACATCCCGTCCGTACATCCCGTCCCGTACGTCCCGTCCGGGCCTCCGTCCGGGCGTCCGTCGGGGCGTCCGTCGGGGCGTCCGTCGGGGCGTCCGTCGGGGCGTTACGGCGCTACCGGGCGAGCGCCGCGACGCCCGCCCTCGCGAACTCCTCGTCCTGGGCACCGCTCGGCGCGCCCGCCACGCCGATGCCCGCGATCGGAGCGCCCTTGACCTGCACCGGCGCGCCGCCCCCGAGGAACAGGGTGCCGGGGATGTCCTTCAGGTTCGGGGCCTGCTCGAGGCGCTTGACGAGCTCGGAGGTCGGCGCGTTCCAGGAGACGGCGGTGAACGCCTTCTTCTCGGCCGACTCGTACGACTGCGGGCCGGCGCCGTCGCCGCGCAGGGTGACGATGGTGTTGCCGTTGCGGTCGACGACGGCGACGGTGACCCGCTGGTTCGCCTTCTCGGCGGCGTCCAGGGTGGCCTGCGCGGCCTTGGTGGCGGCCGCCACGGTCAGGTGGGTGGACTGCTGGAGATTGCCGTTCGCGGTGTCGGCCCCGACCGCGGCCAGGGACTCCGCGGCGGGGGCGGAAGCGTTGGCGGACACGGCTCCGAAGGTGCCGGCGCCCAGCGCGGCAGCGGCGACAGCACCGGTCAGGACACGGGCGCGCAGAGACATCTTCTTCATGATCGTTGACTCCTTGGGCTGGTCCGGGAAGCTGCTGCGTTCCCGCTCTGCCACCGATCCTGGGGCCGGATCCGGGGCCGGACGGTCGACGTACCGGCTGCTCGGCGCAGGCATGATGGTGGACGGCCGGGTCAGCCGATCGGTTGATGCGGGTGTGGTCCCGCCGGGTCACGATGCAGAGGAAGACCCGGCGCGCGCGACCGCTCGGGGAGAGAACGCGACCGCCCAGGGACCGCTCAGGCGCCGCCCAGGCACCGCTCAGGCACCGCCCAGAGACCGCTCAGGCACCGCCCAGAGACCGCTCAGGGAGAGAAGAAGATGGCCGCCCCACTGTCCGACGCCGACCGGGATCCGGACGCCCGGTGGCTGGTGACGGTGATGAACACCGCCTTCCTCGCCCTCCTCGCCGGCTCCCTCCTGCGCTACCTCCTCAAGCATCCGGACAGCCCCCGGCTGCCGTGGGTCGTCGGCCTGAGCATCGCGCTCGCCGCACTCCAGCTCGCCGGCCACTGGCTGGGGCGGGGACAGCGACCGGGCCGCCGCAGCAGCCTGTTCCTGCTCGGCTCCGTCGTCGGGTGCTGGGTCGTGATCGTTCTGCTCGCGCCGAGTTTCGCCTGGTGCGCCGTGCCGCTGATCTACACCTCTCTGCGGTCCCTGCCCACCCGGGCCGCCGTCGCGCTCGTCGCGGTGCTCTGCGCCCTGGTCATGATCGCGGAGTGGCGGCTGGCGGACGGGGTGGACCCGAACCTCTTCCTGCTGCCCCCGACCGTCGCGGTCCTCGCCACCACCGTCTTCCTCTACATGCGGCGCCAGTCCGACCGGCTGCGGGGGACCGTCGACGATCTGACCCGCACCCGCCGCGAACTGGCGGCCACCGAGCGGCGCGAGGGCACCCTCGCCGAACGCCAGCGGCTGTCCATGGAGATCCACGACACCCTCGCCCAGAGCCTGTCCAGCCAGCAGATGCTGCTCCAGGCCGCGGAGCGCACCTGGGACAGCGACCCGGGGGCCGCCCGCCGCCATGTCCGTACCGCCGAGTCGATCGCCGAACGCAGCCTCGCCGAGGCGCGGCGCTTCGTGCACGACCTGGCCCCGGCCGATCTGGCCGAGGGCGGGGGCCTGGCCGAGGCCCTGCGTACGCTGGCCGAGCGCGAGTCCACCGGCTCCCTCCAGGTCCACTTCCATCTGGACGGGGCGCCGGCCCCGCTGCCCGACCGGGTCCAGTCGGCGCTGCTGCGGATCGCCCAGGGCGCGCTGGCAAACGTACGGGAACACGCCGGCGCCACCACCGCCGCGCTCACCCTCAGCCATCTCGACGACCAGGTGGTGCTGGACGTCGCCGACGACGGCCGCGGCCTCGTGCCGGACTCGCCACAGACCTCCGGCGTACGCGGCCACGGACTGCCCGCGATGCGCGCCCGCGTACGGCAGCTGGGCGGCACCCTGACCATCGAGTCCGCACCGGGCGAGGGCACGGTCCTGTCCGCCGCGATCCCCTTGGAGCCCGCCCCGTGAACGCTGTGCCCCCCGTACGCATCCTGCTCTGCGACGACCACGCGGTGGTACGTGCCGGGCTGCTCGCCCTCCTCGGCAGCGAGGGCGACATCGAGGTCGTCGGCGAGGCGGGCAGCGGGGAGGAGGCGGTCGCGATGGCCGGCAAGCTGAAGCCGGACGTCGTACTGATGGACCTCCAGCTGGGCGCGGGCATCGACGGGGTGGAGGCCACCCGCCGTATCGCGACACCCGAGGTGCACGTCCTCGTCCTGACGACGTACGACACCGATGCCGACATCACCCGTGCCATCGAGGCGGGCGCGACCGGCTATCTGCTGAAGGCCGAGCGCCCGGAGGAGCTGTTCTCGGCGATCCACGCGGCCGCGCAGGGCCGCACGGCGCTCTCGCCTCCGGTCGCGAGCCGCGTCATGGACCGGATGCGGGGCACGGGCCGGCCGGCCCTGACCGAGCGGGAACAGGACATTCTGGGCCAGCTGGCACGGGGCCTGGGCAACCGCGAGATCGCCCGCGCGCTGTTCATCAGCGAGGCGACGGTGAAGACCCATCTGGGCCGGATCTACACCAAGTTGGGCGTGGACACGCGGGCGGGCGCGGTGGCGGTGGCGAAGGAACAGCGCCTTCTGCCGTAAGTCCGATCGTGGCCTCTGGTGTCCGGCCGCGGCTGTCCGCGGCGCGGGCGGCTGCCGCGGAGCCCGGGTCCTCCGGCGTCCGGCGGCGTCCGGCGGCGTCCGGCGGCCGGTCCTCCACCCGCCGGCCGTTCCACCTCCCCCGCGCGGCGGAGACGGTCCGCCCTCGGCGCCGACGCGACGGCGCCATGTCCACGGCCAGTCTGTTCTCCATGACGCCAGCGACCGCGCCCTCACCCAGCGCCACCACCACCGCCGCCACCGCCACTCCCGCTCCCGCCCCCCGCTGGGCCCGCCGGACCGCACACGCCATCGCGCTCTGCGCCCTCCCCTCCGGACTGTGGCGCCTCGCGATGGCCTCGGGGATCTACGTGGGCTACAGCGACGAGGTCCTGCGGGACGAGTTCGGCATCCCCGGCTGGGGCATCGCGTACGTCGTCGGCCTGACCGTCCTCCAGGAGATCGCCTCTCTGCTGCCCCTCCTCCTCGTCACCGACCGGCGGCGGTTCCGCCGCCCGAAGGCCGTCGCCATCACGGCCGCTTCCGCCTCGGCCTTCGCAACCCTGCTGGCACTGAGCCAGGTGGTGGTCTACTTCACCGTCGAGAGCCAGACCTTCATGTCCGACACCGCGAACACCGTGGCGGGCTTCGTCTTCGCTCCGCTGTTCGTCATCGGCCCGCTGCTCGGGGCCGTGACCCGGTCGTACTGGAAGCGGCACCGGGCATGACACCATCGAGCACGTGCTCGACATCGGCTACTCCCTCTCCCGCCGCTTCCCCGACCCCCCGCAGACCGACTACCGGCGCGCGGACGTCCAGGCGCTGCGCCACGACCTCTTCTGCGGCGACGTGTACCTCGCGGACACCAAGGAGGACCGCGAGGTGTCCACAGGCTGGGGATGGGTTCCGGTGCTGGACTTCGCCTGGGCGCTGTGCGACATCGTCGAGCAGCTCGACCGCGACCCGCTCGGCGGCCGGGCCGCGAATCCGCAGTACGCCGAGCTGGACTTCACCGAGTCCGCCGACCGCATGCTCTTCGAGCGCCGCTTCGGCTGGGTGGACGTGGAGTCCGACTGGATGCCGGGCGACGAGCCGCCGCTCAGTTTCAGCCACAGCGAGCTGCGCCACGAGGCCCGCGACTTTCTGCACGACCTGATCGCGGACCTGTCCGACATGCACGAGGGCCTCGCCGACAACCCGGTGGTCTGGGATCTGCAGGCCCGCTTCCCCCGTATGCCGGTCCGAAAGCGCGGCCGCCGCGGCTGAAAGCCCCTCGGCGGGGGCACCACGAGGGCGGGCGCCCTACGTCACCCCTCCACCCGCACTCCGATCTGCGCCGCGAAAGCCGGCGCCAGATCCAGCAGTTGGGCCGGACTGATCACCGCACCGGCCAGCCGGTCCACGCCCCGGGCGATGTCCAGCTCGGCGACCGTCCGCAGATCGACGTTCTTCATCTGCGCCCCGCTGAAGTCCGCCCGCCGCAGCACACAGTCGCGGAACTCCACCCGCTCCAGCTGCGCACCCCCGAAGTCCGTCTCCGTCAGCACACACCCCTCGAAGACGACGTCCTTCAGCTTCGCCGTGCGCAGATTCAGGTAGTCGATCTTCCCGCCCCGGATCAGCACCCGCTCCAGCACGGCGCCGTGCAGCTGCACCCCACCCAGCCGCGCGTCCGTCACCTCCACATCGCGCAGCGAGGCACCCGCGAGATCGGTGCCCACACCCCGGATGCCGCTGAGCACGGAGTCGATGAAGCGGGCGCGCAGCAGCTCGGTCTCGTCAAGACCGCACTCGCGCAGCGCGCAGTCGATGAACCGGGCCCCGCGCCCCGACTGCCCGGCGAAGTCCAGGTCCCTGAACTCCACTCCGTCGTAGTCGCCGTCCGGCTCCAGCCCGACGCCGCCGTCCTCGCCGTCGAACGGAACGAGCGGAGGCAGCCGCACCTCCGGCCGCCGTGCCGCCACCTGCGTTTTCTCCGACTTCCGTGCCATGTCCCCCATCGTGCCCCCTCCCACTGACAACGCCCCTGGCGGAGCACCGCCGAAGCCCCGGAAGCCCCGCCGAAGCCGCATGTCACAAACCGGGAGCCGCGATCCGTCCCCTCCCTGAGAGCGAACCAAGGGAGAGACAGCCATGCACGAGATCACCGTCATCGGCGGCGGCTTCGCCGGGCTCACCGCCGCCATCACCGCCGCCGAGTCGGGCGCCAGGGTGTCCCTGTACGAGGCCCACCACACCCTCGGCGGCCGCGCCCGCACCGGCGAAGGCCCGTACCGGACCAATGAAGGCCCGCACGCCCTCTACTGCCGCGGCCCCCACTGGACCTGGCTCAAGCAGCGCAACCTCCTCGGCCCGCTAGCCTCTCTGCCGCCCCTCGAAGGCGCCCGCTTCCGCTTCCGCCGCGGCGGCGTACTGCGCAGGACCCCGCCCCTCGCCATGCTCAGGCTCACCCGCCGCAAGGCCGAACAGGCCCCGGTGGACACGGACTTCCTGACCTGGGCGACGGGCCAGGTGGGGGAGGAAGGCGCGCGCGCCGCGGCCCACTTCATGGGCGTCGCCCTCTTCCACCACGACCCGGGCTCGCTCTCGGCCGCGTTCGTCCAGGAACGGCTGCGGCGCGCCACCGCGCTCCCGCCCGAGGCCCGCTACCCGCGCGGCGGCTGGGGCGAGGTCATCGACCGGATGGCCGGGCACGCCTGGAATCTGGGCGTACGGATCGAGACCACGTCCCGCGTCGACGCACTCCCCGAGCGGCGCGGACCGGTGATCGTGGCCACCTCCCTCGACGCGGCACGCCACCTCCTCGGCGACGGCACACTCCGCTGGGACAGCGGCCGTACGACCCTGATCGATCTGGCGCTGCGTACCCGCAAGGGCGACCCGTTCGCCGTGTCCGACCTCGACGCCCCGGGCTGGCTGGAGCGGTTCACTGCCCAGGACCCCTCGCTCGCACCGTCCGGTCAGCAGCTCGTCCAGGGCCAACTCCCCATCACCCCCGGCCAGTCCAAGGCCGACGGCATCGCGCACGCCGAGGCCCTGCTCGACCTGGGCTTCCCCGGCTGGCGCGAGCGCACCGTCTGGCGGCGCGAAGCCCTCGCCCAGGGGCGTACGGGAGCGGTCGATCTGCCGGGCACCACCTGGCGGGACCGGCCCGCGATCGACCGCGGAGAGGGGGTCTATCTCGCGGGCGACCAGGTCGCGGCACCCGGCCTGCTCTCGGAGGTGTCGTTCAACAGCGGGCTCGAGGCCGTCTCGCTGGCCCTGCGTACCGCAAAGTACGCAGCCGTTGCGGGCCGAGCAGCAGAAGCGTCAGCGGCAGCGGAAGCATCAGCGGCAGCACGGGCAGCAGAGGCAGGGAGTCCCCTTGACCTCAAGCGCACTTGAGATTGAAGAGTGTCCCTCGTAGCCGCAGAGATCACCGGTACAGCCCAGGGGAGTCAGCCATGCACGCCATCCGCCTCCACGCGTTCGGCCCCGCCGAGAACCTCACCTACGAGGAGACCGAGACTCCGCTCCCCGGCCCGGGCCAGGTGCGGATCGCCGTCGCCGCGGCTGGCGTCCACCTCCTCGACACCGCCCTGCGCGAGGGCATGCAGGGCCCCTTCCCCGCCCCCGCCGAACTGCCCACCGTCCCCGGCCGCGAGGTGGCCGGCGTCGTCGAGTCCCTCGGCGAGGGCACCGACGCCCACTGGCTCGGCAAGCACGTCGTCGCCCACCTCGGCATGGTCCCGGGAGGCTACGCCGAACTCGCGGTGACCGACGCGGGAAGACTCCACGAGATCCCGGGCGGTCTCGACGCGGGCGAGGCGGTCGCGATGATCGGCACCGGCCGTACGGCGATGGGCATCGTGCAGTTCACCGAACTGGGCACCGACGACATCGTCATCGTCCCCGCCGCGGCCGGCGGCATCGGCACCCTCCTCGTGCAGTACGCGAAGAACGCCGGCGCCCTCGTCATCGGCCTTGCGGGCGGCCCCGCCAAGGTCTCCCGTGTCGTCGAGAACGGCGCCGACCTCGCCGTCGACTACCAGCAGGCCGACTGGGCAGGCCAGGTCCGCGCCTACCTCGGGGACCGGCGCGCCACCATCGTCTACGACTCGGTCGGCGGAGACACCGGCCGCGCGGCCGTCGACCTGCTCGGCAAGGGCGGCCGGCACATCGTCTTCGGCTGGTCCAGCCAGGGGCTGCGGAGCAACTCCCCGTTGACCTTCACCGAAGAGGAGCTGGCCGAGCGCGGCATCACCTCCGAGGACGTACTCGGCCCGGCCATGCTCCAGAAGGCCGGCGGCGACGTACGCAACCTCGAGACACGCGCCCTCGCGGAGGCCGGTGCCGGCCGACTGCGCCCCGCCGTACAGCGCTACGCCCTCGCCGACGCCGCGGCAGCCCACCGGGCCCTGGAGTCCCGCGGCACGGTCGGCAAGGTCGTCCTCGTTCCCTGAACCCTGGTCCTGGCCCGAGCCCCCGGCCTTGCCTGAACCCTCCCGGCCCTGGCCTGGCTCCGGCCTAGCTCTGCCCTGGTCCTTGAACCGCACCACCCAGGGAAGCGAGCGCCTCGTCGGTCAGCCGGTACACCGTCCACTCGTCCTGCGGCTTCGCGCCCAGCGACTTGTAGAAGTTGATCGACGGGGTGTTCCAGTTCAGGACGGACCACTCCAGGCGCTCATAGCCCCGCTCCACACAGATCCGCGCCAGCTCGGCCAGCAGCGCCTTGCCGTGGCCGCCGCCGCGCTGCTCGGGCCGTACGTACAGATCCTCGAGATAGATGCCGTGCGTCCCGCGCCACGTCGAGAAGTTGAGGAACCAGAGCGAGAAGCCCGCCACTTCCCCGTCCGCCGTCTCCGCGATGTGCGCGAAGGCGGCGGGCCGCTCCCCGAACAGTGCCTCGTGCAGCTGCTCCTCGCTCAGCCGGACCTCGGCCAGGGACTTCTCGTACGCGGCGAGCTCGCGGACCAGCGTGTGCATCACGGGGACATCGGCAGATGTGGCAGTACGAATCATGAGGTCAGCGTGCCAGCAGCGCCCGGGCGACGAGCACCTGGGTTTCCTGAAGCCGGTTCTCCCCGTCCTCCACGTCCCACAGGCTGTTCTGCAGTACGCGCCCCAGCGTCCAGGCCCGCGCCCGTTCCCGGTCCAGCCCCAGCACCTCGGTCAGCAGATCGAAGCGCCACAGCACCTCGGAGGCGTCGAAGCGGTTGGCGAGCGCGGGCATCAGGTCGAACCCCGGGTCACCGGCCAGCGGCTTGGGGTCGATGGCCAGCCATGCCTCACGCCCGCCCGCCAGCACGTTGTCGTAGTGCAGATCCCAGTGCAGCAGGCGGTCACCGGGCTCGCCCGCCACTTCCCGTACCGCCGCCGCACAGTCCAGCAACAGCCGCCGCTCGCCCTCGTCCGGGAGGGAGGTCACCGCCCGCGGTACCTCCTCCAGCATCGCGGCCGCGATGTCGCCGAGCCGCCGGAGCCCTTCGGGCGCGGGAACGGCCACCAGCCTCGCCAGCAGCTCCGCGAGAATCCGCACCGCCACGCGCGCGTCCGTCACGGCAGACAGATGACGTGAGGAGTCGAGCCGCTCCAGCAGCATGGTGCCGGTCTCCGGGTCGTGCTCCAGCAGATGTACGACCCCGTCGCCGTCCCACACCCGCAGCGCGAGCGGCTCCCCCTCGCTCTCCTCGTCCAGCAGCTGCATCTTGAGCGCGGCAGCCGTCCCGTCCGCCCGCTCCACGGGCAGGACGAGCGAGGCCATCCCATGCATCGAGGGCCCGGTGCGCCGCAGCGACCAGCGCTCCAGGAACTGCGCGGCCCGCTCCGGCAGCCCGTCGACGAAGGCCCGTCCGGCCTCCCCGTTGTACTTGATCTGTGAGGCCGCCAGCTCTTCCGGAATATCGATCACAATGCGGATCGTACGGACCCTCACTGCCCCTGCCCGAGCCCGTGCGAGTAGCCTCCGGCCACACGCATTCACCAGAGCAGCAGGGGCATCATGAGCACGAGCACCGTCAACGGCGGACTGTCGTTCTGGTACGCGCAGGAGGGCGTCCCCGCCCCGCGCGAGCCCCTCCCCGGCGACGCCACCGCGGACGTCTGCATCGTCGGCGGCGGATACACCGGTCTATGGACTGCGTACTACCTCAAGAAGGCCGTCCCCTTCCTGAACATCACGGTCCTGGAAGCCAAGTTCTGCGGCTACGGCGCCTCCGGCCGCAACGGCGGCTGGCTCTACAACGGCATCGCCGGCCGCGGCCGCTACGCAAAACTCCACGGCCACGAGGCAGCCGTCCGCCTCCAGCAGGCCATGAACGACACGGTCGACGAGGTCGTACGGGTCGCGGAGGACGAAGGCATCGACGCCGACATCCACCGGGGCGGCGTACTCGAAGTCGCCAACACCCCCGCCCAGTTGACCCGCCTCAAGGCTTTCCACGCCGTCGAGATCGCCTTCGGCGAGAAGGACCGGGTCATGCTCGGCGCCCGTGAAACCGCCGAGCGGGTACGCGTCACCGGCGCCGTCGCCTCCAGCTGGACCCCGCACGGCGCACGCACCCGGTCAAGCTGGTCACGGGCCTCGCGGCAGCCGTCGAGGCGCTCGGCGTCACCATCCACGAATCGACACCCGTCACCGAGATCAGACCGAAGCACGCGGTGACCGCCTACGGCACGGTCCGCGCCCCGTACATCCTGCGCTGCACGGAGGGCTTCACGGCGAGCCTCAAGGGCCAGAAGCGCTCCTGGCTCCCGATGAACTCCTCCATGATCGCGACGGAGCCCCTCCCCCAGTCCGTCTGGGACACCATCGGCTGGAACGGCCGCGAGACGCTCGGCGACATGGCACACGCCTATATGTACGCCCAGCGCACCGCGGACGACCGGATCGCCCTCGGCGGCCGAGGCGTCCCGTACCGCTTCGGCTCGCGCACGGACAACGACGGCCGCACCCAGCCGGCCACCATCGAGGAACTGCGCGAGATCCTGATCCGCTTCTTCCCGACCACCGCGGGCGTCCGCATCGACCACGCCTGGTCGGGCGTACTCGGCGTCCCCCGCGACTGGTGCGCCACCGTCACCCTGGACCGCTCCACCGGCCTGGGCTGGGCAGGCGGCTACGTCGGCTCCGGCGTGGCCACCGCAAACCTGGCGGCCCGCACCCTGCGCGACCTGCTCCAACAGGACTCGGGCCAGTCGGGCCCCACCGACCTGACCGCCCTGCCCTGGGTGAACCACAAGGTCCGCAAATGGGAACCGGAGCCGCTGCGCTGGCTGGGCGTGCAGGGCATGTACGCGGCCTACCGCACCGCAGACCGCCAGGAGGCCACCGGCCGGACGGCAGAAACGCACCGCATCGCCCAACTCGCGGACCGCGTCTCCGGCCGCCACTGAGGGCGCACCGCCACTGAGCACTCACGCGAACGAGCACTCGTCGCCACTGAGCGCTCGTCGCGAATGAGCACTGAATGAGCACTGATCGCCGGTCAGAACAGCTGAGGCCCCGGACAGCAGTCCGGGGCCTCGGCGTCGAAGAGCCCCCTGTCGGATTCGAACCGACGACCTACGCATTACAAGTTACAAGTTGTCCGATCTTGGTCCAGGTACATCCACGAGCGTCCGCCGTGCGCCTCGCATACCTGGTCAGAGCGCCTGCCGGACTTCCGTAGACATCAGCGGATCACCCTCGAACGAGCACTCGTTGAGACTACAAATGAGACTACGACGCCTTCGTCCCGAACTAGGTACGGAAAGGCGCGCCTTCCAAGATCCACTCCCCGCTCACTCCCAGCGCTCCCCGTGGTTCGCCGCCAGTTCTGGCACGGCTGGCCCTCTCGATGCCAACTACCGGTGGGACAGCCACCTCAGATTGTTTGGCTCGGCAACCGTTCTCCTGGAGCTACCACGGGCCGCCAGCGCTCGTAGTGGTCACTGCATTTCCCTGCTGCACAAGGAGGCGTTGCTGCATACGACGGGACGCCCGGTTGCGTGGGGACGAATAGCGACTGGCACGACAGAGCACACAATTCCAGCCAACTTTTTGGTGAGCCATGGCAACAGCTGTCCCCACATGATCGAATTAGCTGCAACCAAACAACCACTTACGAATGGAATATTCTGATGGCTCGTTCGAAAGTCAGCCACCTCGTTTCAACGCTTTGCCTGACTGCAGCAGTTGCCGCAGTGCCACTGGTAACCGCCACGCCGGCATCGGCCACTCAGAGCGAGTGCGTCAAACATGTTGCCGACGCCGGCTATCCCGTAGGGCCGAAAACGAGAGACGCCTGCAATCAGGCTGCACCCACTTGGGGATCGATACCCAATGGCAGGTGCATGGACTTGCTTGAGAATGCACGTGTGACTTTTGCCACCCGTTTTCTCGCCTGCAGGGTGGCGTAATAACCCGCGAAATCGCAAAGCGCAGTCGTCGTAAGTTGAGCCCCCGTCGGGTAGTCCGCACGAACCCAGCTCCACGGCCTACGGGAGGTTAGGCGCTCTAGGCACTTGGCGTTCCGAGAAATGCCTAGATTCAGGCCTGCTGCCTCATCCATGAGTTCGGCGGAATGCGGAACCCCTCCATGACCGTCTTGTGCCTGTGACGCAGCCCGTGAGGCGTCATGGGGCACATGGATGGATCGGCGCAGGCCCGCCATTCACACATCACTCGGCGGACGCACGAGGATCTGGTGGCGGGGACCTGCGCAATCATCGAATCCATGAGCAGCCGGTACGCGAAGGGCCCCATGAGTGGCCGTCAGCCTCGAGTCGCCTTGTCCGCCAGGAGACGACTGGTGAAGCCTTCAGCGCCCAGGCGCTTGTACGCCGCCGCCACATCGTCGGGGACCGTCTGCTCGATCATGAACCCCTGCCGGGGGTACACCATGAGCCTCTGCTGGGCTCCGACCAGCATGTCGATGACGAGACGCGGGTCCTGGATCGAATCGACGTACTCGGCAAGCGTCATGGGGGTGGATGCGCTCACCCACTCGACATCCGGCCAGAGCTTCCGCGCCGTGGCGTACGCACGTCGCTCCTCGTACGGCTTGCTGACCAAGAGGACCGAGGACACGGGGACGCCCCGGTCTTCGAGCAGAGCACGAGAGAAGCGGATGTTCTCGCCCGTGTTCTGGGCTTGCGGCTCGACAATGATGGCGTCCGCGGGGACACCCAGTTCGATCGCCCGCTCTCGGTAGTGCTCGGCTTCACCACGGGGCATGCGCTCGCGCGTCGTACGGCTGGTCGCCCCGGTAAAGACGATGAGCGGCATCATCCCGCGCTGGTACAGGTCGACCGTGGTGTCGGCCACCCCCAAGTCGTGACTGCCGAGTCCGATCGCCACGGAGCAGGGGCGCGGCTCATGGCCCATCTGTTGGAAGTCCCAGAGCCGTTGTGCATCCGCCCACGCCTGCGCAGAGATCACTTGCTTTCGCCTTCCGCGTTCGCCGAGTCGGGCACCTTGAAGTCGTAGATCCACGAGAAGCGCGCGGCGGCGCGAACCTCGACAGCGAACTCCATCACAGTCCCGTCGGCGGTGTACGTGGTGCGGTGCAGCTCCACAATCCACTCCCCAGGTGAGAGCTGCGGGCCACTGCGGGAGAGGCGTGGCAAGAGCACAACGCAGTGTTCACGAGGCCGGACGGCCGGCCGCTCGACCCCCGGGCCGACTGGGAAGAGCTCAAGGAGCTGCTCGAAGAGGCCGGTATCAGTGATCGTCGGTCGTACGACGGCAGCCGCCACACCGCAGGCACGATCCTGAACGAGTTAGGCGTGGGCATGCCGACCATCATGGAGATCCTCAGGCACAGCGCCGCATGGGAGACGCCTTCCCTCAACTGAGACCACGGACAGCAGAGCAGCGCGCGCTCGCCGTCGCCGGCGCGTCAAGTGAGAAAGCCCCGGTCAAACGAGACCGGGGCTTCTTCGCGAAGAGCCCCCTGTCGGATTCGAACCGACGACCTACGCATTACAAGTGCGTTGCTCTGGCCAGCTGAGCTAAGGAGGCGCGTCCGAGCAGTCTAACCGGATCCATCGCGCGCCCCGGTCGAAAATTTCGTTGCCCTACGGCTACTGACAGATCGGACAACGCCCGGTAGCGTCGCGACAGGTTCACACAGGTGGACTACACCACTCCCTTACTCGGATCGTCCGGCACGTTCCTGCCGGTGAAGGAGAACATCACCATGGCTACAGTCACGTTCGACAAGGCGACCCGGATCTACCCGGGCTCCACCAAGCCCGCGGTCGACCAGCTCGAGATCGAGACCGAGGACGGCGAGTTCCTCGTACTCGTCGGCCCCTCCGGCTGCGGAAAGTCGACCTCCCTGCGCATGCTCGCCGGTCTCGAGGACGTCAACGGCGGGTCCATCCGCATCGGTGACCGCGACGTCACGCACCTGCCGCCCAAGGACCGGGACATCGCCATGGTGTTCCAGAACTACGCGCTCTACCCGCACATGTCCGTCGCCGACAACATGGGCTTCGCCCTCAAGATCGCCGGCGTCAACAAGAGCGAGATCCGCAAGAAGGTCGAAGAGGCCGCGAAGATCCTCGACCTCACCGAGTACCTCGACCGCAAGCCCAAGGCCCTCTCCGGCGGTCAGCGTCAGCGTGTCGCGATGGGCCGTGCCATCGTCCGTGAGCCGCAGGTCTTCCTCATGGACGAGCCGCTGTCGAACCTCGACGCCAAGCTCCGTGTCTCCACCCGTACGCAGATCGCGAGCCTCCAGCGCCGTCTGGGCATCACCACGGTGTACGTCACCCACGACCAGGTCGAGGCCATGACCATGGGCGACCGGGTGGCGGTCCTCAAGGACGGGCTGCTGCAGCAGGTCGACTCGCCGCGCAACATGTACGACCGGCCCGCCAACCTCTTCGTCGCCGGCTTCATCGGCTCCCCGGCCATGAACCTGGTCGAGGTCCCGATCACCGACGGCGGCGTGAAGTTCGGCAACAGCGTCGTCCCGGTCTCCCGCGCTGCCCTCAGCGCCGCCGCCGACAAGGGCGACACCACGGTCACCGTCGGCGTCCGCCCCGAGCACTTCGACGTCGTCGAGCTGGGCGGCTCCGCCGCAGCGTCCCTCTCCAAGGACTCCGAGGACGCCCCGGCCGGGCTCGCCGTCTCCGTCAATGTCGTCGAGGAGCTCGGCGCCGACGGTTATGTCTACGGCTCCGCCCAGGTCGGCGGTGAGCACAAGGACCTCGTCGTCCGCGTCGGCGGCCGCTCCGTCCCGGCCAAGGGAGCCGAGCTGCACGTCGTGCCGCGTCCGGGCGAGATCCACGTGTTCTCGACCTCCACGGGCGAGCGCCTGAGCGACTGACGTCACATCGCCCCCGGAAAGCCCCGCACTTCGGTGCGGGGCTTTTCTCGTATGTCGATAAATACCCTGACAGACCCGTCATTTCGATTCTGTACGTCAACGCCCGATTCGAAAAGGTTCGTCGAACCATCCCCCGCACGAGTGACTAAATGTCGCCAAATCATCACTGCCCGCTACGCTCGCTCGCGTGACCCACTCAGCCCGCCGAATCGGCCGCACTCTCGCCCTTGTTCTGCCCGTCGTTCTGGTGCTCTCCGGAACCCTCGCCGTCACCAGCGTGCCGTGGGCAGGCCGGGCCACCGAGTCGCAGATGCTCACCGCCTCCTCGGAGAATGTCTCCGTACGCGCCAAGCCCCGCACCCCGCAGGACGTTCTGCGCGACCGGCTGCTGACCGAACTGCAGGAGCAGGACCCGGACGTCGCCCTCACCCACCTCCAGCGCGCGGTCGAGGAGCGACCCTCGCTCGCCAGGCACTGCATGTCGATCGCCCGCGCCCTCGGCCGCGCCGCCGTCGAGAAGTTCGGCCCCGTCCGCGCCCAGTCCTTCTCGCGCCCCGTCTGCGACACCTCCTTCGCCACGGGCGTGTTCCAGCAGGCCCAGGGGAGCTGACCTCCGGGTCCCGGCCCGCGCCGCATATCGTTCACGGCATGCATACGCCTACGTATCCGACGCAGGCCGTGGTCCTGGCGGGCGGCCAGGGCTCTCGGCTGCGCCCGTACACCGACGACCGCCCCAAGCCGATGGTCGAGATCCCGGGAACCGGGACACCGATCATCGGCCATCAGCTTTCCTGGCTGGCCGCCGAGGGTGTGACCGACGCGGTCGTCTCCTGCGGCCATCTGGCCGAGGTGCTCCAGGAGTGGCTGGAGAGCGCCGTGCTGCCCCTGCGCGTCACCACCGTCGTCGAGACGGAGCCGCTGGGCCGCGGCGGCGGCCTCAAGTACGCCGCCGCCCGGCTCCCGCATCCGGACCAGCCCTGGTACGCCACCAACGGCGACATCTGGACCCGTTTCTCGCTGCGCGAGATGGCCGCCTTCCACGCCGAACGCGACGCCACCGCCACCCTCGCCCTCGCCCGCCCCCGGATCCCCTGGGGCGCCGTCGAGACGGACGCCTTCGGCCACATCACGGACTTCATCGAGTCCCCGCCGTCGCCGTACCTCATCAACGCGGGTGTGTACGTCTTCTCCTCGGACTTCACCACGCTGCTGCCCGACCGCGGAGACCATGAGCGCACCACTTTCCCCCGCCTCGCCCGCGAGCGCCGGCTGGCCGGTTTCCCGCTGCCGAACGGCGCGTACTGGCGGGCGATCGACACCGCCAAGGACCTCACCGAGGCCGCCAAGGAGCTTTCGACGCAAGTCCGTTGACGTGCGCTGACGGGCCTTGACGAGCCGCGTCGTCAGTCGGGCGCGTCGTCGTACGAACGCGTCGCCGTACGGAGAGGGGCAGCCACCGGATACCGGTGGCCGCCCCTCTCGCTTCCGTACTCAGCCCAGCAGGCCGCCGATCACCCGGCCGCCGCCCGAGCCGCCACTGCTGCTCCCGCCGCCGCTGCCTCCGCCGCTCCCGCTGCCGCCACCACTCCCGCTGCCGCCGGAACCGCCGCCGGAGCCGCCTCCCGAGCCGCCACCGCCGCTTCCGCCGCCGCCCGAGCCGCCGCTCGACGAGGGACCGGAGCTGCTGGAAGGGGGCTGCACGGGCTGCGACTGCCCGGGAGGCTGCTGACCCGTGCCCTGGGTCTGGCTGGGCTGTCCTGCGTCCACCTGGCCCGTCTCACGGACCGCCTCGCCGGCCGGCGTGGACTCCTCGGCCTTCGGGGTGTCGGAGCGGGTCGCGGACGGTGACGGCTTCCCGTCCTCGCCGCGGCTGCTCGCGGAGCTGCGCTCGCCGCCGGGCTCCTGCGGGAGCGAGGACCCGGGCAGGTGGTTGGTCGGGTCCCCGTTCGGTCCGGGTACGGTCACCATCTCCGTGGAACGTACGGCCCCGCCGAGCATCGAGCCGATCAGCAGAGTGAGGCCGACCACCACCGCGGCGACGACACTGCCGCGCCGCAGCACGCGCCGCCGCAGCTCCCACAGCTCGGAGCGCGGACCGAGCTTGCGCCATGCCTCGCCCGCGAGACGGCCGTCGGCCGAGTAGACCGGGGCGCCCGCGATGATCAGCGGGGACCAGGCGGCGAGGTAGATGATGTCGGGCGCGTCGTACGCCGGTACGGTCTTCCAGGTCACCGTGAGCATCAGCGAGGCCGACAGCAGCACGCCGATGACCGCGGCGACCCGCTGCCAGAGCCCCAGCACCGTGAGCACGCCGACGACCACCTGGAGGAAGGCGACGGTGAGCCCCGCCCCCACCGGGTGGGAGAGCGCGAAGTCGCGCAGCGGCTCGGCAAGTGCCCACGGGTGCAGCGAGTTGAGCCACTTGACCATGGAGCCGCGGTCGCCGCCGTCGAAGTAGACCGGGTCGCAGAGCTTGCCCATGCCCGCGTAGATGGAGATGAAGCCGAGGAACACGCGCAGCGGCAGCAGCACCACTCCGAGGTTCATCCGCCGCCCGGGGTAGTAGGCGTGGCGCACCGCGTCGGCGTGCTGACTCCGGGCGCGCACCTCGCCCTCGGTCTCCTCGTCCTCGAACTCCTCGTCCTCGTACGGCTCCTGGTCACCGTAGGAGGGAGCGGGGGCGGGAGAGGGAGAGGGGTACGAGTCGTAGGCGCCGACCGCCTGTCGCATCGGCGGCAGCAACGGCCTGCCGGAGCCGCGCGGGCCGCCGGGGCCGCCGACGACGGGCGTCTGTGCGGTGTCGTCGGCCAGATCGATCCGCGGGATGACCTGAGTGGCCCTCGCGTCGTAGCTTTCGCGGTCGTACGTGTCGCGGTCGTACGTGTCGCGGTCGTACGTGTCGCGCTCCGCGGTGGAGTTGCGCACGGCCTGGAGCAGCCCGGTCGCACCGATGTCCCCGGGCGCCGACCTGCCGCTCCACACAACCGGCGCTCGCCGCCGCACCGCCGTCCCCGCTCCGCCGACGGCGGGAATCCGTGCAGTGTCCGCCAGCGCACGTGCGGGGCGCGGGCTCTGGGCGAGCCGCACCCGGAAGCTGGCGTGGTTCACGATGACCTGCGCGGGATCGCAGTCCACCTTGACCGTGCTCAGCGCAGGCTGATCATCGAACCCGGGCCGGGGCGTTCTGGTGTCCACACTCATCTAACCGAGTGACTCGTGTTTAGGACACTGCCCTGACGGACCCGATCTGTCCGAGACCCGTCAAGCGTGCCAAATTCTTCCGATTTGACCCCGCACACAGGCACACAGGCACACAGGCAGCCGGACAGACGGGCAGGGCGGGAACGGACCCATGCCCGTTCCCGCCCTGCCCGGACGTACTGCCGACCGCCGACCGCCGACCGCCGGCGCCGCAGTCCGTCAGCGCCTCTTGGCCGCCTCGTAGAGCACGATGCCCGCCGCGACGCCCGCGTTCAGCGACTCCGCGCCGCCCGGCATCGAGATACGCACCAGGTGGTCGCAGGTCTCGCCGACCAGGCGGCCCAGGCCCTTGCCCTCGCTGCCGATGACGATGACGACCGGGCCGTGCAGGGCCTCCAGGTCCTCGACCGTGGCATCGCCGTCCGCCGCCAGGCCCACGACCGTGATGCCGGCCTTCTTGTAGCTCTCCAGCGCGCGGGTGAGGTTGGTGACGCGGGACACCGGCGTACGGGCCGCGGTGCCCGCCGACGACTTCCAGGCGCCGGCCGTCATACCGGCCGCGCGCCGCTCCGGCACGACCACACCGTGGCCGCCGAAGGCGGAGACGGAGCGGACGATCGCGCCCAGGTTCCGCGGGTCGGTGACCCCGTCGAGGGCGACGATCAGCGGATCCTCGCCGTTGTCGTAGGCGGCGGCCGCGAGGTCCTCGGGCTGCGCGTACTCGTACGGCGGGACCTGGAGGACGAGACCCTGGTGGTTGAGCCCGTTCGTCATCCGGTCGAGCTCGGGCCGCGGGGCCTCCATCAGATTGATGTTGCCGCGCTGGCCCGCCAGCTGGAGCGCCTCGCGCACCCGCTCGTCGTTGTCGATGTACTGCTGGACGTACAGCGTGGTCGCCGGGACGCCGTCGCGCAGGGCCTCGTAGACCGGGTTGCGGCCGACGACCATCTCGGACGTGCCCTTGGCGCCACCGCGGCGCGGTGCCGGGCGGCGGGCCGCGGCCTGCTTCGCCTGGGCGTTGGCGACCCGGTTCTTCTTGTGTCCCTTGCGCTCGGACGCGGGCGGCGTCGGGCCCTTGCCCTCCAGCCCGCGGCGTCGCTTGCCACCGCTGCCGACCTGCGCGCCCTTCTTGTTGGACGTACGGCGGTTCCTGCGCTGGCTGTTCCCGGCCATGACCTACCTGTTTCTGTAAAGCTCGCTCAAAAGTATGTACGTAATGGAAAGTGTGCCGCCCAGACGTCCGGGCGGCACATCTTCCTCCGGGGCAACCCGTGGGCTCATCGGGGGCCGAGTGTCCACCGCGGCCCTTCAGGACCGTCCTCGATGACCAGACCGGACTGCTGCAGCTGGTCGCGGATGGCGTCGGCGGTCGTCCAGTCCTTGCGGCTGCGGGCGGCCTCGCGCTGCTGCAGCACCAGCCGCACCAGCGTGTCGACCGCCCCGTGGAGATCGTCGCCGCGGTCGCTCTCGCCCGCCCAGTGCTCGTCCAGCGGGTCGAGACCGAGGACAGCCAGCATGGCCCGTACCTCGGCCAGCCGGGCGATGGCCGCTTCCTTGTCGTCGGCGGCGAGTGCGGAGTTGCCCTGCCGGACCGTGGTGTGCACGATCGCGAGCGCCTGCGGCACTCCCAGGTCGTCGTCCATCGCCTCGGCGAAGGCGGGTGGCACCTCGGCGGCGGGCTCGACCGGACCCCCGGCCTTCTCCACCACGCGCTGGATGAAGCCCTCGATCCGCGCGAACGCGGACTCGGCCTCCCGCAGGGCCTCCTCGCTGTACTCGATCATCGAGCGGTAGTGCGGAGTTCCCAGGTAGTAGCGCAGGACGATCGGACGCCAGTGCTTGACCATCTCGGAGACCAGCACCGAATTGCCGAGCGACTTCGACATCTTCTCGCCGCTCATGGTGACCCAGGCGTTGTGCACCCAGTACTTCGCGAAGTCGTCACCGAAGGCCTTGGCCTGCGCGATCTCGTTCTCGTGGTGCGGGAAGATCAGGTCGATCCCGCCGCCGTGGATGTCGAACGCGGCGCCCAGGTACTTGTGCGCCATCGCCGAGCACTCAAGGTGCCAGCCCGGCCGGCCGCGGCCCCAGGGGGTCTCCCAGCTCGGCTCGCCCGGCTTCACGGCCTTCCACATGGCGAAGTCGCGCGGGTCCCGCTTGCCGGTCTCGCCGTCGCCGGACGGCTGGCGCAGATCGTCCAGGTCCTGGTTGGACAGCTCCAGATAGCCGGGGAAGGAACGCACGTCGAAGTAGACGTTGCCGTCGGCCTCGTAGGCGTGCCCGCGCTCGATGAGGCCGCGCATCAACTCGACCATCTCGGTGATGTGACCGGTGGCACGCGGTTCGTACGTGGCGGGCAGGCAGCCGAGCGCGTCGTAACCGGCGTTGAAGGCACGCTCGTTCTCGTACCCGATAGCCCACCAGGGGCGCTTCTGCTCCCCCGACTTCTTGATGATCTTGTCGTCGATGTCCGTCACATTGCGCACGAACGTCACGTCATAGCCGCGGTGCTCGAACCAGCGGCGCATGATGTCGAAATTCAGACCGGACCTGATGTGCCCGATGTGCGGGGCAGCCTGCACCGTGGCGCCACACAGGTAGATCGAGACACAACCCGGCACGAGCGGGGTGAAGTCACGGATCTGCCGGGCGCTGGTGTCGTACAGGCGAATAGTCACGCATCAAGGGTAGTGGCCCAATACCAGTGCCCTGCGACCCTTCCGGGCCGCGGGACCAGTTTGTGACGTTGCTACGAGTCGGAATTGAGCCGTATCCCGCCGACGACCTTGCACGGGGTGATCCGGACAGCGGTCCGCGAGTGATCGGGACAGCCGTTCACGGGGTGATCCGGACAATCGTTCGCGAGTGATCGGGACGGCCGTTCACGGGGTGATCCGGACAGCGACGCGCAGGGTCGGCGGGAGGCGTGGAGCATCAGCCGGCCGCGCGGACCACCAGCGCCGTGGCGATCGCGGCC
This sequence comes from Streptomyces sp. NBC_01142, assembly GCF_026341125.1. Classification (NCBI taxonomy): domain Bacteria; kingdom Bacillati; phylum Actinomycetota; class Actinomycetes; order Kitasatosporales; family Streptomycetaceae; genus Streptomyces; species Streptomyces sp. NBC_01142. Next base: position 2,746,201 of record NZ_JAPEOR010000002.1, read on the forward strand.
AGCCCCTCGGCCCGCCCGGTCAGACCAAGGCCGTCCGTCGTCGTCCCCGACACGGAGACCGGCGCGCCGGCCGCGGCCGAGAGCGCCTTCTGCGCCTCGTCGCGCCGCTTACCGATCTTCGGGCGTACGCCGATGACCTGGACGGACACATTGCCGATCTCGAAGCCCTCGGCCCGTACGATCCGCGCCGCCTCGGCGAGCAGGGCGACGCCGGAGGCGCCGGACCACTCGGGCCGGGAGGTGCCGAAGTGGGCGCCGAGGTCACCGACCCCGGCGGCGGAGAAGAGTGCGTCGCACGCGGCGTGGGCGGCGACATCGCCGTCGGAGTGCCCGGCGAGGCCGTCCTCCCCCTCCCAGAGGAGACCGGCACACCAGAGCTCACGCCCGGCCTCGAAGGCGTGCACGTCCGTGCCGATGCCGATACGGGGAATGTCAGAAGCCATCGTTGGCCCTCCTGCGGGCAAGAACCGCCTCGGCCAGTACGAGATCGAGGGGGCGGGTCACCTTGAACGCCTCTTCGTGGCCCGGCACGACCACGACGGGCGCACCGAGCCGCTCGACCAGGCCGGCGTCGTCCGTCGCGCCCTCGCCGTCGACCGCGACCGTCTCGTGCGCGCGCACGAGCGTGTCCCGGTCGAAGCCCTGCGGGGTCTGCACGGCGCGCAGCTGCGCCCGCTCGGGCGTGGCGACGACCGGTTCGGGCTCGCCCTTCGGCCGCGGTTCGACCTGCTTGACGGTGTCCGCGAGCGGCAGCGCCGGCACGACCGCCGGAGCCCCGTCCCGTACCGCCTCGACGACCGCGTCGACCGTGTCGACGGGCACCAGCGGGCGGGCCGCGTCATGGACGAGAACGACGGTGATGTTGTCCGGGAGCGCCTCGAGGCCGAGCCGTACGGACTCCTGCCGGGTGTCGCCGCCCGGCACGACCAGATAGTCGGTGCGCTCCGGAAGGGCGTGCTCGTCGAGGAGGTTCTTCACTTCGGGGGCGCCGTCCGGCGGGGCCACCACCACGACGAGGGATACGGCCCGGGAGGCCGCCATGGCGCGTACGGCGTGGATGAGCATGGGCGTGCCGTTCAGCGCGCGGAGCGCCTTGGGGGCGCCCGGCCCCAGCCGTACACCCCGCCCGGCGGCCGGGATCACGGCGGCGGTGCGGTACGGGCGCGATTGGTCTGACATCGGTTGCACTCCGGCAGGTTTGTTTCCTCGGCCGACATGGGTATGGCCACAGCGTGCCGGGCGCGACGCCTTGACCGGACCCTTCCGTGACAACTGGTCTGCGCCAGCCGCCCGGACACGTCGCGAGTTCGGGGGTGCGTCACATCACAGGTTTGGGGGGCGTGCTGTGGGCAGGCAAACATTGAGCAGAGACGAACATGCCGCAGCGCCCGGCGACAAGGACTGTTTTCACAGCATGTCAGCGGGCACCGCGGCACATTATTGAATCCGACACCGCTGAATCCAAGACTGCTGAATCCAACGCCGGTGCGTCAGGACGCGAGGACCTCGTCGAGCAGAGCCTCGGCCTTGTCTTCGTTGGTGTTCTCCGCGAGAGCCAGCTCGCTCACCAGGATCTGGCGCGCCTTGGCGAGCATCCGCTTCTCACCTGCGGAAAGCCCACGCTCGCGCTCACGACGCCACAGGTCACGCACTACTTCGGCGACCTTGATGACATCGCCGGAGGCGAGCTTCTCGAGATTTGCCTTGTAGCGACGGGACCAGTTCGTCGGCTCTTCTGCATACGGTGCGCGCAGCACCTCGAAGACCCGGTCCAACCCGTCCTGACCGACCACATCGCGTACGCCGACGAACTCCGCATTGTCCGCTGGCACGCGAACCGTCAAGTCGCCCTGGGCGACCTTGAGCACCAAGTAGGTCTTGTCCACGCCTTTGATCTGGCGAGTTTCGATGGCCTCGATCAGCGCGGCCCCGTGATGGGGATAGACCACGGTGTCGCCAACCTTGAACGTCATGTGACAGGTACCCCTTCCGTGGCTATCCAGAGTAACACGAGAACGGCTTCTTCTGAATGGCGTTTTCGCAGGTCAGGGCGCATCTCGGGGCTTGACAACGACAACACGAACGTGCTGCGGAGGGCTTCCGGAGGGGGGTATTCGCAGGTCGGAGCGGCTACGCGGGCGGACGGAAACGCGCACGATACACGCAACACAACCCCCCTCCAGGAGGGCGAACGTCCCGATTTGCCGGGTTCCAAGTGGTGAACTTCCCGTACTCCGTTCGGCGGCCGGTCACCCGTACGGACGGACGTGCCGCCGAATCCGGAATTGATCATCAGAGGGTATTCGTAAGGAATGTGTGGCGACCCGGGGAATTGATCACCGTGCTTATGTGAACGGAGTACGAAACGACAGGATCGGGCCGCGTCGCAGATCACGTTGCGGACGTGCTGACGGACCGGCGGGGGATCTCGTGACGGCCTGCCGTGCGGGGTGCCCTGCGCACCGGCCGGGAGGGCGGCCGGCGGCGCGGGCGGGTGAAGGGGCGGGTCGGGTGCGGGGCGAGGACGGCGGCTCGGTAACCTAAGCGCGATCCGACCGCGAGCTGACACCCCTTCGGCCCGCGCTCAGTTCTTCCGAAGCCCGTCCGTAGCCATCCGTACGTCCTAGGAGATGCCGCCGCCGTGAGCCGCAGCCTTCGACGCGGCGCCCTCGCCGCCACTGCCATCGTGTTCTCGATCGCCTCGCTCTCCGCCTGCGGTGCGGGCAACGACGCGCAGACCCTCGGCGTCAAGCCGGACAACGCCGCCACGTCGGTCGACAGCCTCAAGGTCCAGAACGCAACGGTGATCACCCAGCCGAAGCTGGAAGCGGAGGGACCCGCGGTCGTCTCCGCGACGCTCTTCAACGACGGCACCGAGAGTCAGACCCTCGACTCGATCACGCTGCCCGGGACGAACCTCGAGGTGAAGCTGAGCCCCGCCAAGGGCTCGGCCGGCCCGATCACCGTGCCGGCCCAGGGCTCGGTCGTCATCGGCGGCGCGGGCAACGCCTCCGCCGAGATCGAGAACGGCCGCGAGGCCTCGAAGGGCGGCGACGTGCAGGAGGTCGTCTTCCGGTTCAGCGAGACCGGCGATGTGAAGCTGGACGCGTTCGTCGTTCCGGCGTCCGGCTACTTCGCGGCCTACGGACCGAGCGCGCTTCCCACGCCCCCGGCCCAGAAGCCGTCGGTCACCCCGTCCGGCACCCCGTCCGGCTCCCCGTCCGGCTCCCCGTCAGGGGCGGCGAACGCCGAGGCGGGCACGCCGGGCAACGGCCAGTCCGGTGCCGCGGGCACGCCGTCGGACGCGGCCTCGGCCTCGCACGACGCGGGTGCGGACGCGGGTCACTGACACACGCGCGAGCAGCACGACGAGGGCGCCCCACCGGAGATTTCCGGTAGGGCGCCCTCGTCGTGTGTCGCCGGTTTACGGCTCGAACTTGTAGCCCAGGCCGCGGACCGTCACCAGATAGCGCGGTGCGCCCGGGTCAGGTTCGATCTTGGCGCGGAGCCGCTTGACATGGACGTCCAGCGTCTTGGTGTCGCCCACGTAGTCCGCGCCCCAGACGCGGTCGATCAGCTGCATACGGGTCAGCACCCTGCCCGCGTTGCGCAGCAGCATTTCCAGCAGGTCGAACTCCTTCAGCGGGAGATCGACCTTGCCGCCGGAGACAGTGACGACATGGCGGTCCACGTCCATCCGGACCGGCCCTGCCTCCAGTGCCGCCGGGGTGACCTCCTCCGGTTCGCCGCGGCGGCGCAGGACCGCGCGGATGCGGGCGACCAGCTCCCGTGAGGAGAAGGGCTTGGTGACGTAGTCATCGGCTCCTATTTCCAGCCCGACGACCTTGTCGATCTCGCTGTCCTTGGCGGTCACCATGATCACCGGGACATTCGAGCGGCCACGCAGCTGACGGCAGACCTCGGTGCCCGGCAGGCCGGGCAGCATCAGGTCGAGGAGGACGAGGTCGGCGCCATTGCGCTCGAACTCGTCGAGCCCCTCGGGCCCCGTGGTCGCGATGGCGACCTCGAAGCCCTCCTTTCGGAGCATGTAGGACAGGGCGTCGCTGAAGGATTCCTCATCCTCGACGACGAGCACTCGGGTCACGGAAGGACCTCCGGGGCAGGGATTTCGGCGTTGGGATCGGTGTCGTAAGGCCGGTCGTCGTCCTCGTCGACGCGATCCGGTCCGGTGGTTGAGCGGTCCCGGCCGGCACCCGCTTCGGGCAGCCGCAGGGTGAAGGTGGAGCCCTGGCCCTCGGAGCTCCACACGGTGACCTCCCCGCCGTGCGAGGCGGCCACATGCTTGACGATGGCCAGTCCCAGGCCCGTACCTCCGGTGGCCCGGGAGCGGGCGGGATCGACGCGGTAGAACCGCTCGAAGACCCGCTCACGGTCCTTCTCGGAGATACCGATGCCCTGGTCGGTGACGGCTATCTCGATCAGATCACCGCCGGGCGCGGTGACCCGGCGCGCTGATACACCGACCCGGGTGCGGGCCGGAGAGTAGTTGACGGCGTTCTCGACGAGGTTGCCGAGGGCCGCGGCGAGCTGGCCACGATGACCCCAGATTCGCAGATCGGCGGTGCCGCCCGCGGCCATGGTGATCTGTTTGGTGGACGCGGGGTGCCGGGAGCGGTCGATGGCCTCGGCGACCAGTTCGTCCACCCGTACCGGCTCGGCGTCCTCCAGCGGGTCGTCGTTCTGGACCCGGGAGAGGTCGATGAGCTCCTGTACGAGATTGGTGAGCCGGGTCGCCTCGATCTGCATCCGGCCGGCGAAGCGGGTGACCGCTTCGGGGTCGTCCGAGGCGTCCATGACCGCCTCGGAGAGCAGGGAGAGCGCCCCGACCGGGGTCTTGAGCTCATGGCTGACGTTCGCGACGAAGTCGCGCCGTACCGCTTCGATACGGCGGGCCTCGGTGAGGTCCTCGACCAGAAGCAGGACGAGGCGGGAGCCGAGGGGAGCGACCCGGGCGGAGACGGCGAGGGCCTCGCCACGGCCGGTGCCGCGCCGCGGCAGGTCCAGTTCCACTTGTCGTATCTCGCCGTCACGGCGAGTGTCGCGGGCCATGTGCAGCATCGGCTCGACGGCGAGCTTGCCACCGCGGACCAGACCGAGGGCGTACGCCGCGGAACTGGCCTTGACGACGGAGTCGCTCTCGTCGAGGACGACCGCGGAGGAGCGGAGTACGGACAGGACAGTATCGACGCCGGGCGGCAGTACGGCGTCTGTGTGCAGGGAGGTGCGGGTGGGTCTCGCCTGGTCGCGTTCGCTCCAGCGGAACGCCAGCATGGCGATCACACCGGTGCACAGCCCGGCGATCGCTGCCGCTGCGGCAACCGCCGCGTTCACGTCCATGCCTCAAGGTTATGCGGGGCCACGGACACTCTCCCAGCCAAACGGGTGGCAGCTCGAACAGTCGTCGCCCAGAGTTCACCAAGGGGAAAGTGCCGGTTCACTTGAGCGGGAGGCGGCGGACGCGTAACGGACAGAACGTGGGAGCGTGAGGGTCCGAGCCCCACCCGGACCCCCGGTCGCATCTAGAGAGGGACACCCATGCGGGACGCGTACCACGAGGAACTGGACTCGATCGGCGAGGGCCTGGTCGAGATGGCCCGGCTGGTCGGGTCGGCGATCGGGCGCGCCACGACGGCCATGCTCGACGCCGACCTCAAGCTGGCCGAAACGGTGATCGCCGCCGACCAGAAGGTCGACGATCTGCAGCACGACCTCGAGGCACGGGCGATCGCCCTGCTGGCCCGGCAGCAGCCGGTCGCAACGGATCTGCGGATCGTGGTGACCTCCCTGCGGATGAGCGCGGACCTCGAGCGCTCGGGCGACCTGGCCCAGCACGTGGCCAAGCTGGCGCGGCTCCGCTTCCCCGACAAGGCAGTACCGAACGACCTGCACGCCACCATCCTGGAGATGGGGCAGCTGGCGCAGCGGCTGATGGCCAAGGCCGCCGAGGTCATCATCACCAAGGACGTCGACCTGGCGCTCCAGCTGGAGCAGGACGACGACGAGATGGACCTGCTGCACCGGACGCTCTTCCAGCACCTGATGGACGACCGCTGGAAGCACGGCATCGAGACGGCGGTGGATGTGACGCTGCTCGGCCGCTACTACGAGCGCTTCGCGGACCACGCGGTGTCGGTGGCCAAGCGAGTCGTGTATCTGGTCACGGGCGAGCACGCGGACGAGCTCCAGCCTCCGACCCAGGTGGAGGGCGCATAAGTCCGGCTCGGCACAGCCGGCGCGAGCGGCGCATCCGGCGCGTGCCTCCGCGCGCTGTTGATGCGCCTGCCGCAGTGGGCATGCAATGGGCAGAGGCGGCACGTCCTGTACGCCCATGAGGAGGGACCCATGGCCGAATCCCCCACGTCCGAACCTCAGCAGGTCACCCCTGCTGAAGTGGTGTTTCTGCCCGTCCTCGGTGCCTGCAGCTGCGGCCCGGGCTGCGGCTGCGGCTGCCAGTCCGGCGGGCCGTGCCAGTGCGGCGGCTGCGCGTAGCACCGGTAGCCGAGCCTTCGTACGTACGCGAAAGGCCCCGTCCACGGGGGGCGGGGCCCTTTGCGTGCGTACGTGCCGGGAGCCCTGGTCACACATGGCCGCCCGGCTCGAAGCCGGCGAGCATCTGCTCCAGCGCCTGCTGATCCGGGCCGACGAAGGGGTCCGCGTCGGGCGCCGTCGTGATCGTCGCCAGCATCTGCGGGCCGAGGCCGGTGGCGGGCGGCAGATGGGTACAGAGGATGACGTCGGCATCCATGGCCTGCAGGGGCTGCACGCTGGCGAGGAACTTGTCGGTGTCGACGGAGTGGACCCAGGGGCTGTCGACGGAGGCCCACAGCAGCTGGGCGTCGCGCAGCTCGTCGTCCGTGACGGCACCGGCGTCGTCGCCGACGGCGAGCTCCGCGCTGGGCATGGGGGCGCCGAAGCAGTCGGAGCTGAAGCAGGCCCGCGACCGGTCGTCGTAGAAGCCGACGGTGGCGGGATTGTCGTACAGCGGCGGCCGGAAGCCCCTGAGAGTGCGGTCGCCGACGTCCAGGGTCTGGCCGGGGTTCAGCAGGTAGACACGGTCGAGCGGCAGGGGCCGCTCGGTGGACATGATCCCGGCGCCGATGAACGTGGTCACCAAGCGCGCCCGGGGAGCCGCGGCCAGCAGATCGAACAGCCCGCCGGTGTGGTCGCGGTCGGGGTGGGTGAGCCAGATCCAGCGCACATCGGCGGGGTCGAGGACCGAACCGAGCGTGTTCAGGAAGTCCCGGTCGGGGAGCCCGAGGCCGGTGTCGACGACAACCGGCTGGACGGCGTGCAGGACGAAGGCGTTGACGGGGAGGAAGCCGATCCCGGGCACTTCGATGCAGTCGCCGAGTACGGTGACGTCGCTTCCGACCTTGTGAGTGCTCATGGTGGACCTCCCTGAGTCCCCCCGGGGCAGGGAAGGGTCGCGGCCGTCGGTGAAGCACCTACCTCCACTACCTCCACAGTGGAGCAGTCCGGGAGCTGACGCACGCGGGGCCCGCTACCCGGCGGAAAACCCACAGGTGGGGGCCTTGACGTCGAGGGGCTGCGTTCTGCCGCACCACCGGGTGCCCTTGTTCTGACCTGCGGTCTCGCCGTCAGTGATTGCCATTGCTGGTCGCCGATGGTCACCGTCCCACGGCCCACAGACGGCCCAGACCTACAGCTCCACCCAGGTGTGCGGCTCCAGGTAGGCATGCTCTCCACGGAAGAACCAGTCCGTCAGATCTGTCAGCCGCTCTGTGCACGCGGCGTAGTAGTCGTCAGGCTCCGGCCGGGGGAAGTGGGGATGGGTCGTCCATGAGGGCACGTCGGTGGCAACGTGGTAGTACCCCTCTGCCAGCCATCGAGGAAGCTGCTCTGCCTCCTGCAAGCGTTCGCAGACAGTGCGCATGGCCCTCTCCAACCGAGAGAATGCGTCCTGGTCCCAGACCAGATCACTGCGCAGTCCCAGCAAGAAGCTTCCGGGCTCGGAACGGAACTCGTGCTCCAGTGTCTTCAATGCCTGGTCCATGGTGAGCATGCTGCCAGGCCGGCCGTTCGCGCACGCGGGAGGTCGGTGGAGTCTCAGGTGCCCGGTCCAGCGCAACCGCGCGGGTCCTGGACGACCAGTTCGGAAGACCCCGTACGCGGTTCCTGCCCGAGCTGCGGGAGTGCCGGCCTGCGAGGAAGGGGCCGTACTCGGCCAAAGCACTCAGGCAGGGCTGAGTACTTGCGCGCTGGTCGGTCATGGCGTGAGGCGGAACGCTTGGGCCATGCGACAACGACTACCGAAACTCGATCCCCAGCTGTTGGCGGTCCTCGTGCTGGCTCTGGTGACGCTGGCGGTGTGGGCTGCCTGGCTGGGCTGGGACCAGCATCGTGACGTGCAACCCGATGGAACGACGACCGGCCCGTACGAGGCGTGGCAGGTGATCGGGCTGGTGCTGACTCTGCTGGCGCCGGTGTACTGGGCGGCATCCCGGCGCTACTTCGCGGGCGCTGTGCTCGGCGTCCCGGTCGGCCTGACCGCGGCCGCCTTTTACGACTGGTCGGACGACTCCAGCGGCCTCTTTGTGGTCGGCGTGGGGATGGTCATGGTGGGGAGCCTCGCCGTGACCGCCCTCGTTGCCGCCGTGACCGCCTCTGTGATCACCTCTGTGAAACGAGAAGGGCCCCCCGGTCGCCGCTGAGCAGGAACCGCAGGACAGCTGGCTGACGCCGTGGTCCATGGGACGCGCCCGGCATCAGGAACGTTCGCAGGGCGTCGGAGAACGCACAGACGGCCCACAAACGGCCCACAAACAGCCCCAGGACAGCGACGAGCCCCCTACCCTCCGGAGAAAACGCAGGTAGGGGGCTTGATCGCGCCTTGTCGCTACTTCTTGCCCTGGTTCTTGACCGCCTCGATCGCCGCCGCGGCCGCGTCCGGGTCGAGGTACGTACCGCCCGGCTTGAGGGGGTGGAAGTCGCCGTCGAGCTCGTAGACGAGCGGGATACCGGTCGGGATGTTCAGGCCCGTGATGTCGGCGTCGGAGATGCCGTCGAGGTGCTTGACCAGCCCGCGCAGGCTGTTGCCGTGGGCGGCGACCAGAACGGTGCGGCCGGTCAGCAGGTCCGGGACGATGCCGTCGTACCAGTACGGCAGCATGCGCTCGACGACGTCCTTGAGGCACTCGGTGCGCGGACGCAGCTCGCTCGGGATCGTGGCGTAGCGCGGGTCGTCGCTCTGCGAGAACTCGGTGCCGTCCTCGAGGGCCGGCGGCGGGGTGTCGTACGAGCGGCGCCAGAGCATGAACTGCTCCTCGCCGAACTCGGCCAGCGTCTGCGCCTTGTCCTTGCCCTGAAGCGCACCGTAGTGACGCTCGTTCAGCCGCCAGGAGCGGTGGACCGGGATCCAGTGGCGGTCCGCGGACTCCAGCGCGAGCTGCGCCGTGCGGATGGCGCGCTTCTGGAGGGAGGTGTGCAGTACGTCGGGGAGCAGGCCGGCGTCCTTCAGCAGCTCACCGCCGCGGACTGCCTCCTTCTCGCCCTTCTCCGTCAGGTTGACGTCCACCCATCCGGTGAACAGATTCTTCGCATTCCACTCGCTCTCGCCGTGGCGGAGGAGGATCAGCTTGTACGGTGCGTCGGCCATGCGTCCGAGCCTATCCGAGGCTATGGACGTGGACGACAGTTGACGGTGGGCGTCAATTGACTGGCGACCGGGGCCGGGGCGTATGTAACTTGCGGATGCCCGTCAAGGCACTTACACCCCTGGGGGAATCCGTATGTCCGTCGCCGGTCTGAGACGTGCCGCAAGAGAGAGCGTCTCGGGGCTCCCCCGTGAGTTCTGGTGGCTGTGGACGAGCACGCTGGTCAACCGGCTCGGGGCGTTCGTCGCGACCTTCATGGCGCTGTATCTGACCTTGGACCGGGGCTATTCGGCTTCGTACGCGGGGCTGGTGGCCGCCCTGCACGGGCTCGGCGGCGTTGTCTCCTCGCTCGGCGCGGGCGTGATGGCCGACCGGCTCGGGCGGCGGCCCACCCTGTTGATCGCGCAGAGTTCGACGGCTGTCTCGGTGGCGGTGCTCGGCTTCATGCAGCACCCCGTCGCGATCGCGGCCGTCGCCTTCGTCGTGGGCATGGCGTCCAACGCCTCCCGGCCCGCCGTGCAGGCGATGATTGCCGACATCGTCAGGCCCGAGGACCGGGTACGGGCGTTCTCGCTCAACTACTGGGCGATCAACCTCGGCTTCGCCACCTCCTCCATGGCGGCGGGCTTCATCGCCGAGTACAGCTATCTCGCCGGCTTCCTGGGCGAGGCCGCGATGACCCTGATCTGCGCGATCGTCATCTTCGTCAAACTGCCCGAGTCGCGGCCCGAGCGCGCGAAGAGCCCGGCAGGCAAGGCGGCCGAGCCGGAGGTCGGCCTGGGAACCGTGCTGCGCGACGGGCGCTTCATGAGCGTCGTCGGGCTGTCGTTCCTCATCGCGCTGATCTTTATGCAGGGGCACGTCGGACTGCCGCTGGCAATGGGCGCGGACGGCTTCTCCAGCGCCGACTTCGGCATGGCGATCGCGGTCAACGGCGTACTGATCGTGGCCCTGCAGATCCCCGTCACGCGCTTCATCGAGCACCGCGATCCCCGCCGGCTGCTGATCATCTCCTCGCTGCTGGCCGGGTACGGCTTCGGGCTGACCGCGTTCGCCGGGTCGATCGGCATCTACGCGCTGACCGTCTGCGTCTGGACCCTGGCCGAGATCGTCAATGCGCCGACGCAGACCGGGCTCGTGGTGCGGCTTTCCCCGCTGCACGGGCGCGGCCGCTACCAGGGCATGTACACCCTGTCCTGGTCGGTGGCGGCGCTCGTCGCCCCGCTGATGTCCGGGTTCGTCATCGACCGGTACGGCGCCGAGTGGCTGTGGGGCATGTGCGCGGTGCTGGGGACGGTGGCGGGGCTCGGTTACTGGCTGCTGATGCGGAACCTTCCGGCGGAGGCCGCCCCGGACGAGGTGGCCGCCGGCGTCGTGTCCGGTGGTGACGTGTCTGGCGGTGACGTGTCCGGTGGTGACGTGTCCGCCGAGGTTCCTGACGCCGACGTGCCCGCCAAGGTGCCCGCCGCCGGTGCTGTCACTCCGTCTGGCGTCACTCCGCCTGCGGCGGTTGCGCCCGCCGTGGTTCCGTCTGCCGCGGTTCCGTAGCGTCCGCCGGCGCCGCCGTCACCCGCGTCCCCGGGTGCAGCAGCGAGCACACGAAGGCCACGGCCGGCGCGCCCGCCACTCCGTAGAACGACCCACTGGTCGGCCTCGGCGAAGTCCAGCCGGATCGCGTCCATCGCCTCGCGCACGGGCTGCGCGATCCGGCCGGATCCGCTGGGCTGTCCAGGGCGCACTCGTCAGGCGTCGAGCGTCCGCTGGGCCTCGCACGGATTGCCCGGACGCACCCCGCCCGGCTGTCCGTACGCCTCGACGCGCGAGCCGAGCGGGCCGGTGAGGCCCGGAGCCCGGTACGTCGATCTGGTCGAACTCGAAGCCGCACCCGGCGCCGTTGCTCCGGCTCCGGCTCCGCGGCGAAGCCGCCGGAGCGGTGGGGGTGCGGGAACGCCCCTACTTGGTCAGGTTCGTGAACGCGTCCAGGTTGCGCGTCGATTCCCCCCGCGACACCCGCCACGCGTACTCCTTGCGGATCGCGCTCGCGAACCCCAGCTCCAGCAGCGTGTTGAACGAGCCGTCCGCCGCCTCCAGGACCGTGCCCAGGAGGCGGTCCAGCTCCTCCGGGGTGACCACGCAGAGCGGAAGTTTGCCGACCAGGTAGATGTCGCCGAGCCGGTCGATCGCGTAACTCACGCCGTACAGCCGCAGATTGCGCTCCAGCAGCCAGCGATGCACCGCCGCGTCGTTCTCGTCGGGATGGCGGATGACGAACGCGTTGACCGACAGCGAGTGCTTGCCGACGAGCAGCGAGCACGTCGTCGACAGCTTGCGCGTGCCGGGGAGTTTCACCACGTACGAGCCGGGCTGCGGGCTCTCCCACTCGAGCTCTGCGTCCTTGAGGGTCTGCTCGATGACCTGGGCAGCCTGCTGTACGTCAGCCATGGTGCGAGCGTACGTCAGCCGTGGTGCGCGTGTCCGCGGCGGCGGTGTTCGTACATCGCCGCCGTGTAGACGTCCGCCGTGGCCGACGCCGCCGTGTCCCAGCCGAAGGACTGGGCGTGCCGGGCCGCCGCCGCGCCCATCCGGTCGGACAGGGACGGGTCGCGTACGAACTGGTGCAGCGCATCCGCGTAGTCCTGCGGGTTGTGGCCAGGGATCAGGAAGCCGCTCAGCTCGTCGCGCACCGCGACCGGGAGCCCTCCGACGGCTGCCGCCACCACCGGGGTGCCGGCCGCCTGGGCCTCGATCGCCACCAGGCCGAAGGATTCGCTGTACGAGGGCATGACGAGCGTGGACGCGGCCCGGAACCAGTCCGCGAGCAGGTCCTGGTCCACCGGCGGCTGGAAGTGGACGACGTCCGCGATACCGAGGCGCGCGGCCAGTTTCTGCAGGCCTTCCGGCTTGGCGAGGCCGCTGCCGCTCGGGCCGCCGACAACCGGGACGAAGACCCGGGAGCGCAGCGAAGGTTCACGTTCCAGCAGCAGGGCGACCGCGCGGAGCAGGATGTCCGGGGCCTTCAACGGCTGGATGCGGCCCGCGAAGAGAGGCACGAAGGCCTCCTGGGGCAGACCGAGGCGGGCCCGGGCGGCGGCCCGGCCGTCCGCGGGCCGGAAGCGTTCCAGGTTCACGCCCGGGTGGACGACGGCGACCTTCGCCGATTCGGCGTCGTAGAAGCGGACGAGCTCGTCGGCCTCCTCCGCAGTGTTGGCGATCAGCCGGTCCGCGGCGCGCACGATCTGGGTCTCGCCGATGACGCGGGAGGCCGGCTCGGGGGTGTCCCCTTCGGCGAGGGCGGCGTTCTTGACCTTGGCCATGGTGTGCATGGCATGGACGAGCGGCACGCCCCACCGCTCGGCAGCGAGCCAGCCGACATGGCCGGAGAGCCAGTAGTGGGAGTGGACGAGGTCGTAGTAGCCGGGGCGGTGACCTGCCCAGGCCTGCATCACGCCGTGCGTGAAGGCACACAGCTGGCCGGGGAGCTCCTCCTTGGCGAGGCCCTCGTACGGCCCGGCGTCGACGTGCCGCACCAGCACGCCGGGCGCCAGCTCCACGGCCGGCGGCAGGCCGCCCGCGGTCGCCCGCGTGAAGATCTCGACCTCGATGTTGAGGGCGGCGAGGCGCTTGGCGAGCTCGACGATGTAGACGTTCATGCCGCCCGCGTCGCCCGTACCCGGCTGGTGCAGCGGGGAGGTGTGGACGCTGAGCATGGCGATCCTGCGGGGCTTGCGGTGGCCACCGGGAAACCGGATGCGCGGCGCCACGAGGCTGCCGCCGAGGCGGGAGACGTACTGGCTCACGTCGGCGTTCCTCCTCGCTTCGGGCACAACAAGTTGCGGGGCGTAAGCGGCCCTGCACAGGCTCACAACAGTGGACCCTGCCCTTCCATTTCCGGCCCACTTCCGCTTTGCCAAATCATTGCCGTTCGGAGGTCGTGTCGCGACCGCATACGCTCCCTTTTATGACCCGCCCCGTCGGCACCGCGACCCGCGGGACGACCAACCCCAACCGCCTGCGCCGCATGGACCGCTGGATCGCCGCCACGCACGGCCCGGCTCTGCGCCGCTCCGGCAGTCCCCTCGCCGTGGACCTCGGCTACGGGGCCGCCCCCTGGACCGCACTGGAGCTGCTGGTCCGGCTGCGCACCGCCGAGCCTCGCTGCGAGGTCGTCGGCATCGAGATCGACCCCGCCCGGGTCGCGGCCGCGAAGCCGTACGAGCGCGAGGGGCTCACCTTCCGGCACGGCGGCTTCGAGATCCCCCTCCGGACACGCCCGGCGCTCATCCGGGCGGCCAATGTGCTGCGCCAGTACGACGAGGGCGAGGTCGCCGCCGTCTGGGCGCGGCTCTGCGCCCGCCTGGCCCCCGGCGGGCTGCTCGTCGAGGGCACCTGCGACGAGATCGGGCGGAGGCACGTGTGGGTCGCGCTCGGACCGGAGGGTCCGCGCACGGTCACCTTCGCGACCCGGCTCGGTTCCCTGGGGCGCCCCTCCGACCTTGCCGAACGCCTCCCGAAGGCACTGATCCACCGCAATGTGCCGGGCGAGCCGGTGCACGCCTTCCTGCGCGATTTCGACCGGGCCTGGGCGGCAGCCGCTCCGTACGCCTCCCTGGGCGCACGGCAGCGCTGGATCAGAGCCGTACGGGATCTGGCGGGCGACTGGCCGCTGACGGACGACCCGCGGCGGTGGCGGCAGGGGGAAGTCACGGTGAACTGGGCGGCACTCGCACCCAATTCCGGATGAAGAGGAGCGAACAAGGGAACGCGGGCGGGACCTTGTTCGTCCCAGACGGGTGAGAGTGATCGACCGGACGGGGGAAGGCCGGGGCGAGAGCGGGACGGGCGGGGCAACAGGGATCTGCCGGGATCCGCCGACTGGCCCTGTCGCTTTTGCGGACACCGTGGCACCATCTCGGCGTCGGCAATAAGTTACTGACGGTAAATCACTTTCACGTGTCCTGGCGTTCGTCCGGAGGGGGAGTCGTGAACCGACGCCGCTGTGCCACTGCTGCGATCACTGTGGTCTGCGCACTGACCGTGCTGGCGTCGACCGGCCAGGCCTTCGCGGCCCCGGAGCCACCACCGACGGCGGGAACTGGCGCCACGGCGCCCGGTACGCCGGGCGCGCCGAAGAAGTCGCTCGAAGAGGTGCGCAAGGAGATCGACGCCCTCTACCGCAAGGCCGCCTCCGCGACCGACGCGTACAACCTCGCCGAGGAGCGGGCCGAGAAGCAGTCGGCCGAAATCGTCAGACTGGCTCAGGAGATCGTCAAGGGCGAGGCCCGGATCGACGACCTCAAGAACCGCGCGGGCGCCGCGGCCCGCGCCCAGTACCGCGGCGGCGGACTGCCGCCCGAGGCCGAACTGGTGCTCACCGACGACCCGCAGCTCTTCCTGGACGGCGCCGGCCGGATCCAGCAGGGCCACAAGGCGACCAAGGACCTCCTCGGAGAACTGACCAGGGCCCAGGCCGACTTGGCGGCGTACAGCAAGGACGCCGGCTCCCAGTGGAAGAAGCTCGAGGCGAGCCGGGTCAAGCGGGAGAAGGCCAAGAAGGAGATCAACGACCGGATCGCCGCGGCCAAGAAGCTGGAGGACCGGCTGGAGAAGGCGGAGCGCGCCCGCCTGATCAAGCTGGAGCAGCAGGCCGAGTACAAGGCGCAGACGTCCTGGCTGAGTTCGGGCGTACTGAAGGACATCAGTGCCGACGCGAGCGAGCCGGGCAAGAAGGCGATCGAGTTCGCGACGGCGCAGATCGGCAAGCCGTACGTGTGGGGAGCGGAGGGCCCGGGATCGTACGACTGCTCGGGGCTGACATCGAAGGCCTGGGCAGCGGCCGGGCGGACCATCCCGCGCACCTCGCAGGAGCAGTGGCGGCTGCTGCCCCGGATCGACGTCAAGGACATGCGCCCCGGCGACTTGATCATCTATCACGCCGACGCGAGCCATGTCGGGATGTACATCGGCGACGGCGCGATCGTGCACGCACCGCGCCCTGGGCGGAATGTGACGATTGCGGGGGCGGGCTCGATGGCGATTCTCGGTGTCGTACGCCCCGACAAGTGACCCACGTCGCACGGCGGATGTGAAGAAGTGACCCACGCCGCACGGGCAGGTGTGAAGGAATGTGACCACGGGGTGACGATGGCGTGATGTTCGTCATGGGCCCCTGAGCAAGTACCTCCCCATGCGCGGCATATGACAGTGGCTCTTCGCGTCACAGCATTCCGTTCGGACGTCGTGTACCGCTATGGTCCCGGTCTGGTGGGGCGTCGATCGTCGCTCCACCGCGCCCTCGGGGGGAGGGAAGGAAACCCAGACCGATGCCCGTACCCGTACCGCGACAGAGGGGCGTCCCCGCCGCGGAGACCACCAGTGGGAGCACCCGCCCCGGCGTGGGCTCCGGTGGCATGGCCGGCGCCAGATCCGGCGGGAGCACCGGCGGGAGCACCAGCGGCGGCGACCTCACGCTCCTGGTGATCGAGGACGACCCGGCGGGCACGTTCACCGTGCCCGAGCTGCTGGACGCGGCCGGAACCCGGGTCCGTATCCGCAGTGCCCGCAATCTGACCGAGGCGGAGCGGCTGCTCACGGACGATGTCCACTGCATCCTCGTGGACCTCGCGCTGTCCGGCCCGTCCGGCACGTCCGGGCAGGACGACGACGAGCTGGGCGTGCTGCGGCACGTCCTGCGCCTCGCGCCCCGCCATGCCGTCCTCGCACTGACCTCCGAGGCGGACAGCGAGCGGGCGGCAGCGGCGGTACGGGTCGGGGCCCAGGACTATCTGCTGCGCGACGAACTGGACGGACGGCTGCTCAGCCGCGCTGTCCGGTACGCCGTCGAGCGCAAGCGCGCCGACACGGCCCAGGTGAAGCTGGCCGAGTCCCGGCTGCGCGCCCAGGAGAACGCCCGCCTGGAGCGTGGTCTGCTGCCCACTCCCCTACTGGACGGTTCGGATCTGCGGTTCGCCGCGCGTTACCGGCCGGGCCGCTCACGGGCGCTGCTGGGCGGGGACTTCTACGACACGGTCCGTACCCCCGACGGCACGGTCCACGCGATGATCGGCGACGTCTGCGGGCACGGCCCGGACGAGGCGGCGCTCGGCGTCGAGCTGCGGATTGCCTGGCGGGCGCTGACGTTCGCGGGCCTGTGCGGGGACGAGCTGCTCTCCACGCTGCAGCAGGTCCTGGAGCACGAGCGGGAGAGCGAGGAGATCTTCGCGACGCTCTGCACGGTGGACATCGCGCCGGACGGGCGGCGGGCCGGCCTCTGCCTGGCGGGTCACCCGACGCCGCTGATCGCCCGGCACGGGCGCGCGGCGCAGCTGCTTCCGTACGACGACGGCGGCCCGGCGCTCGGCCTGCTGCCGCGCGCCCGCTGGCCGCGCCGCCAGGTGGAGCTGGGCTCCGCGTGGAGCCTGATGATGTACACCGACGGGCTGATCGAGGGCCGGCAGGGGCCGGACACCAGACAGCGTCTGGGCCAGGACGGCATGGTCGAGATGATCAACCGGCAGCTGGCGGCGGGGCTGGACGGCGAGGCGCTGCTGGAGGCGGCGGTCGCGGAGGTACGCGATCTGAACGGCGGGGACCTGACCGACGATGTGGCGGTGCTGCTGCTCAGCAGAGCAGGGGCCCGCGGCTAGCGCGTGCCCCTGCGTGTTCTTGCTGCGTGCCGGCGGTGTGCCGGCGGTGTGCTTGTTTGCCCGGTCCCCTGGTCAGCGTCCGCCGTTGTACGGACCGTAGGGCCCGTCGCTGCTGGAGCCGCCGCGGCGGCCACCGCCGCCGGAGACCTTCTTGAGGGCGGGACGTACGTCCACGAAGAAAACGATGGTCGCGATCAGCCCGGCGAGCGACAGGAACAGCACCTCGACGAACAGGTTCAGCGCGACCGTCACAGCCAGGATCATCAGCCAGAAGGACTTGGTCTTCTTGTCAGCGGCGCGGTAGGCGTCCTCGCGCGCCATGGCCGCCAGGATCAGCGCGGTCACGGACGAGACGACGAAGACGACGTCGAGGACCAGCCAGAGTGTGAGGTCGAATCCCTCGCGCATGCTGAACACCGCCTAATGAGTGGTTTGTAGCGCCTCGCGGCCAAGGTACCGGGATAACGGGCCGGGCACCTCACCTGGTGCCCGGCCCGTTCTCCTCGATGCGTGACCTGCCTACTTGGCGGACTGCGAGGTGGGCTTCTTCGCCGTCGCCTTGCGGGCGGGGGCCTTGCGGGGGCCCGGAGCGGACTTCTTGGCCTCGGCCTTCGGCTCCTCCGCCGCCCCGTTCCCGGCCGGCTTGGCCTGCTGGGCGTCCGGCTCGACGGCGACGGCGATCTCGGCGATCTCCTCGGCCGCCTCGCCGCGCCACGACCGCACGGCCTGCTCGCCCTGCTCGGCGACCTTCTCGTACGTCTCACGGGCCTTGACCGCGTACTCGGCGGCCACGCCCACGCCACGCAGCGCGATGTCCTGGGCGGTCTCGCCGAACTTCTTCAGATCGGTGTCGAAGGTCCCGAGCACCTCGGTGACCTTGGCCTGCACGGTGGCCTGGGCCTCCTTGGCCTGGGTGGTCACCTTCTCCTGCACGGCCTTGGGGTCGGTGTTGCGCACGGCCTCGATACGGCTCGGGGCCTCGGCCTTGAGCTGCTCGATCAGCGCGGGCACCTTCTTCGCCTGCTGTACGGCGAGGTCGGCGGTACCGGCGGCGAAGTAGAGGGGGGTGGGGTCGGTGAGGGTCTTACGCAGGTCATCGGTGATGGCCATGACTGTGGTCCTCCCGGATCGCAGGTCAGTTTGAGGGTTGTCCGGCATTACTGCCGTCGGCCGTGCGGGGGCCGTCAGCGGTGGCGTCCGTAGTATCCGCTATGTCCGCGGTGTCCGAGACCTCGGTCACGGCCTCGGCCACGGCATCGGATCCGGCCTCGTGCTCGAGTCCGTTCCCGTCCTCGAGCCCGTTCTCCTTGCGGAAGGATTCGTAGATCTGCAGCAGAACTTGCTTCTGCCGCTCGTTGATCGAGGGGTCGGCGAGGATGACGGCACGCGTCTCCAGCTCGTCCCGTTCCCGCTCATCGAGAATCCCGGCGCGGACGTACAGCGTCTCGGCGGAGATCCGCAGGGCCTTGGCGACCTGCTGCAGCACCTCCGCGCTCGGCTTGCGCAGCCCGCGCTCGATCTGGCTCAGATACGGATTGGACACCCCGGCGGCTTCGGCGAGCTGCCGGAGCGAGAGCTGCGCAGTGCGCCGCTGCTCGCGCAGGTACTCACCGAGATTGCCGACGTTGAGTGATGCCATACCCGGATACTGCCGCATCGTCGCTAACTATTGCAAGCAGACGCTTGCAATAGTGTTCCATCCAACATGCCGAGGCAATGTGACTCGTCACGCCAACTGTCCGTTCTCAGCAGATGTGGCGAGTCCCAGTGGTTCTGGCAGACGACCTGGCGGAGTCCCGGCGAAGCCGGCCTGTACGGTCCACCGCATGGTTGACGAGTTCGATGTGGCTCAAGCTCTGCGCGGCGGGGTACCCGACAGGGCGCGAGCCTGGGCCTTCGTTCGGGACTTTGCCGCAACGTGGGCGGAGCCGCTCGCCGACGACACCGGTGCGCGAATGGAGGAGCTGGAGCGAGCCGAAGAGACGCTGGGGCTCGCACTGCCGACCGCGTTGCGTGAGGCCTACTTGCTTCTCGGCACGCGCCGCGATCTCACCGGCAACCAGGACCCTCTGCTTCGGCCCTCCGAATTGTTCGTGCATGACGAGTTCGGCGGAGTGCTCGTCTTCCGCAGCGAGAACCAGGGGTGCGCATTCTGGGGAGTCCGACTGCGGGATCTCGACCAGGACGATCCGCCGGTGTTCGTCCAGTCGCGGGACGGCTGGGTTCTCTTCCTGGAGCGAGTTTCCCTGGCCTGGGTCGAGCTCGTCCTCAGCGAGACGCTACTCGGCCGCGAAGAACGGCTCTACAACGCCTGTGAACTACCCGCCGGACTGATCCGAGAGCTGCCGAGCCAGTTCTCGCGGGTGGAGTTTCCCGAGTACCCGATGTGGACCCGGAAGGAAGAGTCACCCGTGTGCTGGTTCTCCGCACCGGGGAAGCTCCTGCGGCTCGACGGCCTGAGTGACCACAGCTGGCTGCACGTCCGGGGAAGGACGCCGGCCGACCTGGAGTCGCTCTGCGCCACCCTCCCCGGACACTGGGTAGCAGCATCCAGCCGCTGTTACCAGGAGGCTGGTGCGCGTCCCCCACACTTCCGCGAGAAAGCCGCCGAGCAGCAAGCCGAGCGAGGTCAGCCCATGCCGACAAAATTGATCGTCGCGGCCGCGCAGCCTTGCATCCCGTCCGGAGCGACGGTCTGCCGGACGGCCATGACCGTGACATTCACCAGCTGTCTGAAGGTCCCGAAGACAGCGCCCCGTGCCCGCATCACCGGCCGCCTTCGCTTCCGATGTGGTTGATGACTGCCCGTAGTCCGTGGCTCGGTGTGGCCCCGGAGAGGTCGTCACCACCTTCGGTGCACGGTTGCCTTACTGCCGGTCACCAGGCTTGCCGGCGGAACGTCATCGGTCACGACCGCGCCGGCGGCGACCACGGCGTCACGGCCAATGCTGACGCCAGGAAGGATCGTGGCACCGGCGCCGATCCACACGTTCTCCGCCACATCGATGGGCGCGCCGCTCAGCCACCCCCGTCGCTCCTCAGGATCGACCGGGTGACCGACGGTGATGAACGTGGCCTTTGGTCCGACCATCACGCGCTCGCCGAGCCGGATGCCGGCGTAGTCCAGGAACGTGCAGTTCTGGTTGATGAACACGCGTTCCGCGAGGTCCAGGTGAAGGCCGTGGTCCGTATAGAAGGGCGGATAGATCGTGACTCTCGTCGACAGCGGCCTGCCGAGGATCTGTTCGAACAGTTCCGCCCTGCCCGCTTCGTGCTCGAAGGGCAGGACGTTCAGGCGGGAGGTGAGCTCGGTGACCCGCAGGACCCTCTCGGCCATGGCCTGGAACTCGGCGCTACGGATGCGCATGAGACGGTCGCTGGACATGCCACGATCCCTTTCTGGTGTACCGGTGACTGGGTAGGACTCACCAGGCGCTGGTGGACGCTGCTGTCAGCAGCCGGTCGAGTCACCTTTGTCGGGGTTGGGACCTGTGAGCATTTGCGATGTCGCTGTCGCCGCGCCGTGGCGTCGTTGCCCAGGACGGGAGCCAGACCGTCTCAGGGAGCCTTGGCAGGCTTCCGAGGTGGGTGATGATTCCACGGAGTCCTGGATGCGGATTCGTTCTGGGGAGGATGAGAGAGAGTGGGTATGCGAGGGTCGGATTCACGATAGGGATGCGGCGTAGGTCGTAGTTCGTCGGCCAGATGTACCGGTCGCGTGCCCCGACGAGGGTGGCCACGTCCGCGGAATCCGCGAGGGTGTCCAGGAGCACTTCGTCTCCAAAGTGCGGGCCTGCCGCGTCGATGCGTAGGTCGAATTCGGTGACGAGCTGATCGTAGAACTCTGCCCATTCGCTTCGGGGCGTGATACCCGGCACCCATATCCGGTGCTTACGCAACTGCGGTGGCGTCAGTCTTCGCGCGGAGGCGAGCGGATGTCTCGGGCCGACGAGAAGTTCCAGCGGAGAGTCGAACGCGTGAATCATTTGCACGTCGGGCGGCAGTGTGTCCGGGGCAGTGACGGTACGGAACGAGGCGTCGATATCGCCTGCTTCGACGGCGGCGACCGCCACGCGTGGGTCGTTGACCCGGAGGGTCACCACGTCGAGGTTGGTTTCGGGATGCGACCGCCAATAGTCGTGCAGAACAACGGCCTGTGCGCTTCGCAGGCCGAGAACGTCGATCCGAAGGGCCCGGGAGCCCGGCCTGACCGCGGTGATGGCGCGCTCGACACCCGCGACGATGCTCCGCGCGTGGGGGAGAAGTGCCTGGCCATCGAGCGTCAGCTCAACTCCTCGGGCGGTCCGTGTGAACAGACGGACTTCCAGCTCGCGCTCCAGGGCGGCGATCCGCTTGGAGACTGCCTGCTGCGTCACACCCAGCTCATTGGCCGCATGTTGCAACTGTCCGAGCTCGGCCGCCCGGACGAACGATCGCAATGCCTCGGTGTCCACCGGTTCACCTTAGGTGTGCACAACTGATCGTTGTGGCTCGCCGAGGATCGGTTGTCCGATCACGCTCCAGCGTGGCTGCCCTCTCGCTCCTGGAACCTGCCGGCCTTGCCGTTGCCGCGATCGTCGCGGTCAACACTCGGGCCGCGGGTCGCCTGGTTCGAACCGTGCATCGTCTTTCAGCGCCGCCCTCGCCGGCAGCTGCCATCAGCGCGCGGCCCACGACACAGCCACTGCTTTCGCCGGGGCCTGGCAGCGGCACACAGGCGCAACGCCGACACTCCGCGACCGCCTCCGCCTGTACCGCCTCGGCACGCTCACCCCACCGCAGCCTGTCCCAGCGGGCCGGGGTCGACTCATGGGCGGGCAAGACCGTGAGCAACTCATGGTCTGGCTCCGCGAGTTCGCCACTGACGTCGGGGAAATCGTCTCCATAGACGCCGACACCTGGGCCGACACACGCTTCGCCGACAAACACTTCACCTTCTGGGAGACCCCGGACGGCACTCCTGTCTCCATGGCAGGCGCGACCTCGATGGTCGGCGGCCAGATCCGGGTGGACCCCGTCTACACCCCGGCCCACCTACGCGGTCGCGGCTACGCGGGCGCCGTAACGGTCGAGGTGAGCCGGGCCGCGCTCGCCGCAGGTGCCACGGAGGTCGTGCTGTACGCGAACCCGGCCAACCCCACCAGCAACGCCCTCTACCAACGAATCGGTTGCCTCCCGCTCACCGACTGGGCCGTGTACGACTTCGCGGATGCCGAACCCGAAGTCAGTCAGGAACGCGACAGGCACAGCCAAGGCTGCGAGCCGCCTCGGTAGCTCGTCCCCCACCATGCCCACAGTTGTCTGAGACAGGACAACGACAGGTGTCGTATGTGCAGAACACCTGTCGTGTCCCGTCTCACGCGATCACAACGGCCCACCCCTTCGGGCCACTACCGCGCGCTCAGCCGACGGCAGCGCCGAACCACTTGGGCAGCCGGCTGAGCAGATCCTGCTGATCTTCACCGACCCACGCCACATGGCCGTCCGGCCGCAGCAGCACCGCGGGCACGTCCAGTTCCTCGCTGACGTCGACGACGTGGTCGACCCGATCTGCCCAGCCCGCCACCGACAGCCGGCCGGTCTGGTCGAGCAGCAGGCCGCGGCCGCCGTGCATCAGCGTGTAGAGGCGCCCCCGCTTCAGCCCCACGTCCCGCATCCGTCGGCCGAGCAGCTCGTGGCCCTCGCCGAAGTCGTAGCGGACCCCGACCGCGGTGATCATCTCGGTCACGTACCGGTTCACCTCCGCGAAGTCCATCAGCTTCGAGAACAGCTCCCGCAGCGCGGTCGCACCCGGATCGGTCCCCAGCAGGGCGATCTGCGCGCGGGTGTTGTCCAGCACGCGGGCGCCCACCGGGTGCCGTTCGGCGTGGTAGCTGTCCAGCAGCCCCTCAGGTGCCCAGCCGTTGACCGCGGCGGCCAGCTTCCAGCCGAGGTTGAACGCGTCCTGCACGCCGAGGTTGAGCCCCTGCCCGCCGGTCGGCGGGTGGATGTGCGCCGCGTCGCCGGCCAGCAGCACCCGGCCGACCCGGTAACGCTCGGCCTGCCGGGTGGCGTCGCCGAACCGGGACAGCCAGCGCGGCGAGTGCACGCCGAAGTCGGTGCCGGCGAACGCCCGCAACTGCTGCTTGAAATCCTCGAGGGTCGGCTCGGTCGCGCGGTCCTCGGCCACCCCGTCGGCGGGCACGACAACGCGGCACACCCCGTCCTCGGCGGGGCTGACGCCGAACCGCAGTTGGGTCTTGCGGACTTCCTCGACGACGGCGGCAATCGTCGCCGGATCCTCGGTCACCTCCATCTCACCCAGCAGCGTCTCGACCTTGGCGGGCTCGCCGGGGAAACCGACGCCGAGCAGCTTGCGCACCGCACTGCGGCCGCCGTCGCACCCGACGAGGTAGCGCGAGCGCAGCTGCGTCCCGTCCGCCAGCTCGACGGTCACTCCGGCCCCGGCCCCGTCTTCGTACTGGCTCAGCCCGACCACTTCGCAGCCGCGCCGGATCTCGGCACCGACTTCGAGGGCACGCTCGTTGAGCAGCCGCTCGGTGACCGGCTGCGGGCTGGCGACGCCGTACGGGTGAGCCGTGTCCAACCGGTCCGGCCACGGCTTGAGGATGCCGCCGAAGAGACCGCCGACCTGGAACTTCTCACTGACCGCGAGGAACCGGTCCAGCAGGCCGCGCTGGTCCATCATCTCGACGCTGCGCGTGTGCAGGCCCTGCCCGCGGGACTGCTCGGTCTGCTCGGTCAACCTCTCCAGCACGACCACGTGCACACCGTGCAGCCGCAACTCGCCGGCCAGCATCAAGCCGGTCGGTCCGCCGCCGACCACGATCACGTCAATCATGAAAACCCCCATTTAACGATATTGAATTCCGGCCGGCCGCGCGCAGTCCGGCGGCGCGCAGACCGCACCTCCGCGCCGAGTGCCCGCAACCGCACCGCGAGTCCCACCGTCGGTTCGGCGTCCCCGCGCGACCCCTACGTCGACAACCACACACGCACTTCGCGAATCTGTTGTTTCCGCAGGTCCTGGCCTTGGCCGACGATTCTGCGGTACGACCCGGGTCTTGCCGCAAGCCCCCTGGTGCGCTATACGTTGAGAGTGGCAAGGAGTGGGTAGCCTCCTTGCCCTCGTCGCGGGCGACCACGGCCAGGCTTTCAGCCAGAGTGACCAAGCCCGTCGGCGGCTGGAGTGCCCCGGTAACCACGTGGTTGAGGCCGGGGAGCAGCGCTCCCGAGGATCTGCTCGAACACGAGCGAACCGCCATGCGCATCGAAGCAGCGGCAGAATCATCCCAGCGCGGCCGACCGGTCGGCGCTGATCCGAGCAGCCACTGAGAAGTCCGCCCCGCAGTCCGGGCAGGTCGCATCGCCGAAGGCGTAGGTCGACACGTTGGCGACCTCTTGTCGGCCGTCGACGAGCGCCACGTCGTGGAGACGTCGAACGATGCCGGTCAGGCCGGAGGGGCCGGCGGGGCCGGCGGGTGTGGGTCGAGCTCAGCGGGTCGAGCTCAGCAACCTGGTGAACTCCCTCGCCACCCGCAGTAGCCACCTTTTTGTGGGTACTTGGCGGCGGTCAGCGACGGACCGATCCTGGTGAAGGCCGGTCGGACGGCCACCGGATCGGGGTGAGACATGGGTGGCTGTGCGATGCGTCAGGAGGCTGACTGGGCGTCGGTGAGCTTCTCCAGGCGGCGGTGGCCCCAGTCGGAGAGGGGAGCCAAGGCCTCGGAGAGTTCTCGACCGAACTCGGTCAAGGAGTACATGGTCTTCAGCGGAAGCACGTCGTGCACCTCCCGGTGCACCAATCCGTCGGTCTCCATCTCGCGGAGCGCCTGAGTCAGCACCTTCTCGCTGAGGCCCGGCAGCCGCCGACGCAGCTCGCCCGGGCGGTGCGGACCGGATTCCAGCAGCCAGAGCAGAATCGTCTTCCACTTTCCGTCGATCACAGCGATCGCGGCGGTTACCCCACAGACATTCGGGTCCTGGGCACGACTGCGTGTCACATCCACCCCATTCCTTGCATGTTGCCGATATTTCTTTGGAGTTGAGCCATGTCCTTACACGCCGAACAGTCTGCCGTCACCGTCCTCGGTTTGGGCCCGATGGGCCGATCCCTGGCGGGCGCGTTCCTGGATGCCGGCCTGCGAACCACGGTCTGGAACCGGACGCCCGACCGGGACCGGGAGCTGGTCGAGCGGGGCGCGGTCAGCGTCCAGTCGGCCGAGGAAGCGGTTGCCGCAAGCAGGCTGACCGTGGTCTGCGTGCTGAACTACGACGCGGTGGATGGCATTCTGCGGCGCGATGCGGTCACCGACGCGCTCAAGGGGCGCACGGTGGTCAACCTGACCGCAGACACGCCGGACCGAGCCCGGGATACCGCAGCGTGGGCGGCTGAGCACGGCGTTCGCTACCTGGACGGTGCGATCATGACGCCGATCACGACCATCGGCACTCCGGCCGCAGTGTTTATCCACAGCGGCCCGGAAGGTCTCTACCACGAGCACCAGCCCGTCCTGGCGGCGCTGGGAGGCACCCACACCCACCTCGGCGAGGAGATCGGCCGGGCGGCGGCATACGACATCGCGCTGCTCGACATCTTCTGGACCGCCATGACGGGCTATGCCCACGCGTTGGCGGTGGCGCGAGCGGAAGGGGTCACCGCGCGACAGCTGACACCGTTCGCCAAGGGTATCGGCGCCATACTCCCGCCGATCTTCGAAGGGCTCGCGGAGGAAGTGGACAACGGAACGTTCTCCGGCGAGGGCAACCCTCTCACCTCAGCGGCGTCGTCCATGGCCCATATCGTCCACACCGCCGAGGCCCACGGCATCGACGCGGGCGTGATGCGCGCGGCGGAAGGTCTGGCCCGCCGAGCCATCGGACAGGGCCACGGCGCTGACGGGTTCATCCGGATCACCGAGCTGCTGGGTCGTCGCTGAGGAAAACCCCGCGGGTCTACTCGGATTGACTGAGACAGCCGAGCAGCCGCTGTCTCAGTCGATCCGAACACCACAGGTCACAGCATCACGCTGGTTCACCTTCACTGAGACGGGTCAGTTGCCGCGAACGCGTCGACACCTGTGAGCTCGGCCGAGAGCTGCCACAGCCGCGCCGCCTGCCCGGGGTCCGTCGCGTAGGCGCGTACGCCCCCGGAGAGCTCACCCTCGCCCGCGGGCTCCGCGATGTCGCAGTCCTCGCAGTAGACGCCGCCCATGCCCGCCAGCTGCGGGGACGTCGCCGCCCACACCTGCGTCGCCGCTCCCTGGCCCGGGGTCTTGAACCCGGCGTTCGTCGGGTTGCCGTCCTCGTCGATCCAGCCGGCGGCGAGCATCTCCTCCCTGGGGACGTGGCGCGCCAGCCGGGTGGCAATGGCGCCGGGGTGCACCGAGAACGCTCGCACACCGGCGTCCCGGCCGAGCGCGTCGAGCTGTACGGCGAACAGTGCGTTGGCGGTCTTCGCCTGCCCGTATGCCTGCCATTTGTCGTAGCCGTGCTCGAACTGCACGTCGTCCCAGTGGATGCCCGAGAACTGGTGGCCGCTGGAGGACACCGTGACGACGCGCGCCCCGTCCCGCGCGATCGCCGGCCAGAGCCGGTTGACGAGCGCGTAGTGGCCGAGGTGGTTGGTCGCGAACTGCGCCTCCCAGCCCGGTCCGACTCGTGTCTCCGGCGAGGCCATGATCCCGGCGTTGTTGATCAGCAAGTCGATGCTGCGGCCGGAGGCGATGAAGCGTTCGGCGAAACCGCGGACACTTTCGAGGTCGGAGAGATCCAGTTCGTCGACCTCCACGCTGTCGATGCCGGCGACCGCCTCCTGGGCGGCCGCGCGGCGACGGGCGGGCACCACGACATGGGCGCCGGCGCCGGCGAGCGCTCGCGTCGTCTCCAGTCCGATGCCCGAGTAGCCGCCGGTGACGATCGCGAGCTTTCCGGTGAGGTCGATCCCGCGCAGGACCTCCTCCGTGGTGCTCCGGGCTCCGAAGCCTGACCCGATCATGCGCTGAGGAGTTGCCATGCTTCCACGCTACGAGTCGGAACGCGCTCGGCATCGAACACGTGGCCAAGCCCTCGCCGGGTTCACTCCGGCGAGCCGAGCTCCGGTGGCAGCGGGCGGCTGTGCAGTACGTCCAGCCGGGAGACCGCGCGGGTGAGGACGACGTACAGCCGGTGCAGTCCGCGCGCCTCCGCCCCGGCGATCGCCGCCGGTTCGGCGACGACGACATGGTCGTACTCCAGGCCCTTGGCGATGCTCGCCGGCAGGACCGTGACCCGCGCCTCGGCCGTGAGGTCGTCCGCCGTGGCGGTTGCGATGCCCGCCGCGGCGAGAGCCGCGCGGAGCCGGGCCGTGTCCGGCTCGTCCGCGATCACTCCGATCGAGCCCTCGTGGGTCAGCGCCGCCCGTACCGCGCCGACCGTCGCCGCGGCGAGATCGCCGACCTCACGAACCGTCAGCTCACCGTCCCTGCGCAGTGACCGGGCGGGCGGTACGTCGACGTCCAGCGCGGCGACCAGCCGGTTGGCGAGGGCGACGATCGCGGCCGGGACACGGAACCCGGCGGTCAGCGGGACCACGGCGGCCTGCTCCTTGCCGAGGTGGGCCAGTTGCTCGGGCCAGTTGCGGGCGGCCCACGGCGTCGTGCCCTGGGCGAGGTCGCCGAGCACCGTCAGCGAGCCGAAGCCGGCCCGGCGGGCGATCGCGCGGCACTGCATCGGGGAGAGGTCCTGCGCCTCGTCGACGACGATATGGCCGTAGCCGTCGGGGCGTTCGATCAGGCCCGCGAGCTCGTCGAGGAGGACGAGATCGGCCGCCGACCACCCCGCGGACCTGTACGACCGCGGGGGCCTCGTCCAGCGGATCGCCTCCTGCTCCGCCGGCGCGAGGAGGGGGTCGGCGGGGTCGGTGAGCAGCGCGGCGAGCACCTCCTCCGGCTGCGTCCTGGGCCAGACGGTGTCGACGAAGGCGGAGACCGCGCGGGCCCGGCCGGCCTTCTGCACCCAGGAGTTGCTCACCGGACCGGCCCGCCGTTCCGCCTGGAGCTGGAGGGCGCGCACGGCACGCGTGCGGACGCGTTCACGGCCGACGGCGTACGGCGGCGCCTCGGCGCGCACTTCGGCGACGATCCGCTCGAGCTCGTCGAGCGGGATGCGCCAGCGGTACGACCCGTCGGGGACGACGACCGGTTCGGCGGGCGGCGACACCCTGGCGTACAGCGCGCGGTGCAGAACGGCTGCCATACGGGCGTCGTGCTTGACGGCCGCGGCCTCCTCGCTGTCCCGCGTACGCACCGGATGGCGTGCGATCTCGTCGTCGACCGTCGACTGCCTGATGTCGATCTCACCGAGGGAGGGCAGCACCGCGGAGATGTACGAGAGGAAGGTGCGGTTGGGGCCGAGGATCAGCAGTCCGCGGCGCTGGATGCGCTGGGGGTAGGTGTAGAGGAGGTACGCGGCGCGGTGCAGACCGACGGCGGTCTTCCCCGTACCGGGGGCGCCCTGGACACAGACGGATTCGGCGAGTGGAGACCGTACGAGGTCGTCCTGCTCGGGCTGGATGGTGGCGGCGATGTCGCGCATGGGGCCGACGCGGGGCCGCTCGATCTCGCCGGCCAGGATCCGGCTCCCGGTCGGCGCCGGGGCCGAGACGAACGCCGACGCCGGGTCGGATGCCGGGTCCGACGCCGATACGGACACCGGGTCCGACGCCGACGTCGGCTGCGGGTTGGGCTCACCGGCGGCCAGGTGCTCGTCCTCGAGGCTGGTCAGGTCGCCGGAGTCGCCCTTGCTCCAGGGCGCCCAGCCGAAGCGGCGGCGTACGGCCACGCCCTGCGGGTCGCGGGCGCTCGCCCGGTAGAAGGCGCGCGAGACGGGGGCGCGCCAGTCGACGACGAGGGGCGGGGCTGTGCCGTGTCGGGACTGTTCGGTGATGCGGCGCCGGCCGATGTGGTAGCTCTGCCCGGCGTGGTCGCGGGCGCTCGCGTCACGTCCGAAGTCGAGGCGGCCGAAGAAGAGGGGGCTGTCGGGCAGCTCGCGCAGTTCCTTGGCGTAGCTGCGCAGGTAGTGGCCGAGGGCTTCGGCGTCGGCGCCGGATGCGGAGACGTCCGCGCCGGTGACGACGTGATGGGCCGCGCCGTCGACCATGCCGGTCATCGCGGTGCGGCAGGCGTCGTGGTAGTCGCGTTCCTCGCTGAGTGCGTGCTCGAGTGACGTCATTCCATCGAGAATAACGTAACCGAGTTACATTTTTAACCGAGACTCATTCGAGGCCGCCGCGGAGCTGCGCGAAGGCGAGATCGGCGGCGGTGACGGCATCCTGGTGGACGTCGTCGGCGCTCTCGCCCGCCGCGATCCGCCGCCAGTTCTCCTCGGCGAGGATGCGCTGCGCGGCGACGATCTGGCCGGCGGCGAGGCGCGCCCCGAGGCCATCGGGCCGCGCCTCGGCCAGCGATTGCGCGAGCGCCTCCTCCGACCTGCCCTGGTAGGCGTACAGCCGCGCCACCAGGCTCGGCGTCCCGTACAGCAGCCGGTGGTAGGCGAGTACGGCCGCGTGGTCATTGAGCCCGGTCACCGGGTCGCGCCGCTCCAGACCGTCGAGAAAGTGCCGGTGCAGGGCATCCAGCGGGGACACCCCGGCCGGCCGGGCCGCCACCACGCGGGCCGCCTCGTCCTCATGGTCGGCGAACCGGTGCAGGGCCAGATCCTCCTTGGCCGGGAAGTACCGGAAGAGGGTCGGCTTGGACACGTCCGCGGCGGCCGCGACCTCGGCGACCGAGACCCGGTCGAAGCCCTTCTCGAGGAAGAGCGCGATGGCGGCGTCGGAGATCGCCCGGTACGTCAGCAGCTTCTTGCGCTCCCGCAGACCCATGCTCGTGCTCATGCCCCGAGCGTACGCATCGGAGCGACGGCAGGAGCAACGGCATCGGAGCGACGGCATCGGAGCGGTGGCCGCTTGACCTCAACCGGACTTCAGGTTCCAGACTCGTACCACGGGCGCCGGAGAGGCCGGGAACGCCCGGACAGATGGGGTGTGGACGGCATGCGCGTGGCACAGGTGACGGAGTTCGGCGGCCCGGAGGTGCTGGTCACGGTCGAGGTGCCGGATCCCGTGGCGGGTCCCGGCGAGGCCGTGGTCGAGGTCTCGACGGTCGACACGATCTTCGTGGAGACGCAGGTGCGGGCGGGTGCGTTCAGCGACCACTTCCCGATCCAGGCGCCGTACGTAGCGGGCGGCGGCATCGCCGGCACGGTGCGGGCGGTCGGCGAGGGGGTGGACGAGGCGTGGATCGGCCGCCGCGTCGTCACCGCGCTCGGCTTCTCCGGCGGGTACGCCGAACAGGCGGCGGCCCGCGCCGAGAAGCTGGTCCCCGTCCCGGACGGGCTCGCACTGCGCGAGGCCGCGGCCCTGGTCCACGACGGCGTGACCGCCACCGCCCTGCTGGAGGCCACCGGCCTGGGCGCGGACGACCGTGTCCTGATCCTGGGCGCGTCGGGCGGCATGGGCACCCTGCTGGTGCAGCTGGCGAAGGCCGCGGGCGCGCAGGTGGTCGGGGTGGCGCGGGGCGAGCGGAAAACGTCCCTGGTACGGGAGTTGGGCGCGGACGCCGTCGTGGACGCCACGCACGGGGACTGGACCGAGCAGGCCCGCGCCGCGCTGGGCCCGGCCGGCGCGGATGTGGTGCTCGACGGGGTCGGTGGCGAACTGGGCCTGGCTGCCTTCGCCTTGACGGCCGACGGCGGGCGTTTCTCGGCCCACGGCGCGTCGACGGGCGGCTTCGCCCCGGTCGACACGGACGAGGCCGACCGCAGGGGCATCAAGTTGACCGGCATCGCCGACCTGCAGCTGTCGGACGAGGACTACACACGCCTGGCGGCGAAAGCTCTGGAGGCGGCGGCCACGGGGCGGCTGCACCCGGTGATCGGCGGCACGTTCCCGCTGGACCAGGCATCGGAGGCCCACCGCACGATCGAGGCCCGGACGCTGCTGGGCAAGGTCCTGCTGACGATCTGACGGGGGTGCTGTTCAGACGGGGGTGCTGTTCAGGGGGCGTACGGCATAGGGCCTACGGCCCCCGGCCGGCAGCGGCTCATGCCACGCGCCGCGCCGCGTCCGGTTCGCTCTCCCCCGACCCGGTCCCCGCCGACCCGCTCTCGCCCGGGTCCGCGCCCGTCCTTGCGCCCCCTCCCGCCCTCGAGTCCGGCCCCGAGTCCGGCCCCGAGTCCCGCCCCGCCTCCGCGGCGTGCCGCCAGGAGACACACGCCGACGTGATGCGCCCCGCGCTCGGCACCCGCCGCAGCCCGAGCGGCCGGCGCGCCGCGCGCAGCACCGCCTCGATCCCCGACGCGGTCCGCTCGAGCCCGGCACGGTCGGGATGGCGCGCGAAAGCGAGCGCCAGCCGGATCACATCGATGTAGACCGACTGCAGCCGCTCGAAGTCCAGATAGATCCGCAGCGCGTCGCGATGTCCGGCGAGGGCCGCGGGACGGCTGTCGGCGACGGCCGTACACCAGGCCCGCAGCGCCGCCCGCCGCTCGGCTCGCTTCGCGTAACGCATCCGCGACAGATGCGAGGCGATCTCGTAGACAGGATCGCCGAAGAGGGCGAGCTCCCAGTCGATCAGGGAGAGCCTGCCGTCCGCGCCGGCGATGAGATTGCCCCGGTGGACATCGGTGTGAAGAAGGACGAACGGCCGCTCTCCCAGCCCCTCCGCACGCTCCTTCAGCCGCCCGAACGCGTCGTCCGGCACCTTCAGTGCGGCGAACAGCGACTCGTACTCCTTGCCGTGACGCCCCTTCACCTCGCTCACGGTGAAGTCGACCAGAGTATGGAGAAAGCCCGGGCAGTCGCCGTCCACCGGCCAGTCCTCGGGGCAGGGCGGCAGCAGCCGGGACGGGACGGCGGTCGTCTGCCGGAAGAGTTCGCCCAGCGAGTCGATGTACGGAAGCCCCACCGGCCCCTCATGCCCCACGGCTTCCGACAGCGGATCGCCCTCGGCGAAGGAGTGCACGGTGAAGCCGGGGCGGTCCGCCAGGACCCGGGGGCTTCCGTTCACCCGGCCCGCGATGGCGCCGAGCAGTTCCCCCTCGGGCCAGATCCGCAGATTGAACTGCACGGCATCGGTGATCGGGGCCCGGAGCTTCACGGGCGTGCCCGCGGGCAGGGAGACCGACGCCGCGAGCGCATGCGGCAGCTCCACGCAGTAGTTGCGGTGGTAGTAGCCGGTCAGGGGTGCCCCCTCACCGGCTGCTCGGTACAGCGACTCCCAGCTGTCGACGACACGGCCGGAGGCGCTGCGGGCTACATCGGGCATGCGGCTCCTGCGCTCTCGAGGCCGAAGACACAACGGACGGGCACGTCCCGGGCCGCCGCTCACCTTCATACCCAAGAGTAGTGACAGCATCAAACCCCTTGCGGTGAAGGAAAGTTGACGCCACCCTGCTGCCGAACGACCGGACCCGTCTGTCATCCCTACCCGACGGCGGCCACCTGCATGACGCTCAGATCCGCAGCAAAGTGTGCGGCTCCGGCCGCCTTGAGCCGCAGAAGTTTCTTCCGGTCCGGGTGGTACCCGATGAAAGGGACGCCGGCCGCCGCGGCCGCCCGGGCGTCGGCGGGCGAGTCGCCGATCATCACGCTGTCCCCGGCGGCCGTACCGGTGCCGTGGAGCAGCCGCAGCAGACTGTGCGGGTCGGGCTTCATCAGGGCGGGATCGTCGGGCCTGCCGACGATCCGGTCCTGGAAGTACTCCTGGATGCCCTGGCGGTGGAGGTAGGCACGGATCGCCGCCTCGCAGTTGTTGGAGGCGATGGCAAGCAGCTTGCCCTCGCCGCGCAGCTGCGCCATCAGCGGCTCGGCCGCGGCGGTGGGCCTGGCCGTATCGGCGGCCTCGGTCTCCGCCTCCTCGAGGTGCTTGCGCACCGCTCTGACCAGGCCGAGCGGGTCGTCGGGGCAGGCGTCGTACGTCCGCAGCATCACTTCGAGCGGGTCTGTCACGCCCTCGATGCCGATGCTCGGGCCGGCGGCGGCGCCGACGATGTCGCGCAGCGCCACGGCGATGCTCGAGGCCTCGCGGTGCGCGAAGAGATCACAGACAGGACCGTCGAAGTCCCACAGGACAAGGGAGGCGCGGGACAGCAGATCCCGCAACTGGGTGGGGGAGGTGAGCAACACGATCAGTCGCCAAAGTCCGTATCTCGGGCCAGGAGGTCCCAGTAGGAGTCGAAGAACGATTGCGCTGTCTCCACCTTCAGTGCCTGGTCAGGCTTGGAGTACGGAAAGAGCGTGGCGCCGAGACCGAGCGAGTTGAGGGTTGTGCCCTCCTGCTCCTCTCCCTCGACAGGATCCGGATCCGTCTCCTCCAGGGTGTAGTAGCCCTCGAGCAGCAGATCGTTGTTGAGGAGATACATCTTGCTGGTCGGCGTGAGGCGTACGGTCCTGATCTGGACCGAGACCGCAGGCACGAGCCGCTGTCGCTTGAGGGTACGCAATTCGTGGCGCAACGACTTGGAACAGCTGATCAGGGTGTCGCGGTGCCGCAGACGCGGCCGCTCGTCACCAGGGTCGTGCAGGGATACGGGGAAGGCGAGCTTGATGTCGGGGTCGGGCAGCATCAGGCGCAGCGAGATGCTCCGCGGCCGGATCCTGCCGTCGTGGATGCGGGTGATCTGCGCCCCCAGTTGCCGATTCATGGTCTCCGAGGTGAGGGAGAAGACGTCCATGGTGATGTCATCGGCTTCGAAGGCTGCTTGAAGATGGGGCTGGAGCGTCTCCAGGGCGGGCCGCGCGGTGGCCGGTCCGGCCGGCGGGACGGCTCCGGCGGGTCGCCCCCCGGCGGGCAGCACCCGCGCGCCGCTGCCCTGACGTGACTCGATCAGACCTTCGTCCTTGAGCAGGTCCAGGGCCTTGGTCACCGTCGCGCGGGACACCTCGAAGGTTTCCCTCAACTCCCGTTGCGGTGGCAGCAGCTTGCCCGCTCCGTACTCACCGCTGCCGATGCCCTCCCTCAGCCGGGCAGCGACGATCTCGTACTTCCTGCCGTCTTCGCCTGCGGGTTCGCGAGTTGCCACCGCCCCACCGTACAACTCCCCTACCTCTGAGCGTAATTGACCTGTCACGACAGACATGTTCGAGCCACTTCAGGACGACCGGACAATTTCCGGTCAACTATCCGGACCAATAGTCATACAAGTTTGCCGGTACCTGGCGAACGGGAAGACAACAGACAGGTCAACCAGACTAATTTGTCTGCAAGTTGACCGCTTGACCGGCTCTCTCACGGGGCGCCCGAGCGGGTACAACGACGTGCGGGCACAGGCGCTCCCCGCCCATTGAAGGAGGGGACCCCCATGCCCTTGCTCGCACTTGTACTCGCCACCTTCGCCCTCGGCTTCGAGCAGCTCATCGAATGGCAGTTCGGCGCCATGGGCGTGGTGGGGCTTGCCATGCTGACCATCGGCGTCAAGGCGAGGAACACCACCTGCACCAGCATCGGAGCGGTCATCCTCGTCCTGCTGCTGGCACAACCCGGCCAGTGACCCAGTGACCGGAAGGCCTCCGGCCAACAGACGGACGGGCCAACAGACGGACGGGCCAACAGGCGGACGGGCCAACAGGCGGACGGGTCAACAGACGGACGGGTCGGAAAACGTCCGGGTCGGAAAACGTCCGGGTCAGAAGACGTCCGGGCACCACGGGCGCCTGGACGTACGGAACACCGCGTCCGCGACGGCCGCCGCGCCCGGCGCCTCCTCCTCGATACGGCCCAGCGCCGCGAGGCGGACCGCCGACTCGTCGCCCAGGTAGAGAGTCCCCAACTCCCGCACGTCCAGAGTCAGATCGGGCGACTGTGCCGATGGAGCACAGACCGCCCCGTCGGGCGAGGCGTCCAGCCGGAAGCGGCCGCCGGCCAGGCCCGCCGCGTCGTGGAGCTCGAGGACGAGGGTGGCGGACGTCGCGTACGTACGTGCTTCCAGAGCTCGTACGACATCCAGGATGCGGACCCACAGGAAGTCCGCCTGGGTCAGGATCCTGGCGGCGCGGGGGTCCGGGAGGAGGAGGGGGAGCAGATCGTCGGGGGCGCGGTAGCCGGACTTCACCGTGGTGATCCAGTCCACCGAGCAGACGTAGTGCCACAGCGCACGCTCGGCCGCGGGCGTCAGCGCGATCAAGTCGCGCACGGACGCGGTGTTCAGCGGCTGCTTGGCATCGCCCCACTTGTCGTCGGCCCGGTAGGCCATCAGGCCCTCGATCTCTCCGCCCGCCGCGCGGTAGACCGCGTAGAACGGCTCCGTCCAGGGTTGGCTCGGATACTGCGTCTCGCCGGTGTTGACCTGCCACCAGAGCTCGTCACGGCTGACGACGCCGTGCTGCCGGGCGGCGAGGCGCTCGTGCAGCTCGGGTCCGAGCTTGCGTACGTCCGAGCCGTCGACCAGCTCGATCCGGCCGCCGTCGCCCGGGCCCGACCAGCGCGGGTCGAGGCCGGCGCGCGGGACGTCGATGGCCCACTCGGTGGTCTGGGCGGCGGGGCCGAAGCCGTATCGCCCGTAGATGGGGTACTCGGCGGCTATCAGCGTGGACACGACGTCGCCGCGCTCCTTGGCCTCGGCCAGGTCGGCGGTCATCAGCGTACTGAGCAGCCCGCGGCGGCGGTGCGTGGGCGAGACGGTGACATTGGAGACGGCGCTCGCGGTGAGCGCGGCGCCGCCCACCGTGGTGAGCTGCTGCGCGAAGGAACGGAACGTGGCCACGCACCGTCCGCTGTCGAAGGCGCCGCGGACCCGGGGAAGATCAATGTGCGCGAGCCGCTCGGCGGCCTCCTCGTCGGAGACGACCGGCGGCCGCAGAAACCCGGTGGCCAGAGCCCGCAGCCAGTCGGGAAACTCGGACGCGGTGACGGTACGGGTTTCAACGCTCATCCGCCCACGCTATGCGCCCCGCCGACGCCCCCGCACCCGGTTTTCTTCCCACTCCGTCGCGCCCTTTCCCCGGGGGTACGGGGTGCCCCCGGGTGGGGGAAAGAGTCAGGCTCCCGGGGTCGGAATCCCATCGGTCCCAGGTCGGAACCCCGCCGACCCCGGGGTCGGAATCCCGCCGGCCCCAGAGCGGAATCCCGCCGGTCCCGGGCCGGAATGCCGCCCGCCCGGGGTCAGAACGCCGCGCGGATTTCGCCGACCTGGGTGCCGCCACCCAGCAGCGGCGTGTGTCCGATGCGGGTCACCACCGGAGCATCCACGCCCAGCAGCTCGAGCGCGCGCGCCAGGACCGGGCCCAGAGCGCGGGTGGCGCCGTCGTCGACCTTGAAAGCCAGGGCGCGGCCGTCCGCCAGGGCCACCGCCTGGACCGCCTCCGCGCCCATCTTGGAGAGCGTGCCCGGGAGCTCGCGCATCAGCCAGGTGTCGGGGCGGCGCGTGCCCGCGACGTACTCGGGGTGGGCGCGCATCGCGTCCGCGACGCGGCGTTCGGCGGAGTCCGGCTCGGCCAGTACGAAGTGGCGGAAGGCGCGGGCCAGGCCGGTCAGGCTGATCGCCATCAGCGGGGCGCCGCAGCCGTCCGTACCCACCGCGGTGACCCGCTCGCCGGACGCGGACTCGACCACCTCGTGGACCAGTTGCTGGAGGGGGTGGGACGGGGCGAGGTAGGAGGCAAGATCCCAGTCGTTCAGGGCGCAGGCCGCGAGCATCGCCGCGTGCTTGCCGGAGCAGTTCATGGTGACCCGGTCCCGCACATGGCCGGCGGCCAGATACGTCTCCGCCTCCGCCGGGTCCAGCGGCAGGTCCGGCGGAGTCTGCAGATCCCCGGCCTCGAGCGAGTACTCCCCGAGCATCGTGCGTACGAGATCGAGGTGGAAGCCCTCCCCCGAGTGGCTCGCGGCGGCCAGTGCCAGCCGCTCCCCGGAGAGGTCGAGCCCGGCGCGCAGCACCGCCGCCGCCTGCATGGGCTTGTTGCTGGAGCGCGGGAAGACCGGCACGGAGGGGTCTCCGAGCGCCAGCTCCACACTGCCGTCCGCCGCCAGAACGACGAGCGATCCCCGGTGATGGCCCTCGACAAAGCCGGAACGTACGACTTCGGCGAGGACCGGGGGTATGGCGGTGCTGGCGGGGGTGGCGCTCATCGCGGGGCCTTCCGGGGCGTGGGCCCACTCCCGGAAGGATTGGTTCACACCATCGCTTCAGGTGAGCAGGTCGTCTACTTGTGCTTCGCCTTCACGGTACCTGCGGGCGATCTCCGCACTGCAATCGTCGGCCGTCCGCTGCAGCACCTGGCGCCCGCGCGAGACCTGCTGCTCGTAGCGGATCAGCCGCCCCATGGCCGTATGCAGCTCCTCGTCCGTACGGGCATCGAGGTCGGAGAGCTCGACCTCGGCCAGCATGTCGGCGGCCAGCCGCCGGTACTCCTCGCTGTGCGGCGTGGAGAGCGTCACATGGCGGGCCGACGAGCGGTGCTGCGAGGGGGCGTCGGCCAGGATCTCCGAGAGCCGGTCGACGACCGGCGTCTCCGGGGCCGTACGCCGGGCCAGCTCGGCCCGCAGGATGTCGACCCGGCCCTGCACCAGCCGCCGTACATAGCTCAGGTCCGCCTCGTCGCGCTGCGAGTCGCGGCGCAGCGTGCGCAGCTCCGGCAGGCGGAGCGCGGCGAGGTCGTGCTGCGAGTCCTGGGACGGGACTCCGGTGGACCGTTGCGGGGGCGGCCACACGGGTCGGGCAGTAGTGACCGGAGATGCGGGCGTGGTTACGGGACCGGGCGGACGCCCGGCTCCAGATGTACTCATATGCGTTTGTCCGTCCCCTCGACCGGTGCGGCGCACCGCCTCCGTGCATCGTGCCACTCCGGAAGGTCCCGACGCAGTTGCTCTGCACCCGTTCAGCCGCAGATAGGTTGGCCTGTATGCGTGCAGTGGTGCAGAGAGTCGACGGCGCGAGCGTCGTCGTGGCCGGCGAAACGGTCGGCGAAATTGTCGGCGAAGGACTGTGTGTGCTGGTGGGAGTCACCCACGAGGACACCGGGGAGAAGGCGGCGCAGCTGGCGCGCAAGCTCTGGTCGGTCCGGATTCTGAACGGTGAGAAGTCCTGCTCGGACGTGAATGCACCCTTGTTGGTGATTTCACAGTTCACTCTCTACGGGGACGCCCGCAAGGGACGCCGGCCCACCTGGAACGCCGCGGCGCCGGGCGACGTGGCCGAGCCGCTCGTCGACGAGGTGGTGGCGCAACTGCGGGCGCTGGGAGCGCAGGTGGAAACGGGCAGGTTCGGGGCGGACATGCGCGTCTCGCTCACCAACCACGGCCCGTTCACGGTGATCGTGGAGGTCTAGGGGGTGTCGTGCCAGGGGCACGCGAGCCCGGCAAGATCCAAACGACACCCCCTGGCTCCGGGGGCCCCGCTGCCCAGACCCAGGAAGGTCTGGATCCGGGCGGCATACGGGCAGGGGGCCTACGGATCAGGGGGCGGTGTACGGCTCCGGGGGCGTACGGATCAGGGCTCGACCACGGGCTCCTGCGCCGCCGCCGTGTCCCCCGCCAGCAGCTCCGCGTCCAGCGGCACATTGCGCTTGACCAGCGCCAGCGCGATCGGGCCGAGTTCGTGATGGCGGGCGGACGTGGTGATGAAGCCCAGCTGGCGGCCGTCCTCGCCGTCCGCGGCGAGCCGGACCGGGGTGCCGTGGCCCGGCAGGTGCACCTCGCTGCCGTCCAGGTGCAGAAAGACCAGGCGGCGCGGCGGCTTCCCCAGGTTGTGGACGCGCGCGACGGTCTCCTGACCGCGGTAGCAGCCCTTCTGGAGATGGACCGCGCTGCCGATCCAGCCCAGCTCGTGCGGGATGGTGCGGTGGTCGGTCTCGAAACCGACGCGGGGGCGGTGGCTCTCGATCCGCAGCGCCTCGTAGGCCAGGATCCCGGCGGCCGGGCCGCTCTGGGCGGCGTACGACTCGAGGTCGGCGCGCGGCAGGAACAGATCGCGGCCGTGCGGGGTCTCCCGTACGACCACGCCCTCCGGCACCTCGGCGATGGAGCCCGCGGGCAGGTGTACGACCGCGAACTCCTCTGTGCGATCCGCCACTTCGACCCGGTAGAAGAACTTCATCGACTCCAGATAGCCGATCAGCGCCTCCTGCGTACCGGGCTCGACATGGGCCCAGACGGTCTCGCCGTCGTCGACGAGATAGAGGGCGTGCTCGATATGGCCGTGCGCGGACAGGATCAGCGCCTCGGTCGCCTGCCCCACGGGGAGGTCGCTCACATGCTGGGTCAGCAACAGGTGCAGCCAGCTCAGCCGGTCGTCGCCGGTGACGGAGACGACACCGCGGTGCGAGAGATCGACAAGGCCGGTGCCGTCCGCGAGAGCGCGCTGCTCGCGAAACAGATCGCCGTAGTGCGCAGCGACTCCTTCGTCACGTCCTTCGGCAGCGACGGCACCGGGCAGCAACAGCAGGGGGCTCTTCATGCCGTCCAGCCTACGACCCGGTAGTTGAAGCATCCGCGGCGCACTTCTTACAGCGGCCGAAGATCGCGAAGTGCTTCATGTCCGTCTCGAAACCGAAGGTCTCGCGCAGCTTCGCGGTGAAGTCCGCGGCGACGCCGACATCCGCCTCGATCACGTTCGTACAGTCCCGGCAGACCAGGTGTATGTGGTGGTGGCGGTCGGCGAGATGGTAGGTCGGGGCGCCGTGGCCGAGGTGGGCGTGCGAGACCAGGCCCAGCTCCTCCAGGAGCTCCAAGGTCCGGTAGACGGTGGAGACGTTCACCCCGGACGCGGTCTTGCGCACTTCGGAGAGGATGTCGTCGGGGGTCGCGTGCTCAAGCGTGTCGACGGCCTCGAGGACAAGCTGCCGCTGCGGGGTCAGCCGGTAGCCGCGCTGCCGCAGATCGCTCTTCCAGTCGATGCTCACCACGCCCCCAGTGTAGGCAGGCACCCTGGCCGCCGGGGCGGTTGTGGGCGTGTTCCTGCCACTGGGGGCGCAGAAGGCTTCGAAGTGCGTGCGCTCGGCGTTGTGCTCGGCGTTGCGTGCAGATGCCGGGGTTACGTGAGGAGGCCGGAGGCTACTTGAAGAAGGCGATGCCGTCGTCGGGGAGGTCGCCGAGGTCCTTGGCCCACGCCTCGACCTGCTCCGCGGAGACGACCTTCTTCAGATGCGCCGACATGTACGGCCGCAGCGGGATCTCCGGAGTGGACTTCTCGCCCACCCACATCAGGTCGCTCTTCACATAGCCGTAGAGCCGCTTGCCACCGCTGTACGGGCCGGAGGCCGCGGTGCGCGCCACCGCGTCCGTCACCAGGTCGATCTGCGGCTTCTGGTCGGCGAGCTCGCCGTACCAGATCTCCACGACGCCCTGGTCACGCACCATGACGATCTCGACCTTGCGGTCGGAGTCGATACGCCAGTAGCCGGACTCGGACTCCAGGGGGCGCACCTTCTTGCCCTCGGCGTCGAGCACCCAGGAGTGCGAGACGTACTCGAGGAAGTCCCGCCCGTCGTGGCTGAAGGTGACCTCCTGGCCGAAGTTGCACTTCTCGGCGCCGGGAAAGTCGGAAACGCCCACACCCTCCCAGGTACCGAGAAGGAAGGCGAGGGGGACGAGGTCCGGGTTCAGGTCGGACGGAATCTCGATCATGAGCAGCTCTGTCGATCCGTAGGGAGACGAGTGGTGATTAGCGCTGGCCCTGGTACAGCTTCTTCACGGCCAGTCCGGTGAAGGCGAGGACGCCGACGCAGACCAGGACCAGCAGGGCTTCGAAGAAAACGATCACGGGAGTGCTCCTCGAATGAGCGTGAAGGCAGAACGGGCCGGGGCCCCAGCTTAATAGGCTGGGGCCCCGGCTCTCTCTGTGAGGTCGGCCCAGCAGCTGGTTCCGGAGGATCGGCGTCTGCGGGGAGCCGAAGCCGTACGACGCGCAGCAGGTCCGGCAGGCGCACGTCCTGGCCCGGGACACCCTCGCGCCGGTCGGCCACGCCAAGAAGGACGGCGCGGCCGAGGTCCCCTTCCAGCAGACGGGGCCGTCGTCACGCCGCGCATTACAGTTCGGCATATGGCGAAGAAGCTCGTGATCAAGGTGACCGCCGGGACCGATGCACCCGAGCGCTGCTCACAGGCCTTTACGGTGGCGGCGGTTGCCGTGGCCAGCGGCGTGGAGGTCTCGCTCTGGCTGACCGGCGAGTCCGCGTGGTTCGCACTGCCGGGCCGCGCGGCCGAGTTCGAGCTGCCGCATGCCGCGCCGCTGCCCGATCTGCTCGACTCGATCCGGGCGGCCGGGCTGATCACCCTCTGCACGCAGTGCGCGGCCCGTCGCGACATCACCGAGAAGGACGTGCTGGACGGCGTACGGATCGCGGGTGCCCAGGTCTTCGTCAGCGAGATCATGGCGGACGGCGTCCAGGCTCTCGTCTACTGACACCTGACACGCCTCAGGGCTGGCGGCGCTTCTTGCCGTCCAGCTCGTCCCACCACTCGTCGGACTTCGGATCCCCGGACGGATCGTCCCACCAGCGGTCGTCGGGCCCGCGCGCATTGGCGAGCATCGCGGCCAGCGGCGGGATGACCATGGCGACGACGCACATGCCGACGGCGACGGGTATCGACCAGAGACGTACGAAACCCCAGGCGGAGACGAAGAGGAAGACGCATCCGCCCATCATCAGGAAGTACCGGCGCCGGCGCCGCTCGTACATGTCTCCAGCGTACGACCGAAGGGCCGCACCCCTACCAGTGAGCGTCCAACCCCTGGGGTGCGGCCCTGCGGCCGGCAAACAGAGCTACGAGCTGCGTGGGATCCGACGGACAGAGTCCGGCGCAGCGGCTCGAAGCCCGGGACGCGCCCCCCGCACCGAACGGTGCGAGGGGGCGTCGAAAACTCAGACGGCGATCGCGACCTCGGCGAGGCCGCCCGTCTGCGCGACGACCGTACGGTCCGCCGTGCCACCCGGGACGAGTGCGCGCACCGTCCACGTGCCCTCGGCCGCGTAGAAGCGGAACTGTCCGGTCGCCGAGGTCGGGACCTCGGCGGTGAACTCGCCGGTCGAGTCCAGCAGGCGGACGTAGCCGGTGACGGGCTCGCCGTCGCGGGTCACGCTGCCCTGGATGGTGGTCTCACCGGGCTTGATCGTCGAAGCGTCGGGGCCGCCGGCCTGTGCTCCACACATAGGGGTAGTCCTTCGGGGTCGGGAGGAGGGGTTACTTGCTGGCGCCGAGCTCGATCGGCACGCCGACGAGGGAGCCGTACTCGGTCCACGAGCCGTCGTAGTTCTTGACGTTCTCCTGGCCGAGCAGCTGGTGCAGGACGAACCAGGTCAGCGCGGAGCGCTCGCCGATGCGGCAGTAGGC
This sequence comes from Streptomyces sp. NBC_01142, assembly GCF_026341125.1. Taxonomy (NCBI): domain Bacteria; kingdom Bacillati; phylum Actinomycetota; class Actinomycetes; order Kitasatosporales; family Streptomycetaceae; genus Streptomyces; species Streptomyces sp. NBC_01142. The sequence continues at coordinate 2,788,786 of NZ_JAPEOR010000002.1, forward strand.
GATGGTGTCCTTCGACAGATCGACCTGCTCGGCCTCGTAGAGGGCCTTGAGCTCGTCGTCCGACTTGAAGGTGCCGTCGTCGTTGGCGTTCTTGGACCAGGGGATGTTGCGCGCGCTCGGCACGTGGCCGGGGCGCTGCGACTGCTCCTGCGGCAGGTGGGCAGGGGCGAGCAGCTTGCCGCTGAACTCGTCGGGCGACCGGACGTCGACGATGTTCAGGTTGCCGATCGCGGCCACGACCTCGTCACGGAAGGCACGGATCGAGGTGTCCTGGGGCTTGGCCTTGTACTCCGTCGCGGCGCGCTGCGGCACCTCGGCGACCAGGTCGCGGGAGTCGAGCTCCCACTTCTTGCGACCGCCGTCGAGCAGCTTGACGCTGTCGTGGCCGTAGAGCTTGAAGTACCAGTAGGCGTACGAGGCGAACCAGTTGTTGTTGCCGCCGTAGAGGACGACGAGGTCGTCGTTGGCGATGCCCTTCGCGGAGAGGAGCTTCTCGAAGCCCTCCTGGTCCACGAAGTCGCGGCGGACCGGGTCCTGGAGGTCGGCCTTCCAGTCGATCCGTACGGCGTTCTTGATGTGGTTCTTCTCGTACGCCGAGGTGTCTTCGTCAACCTCGACGATAACGACCTTCGGGTCGTCGATGTGGGCCTCGACCCAGTCGGCGTCTACCAGGACGTCGCTGCGGCTCATGCGCTTTCTCCTCCGGGGCAGTGTGCGGCGGGTGGTGCGAAGAGAGGTGTGCGGGGTACGCGGAACGCGCGGCGTACGTGCACGGTGGCCCTGACAAACGGTCGAAGGGCCCGGGGGATACGGAAGTCGAGCTCCCGCTCAGAAGGTGCGACAGAGCATGGCGGCGACGCGGCACAGGTCTACTGCCCGCCGCTTCGTGAGATCCGCCTGTCGCTTCATGCGTCCGATCGTAGGGACGAAACGACGACAATGTCACCGGCGTGTCGCATACTGAGACGCGATCGTCCACTATGCGGGACGGATGGGTGCCCCGGACGGCCCCTCCCCGTTTCCCCGGTGGTCTGCGCGCTTCTGCCTTCTGCTCAGCGGACTCGGCCGTCTCAGCATGTGGCCGGGCGGACGCGGAAGGCGGTCCGGGGCGGACACGGAAGGGGCGGTCCGGGCAGGCAGGGAAAGCGGTCCGCGCCTGTCGCGCCCGGCGGGCCATGCGCGCCATGCGTGGCAGGCGCGGCAGGCACGGCAGGCACGGCAGGCGCGGCAGGCCGGGCGCGGTGGAAAGCGGTTATCCGGCGAGCGCGACGTCCTTGCCGGTGACGGTGAAGACGACGCCGTCGGACTTCGCCTCGACCTTCTCGAGCTTCAGCCCGGTCGGCAGTCCGCCGATCTGGCGGTCGAAGTCGGTCTTCTTGCGAATCAGGTTCTCGAGCCCCGGGATGTCCTCACCCGGGACCTTGTCCGCCCGTACCCGGATCGTGTCGCCGTCGACGAGGCTGACGGTGGAGAAGACGCTGCGCGTGACCGTCCGGCCGAGGATCTCGGCGGTGCCGGTGACCTTGAGCTTGCCGTTCTGCCCGTAGGCGACGGTGACACCGTCGTCCGAGGCCTTGGTGAGGTCCTCGTAGGAGATCCGGGCGGTGCCCTCGGCACGGGCGGCGGTGGCGCTGGAGTAGCCCTCACCCAGGCGCACTTGGAAGAGATCGGCGGACATCTCGCTGATCCGCACCATGCGGCCGGCGGCGCTCGTCTCGATCCCGGTCAACTCGATCCCGACCTCGTCGAGTTCCTTGCCCGCAACCTGGGTCAGGAAGGGGAAGCCCTTGATGGAGACCTCCGTCGAACCGGCCGTCCCCTGCTGGAACTTGATGCGGTCCGCTGCCTTGGACTCGGCCATGTTGACCGCGATCCGGTCCACGGCGACGAAAATGCCGCCGAGGATCACAGCGATGATCAGCAGTATTCGCAGTGCACGCATTGCTCGGTGTTCCCCCACCCTGGTGTATCCGGCCCCCGTGACGCCCGCGAGCCTAAACCAGTCCGGACGACGCCTCTTCGTAAATGATCGACGTCCGGGTGGGGGCTTTGGTTCCGGGCCGGGTCACACCAGGGCGCGGCCGATCAGATAGACCGCGGGCGCCGCGGCGGTCAGCGGCAGGGCCACACCCGCTGTCATGTGGACGAAGCGGGACGGGTAGTCGTAGCTGGCCACCCGCAGGCCGATCAGCGCACACCCGCCGGCGGCGAGGCCGAGCAGCGCGCCCTGCGGCCCGATGCCGGTCAGGCCGCCCGCCGCGATACCGGCCCCGGTTGCGGCCAGCAGCGACAGTACGACGGACGCGACGCCCGGCAGCGGCAGCGCGCGGGCCACGACGGCCACGGCGACGGCGATGCCGCCCACCACCACGGCGTCGGCGGCGGCCGCGAGATACCCGGTCGCGAGGACGGCGAGGGCGGCCGACGCGACGGTCGCCATCAGGCCGTACATCCGCTCGTCGGCGCCCGCCCGGCTGCGCAGCTGCAGTACGAGGGTGAGCAGTACCCAGACCCCGAGCGTGCCGATGATCGCGGCGGGGGCGTTCTCCCGGCCGACGGCGAGCAGTACGACGTCCGCGGCGAGGCCGCCCGCGAAGGCCAGCGCGATGCCCTGCCGGGCGGGCCACATGCCGTTCAGCCGGAACCATCCGGCGGCGGTGACGGCCTGCAGCAGAACGAGCGGTACGAGCAGGGCGTACTGGCCCACGGCCGCGCCGACGGCGAGCAGCAGTCCGAGAGCGGCGGTCAGCCCGGCGGGCTGCAGACCGGGCGCGATGATCGGCGAACGTCCCTCGGCGCGGGCGCGCTGGGCGTCGGTGATGCGGGCGTTGCCGAGGGTGGTGGGAGCGCTGTACCCGTCGGGCGCGGCGTCGGGCGCGGGGGCCGTGTCCACCGGGGCTGTCGGCGGCGGGTACGCGTGCTGAGGCGGCAGATACGCGGTGTCCGCCGAGACGACAGGCTGCTGCGGCTGCGACTGCCCGTAGGGATGCTGCGGCTGCGGCTGTTCCGGCTGCACGACCGGCTGGTACTGCGTGTCCCAGGTCTCGGCCTGCCAGGTCTGCGTCGCGCCGGGGTCGTGGAACGGCTGCTGGTGCGGCTGCTGATAGGCCTGCTGCTGCGGCTCCTGGTACTGCTGGTACTGCTGCTGCGGCTCCTGGTACGGCTGCTGCGGTTGCTGCGGTTGCCCGTACGGATACTGCTGATCGCTGCTCATGCTGTGCGGTTCACCCTCCTGCGAACGGCGGGAGCACCTCGACCGTGCCGCCCTCGGCAAGCCGTACGGTCTCATGGCCGCGGGTCCCGACGGGGTCACCGTCGATGAGGAACGAACACCGTTGCAGTACACGCGTCAGCTCCCCGGGGTGCCGTTCGCGTACCGCATCGAGCGCCTCGGCGAGCGTTCCCGCGGCGTACGGTTCCTCGGCGATCCCGGCTGCTGCCTTGGCCGCGGCCCAGTAGCGGATGGTTCCCGCTGCCATGGCGGCACTCCTTTCCTCGGCATTCGTCGGCTTCCATGATGGGCTACTCGCCGGCCAGCCAGTCCGCGAGGCGGCCGAGCAGCTCGTCGTCCGCGGCGTTCTCGGCGTGGCCCATGCCCGGCTCCAGCCACAGCTCGGCCGGACCTGCCGCCGCCAGCATGCGCGGATGGTCCAGCGGGAAGTACGGATCCCGGTCGCCGTGGACGATGAGCAGCGGGGTCGGGGCGATGAGCGGGACGGACTCGACCGGGGAGAGCGGGACCGGGTCCCATGACTCGTGGTGGATGCGGGTGCGGAGGCCGTAGCGGCCGACGATCCGGCCGAGCGGGCGGGTGATGACCCAGTGCACGCGTCGCATCGGGGGCGTACCCCGGTAGTACCAGCGGGCGGGGGCGCTGACAGCGGCCACGGCATCGGTGCGCGCTTCTGTGCGCCCCCCGTGCATCGTGCCCTGCACCGCGCCCTGCGCGGCGTACATCGCCGCATGGCGGAGCACCACCGAGCCGCCCATCGAGAAGCCGACCGTCACCACCCGGGAGTGGCCGAGGGAACGCGCCCATGCCACCGCCGCGGCCAGGTCGAGCACCTCGCGGTCGCCGACCGTGGAGCGGCCGCCCGAGCCGCCATGACCTCGGAAGGAGAAGGTGACTACCGCTGCACGCTGTGCGAACACCTGCGCCGCGCGGCGTACGGCCGGGCGGTCCACGGACCCCGTGAAACCGTGCGCGACCACGATCGCGGTACCCCCGGCACCTGCCGTACACGGCGCGTACACCGCCTCGATCCGGACGCCGTCGTCCGTACGGAGCAGGGTGCGGCGGGGTGCCGGCGTGAGCGAGGGAACAGATGATCTGCGGAAAGATCCCTCTGACACGGAACTCATGTGGGTTATTCTGCTTGCAGAGGATCCGGGCAACGAAGCCCCCGGGTCCTTTTGTGTTTTCTGCCCGTTGTTACAGGCAGGTGAACGGCGGACCCAGGGCGCGGGGCCGCCACCGTACGAAGCAGTGCCGCAACGTCCTCGCAGGGACCGAGGAGGAACCGACGTTATGGGCGAGCGAACCGTGCACGACAGAAGGACGACCCGGGCAGGTGGGGCGCGATGAGCTCTCTGCTGCTCCTGACCAATGCCCTCCAGCCGTCGACGGAGGTGCTTCCCGCCCTCGGACTGCTGCTGCACAACGTACGGGTGGCGCCTGCCGAGGGCCCGGCCCTCGTCGACACCCCCGGTGCCGACGTCATCCTGATCGACGGCCGCCGCGATCTGCCGCAGGTGCGGTCGCTGTGCCAGCTGCTGCGGTCCACCGGACCCGGCTGCCCGCTGATCCTGGTGGTGACGGAGGGCGGGCTCGCCGCCGTCACCGCGGACTGGGGCATCGACGACGTACTGCTCGACACGGCCGGTCCGGCCGAGGTCGAGGCCCGGCTGCGGCTCGCGATGGGCCGCCAGCAGATCACCTCGGACGACAGCCCGATGGAAATCCGCAACGGCGATCTGTCGGTCGACGAGGCGACGTACAGCGCGAAGCTGAAGGGCCGGGTCCTGGATCTGACCTTCAAGGAGTTCGAGCTGCTGAAATACCTCGCGCAGCACCCGGGCCGGGTCTTCACCCGGGCCCAGCTGCTCCAGGAGGTCTGGGGCTACGACTACTTCGGCGGCACGCGGACGGTCGACGTCCATGTGCGGCGGCTGCGGGCGAAGCTCGGCCCCGAGCACGAGTCGCTCATCGGGACCGTACGCAACGTGGGATACCGCTTCGTCACCCCGGAGAAGGTCGAACGCGCGGCCGAGGAGGCCAAGGCGAAGGCCGCAGCGTCGGTAGCCCGTCCGGAGCACACGACCGACGTACAGGAAGAGGCCGTACGCCCTGCCCAGAGGTAGGTCACCCCGCGTAGACTGCCGCGCGTGGCCAAGGTGACGCGGGACGATGTGGCGCGACTGGCGGGAACTTCGACCGCGGTCGTGAGCTACGTCATCAACAACGGACCCAGGCCGGTTGCCCCGGCCACGCGCGAGCGGGTACTCGCCGCGATCAAGGAGCTGGGGTACCGGCCCGACCGGGTTGCCCAGGCCATGGCGTCGCGGCGGACCGACCTCATAGGCATGATCGTGCCGGACGCGCGGCAGCCGTTCTTCGCGGAGATGGCGCACGCGGTCGAACAGGCCGCGGCCGAGCGCGGAAAAATGGTGCTCGTCGGCAACTCCGACTACCGCGACGAGCGCGAGGTCCACTATCTGCGGGCGTTCCTCGGGATGCGGGTCTCCGGGCTGATCCTGGTCAGCCAGGGACCGAGCGAGCGGGCGGCCGCGGAGATCGAGGCGTGGGACGCGCGGGTGGTGCTGCTGCACGAGCGCCCGGAGGCCATCGATGACGTTGCGGTTGTCACCGACGACATCGGCGGCGCGCAGCTGGCGACGCGGCATCTGCTGGAGCACGGGCACCCGTATGTCGCCTGCCTCGGCGGCATCGAGTCGACCCCGGCGGTCGGTGACCCGGTGACGGACCACGTCGAGGGCTGGCGGCGGGCGATGCTGGAATCCGGCCGCCCGGTGGAGGGCCGGCTCTTTCAGGCCCCGTTCAACCGCTACGACGCGTATCTCGTCGCCCTGAAACTGCTCTCGGGCCCGGAGCGTCCGCCGGCGATCTTCTGCGCGACGGATGACCAGGCGATCGGCGTCCTGCGTGCGGCGCGTGAACTGCGGATAGACGTCCCGGGCGAGCTGGCGGTGGCGGGCTTCGACGACGTCAAGGAGGCGGCGCTCACAGACCCGCCGCTGACGACGGTCTCCTCGGACCGCCCGGCGATGGCACGGGCCGCGGTGGACCTGGTCCTGGACGACGCGCTGAGGGTGGCGGGTTCGCGCCGGGAGAGGGTGAAGCAGTTCCCCTCGGGCCTGGTGATCCGCCGCTCCTGCGGCTGCGGCTGAGCCGCCCGGGCGAGGACGCGGACGCGTGTGACCTCGGCCCGTGCTTGGTGCGGGCGCCTGCGGCTCGGGCCCGTGGCGCGGGTTCCCGCCCTGGCGCGGGTTCCCGCCCTGGCGTGGGTTCCCACCCTGGCGCGGAATGCGGGTCACTCCGGCGTGTAGCTCGGGCGTGTGGCTCGGGCGTGTGGCTCGGGTTCCCGGAGTGGCGAGGCGGATCTTCCTCAGTCGTCGAGCAGCCGCCATGCGGTGAGGGCGAGCCCGGCCCGTATCAGTCCGGTGGGTTCGGTGAGTTCGATGCCCAGGGTCTTTGCGATCTGTTCGAGCCGGCGGGCAACGCTGCTGTGGTGCAGATGGAGGAGGTCGGCGGCCCGGCGCAGGGAGCCGGTGGCGCAGTAGGCGTCCAGGGTCTCCAGATCTTCCGGATTGCCGGCGATGCGGGCGATCGCGGCCACGTCGGCGTTGTCTCGCGCGATGTCCTGGGGTACCTGTGCGAGCAGCGCCAACGCTCCCAGCGACACGCGGCTCTGCACGCGACCCCGCTTCTCGGGCCCCGCGGCGTAGCCGCCGGAGCGGTGGGGTGTGGGGCGGCAGGCCGGCCCCACCTCTCCCTCCCCCTCCGGTGGTCCGGGGAACAACCCCCGGCCCGCCACCGGAGCCGCCCGAAGCCGCCGCACGGCACCGGTGATCGGCCCGCTTCTCGGGCTCCGCGGCAGATCCGCTGGAGTGGCGGGGTGCCTGGGCGTCAGCCCCCACCGGCTCCTTCATGTCGGGCATACGTTGTTCTGTCGGGCTTCTCAGGGCTCCCTCAGACCCCTCTCATCTCCAGGCCCGAGAGTCGTTCCCATGACCGACCACCACCGCCGAAGCGGCGACGACGGAACCCAGCAGCAGCCGTACGAGACGGGTGCCTACCCGCCCCCGCCTCCCTTCGAGCCCCCCAGGCCTCCGGTCACCGTGTGGCCGGGGGGCGGTGGGGCGGGGTACACGCCCCCCGGTGGGGTCGTGCAGGCCGCCGGGGCGCCCGGACACCGGGCCAGGACCAGGCGGCCCGTTGCGCTGATCGTCGCCGTCGCCATCGCCGCCGCCCTCATCGGCGGCGGCGCCTCCGTGCTCGTCGGGGAGCTCACCGGGGGCGGTACGAGCGCCGGCGGCAACGGCGTGACCGGCACCACCGTGGCGCAGAGCAGCAAGGGCAGCGTCGCCGGTGTCGCTCAGGCCGTGTCGCCGAGCATCGTCGAGATCAGCGCGAGCTCCGCCTCCGGGCAGTCCACCGGCTCCGGCGTGATCATCACGGCGAACGGCGAGATCATCACCAACAACCACGTCGTCTCCGGGGCCGACTCCGTCAAGGTGCGGCTCAGCGACGGCAAGACCTACACCGCCGAGGTTGTCGGCACCGACCCCGGCAAGGACCTCGCCCTCATCAAGCTGGAGGGCGCGAGCGGCCTCAAGGCGGCGGCCCTCGGCGACTCGGGCAAGGTCAAGGTGGGTGACGAGGTCGTGGCAATCGGCTCTCCCGAGGGGCTGACCGGCACCGTCACCAGTGGGATCGTCTCCGCCCTCGACCGCGACGTCACGGTCGCGAAGGACCAGGGCCAGGGTCAGGGGCAGGGTCAGGGTCAGGGTCAGGGTCAGGGTCAGGGTCAGCAGCAGGGTGGCGGAGGCGGCTGGCCCTTCGAGTTCGGCGGGCAGGAGTTCAACGGCGACACGGGATCGTCGAAGACGACGTACAAGGCCATCCAGACCGACGCCTCGCTCAACCCCGGCAACTCCGGCGGCGCGCTCATCAATATGAACGGCGAGATCATCGGTATCAACTCCGCGATGTACTCGCCCAGTTCGGCCACCGGATCGACGGCCGGCAGCGTCGGTCTCGGCTTCGCCATCCCCGTCGACACGGTCAAGGACGTCCTCGGCGAGCTGCGTGACGGCGGCACCGGCTGAGCCCGTGCGAGGCTGAGGCAGGCAGAGAACCCCCCGCACCCGAAGAGAGACCGCAGATGAGTGCCGCCGAGCGCATCCTGATCGTCGACGACGAGCCCGCCGTGCGCGAGGCGCTCCAGCGCAGTCTCGCCTTCGAGGGGTACGGGACCGAGGTCGCCGTCGACGGCATTGACGCCCTCACCCGGGCGGAGACGTACGCACCCGATCTGATCGTCCTCGACATCCAGATGCCCCGGATGGACGGCCTGACCGCGGCCCGCCGGCTGCGGGCCACCGGGTCGAGGGTGCCGATCCTGATGCTGACCGCGCGGGACACGGTCGGCGACCGGGTGACGGGTCTGGACGCGGGTGCCGACGACTATCTGGTCAAGCCGTTCGAGCTGGACGAGCTGTTCGCCCGGGTAAGGGCGCTGCTGCGGCGCAGTTCGTACACGACGGCGAGCGGCGGCGGCGCCGACGACGACGACGTACTGGCCTTCGCCGATCTGCGGATGGACCTGGCGACCCGCGAGGTCCACCGCGGCACGCGCCGGGTCGAGCTGACCCGTACCGAGTTCACGCTGCTCGAACTGTTCCTGGCGCATCCGCGCCAGGTGCTCACCCGGGAGCAGATCCTGAAGGCCGTCTGGGGCTTCGACTTCGAGCCGAGTTCGAACTCGCTGGATGTGTATGTGATGTATCTGCGCCGCAAGACGGAGGCCGAGGGAGAGCCGCGCCTGGTCCACACGGTGCGTGGCGTGGGGTACGCGCTGCGCACCGGCGGTGAGGCGTGAGAGGCCTGGTCAGCCGGTTCCGTACGCTGCCCCTGCGGTCCCGGCTGGCACTGCTGGTGGCCACGGCCGTCGCGGTCGCCGTCGCGGCCGTGTCCGTCGCCTGCTGGCTGCTGACCCGCGCCCAGTTGCACGATGAGCTCGACACCTCGCTGCAGAACACCAGCGCGCCGCCCAGTGCGGTGCAGCAGGCGCTGGCCACGTGCGGCGCCCGCGAGAGCAGGTCGACGAAGGGCTCCGGCTTCGCCTATGTGCAGATCGTCGGGCCGACCGGCAACCGCTGCGTCGCCCCGGACTCGCAGCCGGTGAAGGTCCAGCAGCCCGACATCGACGTCGCGCTGCTCACCCGGCACGACACCCTGCACGACAGCACCACCGACCGGGGTGACCTGGTGCGCGTCCACACCACGGTGGTCGACATCGGCCCGCAGCCGGTGGCCGTCTCCGTGTCCCGCCCGCTGGAGGAGATCGACTCCGCCCTGAACCGGCTCGCGCTGGTGCTGACCGTGCTCGCCGGGATCGGTGTGCTCGGCGCCGGGGCGGCCGGCCTGTGGGTCGCGCGGACCGGTCTGCAGCCGGTCGACCGGCTCACCGGAGCCGTCGAGCATGTCGCCAGGACGGAGGATCTGACCGTACGCATCCCGGTCGAGGGCGAGGACGAGATCGCCCGTCTGTCCCGCTCCTTCAACTCGATGACCGCCGCGCTCGCCTCCTCCCGCGACCGCCAGGCCCAGCTGATCGCGGACGCCGGGCACGAGCTGCGTACGCCGCTGACGTCGCTGCGTACGAACATCGAGCTGCTGGCGCGCAGCGAGGAGACGGGCCGGGCGCTCCCGCCCGGGGACCGTGCGGCGCTGTTGGCCTCGGTCACGGCGCAGATGACCGAACTGGCCGCGCTCATCGGCGACCTGCAGGAGCTGTCGCGGCCGGATGCCGTCGGCCCGGGGCCGTTGCAGGTCATCGCCCTGCACGAGATCGTCGCGGCCGCGCTGGAGCGGGCCCGGCTGCGCGGTCCCGAGCTGACCATCGCGGCGGAGCTGGAGCCCTGGTACGTACGGGCGGAGCCGGCCGCGCTGGAGCGGGCGCTGGTCAACGTCCTGGACAACGCGGTGAAGTTCTCCCCGCCGGGCGGGACGATCGAGGTGTCCCTGCGGGGCGGCGAGCTGGCGGTACGGGACCACGGGCCCGGCATCCCCGCCGATGAACTCCCGCATGTCTTCGAGCGGTTCTGGCGTTCACCGTCCGCGCGGGCGCTGCCGGGTTCGGGGCTCGGGCTGTCGATCGTGGCGCGTACGGTCCAGCAGGCGGGCGGCGAGATCGCGCTCGGGCCGGCGGCGGACGGTGGCACGCGGGCGGTGATCCGGCTGCCGGGGGCGGCGACTCCGCCCCCCTCCGGAATTTAACGAGACGGTGCGTCTTGCGGGACATCGGAAGCGGCGCTACGGTCGATACAACGAGACGGCACGTCCCGTCTCCATCGCGTCGTCCTGTCGTCCTGTCGTCCACGAAAGAAGACACACTTGTTCCCAGTCACCGCCTCAGCCGCCACCACCGCTGCCGCTGCCGTTTCGCAGCTCACCCTGTCCGACGTCACCAAACGCTACGACGATCGTGTCGTCCTCGACCGGGTCTCCTTCACCGTCCGTCCGGGCGAGAAAGTCGGCGTCGTCGGCGACAACGGCTCCGGCAAGTCCACCCTGCTCCGGCTGCTCGCCGGACAGGAGCAGCCCGACAACGGCACGCTCACCGTCACCGCTCCCGGCGGCGTCGGCCATCTCGCCCAGACCCTGGAGCTTCCCGGCACCGCTCTCGTCGGTGACGCCGTCGACCTCGCACTCGCCGAACTGCGGGCGCTGGAGCGGCGGATCCGTACCGCGGAGGCGGAGCTGCACCGGGCGGACGAGGCGGCGTACACCGAATACGCGGAACTCGTCGCCGAGTTCGAGGCGCGCGACGGCCACGAGGCCGACCGGCGGGTCGAGATCACCCTGCGCCGGCTGGGCGAGAAGCAGCGCCTGGACCGGACCCGCCCGCTGGGCACCCTCTCGGGCGGGCAGCGCTCCCGCCTCGCGCTGGCAGCGACGCTCGCCTCCGCGCCCGAGCTGCTGCTGCTCGACGAGCCGACCAACGACCTCGACGACGAGGCCGTCGGCTGGCTGGAGGGGCAGCTGAGAGCCCACCGCGGCACGGTGGTCGCGGTCACCCACGACCGGACGTTCCTGGACCGGGTCACCTCCACCGTGCTGGAGGTGGACCAGGATCTGCGCACGGTACGCCGGTACGGCAACGGCTACGCCGGCTTCCTCGCCGCCAGGGCCGCGGCCCGTGCACGCCGGGTCCGGGAGCACGAGGAGTGGCGCGCCGACCTGCCCGCCACTCGGCGCTGGCCGAGTCGAACATCGGGCTGCTGTCCGCGATCCCGCGCAAGGCCCCGTCGGCCTTCAGCGGTGCGGGCGCGTTCCGGGCCAGGTCACGGGCGCACGGCGCGATGAGCAGAATCCGCAACGCCCGGGAGCGGGTGCACCGGCTGACCGAGAACCCGGTGCCGCCGCCCCCGGAGCCGCTGCGTTTCACCGCCCGTATCGAGGGCGGGACCTCGCACGAGGTGGAGCTTTCCGGTGTACGTGTCCCGGGCCGGCTCTCGCTCGACGCACTGCGCATCGCACCGGGCGAGCGCCTGCTGATCACCGGACCGAACGGAGCCGGCAAGTCCACGCTGCTCCAGGTGCTGGCCGGAGAGCTGGTCCCGCAGACCGGTACGGTCCGCCGTCCGGCCCGGGTCGGGTTCCTGCGCCAGAACAACTCCCCGGCGGACGACGGGCGCACGGTCGCCGAGGTCTTCGGCCACGACCGCGTGGACGAACTGCTCGCCCTCGGCCTGTTCCGCGGGGAGGACCTCACCGTCCCCGTACGGGCACTGTCCACCGGGCAGCGCCGCAAGCTGGAGCTGGCCCGGCTGGTCGTCGAACCTGTCGACCTGCTCCTCCTCGACGAACCCACGAACCACCTCTCCCCCGCCCTGGTGGAGGAGCTGGAGACCGCGCTGGCCGGCTATGCCGGGGCGCTGGTGATCGTCACGCACGACCGGCGCATACGGGCGGGCTTCACCGGCTCGGAACTGGTGATCACAGGTTGTGGCGAATGAGTGAATCGACCAGGCCGGAGCGGGTGTTGGGGAAGTCCATCGGGACGATCCCCAGCCCGCGCCAGCCGCCTGCCTCGGAGCCGTCGAGGAAGGAGTGGACCCTCGGGTTCAACCGGTCGGAGTTCCAGCGGGGCGGCAGCAGTGCGGATGTGCTGACGTAGTTGACGTACAGCTTTCCGGGCTGCTGCGCCGCCTTGCGGAAGTGCGCCTCGATCTTGGGGTACTTGGCGCCGGGCTCCGCGTTCCAGTCGTCCTGGATGTCGAACAGGTTCCCGTCCCCGTACCGCACGCCCGGCAGCCCGCCGTTGTCGCCGAGCAGCACGACCTTGCCGCGCGCCTCGCCCAGCGCCGGCAGCCCGTCGCCGATCCGGAAGTGCGGACGCCAGCCCTTGCCGTCCAGATAGAGGTCGAAGATGCGCCGGAAGGTGGCGTCACTGTCCCCCGAGTACTCCTGCTTGACCCGCATCAGGACCGTCTCGGAGGGGTGCACCGCGAGGAAGTCGCGGCAGGCGATGAGGACATCGCCGAACATCAGGTTCTGGTAGTACGCCCCGTGGTGGATGGCGAACGAGTCGCCGGTGACCCGGCACCGTACGTCCAGAAAGCGGATACCGCTGTTCAACTGGTCGGCGATGGTGATGTTCTGGCACTGCACCCACAGACCGCCGAAGCGCGCGCCCGAGTCGTGGGTGCCGGGGATCGTCAGCCGTTGCAGGGGGGTCGCGTCGGCGGCGCCCGCCATCCAGTCCTGTGCGGACAGCGTGCGCCGCGGCGCGGCGGCAGCGGCCGGTGCGCCGATGAGGGCGGTGGCGGAGACGGCTGCCGCACCCGCGAGAAAACTCCGTCGGTCCATGGCCCGGAGTATGGCGGGTTCACGTCAAAAGCTACAGTGCCGCGACCCACGGAATCCCGCCCGCACAACGCCGGTGGGGCGGCAGGCACCTGGCCCACCGCCCCACCAACTGTCCGCCGGGCAGCCCGGCTTCACCACCGTGAAGCCGGGCAGCGCCCTACTTCACCACCGTGATCCGGTCCGCGACCGGCGGCGTGATCGGCGCGGCCGCCGTGGACTTCGCCGCCAGGTAGGCGTTGAAGACATCCAGGTCGGAAGCGCCGACCAGCTTGTTCTTGTGCTCCTTCAGCACGGGGAAGCCGTCACCGCCACCCGCCAGGAACTCGTTCATCGCGACGCGGTACGTCTTCGCCGGGTCGATCGCCTCACCGTTCAGCTTCACCGAGTCGACGACGATCCGGGCCGCGCCCGTCTTCGTCATGTCCAGGGTGTACGTGAAGCCCTTCGAGACCTGAAGGATCTTCGGCGAGGCCTCGTTCGGGCCGCTGACCTGCTGCTGGAGCGTGGTGATCAGCTGGGCGCCGGTCAGGTCGACGACGTTCATCATGTTGGTGAACGGCTGCACGGTGAAGGACTCGCCGTACGTCACCACCCCGTCGCCCTCGCTGCCCGACGCCTTGAAGACCAGATCGGACCGGATGCCGCCCGGGTTCATCAGCGCGAGCTGCGCCCCGCCCTTGTCCGCCGGAGCCAGGCCCTCGAGCTGGGCATCCGCGATCAGGTCTCCGAGCGGCTTCTCGGGCGCCGTCGAGCCACGGCCGTTGATGTCGCCGGAGATCCAGCCCTGCGGGCGGTTCGCAATCGGCGCGGCCAGCTTGCTCCAGCGCTCGATGAGGGAGGTCATGTCCGCGGCCTTGGCCTGGTCGCGGCTGACGATGTGGTTCGCGGACTTCACCGACGTACGGACGATGTCCTTGGTGCGACGGTCGTACGTGAGGGTGGTGTCCGTGTAGAGCTTGCCGTACGAGGACGCCGAGGTGACCATGCGCGGCTTGCCGGACGGGTCCGGGATGGTGCACACGTACGCCTGGTGGGTGTGGCCGGTGACCAGCGCGTCCACCTTCGGCGTGATGCCCTTGGCGATGTCGACGATCGGGCCGGAGATGCCGTCACCGGCGCCCGGCGAGTCGCAGTTGTAGTTGTACGAGGGGGAGGCGGGCGAGCCGCCCTCGTGGATCAGCGCGACGATCGACTTCACGCCCTGGCGGTCCAGCTCACGGGCGTACTTGTTGATCGTCTCGACCTCGTCGCGGAAGGCGAGGCCCTTGATGCCGTTGGCGTTGACGATGTCCGGGGTGCCCTCGAGGGTCACTCCGATGAAGCCGATCTTGACGCCGTTCTTCTTCCAGACCGTGTACGGCTTGAGGATCGGCCTGCCGGTCTTCTCCTTGGTGACGTTGGCCGCGAGGTAGGGGAAGTCCGCGCCCCGGAACTTCTTCCCCTTCTCGAAACAGCCCTCGACCGGGTGGCAGCCGCCGTTCTGCAGTCGGGCGAGCTCGACCGCGCCCTCGTCGAACTCGTGGTTGCCCACGGACGTCACATCGAGATCGATCTTGTTGAGCGCCTCGATGGTCGGCTCGTCGTGGAAGAGACCGGACAGCAGCGGGCTGGCGCCCACCATGTCGCCGCCGGCCGCGGTGATGGAGTACGGGTTCCCCTTGCGCGCGGTGCGCAGCGAGGTGGCCAGGTACTCGACGCCGCCGGCCGGGATGCTCTTGACCGTGCCGTCGGCCTGCGTCTCACTGACCGCCCCGGCCGAGCCGGCGGGCGGCTCCAGGTTCCCGTGGAGGTCGTTGAAGGAGAGCAGTTGCACATCGACGGTGCGCGGCTTGTGCTTGTGGTGCCGGTCTCCGTGACGCTCCCCGTCCGTGGCACCGGCCGGCATCGCGGCGACGAGCGCGCCGACGGTGGCCAGTCCCGCGGCGGTGGCGAGTATCCGCCGGGTCCGCCGGGCCGCGCGGTTCTTCTGTTGTGTCGCTGACATCTGTCCCCTTGTCAGTTCAGCGTGGCGTGAGGGTGCGAGCGGCAGCCTAGAGTCAACGCGCGTAGCGCGACAGGGGGTGACGGGTTACAACCTGGTTGCCTTCGCACGTCAACGGGTCGTTCCTGGCGTATCACCCCCGCAGGGGCGGACATGGACGAGCAGGATCGTCCACCGCATGCGCGGGCCAATCGCCGAGCCGCGCAGATCCCGCGCCGGGCCACCCCCGCCGTACCCTCGACACATGACGATTGACGTACCAGCCCTGGAGCCCGGCCGGCACATTCAGACCCTTGACGAGCTCACCGCCGACCAGGCACAGGCCGTACTGGGCATGCTCGGTGACGCCGCCCGGTCCGACGGGATGCAGGCCGTCTCCGAGCAGGGGCGGCTGCAACTGCGCGGCGGGAAGCGGGAGGGCGTACGCCACTTCCTCCTCACCGTCGACGGGGATCTCATCGGGTACGGCCAGCTCGAGGACACCGACCCCGTCGAGGCCCCGGCCGCCGAGCTCGTCGTGCATCCCTCGCACCGGGGGCGTGGGCACGGGCGGGCGCTCGGGGCCGCGTTGCTGGGGGCGTCCGGGAAGCGGCTGCGGGTGTGGGCGCACGGCGGGAGGTCCGCCGCCCGGCATCTGGCCCAGGTGCTCGGGCTGACCCTCTTCCGTGAACTGCGCCAGCTGCGGCGGCCGTTGAGCCCGCTGGACATCTCCGAACCGGTGTTCCCGGCCGGCGTCACCGTACGCACCTTCGTACCCGGGCAGGACGACGCCGCCTGGCTCGCCGTGAATGCCCTCGCCTTTGCGCACCATCCCGAGCAGGGATCGCTGACGCAGCGCGACCTCGACGACCGCAAGGCCGAGCCGTGGTTCGACCCCAAGGGATTCTTCCTCGCCGAGCGAGACGGGGAGCTCGTCGGCTTCCACTGGACGAAGGTGCACGCCGAGGAGCGCCTCGGCGAGGTGTACGTCGTCGGCGTCCGGCCCGACGCGCAGGGCGGCGGTCTCGGCAAGGCCCTCACCGCCATCGGCCTGCGGCATCTGGCCGCGCAGGGCCTGCCCACCGCGATGCTCTATGTCGACGCGGACAACACGGCGGCGCTGACGGTGTACGAGCGTCTCGGCTTCGTCACCCACGAGGTGGACCTGATGTACCGCACGGAGTCCTGACAGGGCGCCCGGCACATCGCCCGGCACACGCCCGGCAGATCACCAGGCACATCGCCTGATCCGACGAACGGCCCAGGGGCCGGTGGCAGTTGACACCGGCCCCTCTCCTGCACACCCTTTCCCTGCTCAACCGGTCCTGCTGCTGCGCGCCCTGCCCGCCGGCGGGCTCGCCTTCGTCACCGGGTTCCTGAGGGTGGCCGCCGCCCGCTGCCGGGAGCTGCTGCGGGCGCCCGCGGACCGCGTCATCGCCACCCGCCTCGAGCTGCCCAGCAGCGTCCGGCCGCCTCCGGCAGCGTCCGGCCGCTCGACAACGGCGAGGTGTCCACCTCCGGCAGGCGCGCGTCCAGGGCCCCTGTGCCGGGAGTGGTACGGCCGGAGGCCGCGCGGGAGACCGTGCGGGAGCCCGCGCGGTGCAGGGCCGGGGCGGGGATCACCGACTCGTACGCCGTCTGCCACCCCGCCTCACACGTCTGGCCGATCCAGCTGGTCGAGACGGGCACCGGGCCGGCCGTCGCGGCGGATGTGGTGGGTGCGGCGTTCCGGATTCTGCGCCGACGCCACGCCCGAGCGGCCTTCCCGGGCGTGGTGAACGGGAATCTCCACGCCCGGGAAGGACGTCGGCCGGGTCCGTGGAGCCATCCGGCCGACCGCCGCTCATCCCGACCGCGCCTGCATGTCATGTCGTCGTTACCGGGCATTCAGACACCCTTGCGACCCTCTCTCAATGCAGCCCGCTGTGCCCGCCTCCCCCAACGGGAGAGTCCCCCTCGCCAATGGGAGAATCCCCCTCACCCCGGCACTCTCCGACGCGCCCGTTCTGCCTTCCACGCGGAAGAATGGGTCCATGAACCAGCAGCCCGCCGAGGTACCGGTCCAGCACCCCCAGCCGTCCGTCGGTTCCATAGCCGCGCACCGGCCGCACACGGTCGCGGCCACCGTCTCCGATCTGGAGCCCGACCTCGATGCCGACCTCGACGGTTACGAGGAGGATCACGAGGGAGAGGGCGGCGAGCTGCCCGCGGGGCGGTTCCTGGACCGTGAGCGCAGCTGGTTGGCGTTCAACGAGCGGGTGCTCGAGCTCGCCGAGGATCCCGCCACCCCGCTCCTCGAACGAGCGAATTTCCTGGCCATCTTCGCGTCCAACCTGGACGAGTTCTTCATGGTCCGGGTGGCCGGTCTGAAGCGCCGTATCGCTACCGGTGTCGCCACCCGTTCCGCCTCCGGCCTGCAGCCCCGCGAGGTCCTCGACCTGATCTGGACGCGCTCCCGCGAGCTCATGGCCCGGCACGCCGCCTGCTACCAGCAGGACGTGGCCCCGGCACTCGCCGAGGAGTCCATCCACCTCATCCGCTGGCCCGAGCTCACCGAGAAGGAGCAGGCCCGCCTCTTCACGCTCTTCCGGCAGCAGATCTTCCCGGTCCTCACCCCGCTGGCCGTGGACCCGGCGCACCCCTTCCCGTACATCTCCGGTCTGTCCCTGAACCTCGCGGTTGTCGTGCGCAACCCCGTCAGCGGCCACCGCCACTTCGCCCGGGTGAAGGTCCCGCCGCTGCTGTCCCGCTTCCTGGAGGCCTCGCCGCAGCGGTACGTCCCCCTCGAGGACGTCATAGCGGCGCATCTGGAAGAGCTGTTCCCCGGCATGGAGGTCCTGGCGACCCATATGTTCCGGGTGACGCGCAACGAGGACCTGGAGGTGGAGGAGGACGACGCCGAGAACCTTCTCCAGGCCCTGGAGAAGGAGCTCATGCGGCGCCGCTTCGGCCCGCCGGTACGGCTCGAGGTCGAGGAGTCCATCGACCCGTACGTCCTCGATCTGCTGGTCCGCGAGCTGAAGGTCTCCGACGCCGAGGTGTACCCGCTGCCGGGGCCGCTGGATCTGACCGGTCTCTTCGGCATCGCGGCGCTGGACCGGCCCGAGCTGAAGTTCCCGAAGTTCGTCGCGGGCACCCACCGGGACCTCGCCGAGGTGGAGTCCGCCTCCGCACCCGACATCTTCATGGCGCTGCGCGAGCGGGACGTGCTGCTGCACCACCCGTACGACTCGTTCTCCACGTCCGTCCAGGCCTTCCTGGAGCAGGCCGCGGGCGACCCGGACGTGCTGGCGATCAAGCAGACGCTGTACCGGACCTCGGGCGACTCCCCGATAGTGGACGCGCTGATCGACGCCGCGGAGTCGGGCAAGCAGGTGCTCGTACTCGTGGAGATCAAGGCCCGCTTCGACGAGCAGGCCAACATCAAGTGGGCGCGCAAGCTGGAGGAGTCCGGCTGCCATGTCGTCTACGGCCTGATCGGGCTGAAGACCCACTGCAAGCTCTCGCTGGTGGTCCGCCAGGAGGGCGAGACACTGCGCCGCTACTCGCATGTGGGGACCGGGAACTACCACCCGAAGACGGCCAGGCTCTACGAGGACCTGGGGCTGCTGACCGCGGACCCGCAGGTCGGCGCGGATCTGTCGGACCTGTTCAACCGGCTGTCGGGATATTCGCGCCGCGAGACGTACCGCCGTCTGCTCGTCGCCCCCAAGTCCCTTCGGGACGGCCTCATTTCGCGAATAAACAAGGAAGCCGCGCACCACCGCGCAGGGCGCCCCGCCTACGTACGCTTCAAGGTCAACTCCATGGTGGACGAGGCGATCATCGACGCCTGCTACCGGGCGGCGATGGCGGGGGTGCCGGTGGACATCTGGGTGCGCGGCATCTGTGCGATACGCCCCGGAGTGACCGGGCTCTCCGAGAACATCCGGGTCCGCTCGATCCTCGGGCGCTTCCTGGAACACTCCCGGGTCTTCGCCTTCGGCAACGGCGGCGAGCCCGAGGTGTGGCTCGGCAGCGCCGACATGATGCACCGCAACCTCGATCGCCGTATCGAGGCACTGATACGGGTCACCGACCCGGCCCACCGCGCGGCCCTCACCCGGCTGCTGGAGACGGGCATGTCCGACACCACCGCCTCCTGGCACCTCGGCCCGGACGGCGCCTGGACCCGGCATGCCGCGGATCCGGACGGCCAGCCGCAGCGGCATGTACAGGAGATGCTCATAGACGCCCGGAGGCGCCGGCGTGCACAGCCCTGATCTCTCCCGGCAGGACACTGCCGCCGTCCCGGCCGCCTTCGCGGTGCCGGTCACGGCCGGCGAAGCTCTGGCCCGGTATCTTCATGCGCAGGCGGGCACCTTCCTGCGCAGCCTGCGACTGCACAGCGAGAGCGGCGCGGACACGGCGAGCGTGGCGGAGGCGGCCCGCGCGCTGCGCCAGGCGTCCCGCCGTATCAGCGGAACGCTGCACACGTTCCGGCCGCTCCTCGACCCGGCGTGGGCGGACGGTCTGCGCGGCGAACTGGCCTGGCTGTCCGCCACCCTGGCCCAGGAACACGCCTGCACCTCACGCCTGGCCAGACTGCTGGACGCGCTGTCGCGCCTGTCGGGGGCGTCGCCGCTGCCCCCGGCGAGGGGAGAGCTCCGCGGACTGACGGCGGGCAGCCCGGCTGCCGAACCGGCAGACCCGGGAACGGCAGGCGGGCCGGTGGAGCCGGGCGCTCCCGGCAGCGCCGACGCCCTGGCCGGCTCCGGCCGGCGGGCCGCAGACGGCGGCCCCGGAAGCTCCGCCGGACCCCGCAGCCCCGCCGACGGCGTCGAGGCCCGGCGGGCCACGGGGGCGCTCACCGTGGGGGCCGCGCGGGCCGGTGCCCTGCTGGAGCGGCAGCTGACCCTCGCCCGGACCCGCGCCCACTCTGCCGCGCTCCAGGCGCTCGGCTCGTCCCGGTTCCACGCGGTCGCCGACGCCGTCGCCGTACTCGCCTCCGAGCTGCCCCTGGGTGCCGTGGCCGCGGCCCCGGCCGCCGAGACCCTCTCGCTGCCCGCCGAGACCGCCGAGCGGCGCCTGCTGGAGGCCGTGGCCGCGCTGCCACTGGGCCGCGCGGCCCACCCGTACAACGCGGAAGCCCTGGTCAACGGTCTCGCCACCGCCTCGGCCGGCGAGGCGCAGGATGCCCCCTGGCACCAGGTGCGGCTGCTGCTGAGGCTGCACCGGTACGCACAGGAGGTGCTGTACCCGGACGCGGACCCGGTGCTCCGCCACGCGGGGCTGGTCCTGGACCGCCACCGTGACGCCGCCGAGGCCGCGACCGCGGCCGCGGTCGCGGCCAGGACCCCGCGCATCGCTCCGGCGACGGCGTACGCCCTGGGGGTGCTCCACGCCGACCAGCGGCACGAGGTCGAGGCGGCCCGCTTCGCCTTCCAGCAGGTATGGCATCGGACGGCGGTGGCGGCCCCATGAGGGAGCGGACCGACCCTCCGCACGGACGGTAACCACGATCAAGGAAGCCGCAGACCAAGCGCGGTTTCAGTCGGGAGGAGCCGGATGAACGACGACTCTGTGATTCTCGCTGCGGGCTGCGTGCTGTGGCGTCGCTCGCCCTCTGTCGACGGGATCGAGCTCGCCCTGGTCCATCGGCCGAAATGGGCGGACTGGTCGCACCCGAAAGGCAAACTGAAGCGCGGCGAGGACGCACGGCAGGGAGCGGTACGCGAGGTGCTGGAGGAAACCGGCATGGCGTGCGACCTGGGACCTGAGCTGCCCACCGTCCTCTACCGGGCCGAGGGCCGGCCCAAGGAAGTCCGCTACTGGGCGGCGGAGGCCACCGGCGGCTCGTTCGAGCCGAACAGGGAGGTCGACCGGCTGCTGTGGCTGCCTCCTGCTGCCGCGCGCGACCGGCTCACCCAGCCCCGCGACCGCCTCCTCGTAGACGCGCTGCTGGAGGCTCTGCACTCGGCCTGGGACGGCGGGTGAGTCACACACGGTGTACAGATCGAAGGGTGGCACTTAGCCGCCCGACACGGTTCACCTTCCGTTCACTCTCTCCCGTTGGCCGCTTCATCTGATCTGCCTAATTTCGGCCCTACACGGTGACCGGCACAGCGTCGGTCCCCCCACCCCGATCACACGCCGCCACGGAACGTTCAGACACCCCAGTCAGCGTCCGGCGGCTTCTGGAAGGAACACCCGAAAGTGAAGCTTCAGAGCAAGAACGGGCTTCGCGCCACCGCGCTCGGCGCCCTCGCCGTTTCCGGCGCCCTGGTCCTCACGGCGTGTGGTTCGGACGACAACGCCGGCTCCACCGGCGGCAACGGCAGCAAGACCAGCGCCGCCTCGAACATCAAGTGCGAGGACGCCAAGGGCCAGCTCCTCGCGGCGGGCTCGACCGCACAGAAGAACGCCATGGACCTCTGGGTGAAGAACTTCCAGGCGGCCTGCTCCGGCGTGGAGATCAACTACCAGGCCATCGGCTCCGGCGGCGGCATCACCAAGTTCAATCAGGGCCAGGTCGCCTTCGCGGGCTCCGACTCCGCGCTCAAGCCCGAAGAGGTCACCGAGTCGAAGAAGATCTGCAAGACCGGCCAGGGCATCAACCTGCCCATGGTGGGCGGCCCGGTCGCCATCGGCTACAAGCTGAGCGGCGTGGACAACCTGGTCCTGGACGCCCCGACCCTCGCCAAGATCTTCGACTCGAAGATCAAGAAGTGGGACGACGAGGCGATCAAGAAGCTCAACCCGGACGCCAAGCTGCCCAGCACCAGCATCCAGGCCTTCCACCGCTCGGACGAGTCCGGCACCACCCAGAACCTCGGCAAGTACCTCAGCGAGGCCGCCCCGGCCGACTGGAAGTACGACCCGAAGACGAAGTCCTGGCCGGCCGAGGGTGGCCAGGCCGCCAACGGCTCCTCCGGCGTCGCCACCGCGGTCAAGGACGCCGAAGGCGCGATCGGCTACTTCGAGCTCTCCTACGCGACCGCCAGCAAGATGAGTACCGTCAAGCTGAACACGGGTGCCGCTGCCCCGGTCGAGGCGACCACCGAGAACGCCTCCAAGGCCATCGCCGCCGCCAAGGTCAAGGGCACCGGCAGCGACCTCGCCCTGTCCCTCGACTACAAGACCAAGGCCGAGGGCGCGTACCCGATCGTCCTGGTCACGTACGAGATCGCCTGCGACAAGGGCAACAAGGCGGAGACCCTGCCGACCCTCAAGTCGTTCCTGAACTACACGGTCAGCGAGGACGGCCAGAAGGTCCTCGCCGAGGCCGGCTACGCCCCGCTCCCGGCCGAGATCGCGGCCAAGGTCCGCGAGATCGTCCCGACCCTGTCCTGATTTCCGGCCGAGGCCGGTCCGTGCCGCAGCACGGGCCGGACCGGCCTCGGCATCCGGTGCACCGCCGCCAGGAGCCCACCGGCTCCGCAGACCGGAGAGACCCGATGGTTACACCAACCACCACCGAAACACCGCCGCCCGACAGGCGCGGCGACACACGCGCGTCCAGGGGCAGCACCCGCCCCGGTGACCGGATCTTCCTGGGCCTGTCCCGCGGATCCGGCATCACCCTGCTGGTGATCATGGCCGCGATAGCGGGGTTCCTCGCCTACCGCGCCGCGATCGCCATCTCGAAGGACGACGCGAACTTCCTCACCACCTCCGAGTGGAACCCGGCCGGTGACCCGCCGGTCTTCGGCATCGCCGTACTGGCCTTCGGCACGGTCGTCAGCTCGGTCATCGCGATGCTCCTCGCCGTGCCCGTGGCGATCGGCATCGCGCTGTTCGTCTCGCACTACGCGCCGCGGAAGCTGGCCGCGCCGATCTCGTACGTCGTCGACCTGCTCGCCGCCGTACCGAGCATCATCTACGGCCTCTGGGGCGCCATCTTCCTGGTCCCGTACCTCGACGGCCTCAACCAGTGGCTGAACGAGTACCTCGGCTGGACGTACATCTTCGACAAGGCCACCGACGGCCCCGCCCGCAACCTCTTCACCGTGGGCATCCTGCTGGCGATCATGATCCTGCCGATCATCACCAACGTCACCCGTGAGGTCTTCCTCCAGGTGCCGAAGATGCACGAAGAGGCCGCTCTCGCCCTCGGCGCCACGCGCTGGGAAGTCATCCGGATGTCCGTGCTCCCCTTCGCCCGCTCCGGCATCATCAGCGCCTCGATGCTCGGCCTCGGCCGTGCGCTCGGCGAGACGATGGCCGTGGCCGTGGTGCTCTCCCCGAGCTTCATCATCTCCGGCCACCTGCTCGACCCGGGTGGCGGCACCTTCGCCCAGAACATCGCGGCGAAGTTCAACGAAGCCGATGAGTTCGGCCGGGACGCGCTGATCGCCTCCGGTCTGGTGCTCTTCTTCATCACGCTGCTGGTCAACGGCGCGGCACGGTGGATCATCGCGCGCCGCAAGGAGTACTCGGGGGCCAACGCATGAGCAACGTCGTCCAGGACAAGCGGCCGGTTGCCGTCGTGCGCCACGACCCCCTGTCCCACGCCCGCCTCCCCCGCTGGGCCCCGGCCGCCATCGCCGCCGGGTCGATCGCCGCGGGCTGCGGCGCCGGCCTCGCCGCCGGCTGGCACAGCCGGATCCAGTGGGGCCTTCTGTCCGCGCTCTTCTTCCTGATCGCGAGCTACCTGATCACCACCAAGGTCGAGGGCAGCCGCCAGGCGAAGGATCGTTTCGCCACCAGCCTCGTCTGGGTCTGCTTCATCCTCGCCGTCATCCCCCTGCTCTCGCTGGCGTGGGTCACGATCAGCAAGGGCGTCAAGGTCCTCGACACGTACTTCCTGAGTCACTCGATGGGCGGTGTGCTCGACGCCGAAGCCGGCGGCGGCATCTACCACGCGCTGCTCGGCACCATCGAGCAGGTCCTCATCGCCACCGTCATCGCCGCCCCCATCGGCATGCTGACCGCGATCTACCTGGTCGAGTACGGACGCGGAAAGCTCGCGAAGGCCGTCACCTTCTTCGTCGACGTCATGACCGGCATTCCGTCGATCGTCGCGGGCCTGTTCATCCTCGCCACCTGGAACCTGATGCTGGGCTTCGGGCCCTCCGGGTTCGCCGGCTCGCTGGCGCTCGCCATCCTGATGATGCCGGTGGTCGTCCGCTCCACCGAGGAGATGCTCAAGCTCGTCCCCAACGAGCTGCGCGAGGCTTCCCTCGCCCTGGGCATCCCCAAGTGGCGCACGATCCTCAAGGTGGTCCTGCCCACCGCGATCGGCGGCATCACGACGGGCGTCATGCTCGCGGTGGCCCGTATCGCCGGCGAAACGGCCCCCGTGCTGCTGCTCGTCTTCGGTACGAAGCTGATCAACAACAACCCCTTCGAAGGTGCCCAGTCCTCGCTGCCGCTGTATGTGTACGAGCAGTACGCCGTCGGCACCGACGCAGCGGTCGACCGCGCCTGGGCCGCCGCCCTGGTCCTGATCGCCTTCGTCATGATCCTCAATCTGGTGGCCCGCGGCATCGCCCGCTGGAAGGCCCCGAAGACCGGTCGCTGACCGCGGCCTTCTGAAAGCGAAGTGATTCACATGGCCAAGCGCATCGACGTCAGCGGCCTCACCGCGTACTACGGCTCCCACAAGGCCATCGAGGACATCTCGATGACCGTGGAGCCCCGCTCCGTGACGGCCTTCATCGGCCCGTCCGGCTGCGGCAAGTCCACCTTCCTGCGCACCCTGAACCGTATGCACGAGGTCACCCCCGGTGGCCGCGTCGAGGGCAAGGTGCTGCTGGACGACGAGAACCTGTACGCATCGAGCGTCGACCCCGTCGCCGTGCGCCGTACGGTCGGCATGGTCTTCCAGCGCCCGAACCCCTTCCCGACGATGTCGATCTTCGACAACGTCGCGGCGGGCCTCCGGCTGAACGGCTCGTACAAGAAGAGCCAGCTGGCGGACGTCGTCGAGAAGTCCCTCAAGGGCGCGAACCTCTGGAACGAGGTCAAGGACCGCCTGAACAAGCCGGGCTCCGGGCTCTCCGGCGGCCAGCAGCAGCGTCTGTGCATCGCCCGCGCGATCGCGGTCGAGCCGGATGTGCTGCTGATGGACGAGCCGTGCTCGGCGCTGGACCCGATCTCCACGCTCGCGATCGAGGACCTCATCGGCGAGCTGAAGGAGCGCTTCACGATCGTCATCGTGACGCACAACATGCAGCAGGCAGCGCGCGTCTCGGACCGTACGGCCTTCTTCAACCTGTCGGCGGTCGGCCAGCCCGGCAAGCTGATCGAGATCGACGAGACCGAGCGGATCTTCGCCAACCCGTCGGTGCAGGCGACGGAGGACTACATCTCGGGCCGCTTCGGATAACCGGCCGGTCCCGTGGTGGACCCGGGCCGGGGGCGTTGGCGGTTACTGCCGGTGGTGGGTTCACCCGGGCGGACCGCCGAACTCCTCCGGCGCCCCCAAGCCGTCTCGCGGTGCTGCATGGCGGTGCCACCGCAAGGCGAAGGGCCCGCCCCTCTCTCCCAGAGGGGCGGGCCCACACCTGTTCCTGGACCTCTGTCCTCGCCCGAAGGGCGTGCCGACCCGCGGCCGTCAGCCGAAGGTCAGGTACACGACCCCGTAACTCATCGCCGCCACAGCCGCGGCCGCCGGCATCGTAATGAACCAGCCCAGAATGATGTTCTTGGCGACGCCCCAGCGAACCGCGTTCACCCGCTTCGTGGCGCCCACTCCCATGATCGCCGAGGTGATCACATGCGTCGTCGAGATCGGCGCGTGGAACAGGAACGCCGAGCCGAACATGATCGACGCACCTGTCGTCTCCGCCGCGAAGCCCTGCGGCGGGTCCAGCTCGATGATCTTGCGGCCGAGCGTACGCATGATGCGCCAGCCGCCCGCGTACGTACCGAGCGAGAGCATCAGCGCACAGGCGATCTTCACCCAGACCGGGATCGCGTCGCCCTGGCCCTCGACATCGGCGATGACCAGCGCCATCACCACGATGCCCATCGTCTTCTGCGCGTCCTGCAGACCGTGACCGAGGGCCATGCCCGCCGCCGAGACCGTCTGCGCTATCCGGAAACCGCGCTTGGCCTTGCTCGGATTGGACTTGCGGAACATCCACATGATCGCGACCATCACCAGATAGCCGCAGACCAGGCCGACGACCGGCGAGATGAACATCGGGATGACGACCTTCTCGAGCACGCCGGTCCAGATGACCTCGGTCCCGCCCGCGAGCGCCGCGCCCACCATGCCGCCGAACAGCGCGTGGGACGAGGACGAGGGCAGTCCGAAGTACCAGGTGACCAGGTTCCACACGATCGCGCCGACCAGCGCGGCGAAGAGAATGCCCATGCCACGCGAGCCCTGGGGCGTCTCGATGAGCCCCTCGCTGACGGTCTTGGCCACACCCTGGCCGAGGAAGGCGCCGGCGAGGTTCATCACCGCGGCCATCGCCAGGGCGGCGCGCGGCGTCAGCGCGCGGGTGGAGACGGAGGTCGCGATGGCGTTCGCGGAGTCGTGAAAGCCGTTGGTGTAGGTGAATCCGAGCGCGACACCAATGGTCACGATCAGCGCAAAGGTGTCCACGTGGTTCAGGACTCCTTGACCGCGATGGTCTCCACGGTGTTCGCGACATGCTCGAAGGCGTCAGCGGCCTCTTCCAGCACATCCACGATCTGCTTGAGCTTCAGCACCTCCATGGCGTCGTACTTGCCGTTGAAGAGGTGGGCCAGCAGCTTGCGGTGGATCTGGTCGGCCTGGTTCTCGAGACGGTTGACCTCGATCCAGTACTCGGTGAGGTTGTCCATGGTCCGCAGGTGCGGCATCGCCTCGGCGGTCAGCTCGGCCGCCCGCGCCAGGACCTCGATCTGCTGCTCGACACCCTTGGGCAGCTCCTCGACCTGGTACAGCACGACCAGGTCGACGGCCTCCTCCATAAAGTCCATGATGTCGTCGAGCGACGACGCGAGGTTGTAGATGTCCTCGCGGTCGAACGGCGTGATGAAGGAGGAGTTCAGCTGGTGGAAGATCGCGTGAGTCGCATCGTCCCCCGCATGCTCTGCTGCCCGCATCCGCTCCGCGATCTCGGCCCGGGCGGAGGAGTCCGCCCCGAGCAGTTCCATCAGGAGCTTGGAGCCCGTGACGATGTTGTCCGCGGATGCGGCAAACATGTCGTAGAAGCTCGTCTCCCTGGGGGTCAGACGAAATCGCACGTGGGGTCCTCGGGGTGCTCTGGATTCGGTCAGGGTGATGCTAGGCGCATCATCCGGCCACGGCTAACCGGCGTTGTTCAGTGTCGCCCATCGAGCACAGGGATCAGCACGGGGCCCCGTCCCGATCCGAAACGATTCGTTACCATATACCCATGAGGGGTATCAAGCCCCTTGGCGGACAACGGGAGGACGCGATGACGACCACCGAGGCGGCCGGCCCCCCGGGCACGGACCACACCGGCAGCCATGACGGGGGGACGCACGGCTACCACAAGCAGAAGGACGAGCATCTCAAGCGGCTGCGCCGGATCGAGGGACAGATCCGCGGGCTGCAGCGGATGGTCGACGAGGACGTCTACTGCATCGACATACTCACCCAGGTCTCTGCCTCCACGAAGGCCCTGCAGTCCTTCGCGCTCCAGCTGCTGGAGGAGCACCTGCGGCACTGCGTCGCGGATGCGGCGGTGAAGGGCGGCGAGGAGATCGACGCGAAGGTGGAGGAGGCGACGAAGGCGATCGCCCGCCTTCTCCGTACGTGAGCACGCTCACCTGACCTCCCCTCCCGCAGCGCCGGGGCGCGCCGACGGCGTCCCGGCTGCCCGGCGTCCGCGACCGCTGAGCTGCCCGGCTGCCCGGGCCGCTCAGCCACCCCGCTGCTCGACCGCCATGCCGCCCGACCGCCATGCCGCCCGGCCGGTGTTTCCCGTCACTCCTGCCGTGGGAGTACGGACCGCTCGGCTGCCACCATCAGCACCTCGTCGATACGGTCCGGGCTGAGCCGATCCTCGTCCGCGGCCGATGCCGCGATCATCAACTCGCCACACAGCTCGATCTCGGCGAGGGCCACGTAGTCCTGGACGGTTGTCGTACTGGGCGGAGCCACGTGCAATCACCTCTTCCTGCCGGTGTCGACTTCCTAGCGTAGGGAGTGATGCACGGACCGCGCATGGCACGTCCGGACCATTTAGGCCCTGATCTTCCCGGCGTAGATGTCCCGTTCTTCCGGCAGACGCACAGCGACGGGCGTACCGAAGTCGTACAGCAGGGTGGTCGATGTCACGGCGGCCGTACGGCCCTGACTGGCGAAGCTGAACTCGTGGCGCACCTTGCGCAGCCGGCCCGCCTCGTCGAGATACGCGTCGAAGGGCACGGTGTCCTCGGCGAACCCTTTCGCCGCGGCGGCGAGCGAAGCGCGGGCATGCGGCTCGGCGATACGGGCGGCGTACGCGATGTCGGCGGTTCCGCGGTAGTGGCGCACCTTGGTCCCGGCCAGCTCCTCGTCGCCGAGGTAGGTGACGTCACGCGCGCCGCGCAGCAGTTCGGCGGCGGCGAGGGGATCGGTGGCGCCGCCGGTGACCAGGTTCCCGTCCTCGAGGGTGGTCGTGTCGACGCGGACCCACTTGTCGGCGGGCACACCCGCGCCGCGGTTCTTCATGTACAACGCGCCGGAGGTCAGCAGTTCGGTGACCGGCCGGTGCTCGTCCGCGCCGGCGGGATCCTTGGGCAGGACGACGACGAGCCGGCCCATCCGCCGCTCGAAGTCGTACGCGCCCTCGCCGCGGATGGTCACACGGGTCCCGCCGGTGGCCATCTCCATGGACGTGCGGGCCTTGGAGCTCCCGGCCACAGCGAGGGCGTCGGCGGCGTTGCGCACCTGGTCCACGGAGCCGACGACCCGCCAGTCCTCGGCGACGGCGCCCCCGCCGGAGCATCCGCTGGCGGCGACGACCCCCAGTAGGGCGGCCGCGACGGCGAACGCTCCGTCCCTGCGCCTGTGCTGCTGCACCACCATGACCTGCCAACCCCCAACACGGAACGGCTGCGTCTACGGAGACCCCCACCCGTCCCGCATAACGACGGCCGTGGCCCCTCGTCACGCGGCCTCTCCCGCGCACTTGCGCGCCCCAGTACCGTGGAGACGTGCTCCACCAAGACCCGCCTGCCGAAGCCCGCCACCACCACACCACCACCACGGACCGCGGCTCCTTCTGCACGGCCCGCTGCACCTGCGGGTGGTCGGGCCCGGCCCGCCGTTCCCGCGAACGGGCACGTACGGACGCCGAGTTGCACGGATCAACCCCCTGACCTGCGCCGCGACCCTCCCGAGGGCAGTGGAGGATCCCCGCGCGCTTCCGCATCCCAGCGCGGGCAGTTGGGGGCAAACCACCCGATACCGGAGCCGCCATCCACGCGGCGGAACCGCAGAGTGTTGCCACGCAAAGGCGCGGGAGTGGAAACACCGCCCACTCCCGGAACCCCCCACCCCCTGGAACCGTCTCCCTCTCCAGGAGGCCCCATGGACCGGCGCACACTGCTCACCACCGCTGTAGCCCTCACCGCTACCGCCTGCACAGGCAAGGGCGGCGACGGCGCCACCGCGGCACCCCTCGCCACACCCCCGCCCGCGGCCACGCTCGCCCGCACCCCCACCCGTGGACCCGCACCCTCAGCGGCTCCCGACTGGGGCGCCCTCGGGCGTGGGCTCGACGGGACGCTCGTGCGGCCCGCCGACGCCGCCTATCCCACCGCCCGACAGCTCTACAACACCCGCTTCGACTCCCTGAAGCCCGCCGCCGTCGCCTATGTCGCCGGCGAGGACGACGTCAAGGAGTGCCTGGCCTACGCCCGGGCCCACCGCACCCCGGTCTCCATCCGCAACGGCGGCCACTCCTACGCCGGCTGGTCCTCCGGCAACGGCCGTCTCGTCATCGACGTCTCCCGGCTGAACCGCGTCACCGCGGACGGCTCCATCGGCGCCGGCGCCAAACTCATCGACGTCTACAACACCCTCGGCCGCCACAACCGCACCATCCCCGCCGGTTCCTGCCCCACCGTCGGCGTCTCCGGCCTGACCCTCGGCGGCGGCCATGGCGTCACCTCCCGCGCCTACGGCCTGACCTGCGACAGCCTCACCTCCGCCACGATCGTCACGGCCGACGGCAAGAAGCTGACCGCGAGCGCCACCGAGAACAAGGACCTCTTCTGGGCGCTGCGCGGCGCGGGCAACGGCAACTTCGGTGTCGTGACCCGCCTCCGCTTCCGTACGCATCCCACGCCCCCGAGCGTGACCGCCTACCTCAGCTGGCCCTGGTCGAAGGCGGATGCCGTACTCGCCGCCTGGCAGCAGTGGGGCCCGGCTCAGCCGGACGAGATATGGTCGGCGCTCCACCTGGCCGCCGGTCCGGGTGGCAGGACCCCCACTCTCTCCGTCTCCGCCTTCACCCTCGGCACCGAGGGCGACCTCAAGAACGCCCTCGACCGCCTTGCCGACAAGGCCGGCTCCCCCGCCCGCTCGGTGTCCGTGCGCCGCCGCAGCTACCTCGAGGCGATGCGCCTCTACGCCGGCTGCTCGACATTCACCGAGGCCCAGTGCCATCTGCCGGGCACCACTCCGGGCCGTACGCCCCAGGGCGTGCTCCAGCGGGAGACGTACGCCGCCGCCTCCGACTTCTTCGACCGCGGTCTGTCCCCCGCCGGGCGGCGCGCCCTGCTCTCCTCGGTCGAGGCGTTCACCCGGATCTCGCCCGGCCAGGGCGGTGGCGGCGGTTCCGTCGCGCTCACCGCACTCGGCGGCGCGATCAACCGCGTGGACCCGCTCGCGACGTCGTTCGTGCACCGGCGTTCACGGATGCTCGCGCAGTACATCGCCGCCTGGCGCCCGGGAACCGCGGGCTCCGCCCAGCAGGCGTGGCTGAAAACCGCCCATGGGTCCATGCGCCGCTACGCCTCGGGGGCGGCGTACCAGAACTACATCGATCCCGCCCTCGCCGACTGGCGACGGGCGTACTACGGACCCGCCGCTGACCGCCTCACGCGCCTGAAGAAGCAGTACGACCCGGGCAGGGTCTTCGACTTCCCGCAGGCGCTGTAGCCGCCCGGCCCGGTACAGGCGCTGTAGCCCGCCCGGTACCCGTACCCGCATCTGCACGCGTACCCGCATCCCGGGGCCGTACGGTCAGGCCGCGAGGTCGTTCTCCCCGTTCCCGGCCCCCTCGGTCCTCGGCTCCGGGATGTCGAGCGTCTCGTGCCTTTCCGCATATCCGCCCGCCACCACCCGCCTTGACCGTACGAGGCGGCCGATCCGCCCCGACGCGGCGGCCGCCGACACCACCGGCGTCAGCAGGGCCAGCGCGAGGGGCGCGAGCAGCAGCGCCACCGCCGTACCGAGCGCGAATCCGCCCACGACGTCGGTCGGGTAGTGCACGCCCATGTAGACGCGGCAGAAGCCTTCGGCCAGCGCGAGCCCGATCGCGGCGAAGCCGAACTTCCGGTGCGCGACGAAGAGTCCGGCCCCGATCGCCATCGCCATCGTCGCGTGGTCGCTCACGAAGGAGTAGTCGGTCTTGCCGGCCACCAGGACCTCGAGCCCGTGATGGTCCAGGAACGGCCGTGGTCTCTCCACGAACCCGCGGATCGGGATGTTGACGAGCAGCGCGATCGCGGCACCCAGCGGCGCCCAGACCAGCCCGGCGACGGCCGCCACCGAGTCCTCGGTGGTCCCGCGCCGGCGCACGCTCCACCAGCACCAGAGCACCAGCAGCACCATCGCGAGCATGATTCCGTACTCGCCGATGAACTCCATGGTGCGGTCGAGCCACGGGGGCGCGTCCTTGGCGAGACCGTTGATGTCATAGAGCAGGCTGACGTCGGGGTTCGACCCATCCGCTGCGAGTCCAGCCATCTGCTGCCCCTTGCCTTGTTGCCTGGCGCGGCACACTTCCGTGTGCGCCGCCTCTACCAACCCCCGTGGTCAGTGCGGTGTCTGCTGCATGGTCAGTGCGGCTGTCCCTGTCCAGGGAACGGCCTATTCCCCGCGTACGTTCCACTCTCCACCGAATGATCACGATGACGTTATCGAAGAGTGACACATCGTCGCAGCTCAGAGGCTTGGCGCAGCGGAGAGTTCCGGCCATCGCCGACGCCCTGTCAGGCTTCCGGTCGGGCGGTGGGCAACGCCTTCGCGCCATCCTTGGTGACCCGCGTCGCACCGAAGTAGTCCGGGGTGTCGATCTTGTCGAAGCGGATCACGGCACCAGTGTACGGAGCGTTGATCATGTACCCGCCGCCGACGTAGAGACCGACGTGCCGGATCTCCCGCGAGTTGGTGAGGTCGTCCGAGAAGAAGACCAGATCGCCCGGGAGCAGCTCGTCGCGGGAGGGATGCTTGCCCGCGTTGTACTGGTCGTTCGCGACACGCGGCAGCTCGATCCCCACGGTGCGGTACGCGGCCTGGGTCAGCCCGGAACAGTCGAACCGCCCGCCCTGCTCGGGCGTTCCGTTGCCGCCCCACAGATACTTCGTACCGAGCCTCTGCTGCGCGAAGTAGATGGCCCCGGCGGCCTGCCGCGACGGCTCGACCCGGCCGACGGGCTTCGCGAAGCTCTTCTCCAGGGTGCGGATGACCTTCACATAGTTCTTCGTCTCCCGGTACGGAGGCACGCCGCCGTACTTGATGACGGCGTACGCGCCCGCGTTGTACGCGGCGAGCATGTTGTCGGTGGGGTCGCCGGGCGCCTTCTTGACGTATCCGGCCAGTTCACAGTCGTACGAGGCGGCGGACGGAATCGCGTCGGCCGGGTCCCATACGTCACGGTCACCGTCCTTGTCCCCGTCGACGCCGTGCGTGGCCCAGGTGCCGGGGATGAACTGCGCGATGCCCTGAGCGGCGGCGGGGCTCTGGGCCTTCGGGTTCCAGCCGCTCTCCTGGTAGAGCTGTGCGGCGAGCAGCGCGGGGTTGATGGCCGGGCAGAGATTGCCCCACTTCTGTACGAGCGGCTGATAGAGCGCCGGTACGGCACCCTTCACCAGACCGACCGCTCGTCCGCCGCCTCCGCTCGCTCCGCCGATCAGCCCCGCGGCCGCGGAGTAGGTCCCGACGACGAGCAGCGCGACGAAGCTCAGGCAGAGCCCGAAGCAGGCTCCCCCGACGAGCCACGCCTTACGCACCGTCAGCCACCCTTCGCCTCAAGGCAGTCCACCGTCAGACGTCAGACAGTGTAGGTGCGGGGCGGCGGGTTCAGGGGGTGGACGAGAGGGCGGACAAGGGGCGGACGAGGGGGCGGGGGCGCATCCGGCCCGAGAACGGACCCCCCGTCAAGTGGTCTGGACCAGGCATGACTACTGTGTGTCACGCAGCCAGGAAGGCTGAGGCGAGAACCCCACCGGCGACCACGGTGGGGCAAGCAACACAGCAACACAGGAGAAGCACGTGAAGAACCTGGCGAACACAGCCGGCGCGGAGAGCACACAAAACGGGGAGCGCAAGGCGTCACGCCGAAACGGCGACGCCGGAGGTACGGCGGCGACAGTGACGTTCATCGCACTCATCGCCATTGCCGTGGCTCTGCTCGGATACATGGTGACCCTGGCCTGACAAGCGGCTGTCGGGCAGGCGGCCACCCGACCCGGCCGAGCCCGGGGCCGAAATCCCCGGCCCGCTCGAACCGTCCGGCCGCCTGCCCTGCCACAACGACCCACCTCATGGGGACCGCTACGGCTTGCGCCCCACGGCGCCGCCCATCGCGACCTCCTCCGGCTCGGCCGCATCCACAGGACGCACCGCCTTGAGCAGCTCCACCAGGCTGGAGAAACTGTCCTCCGCGTGTCCGGCGTCCAGCCCTCGCCGGGCAAGCGCCGTGACCGCAGCCGGGATCGCCGTGTCGACGCCCGCGTCGGCCGCTGTACGAACCACGTGCTCCATGCTCGCGAGACCCATCGCCAGCCGGTCCACGTCCCCACGGTGGTCACCCGCGTCGATGCGCTCGGCATAGAGGTCCAGGAAGCTCCCGATCCCGCCGAGCGTGCTATTGGCGTACGGCAGGATGTCCGCCGCCGTCAGGCCATGCGCCTGCGCCATGGCGATCGCCTGCCAGTAACTCACCATGGACGTCCAGAACATGGCCATGCTGAGCTGGTAGAAGAGCGCGGCGAGCCCAGGATCCTCGCCCTTGTGGTCCGTACCGGTCAGCGCCTCCAGAGTCGTGCGGTGCGCGTCGAAGACCTCGCGCGGGCCGCTGTAGACGGTCGATGCGCCGGAGGTCCCGATCATGTACGGCGCGGCCATCACGCCACCCGTGAGCTGTACGGCTCCGCGCTCGGCGGCCCAGCGTGCCGCCGCCCTCGCCTTTTCGGGGGTGTCCGAGCTGAGATTGACCAGGACCCGGCCGGCCAGCACCTGCGGGTCGACGGAGCCGAGGATCGCGTACATCGCGTCGTAGTCCGTCAGGCTCAGCACCACCAGCTCGTGGGCGGCAAGCGCCTCTTCGATGCTGTCGGCCCGCACCGCACCGCGCGCCACGAGCGCGTCGGCACGACTCGCCGTGCGGTTCCAGACCGTGACGCCGTGCCCCCGGTCCAGGAACGCGTTCACCATGGCCTGCCCCATCGGCCCGAGCCCGATGACGGTCACCGACGGTTGGCTCACGTTGCTGCTCATGGGATCCCCTCGATTGACTAGAACGTTCTATCTAGAGCGAAGAAAACGTAACACAGCACTAGAACGAACGCTCTACTCACTGGGTATTAGGATCGCGGCATGCCGACCGACACCCCACGCCCGGGCACCCGCGACCGGATCGTCATCGCCGCCGCCCGCCTGCTGCAGCGCCAGGGGTACGTCGGCACAGGCATCAAACAGATCGCCAAGGAGGCGGAGGCCACGCTCGGCTCCGTCTACCACTTCTTCCCCGGCGGGAAGGAGGCCGTCGCGGTCGCGGCCATCACCTACAGCGGCAAGGAATTCGCGGCGACGTTGCACACGGCACTGGAGCTCGAGGACGACCCGGCCCGCGCCATCGAGGCCTGCGCCGGCGACCTCGCCCAGGGGCTGCGCGCATCGGGCTGGACCGACGGCTGCCCGGTCACGGCCGCGGCCCTGGAGACGCTCGGCACCGACTCCGAGATCCAGCAGGCCTGCGCCCGGGCACTGCAGAGCTGGCAGGACATGGTGTCCGACAAACTGCTCCGCTGCGGATTCCCCGCGGCCGTCGCGCGCGACCTGGCCTGCACGGTGATCAGCACCCTGGAGGGCGCGGAGGTGACCGCCCAGGTCAACCGCAGCGAGGAACCTCTCCTCCTGGCGGGCCGTCACCTGGCGCGCCTGGTGGGCTCGTACCGCTGAACGGCGGGGCGTCATGCATACGGCGGCCCCAAAGGTGGAACAACGACAGTCATTGCCCGGAGTCACCCTGCGTGATACACAGAGTTACCATAGGCATACCCGTACTGGTCCGGTCCGCGCCGTCGCAGGTCAGAACGGTGGGGTCGGTCAAACGTGCGGAGATCGGGTAAAGAGACCCGCCGAGTCGGCATACGCGGGCGATTTCATCAGCGAAGATAGAACGACAGCCCATGCCGAGGGGCAAGGGCACTGAACAACCCAACAGGGGCGGTGAGTTACATGATCCTGGCAGCCGAAAAGGGCGACATCACCACCATCATCGGCGGAATCGCCCCGAACTGGGGGCCGTTCGGGAGCCTGGGGAACGAGGCTCGAGTGATGATCGAGGTCGTGATGGCCATTGCCATCCTCCTCTGCCTCGGCATCGCGATCTGGGGCGCGGCCAAACAGCGCATCGGAGCAACGGCCCTGCGTGACACGTTCAGCGCAGAGCAGGGAAAGGGCCTGATCGTCGCCGGACTGACCGGCGTCTTCATCATCGGCTCACTGGGGACCTTGTTCACCATCGTGTACGGGATGGCCGTCTAGCCGCCCGCCAGTCCTCTCCGGGCGCGCCCGGCCCACCCTTTGAGGTTGCGTTTCCCTGATGTCGAGTCACCACACCGCGCCCGCGAGGCAAGCAGCACGACTACCGTCGTACTACGCGGCGTACTACGCGGAACTGCAACGGGTTGAGGGGGCGTACGCGAGATGAGCCTCGGTGACGAACACGGCTTCGGAAGCGAGTCGGGCGACCGCCGTTCGGACGACAGCTTCGGCGGCTCGGGCCAGACCCGCACCCGCCTGCCCGGCGGTGGCGACACCGACGTCTACGGCGGAGCGCGCCGCCCCGTGCGGAACTCGCGCTCCCTCATCACGGTGGTGGGCGTCGTGGTGCTGCTGATCGCGGCTATCGCATTCGCGAACCAGGGCGGGGGCGAGGAGGGCCCGTCGGGGGACGGGGCGAAGGGGACGGGGTCGCAACCGACGGCGGCGACGGGGGTGAAACCGGTGACGGGGAAGAACGGGCAGATTCCGACGGGGTACGCAAAGGATGAGCAGGGGGCGCAGAGCGCGGCGGCGAACTACGCGGTGGCGCTCGGTTCTGACGGCATGTTCAAGTCCGCGACCAGACGCGACATCGTGCAGACCGTTCACGATCCCGCCGTCACCGACGGCCTCCTGAGTGATCTGGACAAGGCCTACTCCGCAGACTTTCTGGCAAACGTCGGCCTGACCGGAGACGGCAGCGCGCCCGCCGGCCTGACCTTCGTTTCTCGTACCGTGCCCGTCGGCACGAAGACGACAAGTTTCGCCGGTGACAAGGCAACCGTCGAGGTCTGGTGCACCGGCCTCGTGGGGCTCGCGGGCCCGAAGTCCACCAAGCCCGTGACCGAGACCTGGTTCACGATCACCCAGAACCTGAAGTGGGTCGGCAACGACTGGAAGATCGGGTCGTCGAGCCAGAAGGAAGGCCCGACACCGGTCAACGGCGACAACCGCGCCTCCTCCGCAGACGAGATCGCGGGAGCTGTCCAGGGATACGGAGGCTTCACCTATGCCCGCTAGTCGGCACCCCCGTGCCCTCGCGATCACCGCCCTGGCCAGTCTTCCGACGTCAATCGTCCTGTTGGCATCGCGGTCCTCAGCGGCACCGACCCCTCCCCCGACGCCCAGCCCCAGCAAGAGCGACAACCCCTGCGACCTCATCGTCGGGCTCGCCAAGGACTACTGCGAGGACGGCGAAAAGGCCGGCGGCGCCCCCCGCTCCGGCCCCCCCGAGCCCGCCGACGCCCTCGACCCCCTCGCCTCCCTCGCCCGTGGCTGTGCCGACGCCGCCGCCTGGACCGTCGACACGCTCTCCAAGGCCGTGAAGTCCACCGCCACCGTCGACTTCACCAACACCGCCTTCCTCTCCCAGTACGCCATCGTCTTCGCCGCCGCCACCATCCTCACCCTCGTCCTCTGGCTCCTCGCCGTCACCAAGCGCGCCATCCGCGGCGTCCCCCTCACCACCGCCATCTCCGAAGCCATCGGCTTCCTCTGGCTCACCGTTCTCGCCTCCGCCTTCACCCCGCTGATCCTCTTCACCCTCGTCTCCGTGACCGACGGCGTCACCGAGGTCATCGCCGGCGGCACCAGCGGCCAGACGGAGATGTTCTTCGGGAACTTCTCCGGCGCCCTGAAGAAGGGCACCGACATCGGCGGCGGGCCGATCATGCTGATCGTCGTCTCGCTCGTCACGATCCTCGCCGCCGGCGTGCTCTACCTCGAGCTGTTCATCCGCGCCGTGCTCCTCTACGTCGGCGCCCTCCTCGGCGTCGTCGTCTACTCCGGACTCGTCGACAAGAACATGTGGGGGCACGTCCGCCGCTGGGCCGGGATCATGATCGC
Organism: Streptomyces sp. NBC_01142; assembly: GCF_026341125.1. Taxonomy (NCBI): domain Bacteria; kingdom Bacillati; phylum Actinomycetota; class Actinomycetes; order Kitasatosporales; family Streptomycetaceae; genus Streptomyces; species Streptomyces sp. NBC_01142. Next base: position 2,826,577 of record NZ_JAPEOR010000002.1, read on the forward strand.
GATCATCCTGGTCAAGCCGGTGATCGTGATCGTCCTCGGACTCGCCGGCGCGCTCTCCGCCGGCAAGGGCCCCGACTCCTTCTCCGCGGTCGTCTCCGGCCTGGCGATCATCCTGCTCGCCATCTTCGCCTCCGCGATGATCTACCGTTTCGTCCCCGGCTTCGGCGACGAGATCGCCAACTCCCGCAACAACCGCCTCCAGAACGGCGCCGAGAACGCCGCGGCCGCCGTCATCAGCTCCCCCGCCGCCCTCGTCTCCCAAGGCATCAAGACCCACAGCAGCCGCGGAAACCAAGGCGGCGGCGGCAACAACAGCGGCAGCGGCCGCCCCTCCAACCCCCTCAGCGGAGGCGTCGCCGCGCACAGCAACCGCACCCCCGGAGGGGGCGGCGGAACTGCCCCCTCCGCCGCACCCCCACCGCGTAGCAGCAGTCCCACCAGCGGCACCCCGCACAGCAACCGCAAGAGCACAGGAGGTGGAGGGCGTTGACCACCCAGTCCCAACCGATCACGCCCCGCCGTACGTATCTCATCGGCCGTGCCCGGCCGAACGCGATCGTCGGCAAGAACCGCGAGACCGGCGAGATCGCGCTGATCATCGCCGGCGCGTTCCTCGGCATGATGAGCGGGCTGCTGGTCCCCGTCCTGTCCCTGCGGATCGTGCTGCTGATGGGCTTCCCGCTCCTCGCGCTCGCCGCCGTGTACGTCCCGTTCAAACACCGCACCTTCTACAAGTGGTACGAGATCAACCGCAGCTACAAGCGCACCCTGCGCAGCGGCACCCTCTACCGCTCCCCGGCCGCCGAAGCCGGCACCCGGTTCGACGGCCGGGAGATCGAGGTCGGCCCGCCCCCCGGCATCGGCCGGATCAACTGGCTCGCCGCGCCCTTCGGCCCGGACGAGATCGCCGTCCTGCTGCACGCCGACCGCCGCACCGTCACCGCCGCCATCGAGATCGAGGGCCCGGGCGTCGGACTGCGCGACAGCGAGGACCAGGAAGCCCTGGTGGACCGTTTCGGCACCCTGCTGAAGCATGTGGCCAACGGCGACGGCTTCGTGACACGCCTTCAGATGCTCGCCCGTACGCTCCCCGCCGACCCCGACGCACACGCCAAGGACGTCGCCCAGCGCGGCGACCAGCAGTCGCCCGGCTGGCTGCGCGAGTCGTACGACCAGCTTCAGTCGATGGTCTCCACCTCCAGCGAGCAGCACCGCGCCTACCTCGTCGCCTGTATGCACTACAGCCGCGAACTGGCGGCCGAAGCCCATGCCATGGCCCGCGCCGCCCGCCACACCGCCGGCACCAAGAAGCTCGACAAGGACGCGGGCCTCGCCGTCGTCATGGCGCGCGAACTCACCGACATCTGCGCCCGCCTCGCCGAGGCCGACATCCGCGTCCGCCAGCCGCTGGGCCAGGGCAGGCTCGCCTCCCTCGTCCACTCGATGTACGACCCCGACCACCCCATCGACCACATCCAGGCGATGACGAAACGGAACACCTGGCCCGCCGAGCTGGACGCCATGGAGGCGACGTACCTCCAGGCGAAAACCCGCGAGTCCTCCACCCGCGCGCCCTGGTGCCACTCCACCGCCTGGGTGAAGGAGTGGCCGATGACCCCGGTCGGCGTCAACTTCCTGGCACCGCTGCTCGTTCACACCCCCGACGTGATCCGTACGGTCGCGGTCTGCATGGACCTGGAGCCCACCGAGGTCGCCATCGAGAGGATGCTCACCGAGAAGACCAACGACGAGGCGGACGCGAGCCGCGCCGCCAAGATGAACCGGACGATCGACCCGCGCGACATCGCCGCGCACGGACGGCTCGACCAGCGGGGTGAAGATCTCGCGAGCGGTGCGGCGGGGGTCAACCTTGTCGGGTACATCACTGTGTCGGCGCGTTCGCCCGAAGCCCTGGCCCGGGACAAGCGCACGATCAGGGCCTCGGCCGGCAAGTCCTATCTGAAGCTGGAGTGGTGCGACCGCGAGCACCACCGTGCCTTTGTGAACACCTTGCCGTTCGCGACCGGCATCCGACGCTGAACGAGAGGGCAGTCCGCCATGCGAGATCCGCTGTCCGTCTTCACGGATGCCTTCACCTCCTTCCTCTTCGGGAAGGTGGAGACGACGCGCCTTCCCGTCCGTACGTCCACGGGGCAGGCGCAGGCCGTCTACCTCCCCACCGCCGCGCCGGGCCTCGGCGACTCGGGCGTCATCATCGGCCGCGAGGTGTACAGCGGCAAGGGCTACATCTACGACCCGTTCCAGCTGTACGGCCAGCAGCTCCCGGCCCCCCACTGGCTGGTGCTCGGCGAGTCGGGCAACGGCAAGTCGGCGCTGGAGAAGACGTACGTCCTCCGGCAGTTGCGCTTCAGGGACCGCCAGGTGGTGGTGCTGGACGCGCAGGGCGAGGACGGCGTCGGCGAGTGGAACCTCATCGCGCAGGAGCTGGGAATAACCCCCATCCGGCTCGACCCCATGACGGCGCTGGACGGCGGCATCCGACTCAACCCACTGGACCCGTCGATCACCACGACCGGCCAGCTGGCTCTGCTCCGTACGATCATCGAGGTCGCGATGGGGCACGGGCTCGACGAGCGGTCCGGCTTCGCGCTGAAGGTGGCGCACGCGTACGTCAACGAGACGATCCTCGACCGGCAGCCGGTGCTCACCGACATCGTGGACCAGCTGCGGCACCCGGAGCCGGAGTCCGCCGAGGCGATGAACGTCGACATCGACGACGTACGGGCGTGGGGCCTGGATGTCGCGCTGGTGCTGGACCGGCTGGTCGACGGTGACCTGCGGGGCATGTTCGACGGTCCGACGACGGTCGGGATCGACCTGGACGCGCCGCTGATCGTCTTCGACCTGTCGCACATCGACCGGAACTCCATCGCGATGCCGATCCTGATGGCGATCGTGGGGGTGTGGCTGGAGCACACCTGGATCCGTCCCGACCGAAAGAAACGCATCTTCCTGGTGGAAGAGGCATGGCACATCATCAACAGCCCCTTCGTCGCCCAGCTCTTCCAGCGGCTGCTGAAGTTCGGCCGCCGGCTGGGTCTGTCGTTCGTCGCGGTCGTCCACCACCTGAGCGATGTGGTCGACGGGGCGGCGGCGCGGGAAGCTGCGGCGATCCTGAAAATGGCGTCGACACGGACGATCTACGCACAGAAGGCGGACGAGGCCCGGGCGACGGGACGGGTGCTCGGCCTGCCGCGCTGGGCTGTGGAGATCATCCCTACGCTCACCCCCGGCATCGCGGTCTGGGACGTCAACGGCAACGTCCAAGTGGTCAAACACCTGGTGACGGAGGCGGAGCGACCACTGGTCTTCACCGACCGGGCGATGACGGAGTCGTCCGGACCTGCGCTGCCCGAGGACGTAGCGGCCGCGGAGTGGGAGGCGGAGGAGCGCGCGGCCCTGATCGAGCGGCAGAAGATGGACGCGGAGTCCTCCGAGTCGACGGTGGCGTGACATGCGCGAACGTCACAACCGTCACGACCGCCGCCCTCAGCGGGACGACGAGCGCGGCATCCCTGACGGCCTGTTGGTGGGGCTGCTCGGCTTCGTACTCGGACTGACGCTGCTCGTCTGGACGGCCACGGGGCTGGCAGGCGTGCTGTCGCACGGCGCCTGGCCGGCGGGGGTCACGTTCGGCAACACGCCGCCCGCGATGCGCGCGCTCGCGTCCGAGCCCCACGACCTCGCGTCCGCCTGGCCGAACACACCCAAGGCAGAACTGTCGGGGTACGGGCTGTTCTGGGGCCTGGCCATCGGCGAGTTGATGGTCCTGGTGGTCCTCACGGTATTCGTCCTGGGCACCCTGGCACGCTGGCGCGCGGTCCGGGCCCGCGCCGGCGCCCATGTCCCAACCGAGGCCCGGGAGAGCCTGCACACGAAGCGGGAGAGCCTGCGTACGAAGAAGGGGGCGCCCGGCCGGAACCGCCGCGCCCCCGCCCGTCCGCGCACGGAGCAGCGGGCGGCCGAGTGGGACTTCCCCACCGCCCCCGAGCCCGGCACCACGGCCGACCGGGACGCAGCCACGGGCATGAGTGCGGGCGCGGGCGCGGACGGCGGGTACCGCTCAGAAGGACGCCGCCCCGGCCACCCACAGGACGCCGCCCCGGACCCGGCGCACACGGGTGACAGCCCCCGCCAACCCCGGACGGCCGACCACGGGGCGAGCGAGCGGGACCGCCACGACGCCTACGGGCCGAGCATCTCCGCAGGCCCCCACCCCCTCGGAGAGCCCCTCGCCGAACAGGGAGCGAGCGGGTGGGACCTGAACGACACCCACGGGTCCGTGCACCCCGCGGACCCGGCCCACCCCGGCCCGTACACCGCGCCCGCAGGCCACCCGCAGCTCGCCGACCGCGGAGCAGGGCGGGGCCTCCACAGCGCCCACGGCGCCCACAGACCCGCCACCCACGGACCCGGCACCCACGCGGACTCCGCCACCGCAGGCCCCCACCCCCTCGCCGGACAAGGGGCGAGCGCGCGGGACCCCCTCGGCTCCCATCCCGCCGTCCCCGCCCCCCGCGCCCCCCGTGTCCTCTACGGCGACCCCGCCACCCGCCGCCCCGCCACCGTCCAGGCCGTCCTGGACGCCGAAGGACCCGCGCTCGTCGTCACCTCCGACCCCACGGTGTGGGCGGAGACCAAGGACGCGCGGGCCAAGCTCGGGCCCGTCCTCGTGTACGACCCCGGGCATCTGTGCGACACCCCCGCCCGCCTCCACTGGTCGCCCACCGCGCACTGCGAGGACCCCGCCAGGGCCCAGGAACGCGCCCACGCCCTCCTCGCGCCCGTACGGCCCCGCGCCCTCCTCGACGCCGCCATGGCGGACACGGCGGAAACACTCCTCCATTGCTGGCTGCACGCCGCGGCCGTGGACGGGCGTCCGTTCAAGCAGCTCCACCGCTGGGCGCAGGGCGGCAGTGCCCATGACGCCGTACGGATCCTCCGTACGCACCCCAAGGCCACCGCCGGACTCGCCGGGCTGCTCGAGTCCGCCCTCACCGCGCACCCCGAACGCCGCGAAATCGCTCAGCAGTTGGTGGTCCGCGCGCTCTCCGCGCTCTCCTCGGTCCACATCCGTGAGGCGTGCACCCCGAACCGAACCGATTCGCTCATCCTGGAATCATTCGTGAACGAAGGGGGCACGCTTTATGTGGTCGGTGAACCCATCGAGGACCCCAGGGCGCACCCCGGGGCGATGCCCCTGCTCACCGCACTCGCCTCAGACGTGGTCGAGCGCGGCCGCCGCATGGCCGCACGGTCATCCGACGGTCGCCTCGACCCACCAATGACGCTCGTCCTCGACGACGTCGCGGCCGTGGCTCCCCTCCCCCGTCTCCCGGAGCTGCTGGCAACCGGTCAGGACCACGGCCTGCCGGCCCTCGTCCTGCTCCGTTCCGCGGAACAGGCGCGCGCCCGCTGGAGCGAGGCACTCAACCAGTAGCCGGGGGTGGTGCCAGCGACACCCCCCAACCTGCCTGCTACGCCCACTGACCCGCGCCCCCCGGCACGGCAGAGTCATAGCCAAGCCCAGCGACGAAGCCCCGCTCGGCACTACGACTCAGGGGGTCCCGCCCATGCCTACTCGACGTCAAGTCCTCGGTACCGCAGCCGCACTGACCGGCACGGCGCTCGTCGGCGGGACGCCCACCCCCGCGACCGCGACCGCGACAGCCACCGCAACGGCGACCGGGACCGCCACCGCAACGGCGACCGCGACCGGGACCGGGACCACCACTCCCCACCCCGACGCGCTCCTCGCCCTCACCCACGCCACGCTCGTCGAGGGCGCGCGCACCCTCCCCGGCCAGACCCTCCTCGTCCGCGCCGGCCGTATCGTCCGCTCCGGCAGCAGCGCGGAGGTCGTGGTCCCGCGCAGCGCACGGACCGTCGATCTGCGCGGCAAGTACGTCATCCCCGGCCTGGTCGAGTCCCACGTCCACACCTCGGGCCCCGAAGAGGTCCTCGCACCGCTCTTCCCGCTGACCGGCGTCACGTCCGTACGGGAGATGTGGGGCACGCCCGAGCACCACGCGTGGCGGCAGCGGGTCACCAGCGGCAAACTCCTCGGCCCCCGCTGGGTGATCGCCGGCCCGCTCGTCGACGGCCCGCCCACCCTCTTCACGCAGGACACCGGCAACGCGGTGATCGAGGTGCGCGACGAGGCCTCGGCCCGCCGCGCCGTACGACAGGTCAAGCGGGCCGGCGCGGACTTCGTCAAGGTCTACTCCCGCCTCTCGCGCCCCGCCTACCTCGCCCTCGCGGACGAGGCCCGCCGGCAGGGCATCCGGTTCGCGGGCCACTGCCCGGACTCCATGACCATCGCGGAGTGCAGCGACGCCGGGCAGCAGACCATCGAGCATCTGCACGCGCTCCTGCTGGCGACCTCCTCGAAGGAGAAGGAGATCCGCCGCCGCCTCGCGGACGTACGGCTCGACCCGAACGAGCCCTCCAGCCTGGCCCGCTACAACTCCTGGTTCCGCCAGGTGCACGAGCTGGAGTACGAAGCCGTACGCAGCTACGACCCCGGCCGGGCCCGCGCCCTCTTCGACCGCCTCGCCGCCAACGGCACCCGTGTCGTGCCGACCCTGTCGGTCCACCACACCCTGGAGCGCCCGGACGAGCTCCCGGCCACGCAGGAGGGGACGGCTCAGTCGCAGTACCTGCCGTCCTGGATGGTGAAGAGCTGGCCGGTCACATGGGAGGCCCTGATCGGCGGCCGCACCCCTCGCGAGGCGACCCGTATCCGGCAGATCTACGCGCACCGGCTGCGTCTGGTCGCGGAACTGCACGGCGCGGGCGTGGAGTTGCTGGCAGGCACCGACAGCGGCACCGGCTATCTCGTGCCCGGCTTCTCGCTCCATGACGAGATGGCGCTGCTCGCCGGGGCCGGCCTGCCCGCCCACCGGGTGCTGGAGTCCGCGACGACCGCGCCCTCCCGGATGCTGGGACTCGACGACCGCAGGGCCGATCTGGTGGTGCTGGACGCGAACCCGCTCACCGACATCCGGCACACTCGCCGTATCGACTCGGTGGTCGTCGCCGGCCGCTATATCGACCGGACGGAGCGCGGGCGGCTGCTGGCGCAGGTCAAGAAGGCCGCGGCGGCGAGCCGGCCGCCCGCCGGCGCCGCCACCGCAACCGGCCTCCGCCCCTGCTGCTAGCCACCCGCCTCTTGCCCACGCCCGCGCACACGGCTTCGCCGGCACGCCGCCCTAGCGCAGAACCTCCATCTCCCGTTCCCATGCCGTGGGATCCCCCGGCATGGGAACCGCATCACCGCTCGGCAGGAACCCGATGCGCCGGTAGAAGGCGGCCGCACGCGCATTGCGCTCGTGCACATACAGCCGCACCCGCTGGATACGCGGCCCCTCCAGCGCCCAGGACCACTCCAGGGCCGCCTCGAACAGCCCCTCCGCCACACCCGCGCCGCGCGCCTCGGGCCGTACGAACACCCCGACCACATGCGTCTGGTCCATCTTCGCCGCCTCACCGAACCGCACCTCCCCGGCCGGCCGCTCGACCAGTACGGTGAGCGTCCCCACCCACTGCCCGTCCGGGGCATCCGGGCTCTCGGCGATGAACTGGCGCGACACAACCCCCTCAGCGGCCGCCGAGGTCCGGTCCTGCCAGAACGGATCGGGCTTCTCGACGGCCTGCTCGTACGTCTCCAGGAAGGCAAGCGGCGCGGCCGGATCCCGCAGGGCGGCAAGCCGGATCTCCCGGGCCTTCGCCCACTCCTCGGCGCGCACGGCGCGGATGACATAGTCCATTCGCCGATACTGACCCGGACCCCATCCCTGAGCAACGCGGTTTGGCCGTCGTACCCCGGTACTACTCGCCGTACCCCGCTCCCGCCCCCGGTCGGATGTCCCGCCGCCGCCCGCTCCGTAGCGTCGAAGACATGATCAAGCCACCCGGAATCGAAGCAGCCGGACTCACCAAGCGGTACGGCGACAAGACCGTCGTCCAGGACCTGAGCTTCACCGTCAGGCCCGGCACTGTCACCGGCTTCCTCGGCCCGAACGGTGCCGGGAAGTCCACCACCATGCGGATGCTGCTCGGCCTGGACGCGCCGACCCGCGGCCACTCCACCATCGGCGGCCGCGCGTACGTCACCCATGCCGCGCCGCTGCACCAGGTGGGCGCGCTCCTCGAGGCCCGCTCCGTCCACCCGGGCCGTTCCGCCCACCATCATCTGATGGCGCTGGCCCACACCCACGGCATCCCCAAGAGCCGCGTCCTGCGCGTCCTGGACCTCGCCGGGATCAGCCAGGTGGCGGGCAGGCGGGTGAAGGGCTTCTCGCTCGGCATGGGCCAGCGGCTCGGCATCGCCGCCGCCCTGCTGGGCGACCCGGCCACCGTCATCCTCGACGAGCCCGTCAACGGCCTCGACCCCGAGGGCGTGCTGTGGATCCGAAACCTCCTCAAGTCCCTTGCCGCGGAAGGCCGTACGGTCCTCGTCTCCTCCCACCTCATGAGCGAGATGGCACTCACCGCGGACCACTTGGTCATCATCGGCCGCGGCCGACTGCTTGCCGACACCACGGTTTCGGACTTCGTACGCGAATCCGGCGCCGCGGCGGTCAAGGTCGTCACCCCCGAGGCGGGCCTGCTGGCCGAGCTCCTCGCCGGCCCCGGCATCGAGATCGCCGGCGGCCCGCCGGGCACCCTCGAAGTCCGAGGCACCAACAGCGAGCACATCGGCCGCACCGCCGCCGCCCACGCCATCCCGCTCCATGAACTCACCCCGCACACCGCCTCGCTGGAGCAGGCCTTCATGGACCTGACCCGCGACACGGTCCAGTACCGGGCCACCGCGGCCCTGACGGGAGCAGCGACATGAGCACCCCGGTCATCCCCACGGCCTACCGTGTGACGCCCGCCCGGGTCATGCGCTCCGAATGGCACAAGTTGTGGTCGCTGCGCTCGACCTGGATCACGCTGATCTCCGCGTACATGCTGATCCTCGGCATCGGCATCCTGATGGGCACCACCTACGACGGCGACGACTCCGACGTCGACACCATCACCCTGGTCCTGCTCGGCACCCAGCTCGCACAGATCTTCCTCGCGGTGCTCGGCATCCTGGTCACCGCCGGCGAGTACTCAACAGGCATGATCCGGGCGTCCCTCATGGCGGTGCCCCGCAGGCTGCCGGTGCTCTGGTCCAAGGCGGCGGTCTTCGGCGCCCTCGTGTTCGGGCTGTCCCTCGTGACGGTCTTCGCCACGTTCCTCATCGCGCAGATCTTCCTGGCGGGCACGGAACAGGCCCGCTCCCTGGGTGATCCCGGCATCGCACGGGCGCTGTTCGGCAGCGCGGCCGCCCTCACTCTGCTGGGTCTGCTGGCCCTGGGCCTCGGAGCGCTGGTGCGGTCGGTGCCCGGCGCCATCGGCGCCTACATCGGCGGCGTACTGATCCTGCCCGAGGTGCTGGCCATGCTGCCGTACGACGCCGTGAGCACCGCCATGAGGTACTTCCCCACCAAGGCGGTCGAGGCGCTCACCACCTCCCAGCAGCTGCCGGGCACCGCCTCGCCGGGTGCGGCGCTGCTCGCCCTGATTCTCTGGGCGGCGGCAGCGGTGGGCGCGGCCGGGCTGCTGCTCAAACGACGCGACGTATGACCCGCTCCCGTACGAGGATGGCCACGTGACGCACGAGTCTGAGGAGAGCCGGGGCGCCCCGGACCAGGACTGGTCCGCGGGCGCCCCGCCGCTCACCCGGTACATCCAGGGCCGCCTCCAGCGCATACGCACCTTCGACCGGCGCCGCCCGCTGGTCTGGGACGTACTGCTGACCGGCTTCTATGTGACGGTCGCGGGCATCGACCTCACCAGCGGCGGCTGGCGCAACATCACGCAGAACCCGAATGCGCCGACCTGGCTGCTGGCCGTGCTGACCGTCGGCTTCACCGTGCCGCTGCTGTGGCGGCGTACGCACCCGTTCGCCGTCTTCCTCGTCATGGCCCCGCTCGCGGTGGTCAACAGCGGGACCGGCGCCGTCCTGCAGGCTGCTCTGATCCAGCTGCTGGTCGTGTTCCATGTCGCGCTGCGGCTGCCGCTGAAGGTACTGGCCTGGACTGTGGGGCTGGCTGCCGTGCCGCTGATCGTGGGTGCGGTGCGCCATCCGCAGGGCAGTTGGGACCAGCAGATCATCCCGACGATGTGGTCGGCCGTGATCGCCTCGCTGCTGGGCATCGCGGTCCGTACGCGCAGGGAGTACACCGCCTCCCTGGTGGAGCGTGCCCGCCAGCTCGAGGTCGAGCGCGACCAGCAGGCCCGGCTCGCCGCGGCCGCCGAACGCACCCGTATCGCCAGGGAGATGCACGACATCATCGGCCACAACCTGTCGGTGATCACGGGCCTGGCGGACGGCGGCACCTACGCGGCGGCCAAGAACCCCGAGCGCGCCGGACAGGCTCTCGACGCCATCGCCACCACCAGCCGGCAGGCCCTCTCCGAACTGCGCCGACTGCTGGGGGTCCTGCGCGAGGACTCCCCGACAGCCGAACTCGCCCCGCAGCCTTCGCTCTCCGACCTCGACCAGTTGGTGGAGGGAGTGGACGCGGCGGGCCTGCCGGTCCGTATGACGGTCACGGGCAGCCCGGATTCGGTGCCGGCCGGGATGCAGCTCACCGTCTACCGGGTTGTTCAGGAGGCATTGACGAACACCCTGAAGCACGGGGGCCGGCCGGCGACCGCGGAGGTGGAAGTGGCGTACGCACAGGAGGGGGTAACGGTGACGGTCACGGACACGGGGACCGGCAGAACGGAAGGTGCGAACCGTGGCGTCGAAGGCCGCGGCATCACCGGCATGCGGGAGCGAACGGCCCTGTACGACGGGACACTTGAGGCCGGTCCGCTGCCGGTGCCGGCCGTCGGCTGGCGCGTCCATATGATCTGCCGCACTCGCCTCTCCCGCCCCTGTCACACCTACCGCCTCTCTCACATCTGCCACATCCCCCGCACCATCCCTCGCACCCCTCGCCTCTGCCGGAGGGCACCACCCCGTGACGACCGTACTGATCGTCGACGACCAGCCGATGCAGCGTTTCGGCTTCCGCATGCTGCTCGAGAGCCAGGACGACATGGAGCTCCTCGGCGAGGCCGCGGACGGCGCCGAGGCGGTGCGTCTGGTGTCCCGGCTCCACCCGGACGTGGTCCTGATGGACGTCCGTATGCCGGGCCTGGACGGCAATCCGTGCGGTGGCGAGCGGCGACGCGGTGGTCGCGCCGAGCCTCACGCGTCGTCTCCTCGACATGTACGCCCATCATCTGCCGATCGCCCCGGACGCGCCCCTGTCCCCCGATCCACGGCTGGCAGGTCTCACCGAACGCGAACGGGAAATCCTCACCGTCATCGGCCAGGGCTGGACGAACACCGAGATCGCGTCCCGTCTCCACCTCGCCGAATCGACAGTGAAGACGCACGTCAGCAGAATCCTGTCGAAGACGGGCGCCAGGGACAGAGTGCAGGCAGTGATTCTGGCGTACGACGCCCGGCTGGTGAACCCGGCATGAGATGAAATCGACCATCGCCTGCCGGAATGGGCCACAGAATTGCCCCTGAACGCAGAAAAGCCCCGCACCATAAGGTGCGGGGCTTTCCCACAATGATTGTTCGGCGGCGTCCTACTCTCCCACAGGGTCCCCCCTGCAGTACCATCGGCGCTGAAAGGCTTAGCTTCCGGGTTCGGAATGTAACCGGGCGTTTCCCTAACGCAATGACCACCGAAACTCTATGAAATTCTGACCGGAGCAACAGCTACAAATACGGTCGTTACTTCAGAACTGACACAGTGGACGCGAGCAACTGAGGACAAGCCCTCGGCCTATTAGTACCAGTCAGCTTCACCGGTTGCCCGGCTTCCACATCTGGCCTATCAACCCAGTCGTCTACTGGGAGCCTTACCCTCTCTAGGAGGTGGGAGTCCTCATCTCGAAGCAGGCTTCCCGCTTAGATGCTTTCAGCGGTTATCCTTTCCGAACGTAGCCAACCAGCCATGCCCTTGGCAGGACAACTGGCACACCAGAGGTTCGTCCGTCCCGGTCCTCTCGTACTAGGGACAGCCCTTCTCAAGACTCCTGCGCGCGCAGCGGATAGGGACCGAACTGTCTCACGACGTTCTAAACCCAGCTCGCGTACCGCTTTAATGGGCGAACAGCCCAACCCTTGGGACCGACTCCAGCCCCAGGATGCGACGAGCCGACATCGAGGTGCCAAACCATCCCGTCGATATGGACTCTTGGGGAAGATCAGCCTGTTATCCCCGGGGTACCTTTTATCCGTTGAGCGACGGCGCTTCCACAAGCCACCGCCGGATCACTAGTCCCGACTTTCGTCCCTGCTCGACCCGTCGGTCTCACAGTCAAGCTCCCTTGTGCACTTACACTCAACACCTGATTGCCAACCAGGCTGAGGGAACCTTTGGGCGCCTCCGTTACTCTTTAGGAGGCAACCGCCCCAGTTAAACTACCCATCAGACACTGTCCCTGATCCGGATCACGGACCCAGGTTAGACATCCAGCACGACCAGAGTGGTATTTCAACGATGACTCCCCCTGAACTGGCGTCCAGAGTTCACAGTCTCCCACCTATCCTACACAAGCCGAACCGAACACCAATATCAAACTGTAGTAAAGGTCCCGGGGTCTTTCCGTCCTGCTGCGCGAAACGAGCATCTTTACTCGTAGTGCAATTTCACCGGGCCTATGGTTGAGACAGTCGAGAAGTCGTTACGCCATTCGTGCAGGTCGGAACTTACCCGACAAGGAATTTCGCTACCTTAGGATGGTTATAGTTACCACCGCCGTTTACTGGCGCTTAAGTTCTCAGCTTCGCCACACCGAAATGTGACTAACCGGTCCCCTTAACGTTCCAGCACCGGGCAGGCGTCAGTCCGTATACATCGCCTTACGGCTTCGCACGGACCTGTGTTTTTAGTAAACAGTCGCTTCTCGCTGGTCTCTGCGGCCACCCCCAGCTCAAGGAGCAAGTCCTCTCACCAGTGATGGCCCCCCTTCTCCCGAAGTTACGGGGGCATTTTGCCGAGTTCCTTAACCATAGTTCACCCGAACGCCTCGGTATTCTCTACCTGACCACCTGAGTCGGTTTAGGGTACGGGCCGCCATGAAACTCGCTAGAGGCTTTTCTCGACAGCATAGGATCATCCACTTCACCACAATCGGCTCGGCATCAGGTCTCAGCCTTAATGTGTGACGGATTTGCCTATCACACGGCCTACACCCTTACCCCGGGACAACCACCGCCCGGGCTGGACTACCTTCCTGCGTCACCCCATCGCTTACCTACTACCACCTTGGACCGGCGGCTCCACCACTCCCCTTTGCCCGAAGGCTCCAGGGCGGCTTCACGGCCTTAGCATTAATGGGCTCGATATTGGGCG